>CAJXPL010000013.1 GCA_913057985.1 uncultured Synechococcus sp.
AACGTTGGCGGGATCCTCAAGAGGGCCGAAGCGCAGAGCGTTCAGCAGCGCGATCGGACGGGCCCCCATCGTGAAGATGTCACGCAGGATGCCGCCCACCCCTGTGGCTGCCCCCTGAAAGGGTTCGACGGCGGAGGGGTGGTTGTGGCTTTCGATCTTGAAGGCCAACCGATGGCCCCCACCGAGATCCACCACACCAGCGTTTTCGCCGGGTCCCACAAGGATGCGTGGTCCCTCCGTGGGGAAGCCACTCAGCAAAGGCCGGGAATTGCGATAACAGCAGTGTTCGGACCACATCACGCCGAACATGCCCAGTTCGGCTCGATTCGGCTCGCGGCCGAGACGCCGACAGATCTCATCCCAGTCACTGGGCTTGAGCCCTTCCTGCTTCAGGGCTGCAGCTATGTCGTACGCAGGGGAGGAAACCACGAATCGCGGAGCACCTCCCCCCAGTGTTGCCGACCGCCCGTCAGACCCAGGGATCTTCGTCCTCGTGACGGCGGCGGGAGGGAGTCTCGTCCCCCCTTTCATCGTCCCAGACCTCAGGTCCAGACACCTCTCTTGGTTCATCCTCGTCGTCGGATCTGAAGCGCACACTTTCCGATCGCAGCTCATCGATGGGCGAGTCGTCCAACCAACCCTCCAGGCGATCACCGGCCCGATCACCCATGGAACGGAGCTGGTCCCGCCAGTGTTGAGTGCGTTGGAGCAGATCGTGCCGAACGCTGGCGCGAGCCATGGGCAGATCGTCCAATCCCATCAGGCCGGTTTGGATCTGACCCGGTTGTTGATCAAGGATGCGATCGGGAGCCAAACGCCATCGGGAACTCCCCGGCAACCGCGGGTCGCTGCGGGCGATCAGGTAGTGAAGAATCGCGCCATCGGCAGGTCGAAAATCAAGGTCCACAACGCTGCCGATTCGCTCACCGTCACGGTCCAGCAAGGCCGCATCCATCAGCGTGGGCAAGCGCTCAAGGGTCACCTGATCGGTGACCGCCGGCTCGCCACGCACAAACACCTGTTGATCGCTCAAACCACAACATTGGTTCAAACGCCAGACATCCCGTGACATGCGCAGGGCCGATGGACGGCTGACCCAGCCCAGAAGCCGATGCACCGGCGGATGCATCCAGGCCATGACCCCAGGCCCGTGATCCAGACCCAGATCACAACGAACCGTATGACTCAGAAGATCACTGAGGAGCAGCTGATCCGGTAGCGACACATCAGGAACGAATTTGAACAGGCATCACCAAATAAGTGAAGGCTTCGGACGCTTCCTCGGAACGAAGCACAGCCGGCGTGGTGGGCGCGTTGCAGTGGAGAACAATCCGATCAGAGCCCATGGCTTTCAGGCCATCCAGCAGATAGCGAACATTGAAGGCAATCTGCATGGCGTCACCCTCCAAGTTGGAGGGAAGCGATTCAGAGCCACTGCCCACATCCTGCGCATCGGCACTGATCTGGACAACACCGTCCTCGGGCTGACTGCTGAATTTCACAACGTTGTTGTGTTGATCAGCGAGAACAGCAATCCGCTCCAAAGCAGCGATCAGAGCGCGACGGTCCATTCCAAAGGTGCGGGTGAAACCATCGGGGATCAGCTGGCCGTAATTGGGATAGGTACCTTCCAAGGTGCGGCTGGTGACCATTTGGTCGGCCGCAAGAAACACCACCTGGCCGCGATCACAGAACAAACTGACCGGTTCATCGGACCGCCAGGACGCCATCAGCCGCTCCACCTCCCGCAGTGAGCGCGATGGAAGCGTCACGTCGAACCCCTCGTCGTCCACCGCATCGGTCACGGCCGCATCCTGCAGGGCATCTTCAACATTGAGCACGGCAAGGCGGTGACCATCGGTGGCAGCCGCTTCCAGAGCTCGCTGGTTGAACTTGAGATGCACGCCGGTGAGCAGTTGCTTCGCTTCATCAGCACTGCTGGCAAACAGGGTGCCTTTGAGCGCCTGCACCAACCGTTCAGGTTGCAGCTTGAGCGTCATGCCGCTCTCCACCATCGGAAGATCGGGGTAGTCGTCAGCGCTCATGCCGCGCATCTGATAGCTGCCGCTGAGGCTGGTGAGCTGAACCTGCTCACCGGAATCGTCTACGGCGAGGGTGACCGGAGAATCGCTGGACAAGCGGGACACGATCTCTCCCAGCAGACGGGCCGGCAGTGTGATGGCCCCGCTGGTGTCCACACTGGCGGCGAGAGACGTCTGAATTCCCAGGCTCAGGTCAAAACCAGTCAGACTGAGGCGGTTGCTGCCGGCATCGGCGGTGAGCAAGACATTGGCCAGAACCGGGTGCGTGGGGCGTGTGGCGACTGCACGGCTCACCAATTGCAGAGCGCTATTCAGTTCGGACTGTGAACAGACCACCTTCATCGTCCTGAAGACCTGAGCGCGCTGAGGTGTCCCACGGTTTCACAGGCTGAGGGGAAGTGCAATGGCCAATGGTTCGGGAGCTTCTGTTCGGCTATTTGGTTCTTATGGATTTAGAAAATAAAAAACAAAAACAGCCGTCGTAGGGCCTGGGGAAAAGGGGGAAAGGAGCTCAGAAACCAGCGCTCATCACAGTTCTCGATGAGCCAGGGCTGAGGAGAATTTTTCACAGGATGGGGAGTGAGGCTTCGTTTTCCACCTCTTCACAGCGAGTGGAAAACTCGCGCGACAAACGGGCGGATGGTTCTCGCCTGTTTTCCACAGCGTGTTGGGATGGTTTTAAGGCGTCTTCCGCAGCCGCTTTTTCGGTTGGTTTGGTCTTACGGCCATAAAAAAGCCCCCTTCAGGGGGCTGGATCAGATCGATCGAAGGCGGTTTTTAGAAGCCCATCACACCGGCGACGGTGCCCAGATCGGGATTGAGGTCGGTGTGGAAGGCGGCGTCGTTGTTGCTGATGGCGCAGTCGGGATCCTTGAGGCCGTTGCCGGTCAGCACGCAGACCACCGTGGAACCAGCCGGCACTTCATCCTTTCGTTTGAGCAGGCCTGCCACAGAGGCAGCGCTGGCTGGTTCGCAGAAGATTCCCTCCTGGCCGCCCAGAAGCTTGTAGGCCGCAATGATCTCCGCATCGGTGACATCCAGGAACGCGCCATTGCTGGCTTCGCGTGCTGCCAGGGCCTTGGCTCGGTTCACCGGGTTGCCGATGCGGATGGCGGTGGCGATGGTTTCGGGGTCCGTCACCGTGGTGTCGTTCACCAGAGGAGCGGATCCGCTGGCTTGGAAGCCCATCATTCGGGGCAGGCTGCGGCTCCGGCCCGCCTGCTGGTACTCCTGAAAACCCATCCAGTAGGCGGTGATGTTCCCGGCGTTGCCCATCGGAATGCAAAGCCAGTCGGGTGCATCTCCCAGGGCGTCCACGATTTCGAAGGCCGCCGTCTTCTGGCCCTGCAGCCGGTAGGGATTCACCGAGTTCACCAGGGTGACGGGATACTTTTCCGCTGCTTTGCGAACGATGTCGAGGGCGCGGTCGAAGTTGCCGCGGATCGCCAACACCTCAGCGCCGTACACCAACGCCTGAGCCAGTTTTCCCTGGGCGACATAGCCATCCGGGATCAAGACGAAGGCACGCATCCCACCCCGCCTGGCATAGGCCGCAGCCGCAGCACTGGTGTTGCCCGTGCTGGCACAAATCACCGCTTCACAACCGGCTTCTTTGGCTTTGCTGATGGCCATGGTCATGCCCCGGTCTTTGAAGGACCCTGTGGGGTTCAGGCCGTCGTATTTCACGAACACCTTCACGCCCTTGCCGATCTGTTCTGCAACCGATGGCACGGGGATCAGAGGGGTGGCGCCTTCACGCAGGCTGATCACGGGCGTCGCATCGCTGACGGGAAGCCAGCTGCGATAAGCCTCAATCAGTCCAGGCCAGTCCTGCATCACAGGGGTGGCAGTGAAACGCCGACGGAGGTTCTGAAACAGGGACACCGGCTGGGATGGGGGGATTGCCGGAATCTAGGCGGCGTCTGCTCCGGGCTTGGTCAGGGTTGCGCTTCCTTCAATCCGTCCAAGGGGGAGTCGGAGAAAAACTGCACCAGACCGGCGATGGATTCTGCTTTTTCGATCACTCCAAACAGAGCCGGAAGATTCACCGCCATGACGGCATTGGGGTAGCTCTTCAAAAAGCTCACTGCCGTGAGGCCATCTTCGCTCTGCAATCCACTGATCACTCCGGCGCGGATCGCCGGAACACTCACCTCAGGTTCCGGTGTGTAGATCGGATGAATGATGCGTGCAACACGACGCAGGATGGCCTCACCGATCCGTGTGTTGACCAGACGGCTTGTGAGCACCAGGGGAAGCTCGAGGCTCTGGTTGAGCATCTGCGACACCTCGTTGGGGTCTTGCCCGGAGAGATCAAGCAGATCCTCCAGCAGCCCGGTGGCTTCCCCGGTTTCGGCCAGGTGTTCAATTTCCTTGACGGGAATGGAGCGGCGGAAGGCACCACTCACCAGGGCGACCTCCGTGGCGGCATGCAGGGGTTGCATGACCCTGCTCAAACTCATCAGCCCAAGCCCTGCCGCCATGGCCAGCAGAGAGGAACGGGTGAAGGGCTTGGGGAGCATCACGCTGTAGGTGTTGGCCGGAAGTTAGGCCGGAACTCCAGCGGCGACCCGCACCAGGCGGACAACTCCCCGTTCGGCCAGCCCCTGAGCCACTTTGAAGCCCATGCGCCGGGTGTCTGGTTCATTGAACACCCTCGGCATTCGACGCAGGAGAAGGTCGGGTGTGAATCCCGGCAACGACTGCAACACCTGAATCAACTCCCGCACCGGCTCCAGTTGCATCAGTGGATCGGAGAGTCCGGGCGGTGTCTGGGCAAGGGCGGAGGGTTGCAGTCGTTTGGGCAGGCGTCGACCCAGGCGTTGCATCGTTGACCAACCCAGGGCATCCAGCCGATCAACCGTGGCGGTCACCAGTTGATCCCGGAGCAGCCCTGCCTTGGGAGAGAACAGGAAGTCGAGCAGTTGATCGAGCAAGGCCTCCAGATCCAGCTGGGCCTGACTGGCGGCGCTGGAGACCAGATTTTCCAGACGGGTCCAACGGAAGGCGTCCCCGTCGAACAACATCTCCTTAAGGCTTTGACGCAGTTGGGGATCGGGATCCTCCATCAGCCGCCTAGCGAAGTAAGGGTAGGCAGCACCGAGGATCTTGAAGTTCGGATCCACACTCAGGGCGATGCCCTCCAGGGTGACCAGCGACCGAATGATCAGGGCGTAGTAAGGCGGTACCCGGAAGGGGAACTTGTACATCACACCGGACATGTCGTCGGTGACCGCTTTGAAATCCATGCGGTTGACGCCGGCCTCCAGGGCCTGGCTGAAGACCTTCTCAAAGGCGGGAACAATCGGTTCGAGGTTCACGTCTTCCGCCAGGAATCCCAGGGTGACGAAATCTTTGGAGAGCTTCCCGAAGTTCCGGTTCACGAGATGAACCACCGCTTGAATCAAGCCGGTGCGTGACTCGCGGCTCACTTCGCTCATCATCCCGAAGTCGAGATAACAGAGGCGACCGTCCTCCAAGGCCAGGAGATTGCCGGGGTGGGGATCCGCATGGAAGAAGCCATGCTCCAGCAACTGTTGAAGGCTGCAGTTCACGCCCACTTCCACCATGTCGTCCGGGTCCACACCGAGCTCGCGAACCGCATCGAGGTTGGTGAGCTTGACGCCATCGATCCACTCCATCGTCAGCACCCGGCGGCTGGTGGCGTTGCGATAGATCGTTGGAACAGCGATGCGAGGGTTGTGTTGGTGCAGCTCAGCGAAGGTCTCAGCGTTCGAGGCCTCGTTGAGGTAGTCCATCTCCTCAAACACCCGACGCCCCAGTTCGTCGATCAGGGCGACGAGGTCGCTGCGGATCAATCCGATGTTGCTGTTCAACCAGGCGGCGATGTTGCGCACGATGTACAGATCCAGGGTGATCTGTTCGCGCAGCCCCGGGCGCTGCACCTTCACCGCCACCCTGGCGCCACACTTGAGGGTTCCTTTGTGCACCTGTCCCAGGGAGGCGGCTGAAATCGGGTCCCGGTCCAGCTGCTCGAAGACCTCATCCACCGGTGCCCCCAGGTCCTCCTCGATGCAAGCCATGGCGAGGCCGCTGTCGAAGCCGGGCAGTTGGTCCTGCAGCTGCGCCAGTTCCTCCAGCAGCAGCGGGGGGACGATGTCTGGTCGGGTGGAGAGCGCCTGGCCGGCTTTGATGAAGGCGGGGCCGAGATCCACCAGGAGCTCAGCGCATTCGCGGGCGCGGCCGCGGGCCCGTTCTTCATCCTTCAGCAACTGGAAGATCCAGTCGAAGGCGACGCCCAGCAGCAACAGGCCGATCGGTACAAGGGTTTGCCAGAGCCGGCGGATCAGCCGCTGGGGATGGCCGGCATAAATACGTGTGATGGCGGCGGGGTCGTACTCGAGCAACCCCGCGGCTTCGATGAAATCCCCGAGCTCCTGCGCCATCAATTCATCGGGATGTCCGACACCCCTTCTAAACGAACCAAGCTGCCGCTACGGTCGGCATCATCACAGGATTGGACGTGCTCACCGGTCTGCTGCTGCAGAACATCGCTCTGATTGAGAGTCTTGAACTGGAGTTCAGCTCGGGTTTTACGGTGCTCACCGGTGAGACCGGTGCCGGTAAATCGATCCTTCTTGATGCCCTCGATGCGGTGCTGGGTGGAGCGCAGGGTTCCAGCGGCGTTCGTCTGCTGAGGACGGGTTCGGATCGCTCCAGGATCGAGGCTGCGTTTCAACTCAACCCAGCCCTCGAGCAGTGGTTGATCGCGGCGGAGTTTGATCCCGAAGAGGAGCTCCTGATCAGTCGCGAATGGAAACGGCAGGAGGGTGATCGTTATTCCAGTCGCTGCCGACTTAACGGCAGCACGGTGAACCGTCAGCAGTTGCTTGAGCTCAGGCCGCTGTTGATTGATCTCACGGTTCAGGGACAGACCCAGTTGTTGTCACGGACGGGGCAGCAACGGCTCTGGCTTGACCGTCTCGGTGGATCTGCATTGGCCGAGGTCAAAGCACGGGTGGCTGATGCCTGGACCGAATGGCGCCAGGCTGCAGATGCCCTGATGGTTCTTGAGCAGGAGCAGCAGCGCTCCGAACAGGAGCGGGCTGAACAGGAAGAGCAGTTGGAGCAGCTGCAAGCTGCTGATCTCGACGACCCCGACGAGCAGCAGCGGTTGGAACAAGATCAAGACCGCCTCGTCCATGGCGTAAGGCTGCTGGAGGGTCTGGCCTTGCTGTTTGGGCGAATCCGCGACGGTGTTGATCAGGCGCCTTCGCTGCAGGATCACTTCGCGGCGTGCATCCAGGAGCTGCAGGCCATGGCGCAGCTGGATGGTTCGCTTGAGCCCCTGCGGGATCAGGCGCTGAATCTCGAGGCTGGTGTGGACGCTTTGTTGCGCTCCCTCGATCAATACGGTCTGGCGCTCGAGAGCGATCCAGACCACCTGGAGCGGATTCAGGACCGTCTGTCGGTCTTAAAACGCCTGCAGCGCCGCTACGGCCTTGATCTGGCTGGTTTGATTCAGCGGCGTGATGAGCTGTTTCATCGTTTGGGAGCGGAAGGCTTCGCGGCGGATCTCACCCGCCTGCACCAGGAGGAGAACGAGCGTCGTCAGACGCGTGATCAGGCCAATGCGGCCCTGCGTCGCGAGCGGTTGAAGGCGGCGGAGGCTTTAGAGGTTTCGTTGCTGAAGCTTTTGCCGCCCATGGGTCTGGCCAACGTGCGTTTCAAGGTGGATCTCACCCCCTGTGACCCGGCTGAACACGGAGCGGACGCTGTTCAATTCCTGTTTTCCGCCAATCCCGGCCAACCGATGGCACCGCTGACCGAGGTGGCGTCCGGCGGTGAGATGTCCCGTTTTCTGCTCGCGCTCAAGACCACCCTTGCCGCGGTGGATGGCTCCAGCACGCTGCTGTTCGATGAGATTGATGCCGGCGTCAGTGGACGAGTCAGTGGAGCGATGGCCGATCTGCTTCAGACCCTGGCCCGTCAGCGCCAGGTGTTCTGCGTCACCCACCAACCGCTCGTGGCGGCAGTGGCCGATCACCATTTCCGAGTGAGCAAGCATGTGGAAGACGGCATCACCCATTCGCGAGTGTCCCGACTGCGGGACACTCAGGAACGCCGCCAGGAGCTGGCAGACCTCGCTGGTGGCGATCAGGCTGATGCCTATGCAGCCAGCCTGCTGGACCAGCGAACAGCTTGAAGGCTTGAGTTCTTCCTAAACTCTTGAGCTTTCCAACGGGTCCTGATGGCGCGAGCTGCTGCCAAGATCGCTGACTCAGCTGGCCCGCTGGCGACTCAGGACGATGTGATTCGAGTGAGGGGTGCGCGGCAGCACAACCTCAAGAACGTCGACGTCACCATTCCCCGCAACAAGCTGGTGGTGTTCACCGGGGTGAGTGGCAGCGGTAAGAGTTCACTTGCCTTCGACACGATCTTTGCCGAGGGACAGCGCCGCTACGTCGAAAGTCTTTCGGCCTATGCCCGCCAGTTTCTGGGGCAGGTGGACAAGCCCGATGTTGATGCCATCGAGGGCCTGTCTCCGGCGATTTCGATTGATCAGAAATCCACCAGTCACAACCCCCGCTCAACGGTGGGCACGGTCACGGAGATTCAGGACTACCTCCGTCTGCTGTTCGGCCGTGCCGGCGAGCCCCACTGCCCCAAGTGTGGCCGTTCGATCAAGCCGCAGAGCATCGACGAAATGGTCGATCAGATCCTGCTGTTGCCGGAGGGAACCCGTTATCAGCTGTTGGCGCCGGTGGTGCGCGGCAAGAAGGGCACCCACACCAAGTTGATCAGTGGTTTGGCGGCCGAAGGTTTTGCCCGGGTGCGCATCAACGGTGAGGTGCGCGAGCTGGCCGACAACATCGAGCTCGACAAGAACCACAGCCACAACATCGAAGTGGTGGTCGATCGTCTTGTGGCCCGTGAGGGGATCCAGGAACGGCTGACTGATTCGCTGCGCACGGCCCTCAAACGCGGGGATGGTCTGGCCTTGGTGGAGGTGGTGCCCAAGAAGGGGGAAGAGCTTCCCGATGGCGTTGAGCGGGAGCGTCTTTATTCCGAGAACTTCGCCTGCCCCGTGCACGGCGCTGTGATGGAGGAGCTGTCACCGCGGCTGTTTTCGTTCAATAGCCCTTACGGCGCCTGTGAGGCTTGCCATGGCATTGGCCATCTGCGCAAGTTCACCGTGGACCGGGTCATTCCGGACCCAACGCAGCCGGTGTATGCCGCTGTGGCGCCTTGGGCGGAGAAAGACAACAGCTACTACTTCTCCCTGCTGTATTCAGTGGGCGAGGCCTTTGGCTTTGAGATCAAGACCCCATGGAATGAACTCACGGATGAACAGCGGGATGTGCTGCTCAATGGAAGCCGCGAGCCGATCCTGATTCAGGCCGACAGCCGTTATCGCAAGGGGCAAGGGGGGTACACCCGGCCCTTCGAAGGCATTCTTCCGATCCTCGAGCGGCAGCTCCGCGATGCCAGTGGTGAAGCCCAGCGCCAGAAGTTGGAGAAGTATCTCGAGCTTGTTCCCTGTGAAGCCTGTGGCGGACAACGGCTCCGCCCTGAAGCCCTGGCGGTGAAGGTGGGGCCGTACCGGATTCCAGAACTCACGGCCGTCAGCGTTGGTCAGACCCTGGAACGGATCGAAAAACTGATGGGTGTGGGCGCCCATGAGGGTTCAGAGCCCTTGCTGAATGCCCGTCAGATCCAGATCGGTGATCTGGTGCTCAGGGAAATCCGCCTGCGTCTGAAATTCCTGCTTGATGTTGGTCTGGACTACCTGAGCCTGGATCGACCGGCGATGACGCTCTCCGGTGGTGAAGCCCAGCGCATCCGTCTGGCGACCCAGATCGGTGCTGGTCTCACCGGGGTGCTGTACGTGCTGGATGAGCCGAGCATCGGTTTGCATCAGCGGGACAACGACCGTCTTCTGAACACCCTGGTGCGGCTCCGGGATCTCGGAAACACTCTGGTGGTGGTGGAACACGATGAAGACACCATCCGTGCTGCCGATCACGTGGTGGACATTGGCCCTGGCGCCGGCGTCCATGGGGGCCACATCGTTGCGGAGGGAAGTTTCGATGACCTGGTGGCCAGCAGCGAATCCCTCACCGGCGCTTACCTGAGTGGCCGTCGCTCGATTCCCACGCCGGCTGAACGCCGCCAGAGCGGTTCGCGCTCACTCAAGTTGATTGATTGCAACCGCAACAACCTCAAGAACGTTTCGGTTGAGTTCCCCTTGGGCCGGTTGGTGTCCGTCACCGGGGTGAGCGGCAGCGGCAAGAGCACCCTGGTGAATGAGCTTCTGCATCCCGCCCTGGAGAACGGCCTGGGTCTGAAGGTGCCCTTTCCGCAGGGTCTCGGGGAGCTGCGTGGGTTGAAGTCGATCGACAAGGTGATTGTCATCGACCAGAGCCCGATTGGACGCACGCCTCGCTCCAATCCAGCCACCTACACCGGTGCCTTTGATCCGATCCGTCAGGTGTTCGCCGCCACGGTCGAGGCCAAGGCCCGCGGTTACCAGGTGGGTCAGTTCAGCTTCAACGTGAAGGGTGGCCGCTGTGAGGCCTGCCGTGGTCAGGGCGTGAATGTGATTGAAATGAACTTCCTGCCGGATGTCTACGTCCAGTGCGATGTCTGCAAGGGCGCCCGCTTCAACCGCGAAACCCTGCAGGTGAAATACAAGGGCCACACGATTGCCGATGTGCTCCAGATGACGGTGGAGCAGGCCGCTGAGGTGTTTGATGCGATTCCTCAGGCGGCAGATCGCTTGCGCACCTTGGTGGATGTGGGTCTGGGCTACGTGAAGCTCGGCCAGCCGGCGCCAACCCTCTCGGGGGGTGAGGCCCAGCGGGTGAAGCTCGCAACAGAGCTGTCACGGCGGGCCACTGGCAAGACCCTCTATCTGATTGATGAGCCCACCACCGGCCTCAGCTTCTACGACGTGCACAAGTTGATGGATGTGATGCAGCGTCTCGTGGACAAGGGCAACTCGATCATCTGCATCGAGCACAACCTTGACGTGATCCGCTGCAGCGACTGGATCATCGATCTCGGCCCCGAGGGCGGTGACAAGGGTGGCGAGATCCTGGTCACCGGCACTCCAGAAGAGGTCGCCCAGCACCCCACCAGTCACACCGGCCGCTACCTGGCTCGGGTTTTGGAGCAGCATCCACCAGAACTTCCCGTTTCCCTCGCGGCTTGATGGCCCGACGTCGCACCCACCTGGCGGCTCTGGCGTTTGGCATGTCACTGGCCCTTGGTGGGGGCCCAGCTTCAGCCTTGGAGCGGTTCGTGTTGCGTCTGCCGTTTCTGGAGACGGAGATCACGATCAACTTCGCTGACGGTGAGTCGGCTGAACAATTGATTCAGGCCAGTCCGGATCTGCAGGATCTGGAACTGGCCAGTGGTGGCAAATTGTTGCCGCTGCTGCGCCAGGTGTTCCTTACGCCGCTGCCCCTGGAGACCAAGGCATTGCTGGCGGGATCGACCGGTCAGCCGCTGCTGGAGCAGGCCCTCCATGCGGCAACGCAGGTGGTGGATCTTGAGGGGGTTGAGCTGGACGACAGCGGGCGGATGCTGACCGAAGCCCTGATTCGTGCTGAACGCCGGGGGCAACCCAACATTCTTGGCTTTTTGAGGGAGTTGCCCGGAGAGCAAGCGTCGATCGATCTATCCCGCCTCGCTGAGGTGGCCAACCGGCTTAAGACCAACCTTGAGGAGGGGGTTGCGCTGGCCCGTTCCGTTGAGGCCGCATCTGTGACGACCGCTCTGCGGGAGCCTCTGCGGCCCAGCTGGTCCCGTGAGGTTGTTCAGGTGTCCGTGCCCCATCGGCCGAAACCCATGCGGGTTCTCATGCTTCAGCCTGCAGCCCCTGGGAATGGTCGTTTGGTGGTGATCTCCCATGGGCTCTGGGACGATCCGGAGTCGTTCGAAGGGTGGGGTGAGGTGCTGGCTGCCCATGGCTACACCGTGCTGCTTCCCGATCACCCCGGCAGCGACCTCAATCAGCAGAAGGCGATGCTCGCTGGTGATGCGCCGCCGCCGGGGCCTGAAGAATTGAGGCTTCGACCCCTTGATGTGTCCGCTTTGTTGGATGCGGTCAGTTCAGGGCGTCTTCTGCCGGGCGCCACGTTGAACACCGACGCCGTTGCGGTGGTGGGCCACTCCTGGGGAGCCACCACGACGCTCCAGCTGGCCGGTGGGGTTCCTGTTGATTCCAGACTCAAAGCCCGTTGCAACGACCTCAAGGATTCGGAGCGAAACATCAGTTGGGTGCTCCAGTGCAGTTGGCTGTCGGGGGTGAACCAAGCCGCTGTTGCTGATCCAAGGGTCAAGGCTGTTGTGGCCGTCAGTCCGCCCTTGCGTCTGTTGTTTGACGGCAGTCGCTTGGAGAGCCGTCCGGCCAAGGTGCTGCTGATCAGCGGTACCCGCGACTGGGTGGTGCCTTCGGGGCCGGAAGCGATCGCTCCGATGCGTGAGAGCAAGGCTGCGCGCTTGGGGCACCGCTTGGTGTTGGTGCAGGGGGCAGACCACTTCAGTCTTCGCAGTTTTCGGGGTGAGCCATCCCCTGCACAGGTTGGGCCGGTCATCCTTGGTTGGATCAACGAGCAGCTCGAGGTGGATGGCGCCGTCAGCTTCTCTGGGGGTGGTTGGGGTGACGAGCGGGGCAGCCTTGTTGATGTAAGCGCCCGCCTCTGATGTTGCTGGCTTGTTACAACAAGCCGAGCCTTTGACTGTTGTCCCTACGGCTCAGATCCATTGCACGACAACATGACTCAGCTTTCTTGCTCGGTTTGATTTGCAGGTCTTCTAAGGTTTTTTTCATTTTTTACCCCTTCTTCCGCCTCTAAAGAAAAAACAACGGCACCGAATCTGCGTCCCGTTGTTGTTTGTGAGTGGAGCGAATGGGGATCCGGTTGTTGCATCTGCACCTTCACGGTCTGTTTCGTTCCCATGAGCTCGAACTGGGACGGGACGCTGATACCGGTGGCCAGACGTTGTATGTGCTGGAGCTCGTGCGCAGCCTGGCGCAGCGGGCGGAGGTTGAGCAGGTTGATGTGGTCACCCGGCTGATTCAGGACCGTCGGGTCGATCTCGATTACAGCCAACGGGTCGAAGCCATTGCTCCAGGGGCCCGCATCCTGCGCTTCCCCTTCGGTCCGAAGCGGTATCTGCGCAAGGAGTTGCTTTGGCCTCATCTCGAGGAGCTGGCTGATCAGCTGGTGGAACATCTGAGTCAGCCCGGCCAGAGGGTGGATTGGATTCATGCCCATTACGCCGATGCCGGTCTGGTGGGTGCCCTCGTCAGTCAGCGGTTGGGGATTCCGCTTGTTTTTACGGGTCATTCCCTCGGCCGGGAGAAACAGCGTCGTCTCCTGGCTGGTGGCTTGGATCGCTCTCAACTTGAGCAGACCTATGCCATCAGCCGGCGCATTGACGCCGAAGAGCGTGCTCTCGCCCAGGCGGATCTGGTGATCACCAGCACCCGTCAAGAGGCGGATCAGCAGTACTGCCGCTACGGCCACTTTCAGGCGGATCAGGCGGTGGTGGTCCCCCCCGGGGTCGATGCCACCCGGTTTCATCCCCACAGCTCATCGAAGGAAGGATCTGCGCTGCAAAGCCTGTTGCAGCCTTTCCTGAGGGAGCCGGATCGGCCTCCCCTCCTGGCGATTTCCCGAGCGGTGCGGCGCAAGAACATTCCTGCGCTTGTGGAGGCCTATGGCCAGTCTCCAGTGCTGCGGCAGCGTCACAACCTGGTGCTTGTGCTTGGCTGTCGGGATGATCCGCGTCAGCTTGAGAAGCAGCAGCGTGATGTGCTTCAGCAGGTGTTCGATCTAGTTGATCGGTTTGACCTCTATGGCCAGGTCGCCTACCCCAAACAACACCGTCGTGCCCAGATCCCCGCTCTGTACCGCTGGGCTGCATGTCGGGGAGGGTTGTTTGTGAACCCGGCGTTGACCGAACCCTTCGGACTCACCCTGCTTGAGGCCGCGGCCTGCGGTTTGCCGATGGTGGCCACCGACGATGGAGGGCCACGGGATATTCAAAACCGTTGCGAGAACGGTCTTCTGGCGGACGTCACCGATCCCGGAGCACTTCAGGAAGCCCTGGAATTGGCTGGCAGTGATCGGTCCCGTTGGCGCCGTTGGAGTGACAACGGAGTTGAGGCCATCAGTCGGCACTTCAGCTGGGATGCCCATGTGTGTCAGTACCTCGCCCTGATGCAGCAGAAAGTTCGCGTGTCACCTGTGCGTGGAATGTTGGTGGTGCGGCGGCCCAGCCCCGTCTCCAGGCTGTTGGCGTTGGATCTCGACAGCAGCTTGGAGCTGCCGGAGGAACGCTCCCTTGCGCATCTGCGCGACCGGCTCCAAGCCGAACCCTTGGCTGCTTCGACAGGGTTGGTGATCCTCACGGGGCGCTCCCTGGCTCAGGCGCGTCAGCGCTACCGGGAGTTGCATCTTCCCGATCCCAAGGCCTGGATCTGCAGGGCTGGAACCGAGATTCACCACGCGGCAGATCGCGCCGAGGATCCCGTCTGGGCCAAGCGGATCAGCCAGGCCTGGGATCGTGATGCTGTTCTTGCAGCCATGGGTCAACTGCAGGAACACATCCAGCTTCAGGATGCTGATCATCAGAGTCGTTACAAGGTCAGCTACCTGTTGCGGGCCTCCAACTGCGGTTTGATCGGGTTGGCTCGTCAGCGCTTGCGCCGCCATGGCCTGCAGGCGGAACCCCAGCTCCGTTGCCACTGGTTCCTGGATGTTCTGCCGCAGCGTGCATCCCGCAGCGAGGCCATCCGTTTCCTGGTCCAGTCCTGGGGGCTCCCCCTGGATCAGGTTCTGGTGGTGGCCAGTCAGCAAGGGGACGGAGAGTTGTTGGATGGTTTGCCCGCCACCGTGGTTCCTGCGGATCACGATCCCTACCTGTTGGGCCAACGGATCCAGCAGCGGGTGTACGTCTCGAAACGCCCCAGTGTTGGAGCCGTGCTGGATGGCTTAACCCACTACCGGTTTTCAGGCAGCCGTTGATCCTGGAATCACGGTCACACAGGCGGCTGCCCTGTCGGCCTTTGCTTGTGCTTCCTTCCGATCTCCTCCCCTTGCTAGGGCCACACCCATGCGCCGACCGGGGCGGGCTGTGGGCTTGCCGAACAGCAGCACTTGGGTGTCAGCTTCCGTGAGCGCTTGTTCGACTCCTTCAAAAGCTACGGAGTCCATGTTCGTTTGGGCCAGGATCACTCGGCTGGCCGCCGCATCAGCTGCCGTGATGGTGGGGATCGGCAGACCGAGAACAGCGCGCAGGTGCAGTTCGAACTCGCTCAGGTTCTGGCTGATCAGGGTCACCAGGCCAGTGTCGTGCGGCCGGGGCGACAGTTCAGAAAAAATCACCTCATCGCCACAGAGGAAAAATTCCACCCCGAAGAGACCGGCACCGCCCAGGTTGTCGGTGACGGTTTTGGCCATGGCCTGGGCCTGACGCAGTTGTTGGTCGCTGAGTTGAGCTGGCTGCCAGCTGCATTGATAGTCCCCTCCTTCCTGTTCGTGGCCGATCGGTGCACAGAACAGTGTTTCGCCATTGCGCTGACGGATGGTGAGCAGGGTGATCTCCAGATCGAAATGAAGAAATTCCTCCACGATCACCTGGGTTGAGGTGCCCCGCGCACCGGCCATGGCAGCCTCCCAGGCCTTGGGCAGATCGTCTGCACAGGTCACCACGCTCTGGCCTTTGCCGGAGGAACTCATCACCGGTTTCACCACGACGGGCCAGCCCAGTGGTTCCGCCACTGCTGTGAGTTCTTCAGCATTGGAGGCATAGGCGAATCGGGCGGTGCGGAGACCGAGTTCGCCGGCCGCCAGGTCGCGGATGCGGTCTCGGTTCATCGTGACGGCCGTCGCGCGGGCCGTGGGAATCACGGTGATCCCCTCTTGTTCGAGTTCCGCCAGGGCATGCACGGCGAGTGCTTCGATCTCCGGGATCACCACGTCGGGTTGGTGGCGCCTGACCACCTCCAGCAAGGCATCGGCATCGGTCATCGGCAGCACTTCGGCCACGTCCGCCACATGCATGGCCGGGGCAGCGGCATAGCGATCGCAGGCGATCACCCGGCAGCCAAGCCGTTGGGCAGCAATGGCCACTTCCTTGCCCAGCTCCCCGCTGCCCAGCAGCATCACGGTGCGTGGAAACGATGGCATGGTGATCTATGAATGGCCTGCCTGCATCATCAATCAACGCAAGTCCTGAGACTTTCCGCAGCCTGAGGTGCAGCGCTCAATGTCCCGCTAGGTCAAGGATGTGTTCTTGATTGAGTCCAGTGCTTCGGGCGACGTTGTTGGCGGTTCTTGCTGGAGCTTGTCTCCAGCTCGAGCCTGTTCAGGCCAGGCCTGCGGATCCGATTCCACCGGTTGCCCCCTGGCTCAGTGATGCGGAGGCACTGGCCTTGCTGCCCGCTGCTGTTCGTTCCCGTTCCACCAAGCAGCTGGTGCTGCATCGTTCCAGCCGTCAACTGATTCTGCTGGAGCAGGGGCAGCTTCGTTTGCGGGTGCCTGTTGCTGTCGGCACCCAAGGCTGGGAAACGCCTCTCGGCGAGCATCGGGTTCTGTTCAAAGCGGTGGATCCCGTCTGGCGGCATCCCGGCACTGGTGCTCTGGTTCCCCCCGGAGGCCGAAATCCCTTGGGATCGCGTTGGATCGCCTTCTATCAGGACTGCTCCAATCCCGGTGGTTGGGATGGCGAGAAGGTGGTGCAGGTCCAGGGCTGCTCCCACGTCGGCTTGCACGGCACGCCCCACCGTTGGACCGTTGGACGGGCCGTATCCCATGGCTGCGTTCGCCTCTACGACGAACACATCCGCAGGGTGTTTGACCTTGTGGACGTGGGGACTCCGGTGGTGGTCCTGCCTTGATGGTTGTGCCGTGACAGACCGAGGCACAAAAAACGAGGCATGAAAAAAGCCCTGGGTGGACCCAGGGCTTGGTGGACGTGTTTTGTCGTTCGGCTGTTAGATCACCAGAGTCCCTGAACGGGAGCAGCAGGAGCGGGCTCTTCGGCCTTGGCGGTGTAGGCCTGGATGCAGGCCGGGGTGTTCATGTACCAGCTGAGCAGGGAGGTGTCCTTGTGGAAATCACCTTGTGCTTCGGCATTGCAGACCTTCATGGCACCTTGCAGGCGCTGATCGGTCGGCAGCTTGGCCATCATTCCGTAGCTGGAGAGCTTGCCATCTTCAGCATCAAGAATGATGGCGCTGCGAACGGCCTGCAGATCGTTCTGCTGGCTGTAGTACGGGTGATAGTTGCCGTTGATGCTTTCCTTGAGGAAAGCCTCGCCTTCGGTGGAGTAAAGGAAGCGAGTGACGTCAGCAACGTCAACGTCGTATTGCTTCTCCAGACCCACCTCGAGTTCTTCGCGGGTCCAACCGGACAGGTCGCTCAGATCCTCAGGCACGGGATTGGAGACGGCCTTTTTGCCACCGAGGGGCAACAGCACGTTGGAGCGAACGAAACCGTTGGTGACGGTGCGGGCGGTTTGTTTGGGGGCGGCGAAGCTGGGGAGTCCAGCAGCGGCGACCATCAGGCCGGCACCTGTGAACAGAAGTGCTCTGCGCATGAGCTGCAGTTGATTTGCCTTCGAACCGTCGCCAGACCGTCGGCACAGTGGCCCGGAACCACAGGGTTTTTTTCTTTTTAAGAGAGCGTTAACGAAAAACAGGAATCCTGTCTTTTCTCTTGTGGAAGGGACTGTGTCTTAAGATTCTCTTCCAATTCTCGTTTTGATTGGTTGCTGGGTCTGTTTGCCGCCTTGCTTGTGCCGATGTCTGGTGTGGTAACCCAAGGCGTCGAACAGGATCATCCAGCCTTGGACATCTCCTGTCGTGTAGGTCGTCCTGTGCGTGCCGCCCATGACGGGGTCGGGCGGAGCCGTTGGACAGCCACCCACGGATGGACATTTCATCTGGCTGGGGCAGGCGTCAAGACGCGTTACAGCCACCTCCACGCTGGTGCCCCAGCAGGCTCCTATGACCGCGGCCAGATCATTGGTCTTTGCGGCAACACGGGCCGGTGGTCGACCGGTCCTCATCTCCACTTCGAAGCTGAACCACTGCATCTCCTTGATCTGCTTGAGAGCCCCAGCGCAGAGCAGCTGAAATCGATGGAGCAATCGCCTCAATGGCGTCAGCGCTCGGTGGAAGCGAGTCGCTGAGGGCTCAGTTCGAATCGGTGTTGCTCTGACGGCGCACTTCGCCGATCAGCCACACGCCCATGAATCCAAGCGACGACACACCGAAATAGATCAGAACCCATTTCAGAACCCGGTCAGGATCCGCAGCGGCGTTGGCGAGCAGCTCAGCGGTTTTGGCAAGCAGGTTGTCCATCAGTTCTGAAGATCGGGGATCAGCGTGAGTTGGCGAACCGGTGATTCTTCGCTGACGAAACCCCAGGCTTCAAACACGGTGGGATCGGGATGCGTGATGCGCTGCTCCGTTCCATGGCGCTCCAGCTGGAACCCTTCGCTCGACATGCGTCGCATCAAACTGGCCGACTCCTCAAAGCGGGCAGCCATCGCTTCGAGACTTGAGCAGTCAGCGGTGAGACCGGATTCACGCCAGGTGAAGTAGGTCATCACGCCTTGCCGTCTCAAAACATGACTTTAAGGGATGTGAGCGGCGCGAAGCGTTCGTTCTGGATATCAACAATCCCCTGAGTACCGGCTATGTCGTTCAGGCCTCCCTTCATTCAGAACGCTGTGTTGTGGTCACTCCAAGATCTTGAAAATGTCGGTCGTTTTTCTGCGTCAGGGTCAATCTTTCTCAGAAGAATTGACTTTGCGCGGTACGAAGACAAGTGCGATTTCATTGTCGATCTGAATCACTGCAACCTTCAGCTCTCGTCAAAAAGATGCTTCTCAGGATTGGATCAAAAGATCGACTCTCAGGGACGCAGCACCAGTCCGAGAAGCACAAGCCCTGCTGTGACCAGCCAGAACGCGGGCACCACGCTTCGTTCATCGGTGCCTCCAAGCTCAAAATGGTGATGCAGCGGCGCCATGCGGAACACGCGTCGCCCCTGACCATCTGGGCCTTTCGTGGCCTTGAACACCCAAACCTGGATGATCACGGAGAGGGATTCGGCGACGAAGACGCCTCCCATCACCAGCAGGGGCCAGAGGCTGTTGGACAACAGAGCCACACCGCTGAGGGCGGCTCCCATCGCCAGGGATCCCGTGTCGCCCATAAAGGCCCGAGCCGGGTTTCGGTTGTGCACCAGAAACCCAAGCCATGCCCCAGCCATGGTCATGCAGAAGCCAGCCAAGGCGGGATCTCCGTTGTCTCCTCGGAGCATCAGTTGAAGTGCCAGACCGGTAAACACCAGTGCTCCGCAGCCGCTGGCCAAGCCATCCAGGCCATCGGTGAGGTTGGTGGCGTTGCTCTCCGCCAGAACGACAAACAGCCCCAGCGGCCAGATCAGAAGCCCTAAGGGCAGTTCAAGGCCAAAGGGCAGGGCAATGCTGCTGCTGATCCAGCCCTGCCAGGCAGCGATGGCAAGAAAGGCTGCGGCTGCCATGGCTTGCAGCAGCAATTTCCCTCGCGCCGTCAGGCCAGCATTGGTGTGTTTGGTGAGGCTGCTCCAGTCATCGATGCCGCCGATCAGCATGAACGTCAGGGTCAGGGCTGCCAGGCTGAGCAGTTGTTGTGACGCCACGGCGTCCCGTGTGATCAGGCTCCCGAGAATGACCCCGACGGGAACCACTAGAAGGCCCCCCATCGTTGGCGTTCCCGCCTTGCTCTGATGGGCTTTGGGGCCTTCCTCACGGATGAACTGCCCCATCTTCAAGCGCCGCAGAAGGGGAATTCCCAAGGCTGCAGTCGCTGTTGCGCAGACCGCTGAAATCAAGAGCGGCAGGCTCAGTTGCGCATTGGTGATCCACTTGTCGGCTGCAAAGCTGGTCATCAAGACCACCAGCATCAGCAAGCTGGCACTCGATGAGCCGTTCTCCCACCAAGGGCGGCGGTTCGAATCCGTGGATTGCAAAGTTGCACTGGACTGATCGCTGGGACCCTAGGTGAGTCGCTCAGTGGCGACCAGTCAGTGCTTGGGGGACGTCAGTCCTCCCACTGCTCCTCGTTTTGCTCGTCATCCTTGTTGTAATCCTCTTTCTCACCCATGAGCGCGGAGAGTTCCTCCTCTTCGACGGTGCTCACTTCAGGTGAACCGGATTCTTCGTCGGCAACGAGACGGCCGCTGGTTTCCAGCCAAGACAGAAGGTCAGGCTCCTCACGCAGTGGCAGCACGGGTGCAGGGTCGCGGCGCCCGTAGCGGGTGAGGGACGGGTTGACGCTGTCCAGGGCGTTTAAATCAACCAGAGCGCTCATGCAGGGAGTGACGCGGGCCAATCAACCAAGATAGACCATGTGCTGTTTAATCCCCCACTGAACAAATCTGCGCTGCTCGTTCTTTTCTGGGGTCTGGCCCTGATCATCAGCTCTGGTCTGCATTGGTGGGGTTTGCAGCGGCCTGAACCGTTGCAGACCTCCTGGACCCTGGCGTTGCTGCTGGTCTTTGTCCCGGCTGCGGCGTTGGCTGCATGGTTGCTTGCGGCTTCTCCACAGGTGGCGGCCGGCGAGACGAGAGAATCAGACGATTGTGATCAGGAGACCCATTGATGGGCCGCGCCAAGAAGGTGGTACTCGCCTATTCCGGGGGAGTTGATACCAGTGTCTGCATCCCATACCTCAAGCAGGAATGGGGTGTTGAGGATGTGATCACCTTTGCCGCTGATCTCGGCCAGGGCGATGAGCTGGAGCCGATTCGTCAGAAAGCGCTGGATGCCGGTGCCAGTCAGTCGCTGGTGGGAGATCTGATCGAGCCCTTCATCAAGGATTTCGCCTTTCCGGCGATTCGTGCCAACGCTCTCTACGAAGGCCGTTACCCCCTCTCTACGGCCCTGGCGAGGCCTCTGATCGCGAAGCGCCTGGTTGAAGTGGCCCGGGAAGTGGGTGCCGATGCTGTCGCCCATGGATGCACAGGCAAGGGCAATGATCAGGTGCGTTTCGATGTGGCCATCGCTGCGCTGGCACCGGACCTAAAGGTGCTCACCCCAGCCCGTGAGTGGGGCATGAGCCGTGAGGAGACCATCGCCTACGGCGAACGCTTTGGTCTGCCCGCACCGGTCAGCAAGAAGTCGCCTTACTCGATCGATCTCAATCTGCTGGGCCGCAGCATTGAGGCCGGACCCCTTGAAGACCCGATGGTGGCTCCTCCCGAGGAGGTGTTTGCGATGACGCGATCGGTGGAGGCGGCTCCGGATGCCTCCGAAGAGATCGAGATTGCTTTTGAAGCAGGCAATCCTGTGGCGATCAACGGTCAGCAGCTGGACCCCGTGGCCTTGATCCGTGAAGCCAACCGCCTGGCGGGCACCCATGGCATTGGCCGTCTCGACATGATCGAGAACCGCGTGGTGGGGATCAAATCCCGGGAGATCTACGAAACGCCCGGCCTTTTGCTGTTGATCCAGGCCCACCAGGAACTGGAAAGCCTGACCCTCGCTGCTGATGTGCTGCGCAGCAAGCGGCAGTTGGAAATGCAGTGGGCCGACCTCGTTTATCAGGGCCTTTGGTTTGGCCCTCTCAAAGATGCTCTGGACGGCTTCATGGACCGCACCCAGACCACCGTCAATGGTGTCGTTCGTCTCCGGCTGCACAAAGGAACGGCCACGGTCACCGGCCGCGGCTCAGCTGATAGCAGCCTTTACGTCCCCGAAATGGCGTCCTACGGCAGTGAGGACCAGTTCGATCACCGCGCTGCAGAGGGCTTTATCTACGTCTGGGGTCTGCCGACCCGCCTCTGGTCAGCTTCCCAGCGCCGTTCAAGCTGAGCGCTGCCGCTTCTGCAGGAAGTTGAGAAGCCTCAGGCCCGGAAAACGCACAACGTTGTCCGGGTCTGAGCTTCCAGGCAGGGCTGGTTGAGGCCGTTCGATCTGGTCTTGATCAACCTGTTCAGCCAGCAGTTGATAACGCTCCATCAACGGCTCAAGCCGCTGTTGGAAACGGCGTTCAAAGACGTCCGGCAGTTCGGCCAGAAGCTCGTTGTAGGACTCGATCTCGCCCTCGAGCTCGGAAATTCTCTGTTTCAGCAACCGAATCACTTCAGCGTCGCCATGACGCTCGTTCGAAACAGGTTCGGTTGGCTGAGGTTGGTCGCGTTTCGAATCCATGGGCGGACGGTATCGCCCACCCACGAATCCAACAATGCTGATCAGTCAGCTGATGCAGCGGCTTCGGCCTGTTGCTGTTGAGCAGCTTCGCTGCCCGGCATCACCCGAGGTGCGGGAAGGGGACCTTCCTGCTTCACGGTCAGATAGCGGATCACATCCTCACTGAGGCGCATTGCCTTCTCGAGAACAGCAACGTGCTGGCCATCGCCTTTGTGGCTCAGTTGCACGTAAATGCCTTCCTTGTGCTTTGCAATCGGATAGGCCAGACGGCGCTTGCCACGCATCTGGTTGTCCAGCACATCGGCACCAGCTTCCACGAGCATGTCGCGGTACTTGGTGAGATGGCTTTCAACTTCCTCCTCCGGAATGTCCGGACGAAGGATGTACATGGTTTCGTAATACGGATCGTGCGTCATGGGCAGCACCGAAGGGGTATCAGGCTCACCGGAGTGAGCGACGGATCCAACACCTTATCCCCTGGCCTGCCCCAGCACTTCAGTAGAGCTGCATCCGTACGGCCTGGCTGATGCCGGGAAGATCCGGTTCGCGCCCGCGCCAGCACTCCACCAGGGCGAACACAAGAATGGCCAGCACCGCCACCACGATCGTGCTGGACAGGGTGCTCACCAGCAGGCTGCCTCCGGCAATGGGTTGGAGAAGGATGCCAAACGCAAAGCTCAGCACAACGATCACGATGTCGGTGAGCAGGGCCTGCAGGGTGTTGAAGCGGATGAAGTAGGGAACGGCCGGATTCCGCACCACCGCCAGAAACAGCACGAAGAACAGCAGCAGGCCACCGAAGGGAACCCCCCGATCCAATTGGATCAGCGGTACCGCGGGAACGATCAGCAGTCTCAGCAACGGGATCTGGTTGAACACACCGTCAGCCCCGAGGCCAAAGGGAATGGCGTCACTCCAGGGGAGCAGGTACACCAGCGGTGCGAGCAGCCGCTGCCAGAGGGGAATCTGCACGGTGGAGCTAGGGATTGTTGGGACCTTAGGTCGCAAGAGCAGTCGCGGCGGCGCTTCGCATCGCCTCGACAGGAACGTCGTCGCGTCCACTCCAGAGCCGCAGCGAGGCAGCGCCCTGCTGCACCAGCATCTCGAGGCCATCGATGCAGCGGTGGCCCCGTTGTTGCCCAGCTGCAAGCCAGCTGGTGGGCCTGGGTGTGTAGATCAGGTCGTACAACACCGCTTCGGTGTTGAGCTCTGTCCAGAGTTCGGCCCCCAATGGCATGGCCTCCGGGTCGCCGTGCTGGGCCATTCCCACCGGGGTGGTATTCACCACGAGAGCCGCTTGAGCCACGCTCTCGTTGAGCTGAACAGCGGTGTCGAGACAGGCCGTCAGGGGGGCGTGGCTCTGCTGCAGATCAGTGATGAAGGCTTGCAGTGCCCCGCTGCGCCGTCCAACAACGGTGATGCTGCTGAGGTTCAGGGTCTGCAGACCGGCGACCACGGCTCGAGCTGATCCGCCGCAGCCGATCACCACGGCATGGCGTCCTGCCCAGGTGCCGTTGGTACCGAGGGGTGCCAGAAAGCCCTCCACATCGGTGTTGGTGCCGAACCAGCCACCGCCCGCTCCCGGAATCAGGGTGTTGACGGCTCCGAGCCGTTTCGCCAGTGGGCTCAGCTCCTCGCAGAGCTCGGCGATGGCTTGTTTGTGGGGGATGGTGACGTTGAGGCCCTGGCAGCCAACGGCCCTGAGACCGTTCAACACCTGATCAAGGTTTTCGTTTTCGCAGGGCAGGGCCAGGTAGCGCCAGTTGAGCCCCATGCTTTCGATGGCGGCGTTCTGCATCACCGGCGAAACCGAGTGGCGCACTGGATTGCCAAGCAGGCCCACAAGGCTGGTGTCGCCGTTGATCATTGCCAGGGCCGGATCGCTCCACCAGCCTGCCTGTTCGGGAACCACACCTCGCCTGTCACCGGGTCTGCTGTGGAGGATGAGTCCAATCAAATCACCATTTCTGGAGGTGGGCACCGATGGGCAAGGTTGTCGGCATTGACCTTGGCACCACGAACAGCTGTGTTTCCGTGATGGAGGGCGGTAAGCCCACCGTGATCGCGAACGCCGAGGGCTTCCGCACCACGCCCTCCGTGGTTGCTTACACCAAGAACCAGGATCAGCTGGTGGGTCAGATCGCCAAACGTCAGGCGGTGATGAACCCGGATAACACCTTCTATTCCGTCAAGCGTTTCATCGGCCGTCGGGTTGATGAGGTGAACGAGGAATCGAAAGAGGTGAGCTACGGCGTCGAAAAGGCCGGCTCCAACGTGAAGGTGAAGTGCCCGGTTCTCGACAAGCAATTCGCGCCTGAAGAGGTTTCCGCCCAGGTGCTGCGCAAGCTGGCCGAGGACGCCGGTAAGTACCTCGGTGAAACCGTCAGCCAAGCGGTGATCACCGTTCCCGCCTACTTCAACGACTCCCAGCGCCAGGCCACCAAGGACGCCGGCAAGATCGCTGGCCTTGAGGTGCTGCGCATCATCAACGAGCCCACCGCTGCGGCTCTGGCCTACGGCCTCGACAAGAAGAGCAACGAGCGCATCCTGGTCTTCGACCTGGGCGGCGGCACCTTCGATGTGTCCGTTCTGGAAGTAGGCGACGGCGTGTTCGAAGTGTTGTCCACCGCTGGTGACACGCACCTCGGGGGTGACGACTTCGACAAGGTGATCGTTGATCACCTGGCCGAGACCTTCAAATCCAACGAAGGCATCGATCTGCGTCAGGACAAGCAGGCCCTGCAACGCCTCACCGAAGCCGCTGAAAAAGCCAAGGTTGAGCTGTCCAACGCCACCCAGAGCGAGATCAACCTGCCGTTCATCACGGCCACGCCCGAGGGTCCCAAGCACCTGGACCTCACCCTCACCCGCGCCAAGTTTGAGGAACTGGCCTCCAAGCTGATCGACCGCTGCGCCATGCCTGTGGAGCAGGCGCTCAAGGACGCCAAGCTCTCCTCCGGCGAGCTGGACGAGATCGTGATGGTGGGTGGTTCCACCCGCATCCCGGCCGTGCTCGAACTGGTCAAGCGCATCACCGGAAAAGACCCCAACCAGACGGTGAACCCCGACGAGGTGGTGGCTGTCGGTGCTGCCATTCAGGGCGGTGTGCTGGCTGGCGAGGTGAAGGACATCCTTCTGCTTGACGTCACGCCCCTCTCCCTGGGTGTGGAAACCCTCGGCGGTGTGATGACCAAGATGATCACCCGCAACACCACGGTTCCCACCAAGAAGACCGAGACCTACTCCACGGCTGTGGATGGTCAGACCAATGTGGAAATCCACGTGCTCCAAGGTGAGCGCGAGATGGCGTCCGACAACAAGTCGCTTGGAACCTTCCGTCTCGATGGCATTCCCCCAGCTCCCCGGGGCGTGCCTCAGATCGAAGTGACCTTCGACATCGACGCCAACGGCATCCTCAGCGTCACCGCCAAGGACAAGGGCAGCGGCAAGGAGCAGTCCATCTCGATCACCGGTGCGTCGACCCTCTCGGATTCCGAGGTCGACAAGATGGTCAAGGACGCCGAGGCCAACGCCAGCGCTGACAAGGAGAAGCGCGAAAAGATCGACCTCAAGAACCAGGCCGAAACCCTCGTCTACCAGGCTGAAAAGCAGATGGGAGAACTGGGCGACAAGGTTGATGCCGACGCCAAGGCGAAGCTGGAGGAGAAGCGCCTCAAGCTCAAGGAAGCCACCGAGAAGGACGACTACGACGCGATGAAGACCCTGCTGGAGGAACTGCAGCAGGAGCTCTATACCGTGGGCGCATCCGTTTATCAGCAGGAAGGTGCTGCAGCTGGTGCTGGTGCGCCTGGTGCTGACGCCGGTGCCGGTGCCAATGCCGGTGGTGGCGATGCCAGTGACGACGTCATCGACGCGGAGTTCACCGAGACCAAGTAATCGGTTGATCCAGCAACGCGATAGGGCCCTGTGGGGCCCTTTTTTTATGCCTGCTCAAGTGATCTCTGCTCGAGTTCAGCGGCGACCCACTCGGCGGTGCCAGGCGTGAGCAGAACGCCGTTGCGATAGTGCCCACTAGCAAGGATCAACCCTGGTTCCAGCTCTTCCAGCAGAGGGGCCGGGCGATCCACGGGCCGGGCTCGCAGGCCACTCCAATGGCCAACCACCTTGGCTGAGCGCAGCCACTCCGGTGCTCGCTCATTCAGGTTGCGCATCAGCGTCAGAGGATCCTCGGAAGCGCGATCGCCCGGTTCCACGGTGGCCCCGAGTAGCAATCGTCCGGGTGCGGTTGGAATCAGGTTGAAGCCCTGATCCACCAGCACCGAGGGCCAGTTGTTCCACGTTGTCGGACCCGTTGTCAGTTCCAGTGACAGGGCCTGGCCCAACACCGGTGTCATCGGTCGGGCCTGGCCCAGCGGTTCCAGCAAGACGTCCGAGCTCAGGGCCGTGCAGAGCACCACAAGCTTGTGAACGGAGCTGTCTCCATCGGCGCGATGCACATGCCAGTGGTTGTCGTTGCGCTCCAGATGGACCACCGCCGTGGCATTCAGCTCCACGCTTTGCTCTGCCAGCGCCTGTCGCAGGGCCCGTTGCAGTAGCAGGGGATCCACACGACCGTCGTGGCGCGAGTGCAGGCCACCGTGCCTGGCCGTCGGCCAGACCGCTGCCAGGTCGGCGCTTGTGACCATTTGCAGGCCCAGGTCAACGCGCTGGGCGGCCAGCGCTTCCATCCGCTCAGCCGCTCGTTCGTCCTCGGCGATTTGCAGCAGGCCCGGATGGAGTTTGAGATCTGGCTGGTGAGCCTGCAGCGTTTCGATCCATTGCGGCCAGAGCTCCATGCTCCGGCGGCGCAGCCTCCAGCCCCGCCCGCTGCTGCGGCGAAACACGTGGCCCATCAGCACCCCGAGGGATGCCGATGTTCCACTCAAATCGTTTGCTGATCCCTCGCGATCAACGGACTGGTTCAGGCGAGGGTCGTAAACAGAAACATCTTGCCCTTGCTGGGCCAGATGCCAAGCGGTGCCGAGGCCGATGGCCCCGGCACCAATCACTCCAATGGAGCGGCTCAGTTGAAGGCCTCAGCGGGTATCAGATCGCTGTAGGCATCAAATCCGGCAGCCACAGCGCTGTAGGACTTCTGCAAGCGGCTGAAGTCCTGCAGGCGTGCCGCTTCATCCAGATCAGCCAGAGCTTCTTTCAAGGAGCGGGCCACCTTGGTGGCTTCCTTGCGCTCGCTCTTGTCGAGGCGCTGATTGATGTAAAGCATTTCCCGGCTCACTTCCTGCATGGGGCCATGCAGAAGGTTGCGGGTGAACACCCAATCCTTTTCACTCACCAGCCGTGCCAGATCAGGCAGACGGGACTTTGCGTCTTCAAAGGCTGCGGCCTGGCGGCGGATCACGCCCAGGTCGTCAGGACTGATGCCGGCAGCATTGGCAGCAGCCGGGGCCATCAGACCCAGGCTCAAAGCGACGCAGAGGCAGAACGCGGCAAGGCGGCTCAGAGCCTTCAGCATGGTGATCGAAAATTTCCCTGCGACTTTAACCAGCCCCTCCTGCGCGGGAGAATTTTGTTTTTCAAAGCGTTGTTGTGAGTGACGCCACGGTCATCCTTCAGATGATCTGCCCCGATCGGCCGGGTCTGGTCAGCGAATTGGCGGGTTGGGTGGCGGCCAACGGCGGCAGCATTCGCCATGCCGATCACCACACGGATGCGGGAGCTGGGGTGTTTCTCAGCCGGATTGAGTGGCAGCTCCAGGGATTCGGCATTCCCCGCGATGTGCTTCCTGAAGCGGCTCAGGCTCTGGGACAGCGGCTTGGTGGCGAAGCGCAGCTCCACTTCTCAGACGAGCATCCCCGTGTGGCGATTTTTGCCAGCAAGCAGAGCCACTGCCTGCAGGACTTGCTCTGGCGGGTTCAAAGCGGGGAGCTGCCGATGCAGGTTCCCCTGGTCATCGCCAACCATCCGGATCTGGAACCCCTGTGTGCATCCTTTGAGATTCCGTTTGTTTGTGTTCCCGTCAGTCGGGACACCAAAGCGGAAGCGGAGCAGCGGATCCTGGAGCTGCTTGAAAAGAACAAGGTTGAACTTGCGGTGCTGGCCAAATACATGCAGGTGCTGAGCAGTGATTTCCTTGAGCGTTTCCCCCAGGTGATCAACATCCACCATTCGTTTCTGCCAGCGTTCAAGGGTGCTCAGCCGTACCACCGTGCCTGGGACCGTGGGGTCAAGCTCATCGGCGCTACAGCCCACTACGTCACCGAAGATCTGGATGACGGCCCGATCATTGAGCAAACCACCGTTTCTGTCAGCCATCGGGACGAAGTGGAGGATCTGATCCGCAAGGGCCGTGACACGGAACGCCTTGCCTTGGCGCGGGCCCTTCGCTTGCATCTGCGCCGTCAGGTGATGGTCTATCGCGGGCGTACGGCTGTTTTTGCATGACCTCTGATCGTGGCGGTCAGGCTTTCCGGCTTGGCCTGTTTCTGCTCCCCTCCAGTGCTCTGCTCTCGGGCATCTGTCTCTTTGTGGCTTGTGTCAGCGGCAGTCGGGGCAGGGATCGGCCTGTTTGGCAGGCCCGCTGGACCCAGCCGTTTATGGTTGCTGCTCTGTTGATGCTGGTGGGGGCGCTGGGGGCGGAAACAGGGGCGCTGGCCTGGGCTGGGCTGGGCAATTGGTTGCCGTTGTTTTGGGCCTTCTGGGCTTTTCAGCCCCATCTGGCCAGCGAACAGCAGCGCCGTCAGGCCGCTTGGGTGCTGGTGGCCGGCACCTTGCCGGTGCTGTTCACCGGCCTTGGGCAAATGTTTCTGGGTTGGCAGGGACCCTGGCAACTTGGAGGTGGCGCCATCATCTGGTTCGTCGCGCCCGGTGGTGAGCCGCAGGGGCGACTCTCGGCCCTGTTTGATTACGCCAACATCGCCGGTGCCTGGCTCGGGGTGGTCTGGCCGTTGATGCTGGCGGCTGTGCTGCGGCCCGATGGTTGGTGGCGGCGCGGTGCTGCTCTGGTGCTCACGCTTTCAACAGTTGTTGCGGTTGTGCTCACCCAGTCGCGCAATGCCATGGGCGCGCTGGCCTTGTCGGTTCCCTTTGTGATGGGGCCGATGCAGTGGGTCTGGTTGTTCCCCCTGCTGCTGCTCCTGGCCTCGCCGTTGGTGTTGGTGGTGCTGCCCGGTGTCCCGTCCGGATGGCGCCAATTGGCGATGGCCTTAATACCCGAACCGATTCTTGATCGACTCCTGGAACGGGGAGGGCCCACTGCCTGGAAACACACCCGTCTGGGGCAGTGGGGGTATGCCTTGGAGTTGGTTGCCGCCCGTCCTTGGCTGGGCTGGGGGGCTGCTGCTTTCAGTGTGCTGTACCCGATCTATGCGGCTAAGCGTTGGCATGGCCATTCCCACAATCTCCCCCTGGAGTTGGCGATCAGCCATGGCCTTCCGGTGATGCTGTTGGTTGTAGGAACGGTGTTGCTGTTGCTGGTGGTGGCTCTGCGGCGTGGAATCCTGCAGAAAGCACCTATGGAACGGGCCTGGTGGACCGCCACGCTGGTGCTGGTGGCGATGCATGCCACCGACCTTCCGTTGTTCGACAGTCGGCTCAACATCCTGGGCTGGACCCTGTTGGCCGGTTTGGCTGCCTTCAACCAGGAGCGGGAACAGACTCCATCGCCAAGGCCTGATCGTGATGCTCCCGCAGCTTCGCCGGAGCCAGGGGCCCCCTGAGGTGGGTCCAGGGGAGGGTTGTTGAGGCCTCCCATGGTTCCTGGATCACCGTGCTCCAGGGCGGCGGTGGCGGCAGGGCTGGGCCTGGCATCGGCTGTAGTTCCCCATTGAGGGCAGCCCGGTAGGTCTTCTTCCAGCCGCCCATGCTTTCGCGGCCCTCGCCAACGGCTGCGATCACCGGTGCCAGGCGACGGTCGCTGCGGGATAGCAGGGCCTGAATCACGCTCCAGCCATAGCTCTCCGGGCGGAATTCGATCCCCTTCGGTTTCAACCGTTTGGCCAGACGTTTAAGGCGCTTCTCGGCTTCCGGTCGGACGCCCTGCCACTGAAAGGGGGTCTGGGCTTTGGGCACAAAGGTGCTCACCCCAAGGGTGAAGCGCAGTCCAGGGGTTCCTTTCTTGAGCGCCAGCAGCAGATCCGCCGTTGCTTCGACGTCGTCATCCGATTCCGTCGGCAGGCCCACCATCCCGTAGAGCTTGAGACCCGTGAGGCCGCCCTGTTTGGCATGGCGAGCCGCTTCATGGATGGCCTCCGTGGTGAGTTTCTTGTTCACCACCTCGCGCATCCGCTCACTGCCGCTTTCGATGGCGATGGTGAGGGAGCGGCTGCCCCGTTTGGCCAGGATCCGACCCAACTCAGGGGTCACGGTGGCTGCCCTCACCGAGCTGACGCTGACGCGGGTGCCATCGAAACGGTCTTGATCCAGCCAGTGCAGGAGATCGGCGAACTGGGGATGCTGGGTGACGGAGGCCCCCAGTAGCCCAAGCCGTTTGGTGGCTTGAAGACCTTTCTCCACGGCCGGGATCAGGCCGTCATCCAACGACGGTGTCCGGAAGGGCAGCGTCAGGTAGCTGGCCAGACAGAACCTGCACAGTTCAGGACAACTGCGCACCACCTCCACCATGTGGATATCTGGCCAGGCGGCCTCGGGGGTGACCACCGTTGAGTGACTCAGGGTGTTGCCGCGCCAGGTCTGTTTTTCCACCTGGGCTGGAACCGCTGGATCGATCGGTTCCACGCCCATCAGCTCTCCGTCAGGGTCGTACTGCGGGGCATAGAGCGATGGTACGTACACCCCCGGCACCTGAGCCAGCTGTCGCAGCCGCTCCGCTCGCGGTGCCTGTCGGCAGTTCTGCAGCGCATCGATGAAGGCGGGCAGCAGCAGTTCACCGTCCCCGAGCAGCACGGCATCAAAAAACGGAGCCAGCGGCTCGGGGTTGGCCGTGAGCACCGGTCCGCCGCCGAACACGATCGGGTCCTCATCTCCCCGCTCCAGGGCCCAGACCGGAATTCGCTGGTTCTGCAGCAGTTCCGGCAGCACCGGTCCATCCAGCTCCCAGCTGAGGGAGAGCCCGAACAGATCGATCTGGCGTGGCATCGCATCACCCTGATCCGTGAACAGCCGGCGCACGTCCACATCCGATCGCTGCGCCAGGGTCGCCCAGACGATCTGATAGCCAAGGCTGGTGATCCCTACGGAATAGGTGCTGGGAAAGGCCAGCACGGCCTTCAGGGCATCGGGGTCCGGCCTGGCCGGATCGAACAGCAGCGTTTCCTGGTTCAGCTGGGGCCTCCTGTTGGGCCTGATGGCGGGGTGGGCGGCGTGAACGGACGTCTGTAGCGGTTGAGTTTCATGGCCATCCGATCTTCAGCGTCGAGTTCCATGCCCATCTGACGTTCGTAGATGGAATCCGGATGGAACAGTCGCGCCACTACGAAGCTGGTGAGACAGGCCACCAGGATCGGTTTGAGGATCAGCAGATCCTTGGTGAGGGCAAAGGCCAGGAACATCGCCGAGATCGGCGTGCGGGAACAGCCGGCCACGAAGGCGCCCATGCCCGCGAACACATAGGTGGTGGGCACATGGCCGGTGAGGGCCTCAACGCCAAATCCACCGGCTAAGCCAATGGCCCCTCCCAGCGTCAGCATCGGCATGAACAGTCCCCCTGGCGCTCCTGAGCCCGCCGCCAGACCGGTGCTGAAGAAGAGCACCACAAAGCTGGCGAGGGCCAGGCTGATATCGGCTTTTCCGGCTCCAATCAGGTGCTTCAGTTCGCTGGGGTTATGGAAAGCATCCGGCAGGGCTGCATAAACGCAGCCCAGCACCAGCCCGCTCACGGTCATGCGCAGGATCAGTCGGTCTCCGAACCAACGGTTGCCCTGCCGCTGCATGGTGAGCACGTAGCGGGTGTAAAGCTCCGCCAGCACGCCGATCACCACACCGAGAGCCACCAGATACAGCAGATCCACCGGCAGGAAGCGCACCAGGGGGGTGTACTCCCGTTCCAGTTGAAACCCGATGGTGCTGTTGAGCCCGCCGCCCCCGGGGTTGAGGCCGAGAAAGCCGAGCACATCCGCCAGGGTGTCGGCCGAGAAGGTGGTGATGATCACCAGCAGCAGCACCACGGGCCTGGCGGAGTGGAGCAGCTCCTCGATCGCGTAGATGAATCCACCGATGGGAGCACTGAACACGGCGGCAATACCGGCACCACCACCGGCGGCCACAATCACCCGGCGAAAGGCCACCGGTGCCCGCAGCCAGCGGGACATCTGCCAGGCCACGGAGCCGCCCATCTGAACGGCGGGGCCTTCCGGGCCCAGGGGGAAACCCGAGCCGATGGCAATGATGCCGGCCACCAGTTTCACCAGGCCCACCCGAAGCCCCATCGGAACCGACCGGTGGCGCAGGAAGCCCATGATGTGGGTGATCCCGGCTCCGCCAGCGGCCGGAGACAGGTTGGTGATCAACCAGGCCGAGACCATGCCGCCGATGGCGCCGAGGGCGGGGAGCACCACCCAGGCTGGAAATTCATCGAGCAGGTCGAGCCGCCAATCCCGCAGCAGGTTGATGCCGCTGGTGAACAGCAGGCCGGTGATGGCAGCCCCGAGGCCCGTGAGGGCCAGAGCCAAAACCACCACCAGCCAGCGGCGTTCCAACAACCTCCTGATGCTCCGGCTGGAGCCCAGGAGGTGGCGTCGCTGCTTGGGTTCGCTCAGGGAGGGCACAGATGAGGTGATCCGGAATCAGGCCTGAGCCAGAACGGTTGCTTCGTCGTCAGCGCTGACCACGCGCCCCTGGTCTTCAAAGCCGCTGATCTGATCGAAGTTCAGGTAGCGGTAGAGCTCGTCGGAGAGGGGATCGATCTTCTCGGCCGCAATGCTGCGGTATTCCTCCGGGGTGGGAATGCGTCCCAGCTGGGCGCAGACGGCGGCCAGTTCGGCGCTGCCCAGGTACACCTGAGCACCTTTGCCCAGGCGGTTGTTGAAGTTGCGGGTGCTGGTGGAGAACACGGTGGTGTTGTCCTCCACGCGGGCTTGGTTGCCCATGCAGAGGGAGCAACCCGGCATCTCCATGCGGGACCCGGCGGCCTCGAAGGTGGCGTAGTAGCCCTCCTCTTTGAGGGTCTCTTCGTCCATCCGCGTTGGCGGACAGACCCACAGGCGCGCCGTGTTCTGGCCGGCGCCTTCCAGCACCTTTGCCGCGGCGCGGTAGTGGCCGATGTTGGTCATGCAGGAGCCGATGAACACCTCCTGCACCGGGTCACCTGCTACTTCGCTGAGCAGCTTCACGTTGTCGGGATCGTTGGGGCAGGCCACCACCGGTTCGGTGAGCTCGTCGAGGTTGATCTCCAGCACTTCCGCATACTCCGCGTCAGGGTCAGCGCTCATCAGCTGCGGGTTTGCCAGCCAGGCCTCCATCTCCTTGATCCTGCGGGCCAGGGTGCGGGCGTCGCTGTAGCCGCGGGCGATCATGTTTTTCAGCAGCGACACGTTGCTGCGCAGGTATTCGCTCACCGTGTCTTCGGAGAGCTTGATCGTGCAGCCGGCGCAGGAGCGTTCGGCGCTGGCATCGGTGAGTTCGAAGGCCTGTTCCAGCTTCAGGTCGGGCAGACCTTCGATCTCCATGATCCGGCCGTTGAAAAGGTTCTTCTTGTTGGCCTTTTCAACGGTGAGCAGTCCCCGCTGGATGGCCACCCAGGGGATGGCGTTCACCACGTCCCGGAGCGTGACACCCGGTTGCAGGGATCCGCTGAAGCGCACCAGCACCGATTCAGGCATGTCCAGTGGCATGGCGCCGATGGCGGCCGCAAAGGCCACCACTCCAGAGCCGCCGGGGAAGGAAATGCCGAGGGGAAAGCGGGTGTGGCTGTCGCCGCCCGTGCCGACGGTGTCGGGCAGAAGCATCCGGTTCAGCCAGCTGTGGATGATGCCGTCACCGGGCCGAAGAGCCACGCCACCGCGCTGGGCGAAGAAGTCGGGCAGTTCGTTCTGGGTCTGCAGATCCACCGGCTTTGGATAGGCGGCGGTGTGGCAGAAGCTCTGCATCACCAGGTCGGAGGAGAAGCCCAGGCAGGCCAGCTCCTTCATTTCGTCCCGGGTCATCGGGCCGGTGGTGTCCTGGGAGCCGACGGTTGTCATCAGCGGTTCGCAGCTGGTGCCGGGTCGGACGCCTGCAAGACCGCAGGCCTTGCCCACCATCTTCTGCGCCAGGGTGAAGCCCTTGCCGGTGTCTGCCGGGGCTGAGGGGCGGATGAACAGATCCGAAGGGGTGAGGCCAAGCTTGGCGCGCACCTTGTCGGTGAGGGCGCGACCGATCATCAGGGGGATGCGACCGCCGGCCCGCACCTCGTCGCTGATCGTGGTGGGCTTCAGCTCGAAGCGACTCACCACCGTGCCCTCCCGTTCGATCGTGCCGGCGTGGGGGCGGATGGTGATCACATCACCGCTATTCAGGTCGGTGACATCGCATTCGATTGGCAGGGCACCGGAGTCTTCAGCCGTGTTGAAGAAGATCGGGGCGATCTTGCCGCCAAGGATCACTCCGCCGGCCCGCTTGTTGGGCACGTGGGGAATGTCGTTGCCGGTGTGCCAGAGCACCGAATTGATGGCGCTCTTACGGGAGCTGCCGGTTCCCACCACATCACCGACGTAGGCCACGGGATGGCCTTTCTCCTTCAGGCTCGCGATGGTCTTCAGGCCCTCTGGATCCCGGGTCTCGAGCATCGCCAGGGCATGGACGGGGATGTCCGGCCGGGTGGTGGCATGGGTGGCCGGCGACAGATCGTCCGTGTTGGTTTCGCCTTCAACCTTGAACACCGTCACGGTGATGCTGTCGGCCAGTTCCGGCTTGGCGGTGAACCACTCGGCTGCGGCCCAGCTGTCCACAACCTGCTTGGCAAAGCGGTTGTCCTCCGCCAGATCCATCACTTCGTTGAAGGCGTCGTAGACGAGCAGCGTTCGGCTGAGTCCCTCAGCAGCACAGCCCGCCAGCGCAGCGTCGGAGTGCTTCAGCAGCTCGATCAGGGCGGCGACGTTGTATCCCCCCACCATCGTTCCCAGCAGGCGTGTGGCGTCCAGTGGTGACACCAGGGGGCTCTTGGCGTCTCCCTGAGCCACGGCACTGAGCCAGGTGGCCTTCACGTAAGCCGCCTCATCCACACCCGGGGGGATCCGTTCGCTGAGCAGGTGCAGCAGGAACTCCTCTTCGCCGGCGGGAGGGTTCTGCAGCAGCTCGGTCAGTCCCTGGGTCTGCTCGGCGTTGAGCGGAAGAGCGGGAACGCCCTGGGCTTGCCGGGCGGCGGCCAGCTCGCGGTAAGCGCTCAGCATGGAGATCTCTGTGCAGGGATGACCACCATTCTTCCGGACCGTGTCTGTTGCCAGTGAGCGGGGTGCGTAGCCTTGGTCGGAGTCTCGCGTCCAGTCATGGCCACCACCTCCGATTTGCATGTGGTGGAGACACGTCCCCTGGTGGCCCCTGCTGTGTTGCATCAGGAGCTGCCCATGGACGCGGCGGCGCTCGAGACCGTGGCGTCAGCCCGCCATCGCATTCAAGACATCCTCAGTGGCCGTGATCAGCGCTTGCTGGTGGTGGTGGGCCCTTGCTCTGTTCACGACGTCAAAGCTGCCCGGGAGTATGCCCAGCGCCTGGCTCCGATCCGCGAGCGCTTGAAGGATCAGCTCGAGGTGGTGATGCGGGTGTATTTCGAGAAGCCGCGCACCACGGTTGGTTGGAAGGGACTGATCAACGACCCCCATCTCGACGACTCCTACGACATCAACACAGGTCTGCGGCGGGCTCGGGGACTGCTGTTGGATCTCGCCCGGGAGGGGATGCCTGCTGCAACGGAACTGCTCGATCCCGTGGTTCCCCAGTACATCGCTGATTTGATCAGCTGGACCGCGATCGGCGCCAGGACGACGGAAAGTCAGACCCACCGTGAAATGGCCTCAGGGCTGTCGATGCCGATCGGCTACAAGAACAGCACCAACGGCAGCGCCACCATTGCGATCAATGCCATGCAGGCGGCAGCCAAGCCGCATCACTTTCTCGGCATCAATCGCGATGGTCATGCCTCGATCGTCAGCACCACGGGGAATCCCTACGGCCACCTCGTGCTGCGGGGCGGCAGCCAGGGCAGCAATTACCACCTGGAGGCTGTGCAGGAGGCCGCAGCCGAGTTGAGCCAGGCCGGTCTGCAGGATCGACTGATGGTGGATTGCAGCCATGCCAACAGCAACAAAGACTTCCGCCGACAGGGGGAGGTGCTGGCCAGCGTTGCCGAGCAGTTGCGGGGGGGCTCCAATCACGTGATGGGCGTGATGATCGAGAGCCATCTGGTGGAAGGCAACCAGAAGCTCAACGCCGACCTGACGCAGCTGACCTATGGCCAGAGCGTCACGGATGCATGCATCAGCCTCAAGACCACCGAAACCCTGTTGGAGGATCTGGCTGCGGCCGTGGCCAGTCGCAAACAGACGGTCACCGCCTGAGCATCAACGCCTTGGTTCAGATCACCAGTTGACTCCACAGCACCCCCACACTGAGGGGAACGCTGAGGTTGTCGAGACCGCTCCAGCTGAACTGCTCCAAACCGGTTGCCATCGCCACCATGCCAAGGGCTGCTGGCACGGACAGGTCAGCCCCCGACCATCGCGCCAGGCCGATCAGCACCAGGCCTGAGACAACGGCCATGGTCATCGTGCCGACGCTTGATTTGGTCTGACCAAACAGAACCCATTTCGGGGACTCGACGTTGCGACCGATCAACCCTGCAAGGCCATCCCCCAGCGCCATCACCAGAACCCCGGCGGACACCGCATCGGCTCGGGTTGGCCAGAACAGCAGAAGCAGCGTTGTGATTGCGATGCCGTAGGCGATGGTGCCGTAGCTATTGCGATCAACATCCTCAACGGCGGGGATGAAGCGCCATTGGTGATTGATCGTCGTCACAACCGTGATCACCGCCGCAACAGGCAGGGCGACGACGAAGGGAATTCCAAAGAACCAGGCCAAAGGAACCACGGCTCCGGTTCCGATGTGCACAATTTTTCGGCTCAGTTCCAGTTGGTTCGGCCGAAGCCGACGGCACAACACCGCGCCTGCTATCACCATCGCCATCCAGGTCAGGATGGCGATGGGTCCGGTGATGGAAAGCAAGTGGCTTAGGCGGCTTGTTGGTGGTTGGTCATGGCGCGCAGTTTGAGAATCGCTTTGGCCTCCAGCTGACGGACGCGCTCACGGGACACATTGATCTGACGACCGATCTCCGCAAGGGTCAGAGGCTCTTCACCACCAAGACCGAACCGCAATTTCAGAATCTTCTGCTCGCGTTCGTTCAACTGCGAGAGCCAGCCACCCAGATGTTCCTTCTGGATGCTGCGATCCATCCCCTCCATCGGTTCTTCAACGTTGGGATCGGGGATCAGTTCACCCAGGGTGCTGCGATCTTCCTCGCCACGGGCATGGGCATCCAGAGATGCACAAGGTGCGCTCTGGGAGATCAGATCCTCCAGTTCCCGGGGCTCGATGCCCATGGCACTTGCCAATTCCAGCCGATTCGGTTGACGAGCGAAGCGGTGGGACAGCTCCCGGGAGATGCGTCGCATCTTGGAGAGCTTTTCGCTGATGTGGATCGGCAGGCGAATGGTCCGGGCGCTGTTGTCGATGGCCCGCGTCATGCCTTGGCGAATCCACCAGTAGGCGTAGGTGGAAAATTTGTAGCCCATGGCCGGGTCGAACTTGTCGACCGCTCGCTCCAGGCCAATGGCACCTTCCTGCACCAGATCGAGCAGCTCCAGGCCCTGGTTCTGATACTTCTTGGCCACACTCACCACGAGGCGGAGGTTGGCGGCCATCATCCGGTCGCGGGCCCGTTTGCCCATGCGGATCTTGTGGCGATGCCGGGAGGTCAGCTCCTCTTCCGGCAGCTCCTGAATTTGCTTCATCGCTTGCACATGGTGTGCAAGTTCGATTTCTTCCGCTGCTGTCAGCAAGGGAATGCGTCCGATGCTGCTCAGATAAAAACCAATGGAGTCGGTGGCAAGCCGCCCTCCTTGTCGAGTTGATGGTCGACGTCCGGTGGACGGCAACGCAGGTTCCCTCCGGGACGACTGTTTTGTCGTGCCGGAAGATTCCAGAGGGATCCCCATCACCCTGGTCTCCTGAATGAATTTGGGCTGAACTTAGCACCAGGCAACAGTGCTGACTGTTTCGAATCGAAAGAATTTCAGGAGCTGAATCTTTGGGCTTTTAAAACAACTGATCTGGCTGTGATCGCTACGGCTTCAAGTTTGTTTTTGAAGGAATGTTGTATCGGATGTCACAGACGCAATCCCTTTGAAAACCAAAAGAATCACAAGGATTGGATGCCGTTGCACCATTCCTTGATCAATTGAATCTGGGAATTGCGTTCCGAGGTGTTGTTTTCGGGTTTGCGCTGCAAAAATGTGCCGTCGCTCTGCATGTCCCAGGCAGCCTGGTTGTCATTCAAGTACAGCTGCAGCAGGCGTTCCAGTTTCTGGCGATGCTCGGGGTCTTCGATCGGTGTGACTGCTTCAATGCGGCGGTCGAGGTTGCGGCTCATCCAGTCGGCACTACCGATGTACACCTCCGGTGAACCGCCGTTGGCGAACGAAAAGATTCTCGAGTGTTCCAGGAACGGGCCGATGATGCTAATCACCCGAATGTTTTCACTCAGTCCTTCACAACCGGGGTAGAGACTGCACATGCCGCGAATGATCAACTCGATCGTCACTCCGGCTTGGGACGCTTCATAAAGAAGCGCAATGATCGTTGGGTCCACCAGGGAATTCATCTTGGCTCGGATCACGGCCTCGCGGCCCTGCTGAGCATGTTCAATTTCGCGGCGGATTAACAGCTCCATGCCTTTCCGCAGGGTGACGGGGGCCACGAGCAGGCGACGAAAACTTTGCTGCTTGGAAAAACCGGTGAGGTAATTGAACAGTTCCACCAGATCTTGACCCAGTTCCTGGTTGGCGGTGAGCAGGCCCAGGTCGGTGTAGAGCTTGGAGGTTTTGGAGTTGTAGTTGCCTGTGCCGATGTGCACATAGCTCTGAAGCTTGTCCTTCTCCTTGCGCACCACCAGCACAATCTTGGTGTGGGTTTTCAGCCCCAGCACCCCGTAGACCACATGAACTCCGGACTGCTCCAGGTGCCGGGCCCATTGGATGTTGTTGTCTTCGTCAAACCGTGCTTTCAATTCCACCAGTGCCATCACCTGCTTGCCGTTTTCGGCGGCACGGATCAGTGCAGCGATGATCGGCGAGTCTTTGGAGGTGCGGTAGAGCGTCATCTTGATGCCCATCACCTGGGGATCGTCTGCTGCCTGGTTGATGAACTCTTCGACGGTTGTCGAGAAGAGGTCATAGGGATGGTGCAGAAGGATGTCCTGACGGCGAATTACCGAGAAGATCGATCTGAACTCATCCGGCTTGATTGCTCCCTCGTCCAGCAGGTGTTGCTGACTGCGGGCTAGCACCGTCGGTGTCTGGCCTCCGTGGCTTTGGCTCTTGAGTTTCGGCAGCGGTAGGGCGGTGAGGCTGAGCAGGTCGTCCAGGCCCAGGGGACCATCAATCACATAGAGGTCTTCCTCTTCAACGCTGAGTCCTGTCATCAGCATCTCCACCACGTCCTGAGGCATTTCGTTGGGCACCTCGAGGCGCACCACCTCACCGCCCATGCGTCGCTTTCGCAATCCTTGTTCCAGGGCCAGCATCAGGTCATCGGCTTCCAGATCCCTCAGTTCCAGATCCGCATCCCGCGTCACGCGGAAGAAGTAGTGCCCCTCGATCGTCATGCCAGGGAACAGCTCCCTCAGGTTGAAGGCGATCACCTGCTCGAGGGCGATGGCGGTGTGAACGGGTTTGTGCTCCTGGCAGCTCAGGTGCGAGGGGATGGCGATGAAGCGAGGCAGATTTTTCTGGGGAACTTTCACCCGGGCAAATTGCCGTTGTCCTGTTTCCGGATCAACAACCACGGCCGCAACGTTGAGGCTCAGGTTGCTGACGAAGGGGAACGGATGGGCGGGGTCCACAGCCAGAGGTGTGAGCACCGGAAACACCGAGGTCTGGAAGGTGTCGTCAACCCATTGGCGTTGGTCGTCGTTCAGCTGTTTGTAATCGAGCAGCTCAACCTTGTGTTCCAGCAGCTTCGGCCTCAGGTGCTGGCGGTAATGCACTTGTTGCTCTCGCAGCAGGGGAATCAGCCGTTCCCGGATCGCCAGCAGCTGCTCCAACGGCGATTTGCCATCCTCACTTGGCTTGCTGACGCCCGCCTCCACCTGAGACTTCAGTGACGCCACGCGAACCATGAAGAATTCGTCGAGGTTGTTGCTGAAGATGGCGCTGAACTTGGCTTGATCGAGCAGAGGTGTGCGCGGATCCAGGGCCTGGGCCAGCACCCTTTCGTTGAAGGCGATCCAGCTCAGCTCCCGGTTGATGTAGTGCTCCGGGGCTAAGGCTGCTGCGCACATGGGCTGAACGGCTCGGCGCTGGTGTCGTTAGCCGAAACGTAGCAATCAGGACTGGCTTGGTTGTGTGTCGGAGATGTCCGGCAGAGGGCTGCCGGCCACCAGGCCGATCACGATCACCAGCACGGTTGCCGCAGCTGCAAACGGGCTCACTGGACCCAGCAGGTCGTAGCTGAATCCCGCTAGGGGAGGGCCGAGGAAACTGCCCAAACTTTGCAGGGCCTGCAGGCTGCCGAGGGCACTGCCTTGCCCTTCCCGACCCAGGCGCCGTGACACCAGGCTGCGCAGGCTTGGTGTCACCAATCCGGTGCCCAGGGCCAGGATGCCGACGGCAGTGAAGATGGCGCCCGCCCGATCGGATGCACCGACGCTGGGGATCAGCAGACATCCAATGATCACCAGGCCCAGGCCCAGCAAGGTCAGACGCCATTCACCAAAGCGTTTCACCAGGGGCCCGATCAGCCCTCCTTGGACCACGGTGGCGACCACCCCCACCACAAGGAAGGCGGTGGTGGCGAGCTCAGGGCCCCAGCCGAAGCGCTGCTTGAAATAGAGCACCAGGATGGCGGTGAAGCCGTTGAAGGCCAGGAAGAAGAGGAAAAAAGCTCCGCAGAGTCGCCCCACGCTGGGGTTCATCAGCACCTGGCTCAGCCGCGCAAACGGATTGAGGTCGCGTTTTCTGGGCAGGTTTTTGCGGGACTCCTGGGGATGGGTTTCCGGCAGCAGATTGAGCACCACCAAGAGGTTGAGTGCAGCGAAGCCTGTGGCCACCCAAACGGGAAGAGACACGGCCACCCGAGCCAGTTGCCCGCCAACGAAGGGGCCAAGGATGAACCCTAAGCCAAAGGCCACGCCGATCAAGCCGAAGGCACGGGCTCGCTTGTCGGGAGGCGTGATGTCGGCGAGCACGGCGCTGGCTGTTGCCGCTGTACCGCCACTGATGCCGTCAATGATTCGTGCTGCGAACAGCAACAGCAGGGGCAGCAGGCTTTGGCTGGGCCAAGGCAGTGAAACCGTAACCGCAAACAGGCCGAGCCCCACCACGGATCCTGCGACGCAGATGCTGATCACGGGGCGGCGGCCGTAGCGATCACTGAGCGCCCCGATCAAGGGAGTGACCAGGAACTGCGCCAGGGCATAGCTTCCCGCCAACAGCCCCAGGGTGCGTCCGTCTGGGGCGAACTGGGCCAGGAGAAAGGGCAACAGCGGAAAAACAATGCTTTCGCTGAGCCGGTCGTTGAGCAGCGTGAGAAACGCGCTGAGCAGTGTGGGAATCCGAGGACGCTGCAAGCTTGCTGCCACGCAGGAGAGACTCACATTCCCACAGGCGGTTGCCATGGCTTTGCGTCCGATCGCTCCGGAGGATCAACCGCTGTTGCGGGAGATCTATGCCGATGCGATCGAATCGCAAGCTCCCCTCCTTTACTCAGAGGAACAAGTCAGGGCCTGGGCGGCTCTGGCCTGGTTGCCCGGCGTGCTCGATACGAGCTTTCGGGAGGGCTCGGGATGGCTCACCACCGATGGTTCGGCCTTTGCGATCCGCCATCCCGAAGACCGCCTGTCGCTGCTCTACTGCCGTGGTTGTGCCTCGAGGCGGGGGCATGGCAGTGCCCTCTTGAACAGGATTGAGGCGGATGCGCTGGCGTCCGGCGTTCGGCACCTGCGGACGGAGGCCAGCCAGTTCAGCCGACCGTTGCTGGAGCGATGGGGCTGGGTGGTGGAGGCGCCGGAAACGATCCTGATCGGAGGCGTTCCGTTCGAGCGCTATCGGATGGTCAAGCTGCTCCGCCAAGTGCAGAGTTGATCGAGCATGGATTGGGCCTGACCCGTCTGCAGAACGGATGCTGCCCGTTGAATGCCCTGTTCCAGGGACTCACTGCAGCCGGCGAACCACAGATAGGCGCCGGCGTTCCAGCGCAGGGCGTCGCAGAGAGGGCCTTTGTTCTGCAGGGCGTTGCGTGCTTGATCGGCCCAGGTGGTGTCGTCAGCCCACTCCACGTCGGCGTCGTGACAGCCATGGTCACGGGGGTGCAGGATCAATCGTTCGGCCTTGCCGTTCCGCACCCGGGCCGTGATGCAGGCGCGTCCGATGGGTAGGTCGGTGCCTCCTTCCAACCCCTTCACGGTGAGAACATCGGTTTCGCCGGCTTGCTTGAGGGCTTCCCAGGCGCGGGCTTCTGTTGGTGGGTGGACAAAGCCACTCACCAGGAGGTGGTCGCCTTGGTGAGGTGTCCAGAGCAGTTCCAGGCTGGCAACCGGGGGACGCTTGCCCAGTTCCTCGCGGTAGCCGATCAGGGTTTCCGCAATGGGGAAATGATCCGGCTGGTGAATCAGGGCGAAGCCGTTCTGCTGGAACCCGCTTGCAACAGCGCTGATCGGCAGGCCCTTGAGGTCGAGATTGAGGAGGCAGAACAGATCAACGGCGGTGACGCCGTATTTGATCGGCATTCGGTCTCCGCCCTGGAGAACCACCGGCTGACCACAGGCCAGCAGCACCAACGCGGTGAGCGGGTAAATCGGCGCTGTGCGCGTGCGCCCGTCGTAGGGCATGCCGAAACACAACGGTGCTCGACTGCCAGCCGTGGATTGCAGCACCGGGCCATGGGCTCGGTAGGTGTCGAGCATCCCCGTGAGTTCCTGGGGTTCGGGCCGTCGGATGCGATGGGCAATCAGGAAGGCGCCGATCTGAGCGGGCGTTGCTTCGCCCTGCAGCATCAGCTCCATGGCATCAGCCGCTTCCTCGCGACTCATGCCTTTGCTGGTGTGTTCACCGCTTCCCACCTTGCGCAGGTGCTGCTTGAAGCGGTCGCGGCCGGAGAGAACTGCGCTCGTCAAAGGTCCAGCCTCAAGCTGATGTCAGTCTTCAGGAGCGACTGACCCAGCAGAGGTAGCGATTGCTACGAAATCTCAGGGGCTGATCAGTCGAGATAGTCCCTCGAAGCTGCCATGGCGTGGATGCTCCGGGTGGTGGCGTCCTTCGGCGTAGTAAAGCCGTTCCAGCATCAGTTGGGGGATTGTTGTCGTTGGAAGGAATTGCGCCTGCAGCATGGTTGCCATGGATTGGAAAAATTGGCTCATCTAATTCATGCTTTCAACGTGATTTCACATCCATTGCGGGCTTTTGGTTGTGCTTGTTGCTTCAAAAGCAGGCTGTTGTTTTGTAGCTGATGTTTCATTGTTCAGTCAGCGTTTGCGCAACAGTTTTGTTGCTGCTGAGACGTTCCTGCCTGGAACGCTGTTTTTGAAGCGGCCATAACAAATTTTCGTTCAATCATGACTGTTACCGCCACCTTGATGGCTGCCAAGAAAGCCAAGGGCATGAGTTTTGCTGATCTGGAAGCAGCCCTGGGCCTTGATGAGGTCTGGATTGCCTCCTTGTTCTATGGACAAGCCACGGCCTCCAAGGAAGAAGCTGAAAAGCTGGCTGAGCTGCTCTCCCTGGATCCCGCCATCACTTCTGCACTGCAGGAGTTCCCCACCAAGGGAAGCCTCGATCCGGTGATTCCCACTGACCCCTTGATCTATCGCTTCTACGAGATCATGCAGGTTTATGGAATGCCTCTGAAGGATGTGATCCAGGAGCATTTCGGTGACGGCATCATGAGCGCAATCGACTTCACGCTTGATGTCGACAAAGTGGAGGATCCCAAAGGCGATCGCGTCAAAATCACCATGTGCGGCAAGTTCCTGCCTTACAAAAAGTGGTGAACACTTAGTCGCCTTGATTGAAGACACCAAGCCCCGCTGTTGCGGGGCTTTTTTATTGGCGGAATTGTTGGCTCAGTTGGGTGCTGGCCATCTTGCGTCGACTGTCGTCATTCAGGTCCTGGCTCAATTCCAGCAGGCAGCGCTGACTGGCAGGTGTGGCGATGCAACCAAGCGCTCGGAAGGCGGCCTCGGCAACAGGCAGGGAACCGTTGCCACAAAGCTCTGCCAGCTTTTCGCTGATCAACACGCCATCGCGGCGTTGCAGAACCCGAATGGCGGCCACAACGACTGGATCGCGAAAATCATTCAACACCTCTTGGCAGAACTGCAGCAGTTCGCCGTCGTCGAGGCAGTGGGACCGGAAGCTGAGCAGTTGAAGACCGGCCAGTCGGTGCAGTTGGCCCGGGTGATGCAAGCAATTCACCACCACCGATTCGGGAACTTCGGCCCCCCAGCAGGCGAGAGCCTGAACCACCATCAGGTTGGCGGCTTCATCGTCCGAGGTTTGCTCGAGTTGAGCCAACAACCAATCGCGGGCTTCGCTTTGGTGGCAGAGCCCTGCCGCCATCACCAAGTCGGGCAGAACCCCGTGGCTGGCGAGGAGGTCTTGGATCACGGGCCAGCCGCGCTCGGCCTGCATGCCCAGTTTTTCGCAGAGGGCTCGCCGCAGATCAACAGAAAGGCTGGGGGAGTAGACCTCCCCCAGCCAAGCGGGCTCCAGAGGAGCGCGTCGAGATCGGGCGAGCCGTTCCCAGAGAACGGCTTCGTCGTTCATGGATGGATCAGCGGGCACCCAGTTCAGCAGCGAGCTCACGCTCCAGCTTTTCATCGTGCTCGGTGGGCAGCACGTTCTCCATCGGCGAGCGATGGGTGCTGTAGAAGAGCATGCCGATGAACACCATGCCGCCCACGATGTTTCCGAGGGTGACAGGCAGGAAGTTCCAGAAGATCACCTTGGTGAAGGGAACGCCTGAACCGAGGATCGGGCCAGCGGTGTGGAGGAACTGGTTCACCACGATGTGCTCCATGCCCATCGATTGGAAGGCGGTGATCGGAAGCCAGCAGGCCAGGATCTTGCCGGGAACGCTCTTGCTCACCAGAGCCATGGTCACGCCCAGGCAAACCAACCAGTTGGCCACCAGTCCGCGCAGGAAGGCGAGGAAGAAGCCCATGCTTCCCAGGGCCTCGTACTTCTTCTCAACGTTGATTTGATTGAGAGCCATGATCTTCTGGGCCACGGCATCCCAGATCGGCGGGCCTACGTTGTCAGCAGCGCCATCCATGGTGCCGCTGGTAAGGCTGATGGCCATGATCACGGCCACAACGGCGGTACCGATCCAGTTGCCGATCCACACCCAAACCCAGTTGCGGAACGTGGCACCCCAGGTGCTCTTGCCGGCCCAGGTGGCCATCGGCAGCAGGGCGAAGTTGCCGGTCACTAGTTCCATGCCGAACAGCACGATGCTGGCGAAGCCGAAGGGGAACAGCAGCGAGCCCACGAAGGGGGCTTTGACGGTGATGCCCACGGTGAGGGCCAGGATCACCGCCAGGCCAAGGATGGCCCCGGAGTAAAAGCCACGGATCAGCAGGTTCTTCACGCTGACCGTTGATTTTTTGCCGCCGGCGGCAATCATGCCGTCGACAAGCTCATTGGGAAGGACGTAGTCCATCAGATGAGATTGAGAGTTGGACGAAGGTTTTGATGTCAGCCGCTGATGCGGTTCATCAGGCGGGAAAACAGATCAGGGCTGCCGCCCTGACGGTTGATGGCGGCTCCGTCGCGACCACTGGCGCTGAGCCAGTTGACGAAACGAGAGAACACGTCGTTGCGGTTGGCCATGACGGTGAGGGGAAGTGGTCGATGCGGGGAGCCGTGACTTCAAAAGGAAGCGTCACGGCAACCGCAACGATCAGGCCTTCGGGGTGGCCCCGAACTTCTCGATCAACACCTCTTTGAGAGCGGCCTTGATCTCATCGGCCGGGATGGCCTTGCGGTGGATTTCGCCGATGCTCGGGTTGGCGCCTTGAGACCCACCGATGGTCATCGTGTAGCCCTCGCCCATCACGCCTTCACTGTTTTTGGCCTTGGTGCCGGTGAGGCCGATGGCACCCATGTAGGCCTGGCCGCAGGTGTTGGGGCAGCCGGTCCAGTGGATCTTCAGCTCTTCAGGAAGATTGAGCTCTTGGTCGAGTTCCTTGGCTGCTTCCAGGGCTTGGTCCTTGGTGTTGGTAAGAGCGAAACCGCAGTAGGTGTTGCCGGTGCAGGACACCGTTCCTGCGGAGATGTGACCGGGCTCCAGCGGGAAGCGTTGCACCAGGGCGTCTGCCTTCAAGTTGTCGAGCTTGTCGTTGGGGAGGCCAACGAGGATGACGTTCTGATCTTCGGTAAGACGCACTTCGCCGCTGCCATAGCTGAGGCTGACGGTTGCCAGATCCTGCAGATCCTGGGCGGTCAGGCGACCCACCGGAACGTGCAGTCCGGCATAGGAGAGCCCTTCCTGTTTCTGAGGATGGAAGCCGTAGTGGGAACGGGGCGTGGTGTTGAAAACAGAGCCCGGGTCGGGGGTCAACGGACCGAAGAGTTCTTCCACCTGGCTGCGGAACACGTCATGCCCGATCTGATCCAGGTAGAGGCGGAAGCGGCCTTTGGGGCGCTTGTCGCGCTCACCGTTGTCACGCCAGAGCCGGATCACGGCATCGGTCATCTTGCAGATTTCCTCTGGTTTCACCCAGGCATTCAGGGGAACGGCATAGGCGTTCATCTGAGATGACAGAACACCGCCGATCCAGACGCCAAATCCCATCACACCATCCCGCTCCACGGGGTGGAAAACGATGTCGTTGTGGAGCAGGAAGTTGTCCTTTGCACCGGCAACGGCGGTGTTCCACTTGCGGGGCAGGTTCGAATACTCCGGGTTGCCCTGACAGTTGTTGGTGAGGAAGTTCTGCAGCTCGGTGGTGTAAGGCCGCGTGTCGACGATCTCATTGGGATCAATGCCGGCGATGGGGTTGCCGGTGACGTTGCGGGGGTTGTCGAAGCCGGATTGGATCGTGCTCAGGCCGGCTTCCTTCAGCCGTTTGAGGATTTCCGGCAGGTCGCCCAGCAGCACGCCGCGCAGTTGCAGGTTCTGACGGGTGGTGATGTCGCAGCTGCCGTTTTCGCCGTAGCGCTCAACGATGGAGCCAACCACCCGCAGCTGATCCGCCGTCAGCACACCATTGGGCACCCGCAGGCGCAACATGAATTTGCCTGGCGTTTTCGGACGCCAGAACATGCCGTACCACTTCAAACGCAACTGAAGGTCGGTTTCATCCACCTGCTCCCAGCCGAGCTCGGCGAATTTTTCGATTTCGCTGCCGACCAACAGGCCATCTTTGGCCGCCTTGTTCTGCTCGATCTTGTTGAGCTTCTTGCCATCCAGATAAGGCCTGGAGGGAGAGCTAATGGTCATAAGTCGAATAACGATTGGGCGGATTGATTGCTCAAAGACGAGGCGCGAATCAATCGAGATGGCCCGAAGACCGGCAACGCTTCAAAACGAAGGGGAGCGTTGGGTTGATTGAATAAACACTGCGACGGCAACCCTGGTCCGTAGCAAAGAGAACATTTCCGGTGTTGATCAACCCCAGGGCTTTGTTCTGCCTGATTTGTAAAACCGGCTACATCTGACGGTTCCCGCGAGGCCGTAAAAGGCAACCTGCTTCGGCCTCAGTATTGGCGTCCAATTTCGCCAACCATCCGCACCGCTCCGGCCTGGATCATCTGCCAAACCCGCTTCATCGCAGCGAAGTCTTGGTCGAGTTCGGAGGGTCCAGCGGGGCGGTCGAAGCTTCGTTCGTACCGGTCATTCCGGTCGTAACGAGCCTCCCTGGGGTCGTATCCCCGGCTGTACCGGTCGTACCGGTCGTCTCGGATGTCGTACCGCTCCATGCGTCCGTCCAGCGGTTCCCGGTAGGAGCGGCTGTCCAATGGGGCACGATCAAAACGACGGCGGGGCGCCATGACTCATCCAACGTTCACAACAACCCGATGACATCAGCCGGCATGGTCATCGATCCGTGGCCATTGCTACGGAATGACGCTTCCGATGGGGGGCGGCAAGGGTTGCATCTGGTGGTGCATGGCCGCAGTGGCGGTGTTGTTCCTGAGTGTCTGGCCTCTCTGCCGGACCTTCTGGCTCAGCGGCGCGCGGCGCCCGTGCAGTTGGAGGTGCTGACGGCTGAACAACCCGTATCGGCGCTTCCCCAATCCTCTTGGATCGTTCCCTTGCTGCTGCTGCCTGGGGCGCACGCCCGCACGGATGTGCCGGCGATTCGCAACAGGCTTCGTGGTGCCGGAGCCAGTGTGCGGTTGCTGCCCTTTCTGGGCTCTTGGACCACGTGGTGGAATGCTGTGCTCTCAGCACTTCCGTCGTCTGAGCGCGCTGATGCCGTGCTGGTGCACCACCCCTTGCGCCCAGGGGTGGCGGATCGCTTCCTCGCGATGCTGGCGTCTCGCCTGGCTTTGCCGTTGGTTCCCTTTGATGCCTGGCCCGAGTTCCAGCAGCGTCACCCCAGGGCCCGGCCACTCCCATTAACCCTCGCTCCAAACCGCATGACGGATGCGTTGAGCGAAGCTGGTGGATTACCTCCTCTGCTGGAGCATTCCCCCACCCGTCAGGCCCTGATCGATCTGCTTGTTTCTCTGCCGTGACCACCTCTGAACAAACCGGAACCGTTTATCTGGTGGGAGCCGGTCCCGGCGATCCTGAGTTGCTCACGCTGAAGGCGCATCGGCTGCTGAGCCAGTGCGATGCCCTGGTGTACGACTCGCTGGTGCCCGAGCAAGTGCTGGATCTTGTGCCGGCAACCTGCGAACGTCGTTTTGTCGGCAAGCGTCGCGGACATCATTCGGTGCCCCAACCCAGCACCAATGCCGTGCTCGTGGAAATGGCCCAGAAGCACAGCACTGTGGTGCGCTTGAAGGGGGGTGATCCCTTCCTGTTTGGTCGTGGAGGGGAAGAAGCCGCTTACCTGGCGGAGCGGAACATTCCTGTTCAGGTGGTGCCTGGTGTCACCGCTGGCATTGCTGCCCCTGCCTACGCCGGAATTCCCGTCACCCACCGGCGGGCGGGGTCATCGGTGACCTTCGTCACCGGTCATGAGGAAATCGACAAGCGCCGTCCTTCCGTGGATTGGCGTGCTCTGGCTGCGGCCAGTGACGGATTGGTGATCTACATGGGGCTGCACAACCTGCCCCGGATCGCAGAGGAGCTGATGGCGGGTGGTTTGGCAGCGACAACCCCCGTGGCGGTGATCCAGCAGGGCACGGTGGCAGGGCAACGCTGCCTCAAAGCCACGCTGGTAGACGTTGCCGATCAATGCCGAGCCGAAGCCTTCAAGTCACCCTCGATCGTTGTGGTGGGTGAGGTGATTGATCAGCAGGTTGAAGCCTGCATGCCCACGCCGGCAGCGGTCACGATGCCGATTCCGTTCTGAACAGCTCCGCTCGATACCGCTCTATTCCTTCAAGCGAGCCCGGAGCTGGGCCAGGTTGCACGGTCGGGTGTCGGCATCGAGCTGAGCCCGGATGAGCCGGTTCCATGCCGTGGTCACCGCATCCAGGGATCCTGGCAGCACAAACACAAACGTGCCGTTGGCCACGCCGGCAAGGCAGCGGCTTTGCAGGGTGCTGGTACCGATGCTCTCGAAGGAGAGCACGCGGAACAGCTCTCCGAATCCTTCGATTGTTTTGTCCAGCAGCGGTGCCACCGCTTCGGGGGTGCCATCGCGGCCGGTGAGCCCGGTTCCGCCGCTGGTGATCACCACATCAACCGCAGGATCGGCGATCCAGCGGCTCAGTTCACGGCGGATTTGATAGCGATCATCCGGGCAGAGTTGTCGCTCCTGAAGGTGATGCCCCGCGTCTTCAAGGCTGCGCTGCAGCTGATCTCCGCTGCTGTCGTCCGCCAGGGTGCGTGTGTCGGAGATGGTGAGCAGGGCGATGGACAGGCCCATGGCACAGCGGCGGAGCCCTCGGACGCTAGAACCGCTCCAGCTGCCATGGACGTGGTGCTGAAGGTGCTGCTGTTCGCTTCCCTGCGAGAACGCGCCGGTTGGGCCGAGCGTTCCCTTCCCTTCACACCAGGCGTCTCGACGGCCCGTGAGGTCTGGAATCAGCTGGATCTTGGTCCGCTGGAGGGCATCAGCATTGCGGTGAACCAGGAGTTGGTCGGTGCCGATCAGCCGTTGCAGGCCGGTGATGAGCTGGCCTTTCTTCCACCGTTCACGGGAGGTTGAAGCGTGACCGATTGCCGTGTGGAGGTGTGCCCGGATCCCTTTGATCCTTGGCAGCAACTGGCGCTTTGGAGCGGGGATGCCGCGGCCGCGGCGATCTTTATGGGTCGGGTGCGTCCCTCCACGATGGATGGTCGGCCTCTGGAGGCACTTGAGCTGGAGCACTTCCCCGGCCTTTGCGAACGTCAGATCACGGCCATGGCGCAGCGCCTGCAGCAGGAGCACCGGACGGGGCCGATTCTGGTGCTGCATCGGGTGGGCAAGCTCGCCCCCGGTGAGCCGATCGTGCTGGTGGCGGTGCAGGCCGATCGTCGTGGGGCGGCGCAGCGCTGCTCCGCCGCCTTGTTGGAGCAACTCAAGCACCAGGCCCCGTTCTGGAAGCGGGAGTGGTGCGCGGGTCAGGGCACCTGGTTGGAGGCCAACACGCCACTCTGAACAAGGCGTGGGTGCTGCAGCTGGTAGCCCAGCTGTTTGAGCCGGTTGTTGCGGATCCGTCGGCCCCCTGAGCCCGGTTCGTCCTGCCCAAGCCAGCGCATGGGCGCCAGGCCCTGGCGCTGCAGGCTGCGCCCCACCAGGTCCCGCAGCCGAATCGGCTCGTCGTTGACCACATTCACCAGGCCGGCCCATTCAGCATCGAGAGCTGCTTCCACGGCACCGGCAGCATCCGCCACATGCAGCCAGTTGCTGTAGGTCGAGCCGCTGCCAGGGCGTTCCAGTCCGGCGAGCCCGCGCAGGCGTCGGTCGAGATCGCGGCCAGGGCCATAGAGCGCCCCGAGGCGCAGGATGCACACCTGCCGGCCGCTGATGCCGCTGAGCAGTCGTTCGCTTTCCAGCAGAACATCGCCATGGCCGCGGCCTGGCGCGGGAGGCGTTTGCTCATCCACCCAGTCCCCCGCGGCATCGCCGTACACCGAGCAACTGCCCGTGTAGACGATCTGCCGCAGTTCCGGCAGTTGTGGCAACAGCGACGTCAGGCAATGGAAGCTGTCGACGAAGGTGTGGCGGTAGCCGTTGGCATCCACCTGGCGATCTCCCTTTGGCCCGAGGCAGAACACGGCATTGCTGCTCTGCCGCAGGGCGTTCCGCAACTGCACGGGGTCTGTGGCGTCGCACAGCTCCACCCGATCGGCCAGGGGGCTGAGTTGCTCAAGCCGTTCGCCGCTTGTGGTAGTCAGCGTCAGCTTCAGCTGGGGGCGTCTCGGTTGCAGCCGCTTCGCCAGAGCGAGCCCCACGTAGCCGCAGCCAACGATTGTCAGGTCCATGGCGGGGATGGCTGTTGGGGCGACCCTAAGGAGACCGACCGTTCCATGCCGTCACGGACATGACTGATCAATAGACCCTCAACCGCCGCAATTTCGCGGGCCATTGGCAGGGCTGCGGCCATTGGTTTGAGCGGGACGGCAGCGATCGGCTGGATTTGCAGCATCCGACCCGTCGGATCGATCCCACCACCTACGCGATTTCCTTTTCCGATGACGACCACGGGGTGTGGGATGGATCGGGTCTGGCCTTTGCCCCCGGAGGTAAGGCCACCTACTCCATTAGTCGGGCCACCTACAACGCCGGCGGAGTCTGCTGGCAGTTCCCCGAGGCGGGCGGTCAGTCCAGCCGGGGGTTGGATGCCGAGCGTCCCCGCTTCGGCCATGAGATCAACCTGTTCTGCGGTCGCTCCCGCTCGATGCTGGTGCTGCTCTGGGAACCGTTTGACGGCGGCTGGCGTTTGCAGCGTGTTGGGGCGGTGGGTTTCCGTTGCTTGAACAGCACCGATCGTGAACCCGACCGTCCCGCATGCGGGACACCCGAGGCCCTGCTGGCGCCAGTGCAGGGATGGAGTGGCGAGCGGCAGATGCTAAGGCCGCAGGCGGGGGTGAACGGCCAGGCGGAGCATGCCGCTCCGCTGGTGTTCGATCCAAGCCAGCTGTTGCATAACGACTGCTCAGCGGTGATGCCCGACGGCCTGGTGTTCTCGGTGCCCAGTGAGCTCCCCAGTGAGCCCTTCAGCCTCGAGATTGGTGGACGTCTCGGCGCTGCCCTGTTTCAGCAGATCAGCATCCATTTCGATGCATCCGGCCAGCTCATGGCCTGGGAGCGCCGCTGCTTTCAGCCTGATCCGGCTCAGAAAATCCGCTGACGAATCAGCTGGGCCCAGAGACGGGTGCCGCTTTCGAGCGGGCCAGCTTCCGCTGGCAGTTCCAGCAGCAGATCGGCCTGTTGCAGGGAACCGATCCTGGACGAGGCCTGCGAGCCATCCACCCGTGCCAGCAGCGTTCCTGCGGCGTTGGTGTCGAGGCGGGCCCGAGCCAATTCCGGCCGTCCCGGTCGGCGGCTCAACGGGTCGGCGAGTTCCACCATCACCCGGGGGAACAGCTCCGGTTCGCTTTGGCCCTCCAGAACCTGCAGGGCGGGCCAGAGCAGTTGCAGGGCGGTGACCGCCGCCGCCACGGGATTGCCCGGCAGTCCGAAAAACGGCACGCCCTCGCCGATGCTGCCGAAGGCGAAGGGGCGCCCCGGGCGTAGGAACAGTTTCCAGAAGTCCACGGCACCCAGCTCAGCCACCAGCGGTCGGATCCAATCGGTGTCGCCAGCGGAGACGCCGCCGGTGCTCACCACCACGTCGCAGTCATGGGCCAGATCCAGCAGGGCCTGGCGCAGGGCGTCGGGTTGATCGGCCACCACCCGTCGCTGGGTCACCGATTGCCCCAGGGCCCGGAGCATCGTCTCCAGAAGCGTGCCGTTGCTCTCCCAGATGGCACCGGGTTGCCGCGCTGTTCCGGGTGGCACCAGCTCGTCCCCGCTGATCAGCAGCCCGATGCGGGGTTGCTGCGTAACCGTTAGGTCGGCGATGCCGCAGCCGGCGAGGCGTGCGAGATCGGCGGCACCAAGGCGCTCTCCAGCGGCCAGCAGCAGGTCCCCCGGTCGGCATTCCTCATCTTCGGGGCGAATCCAGGGACGATCCGACGCCTCTTTCACCAGCTGGAGGCTGGTGCCGTCCACACTGATCAGCTCCTGGGGCAGCACCCAGCCGGCACCGTCCGGGAGTGGAGCGCCGGTGAGGATGCGGATCGCATCGCCGGTGGCCAGGGTTCCGTTGAAGGGCTGGCCGGCGGCGGAGCGTCCCTTCAGCTGCCAGGTGTCCCCAGGGTTGGGCTGGTGGCTCTGCCCCAGGGCGTAGCCGTCCATGATCGAGGCCCGGAATCCCGGAACAGCTGCGCTGGCCAGCACATCCGCAGCGCTCACCCGGCCGAGGGCCTGCTGCAGCGGCACTGTGTTGCTGGCTGTGATCGGCTGAAGCGCCGCCAGAACCCGTCGACGTGCCTCTTCGAGGGGTAGCCCTTCGCGTCCGTAGGGCTCAGCGTTTCCAGACACCGTTCCGCCCTCCTTGCTTGAACTCCAGCTGGATCGCCTCGATCGTCATGGCTGGATCAACCGCCTTGAGCATGTCGTAAAGGGTCAGCAGCCCCACGGACACGGCCGTCATCGCTTCCATTTCCACCCCGGTCTGGCCTGTGGTGCGGCAACGGCAGTGGAGCACCAGGCCAGGCAGGGAGGCGTCGGCGTCGATCGACACATCCATGCCACTGAGTGGCAGCGGATGGCACAGGGGAATCAGCTCCCAGGTGCGTTTGGCCGCCTGGATCGCTGCCACCCGGGCGACCACCAGCAGATCTCCTTTCGGTGTCTCGCCCCGCTGGATCAGGCTGAGGGTTGAGGCGTCCATGCGAATGGCGCCACGGGCATGGGCTTCGCGGTGGGTGGCCGGACGGTCCCCCACGTCCACCATGTGAACCTCGCCTTGCTGGTTCAGATGGCTTAGGTCTTGCGTCATTCGATCAAGCTGACAACACCGCTGCTGAGTTGGAAACAACCCACCACCAGTTTCAGCGCACCACTGGCTTTGGCCTCAGCCAGAACGGCGCTGCGTTGAATCAAGGTGGAGGCGCTGGCGAGGGCGTTGAGCTTCACGGCGTCCTCGAGATCGCTGCTGCCGTTGATGTTCTCCCGGATGGGTTGGATCAGTCGGTCCAGGGAGGGGGTCAGCGGGTTGGTGTCCATCGCCGCCGTCACGGCTCCGCAGCCACTGTGTCCCATCACCATTAACAGCGGCGTCTTGAGAACGCTGACGCTGTATTCAACCGAGGCAATGGCTTCGGTGAATGCGGTGTTGCCGGCGTTGCGGATCACGAAAAGTTCGCCAGGCGTGGTGTCGAACACCCAACTCGGCGACACCCGTGAATCAGAGCAGGTGAGCACGGTGGCCCAGGGATGTTGGCTGCTGGCCAACGCCCTGGGGGAGTTGAAGCAGCGCGGGTCGGGATCCGCGGTTCGGGGCGTCGTTCCGTCGTCTTGTTTGCCTTGGCGCCAGGCCTCGGCAAACCGGCGGTTCCCCGCCATCAGGGCCTCAAGTGGATCATTCGGACTGCAGAACCCCTTCTCTGCTGCCTCAACGGGGCGCGCTTGGATCAGGGCGGCCAAGGCCAGACCGCCCGTTTGCTGGAGGAAGTGACGGCGCTGAATCCCCATGCCGGCACCCTATGTGGGCTGTGCGATCAGCGCTCGCCGAAGGCAGACCAGAGGGTGGCTTCGGAGCCCACAACAGGCTCAACGGCAGGTTGGATGGCAGCAGTGGGTTGGGATGTCGCGCCTGCGGTGGCACTGGCGATGTCGCGCTCGGCCAAGGGAGCCCAGAGAGCAGCAGGCCCGGCGATCACCGGTTCCACTGCAGCGGCACCAGCCTGAACGGAGGCTGTCTGGCTGCGCACCAGCTGCACGGCGAGGGAACCAACGATGAAGGCACCCAAGAAACCGGCGGCCAGGGTGATGGGGCTGCGGCCGGAAGCGGACGAGATGCTGCTGGTCACGGCAGAAACTCTTTGAACAGAGCTTCAGTATGGAAAAAATTGGTGTGAACGACTACTGAACGGGTTGGATTGTGTAGCGGAATTAACAGTTTCTAAGGAATCAAAGCCCTGCATGGGTTGCTGTTGGAGTGCTTCAGCCGTGACCCATCCATGGGACATTCCCAGCAGCATTCCGAGGGAGAGGGCGAAGCGCACAGGTCGAGATTTGTATCGACATAAACATCTCTGTTTTCGTGGACTTCCGTTGTCATCATTGACACCGATCAAGGCTTTGGTTGATGTCCAGCCGTTGTGATTCCGCCAGCCATTGCTTTGCCTTTGAACAGGACTTCATCGGCAACTGGCGCTGCATTCCTTTGTGTGTGCGACGCAAATTGGATCTGTGTGGGGTGAAGTTGAAGCTCAACCACTGGCTTGAGCTTTCCCAGGAGCAACGTCAAGCCCTGGTGGATTGGCCGGATGGGGCCGATGCTCTCGAGCAGCTTCGCCAACACCTGCGCGATTGCACACGCTCCATGGCCGATGGCATGGCCAAGGATCTGCCACCGGTGAGTGGTGCCCCCTGGCAACAGCAGGCGGAGCTGCCCGCTGTGGTGCAGGAGGCGGCCACAGTGCGGGGTGTGGTGCTGACCCTGGAGCAGTGGACCCGGCTCAGTGAGCTGGATCGCTTTGCCTTGTGCAAGTTGGCCCGGCCTGGGCACGACCACCACAACCTTGAGGCAGCCTTCAGCGAAGTGCTGGTGTGAGCAGCCGGCGCAGGGCCTCCAACCGCCCTTTCTGCTGTTCAACGGGCCTCACCACCGAGACGGCGGGAGCCACGATCACTGCGCAGGCCTTGAGTTCAGGCTGCTTTGACACCGGGCAGGCCTCGTCGTGCATGAGGGTGTTGGCTTCGCAGGCCTTCTCCTGGGTGAATCCCCAGTGCATCGGCAGGAAGACCGATCCACGCCGGATGCGATCGGTGACTTTCACCGTGGCGGTGAGGTGGCCGCGGCGTGAGCTGATCGCCGCCAGTTCACCGTTGCGCAGTTTCAACTCCTGCGCGTCACCGGGGTGAATCTCCAGCAGCGGCTCGGGATGCTGTTTCATCAGCCGTTCCACCTTGCCGGTGCGGGTCATCGTGTGCCACTGGCCCAGGTAGCGGCCCACCGTCAGCACCAGCGGATAGGTGTCGCAGGGGGGTTCCGCCAGTCCCAGCGGTTGATCGGTGCTGAAGCGGGCGCGTTTGTTGGGGGTGGCGAATTGATGGTCTTCGTAGAGGCGTTTGGCTTCTGTGGTGGGGGTGCTGCCGCTGGGATAGGGCCATTGCTGCGGTCCTTCGCCTTCCAGCAGTTCATGGCTGAGGCCGCTCACATCGCAAAGCCTGCCCTGGGTGAGAGCCGTGAATTCGGCGTACACCTCAGCTGCTGATTCGAAGTTGAACTGCTCGCTGTAACCCAGGCGCCGGCCCACCTCGGCAAACACCTCCCAGTCGGGACGGCTCTCGCCGAAACGACGCCGGTAGGCCGGGCAGTAGGTGACCCGCCGTTCGGAATTGGTCATGGCGCCGGCCTTCTCGCTCCACTGGGCTGCGGGCAACAGCAGATGGGCGTAGTGGGACGTTTCCGAGTCGGCGTAGGCCTCGCTCACCACCACCAGCGGGCACTTCTGCATGGCTGACTTCACCCGGTCGAGATCCGGGAGGCTCACCAGGGGGTTGGTGGCGGCCACCCACCACAGATCCAGCGCCTCCTGTTCCATGGCTTCGATCTGCTGCCAGGCCGCCAATCCGGGCTTGGCGTTGATTCGTCCTGCCGGCAGCTGCCAGGCCTGCTCCACTTCCGCGCGGTGTTCGGCGTTGGCCACAAGGCGGTAGCCCGGCAGCAGGTGGGCCAGGCCTCCGGCTTCGCGTCCACCCATGGCGTTGGGTTGGCCGGTGAGGGAAAACGGGCCCGCTCCTTGCTTGCCGATCTGGCCGGTGAGCAGATGCAGATTGATCAGCCCCTGCACCACGGCCGTTCCTTCACGGCGTTGGTTCACCCCCATCGACCAGAGGCTGAGCACCTTCTCGCGCCGGTGGAACAGAGCCGCCACTTCCCGCAGGCGTTTTTCGGGGATGTTGCAGAACAGGGCCACCCGTCTTGGGGTCCAGCGGGCGGCGACGTCAAAAAAGGCGTCGTAATTCTCGGTGTGGTCGTCGATGAAGGCCGGATCCTGGCCGTTTTCGCGCAGCACCAGGTGGGCAATGCCGTGCAGCAGGGCCAGGTCGCTGCCCGGTGCAATCGGCAAGTGGATATCGGCGGCTTTGGCGGTGTCGGTGCGGCGTGGATCCACCACCACGATCTTCACGCTGCCGGGGTTTTTGCGTTTTCGCTTCAGCAGCCGCTGGAACAGCACCGGGTGGCATTCGGCCGTGTTGGTGCCGATCAGAAACGCCACTGTGCAGTGGTCGAGGTCCTCATAGCTGCAGGGGGGACCATCGGAGCCCAGGCTGCGGGTGTAGCCCGCCACCGCTGAGCTCATGCACAGCCGTGAGTTGGCGTCGAAATTGTTGGTGCCCAGGGCGCCTTTCAGCAGTTTCTGGGCGAGGTAGTAGTCCTCGGTGTGGAATTGACCGGAGCCATACATGGCAATGCCATCGGCGTTGCCACGCCGGGCCACGCTCGCTTGGATCTGGCCGGTGATTTTGTTGAGGGCGTTGTCCCAGCTGATCGGCGCGAAGTCGTCCTCAAGGGTCGGGCGGAACAGGGGTTGGCGCAGGCGGCCTGGGGCCAGGGTTTCGCCGATGGTGGCGCCCTTGATGCAGACCTGGCCAAGGCTGGAGGGGTGTTCGCGGTCGCCGCGGGCGGTCCACATCGGGTTGCCCTCAGCATCCCGCTTCACGGCCTCACCCTTCACGGCAGGAGGCAAGAGCTCCAGGCCACAACCAACGCCGCAGTAGGGGCACTGGCTGCGCACACTGCGGGGTGAGTTGGTCATGCAGGAACCAAAAAAAGAACAAAACCCGGAGCCGAAGCTCCGGGTCGTTGTGCAGCGACAAAGTGCTGCGGAGGTTGATGGATCAGGCGGTTTCGCCTTCGTGCAGGTCTGCGAAGGACCCCTTGGGCTCCTTCAGGAAGAAGAAGCAGAAGAAGGCCACGATCAGACCGGCCACACCCAGGATCTGGAAGAAGGCACTGTTGGAAGCCGCGATCACCTCGGGGGTGGGTTCGCCGCCGCCGCCCATCCACATCGGCAGGAGGCTGAAGATGGTCAGGTAGGTCACAGCACCAACGTTGCCGTAGGCACCCACCAGGCCGGCCACCTGACCGGTGACGCGACGCTTGACCAGGGGCACCAGCGCGAAGGTGGCGCCTTCACCGGACTGCACAAAGAAGGAGGCGAGCATGGTGATCACCACGGCAACGGCGATGCCGGTGGTGCCGGTGAAGGTGCCCGGCTTGATCATGCTCATCACCAGGTAGCCCACGCCGAGACCGGCGGTGAGGAAGCCCATGGTGTTCTTGCGGCTGCCGACGCTGTCGGAGATCAGACCGCCAGCAGGGCGGGCGATCAGGTTCACGAAAGCGAAGCAGGACGCCAGGATTCCGGCGGTGGCCTTCGGCAGATCGAAGGTGGTTTCAAAGAAGGTGGGCAGCATCGAAACCACGGCCAGTTCGGAGCCGAAGTTCACGATGTAGGTGAGCTCGAGGATCGCCACCTGGCGGAACTCGTAGCGGTCTTCCTTGGGATAAACCTTGTTGCCGAGGATCAGGTCGCGGTTGGTGCGGATGATTCCCCAGGTCTGGAAGGCAAACCAGACGGCAACGGCACCGAGGGCCAGGGGGTAGGTGCTTGCGGTGAGGAAGCCCACCTTGGACAGGCGCCAGCAGAGCACGCAGAGGATGGCTGCGAAGGGCACGTTCATGCCCAGCAGACCCCAGAAGTCGCGCATGGAGGTGACTTCCAGACCTGCAGTTTTCTCAGGGCGCTGATACGTCTTGCCGGGGGGGGTGTCGGTGACGTTGAAGAAGTAGAAGAGGCCGTAGACGGCGGAGACGATGCCGGTCAGAGCGATGGCACCGCGCCAGTTCAGAACAGCGCCGGTGGGCAGTTCGAAGCCGCCGGAGAAGGAGAGGAAGCCAGCGAGGGCCACCATGGTGAGGGCGGAGAAGGCGGAGCCGAAGTTGCCCCAGCCGCCGTAGATGCCTTCAGCCAGGCCGATTTCCTTGGGCGGGAACCACTCGGCCACCATGCGGATGCCGATCACGAAGCCGGCGCCAACGATGGAGAGCAGCAGACGGGCCACCACCAGCTGGTTGAAGTCCTGAGCGGACGCAAACAGCAGGCAGGGAATCGCCGAGAACACCAGGATTGAGGAGTAGGTGATCCGGGGTCCGAATTTGTCCAGGAGCATGCCGATCAGCACGCGCGCCGGAATCGTGAGGGCCACGTTGCAGATGGCCACGGTGCGGATCTGACCAACGGTCAGACCCAGGTCCGCTTTCACGGTGGTGGCCAGAGGGGCCAGGTTGAACCAGACCACGAAGGTCAGGAAGAAGGCGATCCAGGTCAGGTGAAGGGTTCGGTACCTGCCCTGGAACGACCAAAGGTCGCCAAGCATTGAGGAGAAGAAGAGGAACCTCGGGCTTCAAAAGGAAAGGTGCCCGGGGATGGCAAAACGGTCGAAAAGAGAATCCGTTTGACCCGCGCAGTTAATCAATTCGTCGGGCCCGTGTTTGGTCAGATTGGTTACCGATTTGTGTTTTTGTGTTGCCAAGCAAACATCAATGGGGCTGATTGATCGGATCAGGTGATCTTGTGCTGCAGCGATTTGGTAGCGGTTGCAACTTTTGAGGGTTGTTGGGCTTCGCTGGTTCAGATTGTTGGGTGGCGATGTGAATCAACGCTTGCGGGTTTGTGTGCTCAGTGGCGGAAGCAGCCGTCGCATGGGGCGTGACAAGGCCCTCCTGCCGCATCCCTCCGGTGGTGTCTGGCTCACGGCCCTGGTCGACCAGCTGTTGCCCCTCGGTTATCCCGTGCAGGTGTTGAGTCGTCATGCCGCCCACGCAGAGCTGCTGGCCCACCGGCCTGGATGTTCCGTGGTGCTGGAGCCCCCTCCCTGGAATGGCCCCCTGCAGGCGCTGGCCAGGCTGTTGCCGTCTCAGCCTGGGGAGGCCTTGTTGGTGCTGCCGGTGGACATGCCCCGTTTGCGCACCGCCGTTGTCCAGCAGCTGATCGCAGCCTGGAATCGTGCCCCGGATCAAGCAGCGGTGGCCCATGACGGGCAACGGCTGCAGCCGTTGCTGGCGGTGATCCCCTCCGGTTCTCCCTTCCGCTCCTGCCTTGATCAGCAACTGCAACGCGGAGAGTTGCGCTGGATGGATTGGTTGATCTGCGTTCCCCATCAGGCGGTGCGCTTGCCTCAAGAGGCGTTGGTGAATGCCAACTGCCCTGCAGATCTGGCAGCGTTGGAGGGATGAGCACGTCGTTGCCGCTCACAGACCGCCTCAACCGGCCCATCGGGGTGTTGCGGTTGTCGCTCACGGCCCGTTGCAATCTCGCCTGTCCGTACTGCTGTCCGGATGTGGAGGAGCCCCCTGGCCTGCTCACCCTTGAGCAGCAGATGCGCGTGATTCGTGTGGCCACGCGCCTGGGGGCACAGACGCTGCGGCTCACCGGTGGAGAGCCGTTGTTGAGCCGGCGTTTGTTGCCTTTGCTGGAGGCGGTGGCGCAGGCCCGGCGGGATCGCTCGGATCCGATGGCCGGTTTGCAGGCCGTGGCGCTCACCAGCAACGGGGTGCTGTTGTCGGAACCGATGGCGCGGGCGTTGCGTGCCGCAGGGCTGGATCGCATCACCATCAGCCTGGATGCGGCGGAAGGGGGGGCAGCGGCGCGCATGGCTGGTCTCCAGGGTGGTGCCGTGGCTGGGGAACGCCTGGTGCGCCAGGTGCAGGACGGCATCGCGGCGGCCTGCGCCGCTGGCTTTGACCCCTCACGCGGTGGGCTCAAGCTCAATGCCGTGATCCAACGGGGGATCAATGACGATCAGCTGTTGCCTTTGGCCGCTTTGGCCCGGCAGCAGGGGATGGAGCTGCGTTTGATCGAATACATGGATGTGGGCAACCGCAACCAGTGGACGCTGGACCAGGTGCTGCCGGCGGCGCAGATGGTGGAGCGCATTCATGCCCGTTGGCCCCTTGAGCCGCTGGGTCGACCGCGAGGTGGGACGGCCCGGCGTTGGCGCTATGGCGATGGCGCCGGATCCATCGGTGTGATCGCCTCCATCAGTGAGCCGTTCTGCGGGGATTGCAACCGCTTGCGTGTCACCGCCGATGGGCAGGCGTTCACCTGTCTGTTCTCCGCTGAAGGTACCGATCTCAAGCCCGCGCTCGCGTCGGAGCTTCAGCTTGAGCAGGCCATGCGCCAGCTTTGGCAGCGGCGTCAAGACCGATACAGCGAGGAGCGTGATCCAGCCGCCGCTGCGTCAACCCATGCGGAAATGGCGTATCTGGGGGGCTGAACCGTCGTGATCGTCACCGTTTTTGCGTGATGCCCTCGGTACAACGGGGCAGCTGAAGGATCCTGAAGGATCCATCGACATGTTTGAACTGCTGGCCTACGAGCGCTTCCGCGACACCCCGTCGGTTCGTTTTTTCGACGTCACCGTGAACACCTCGAATGCTCGCGACCTGGTGATTCACAGCGGCCCTGCGGTGTCGCCCCCCAATGATCCGGAAAGCGGAGCCTGGCAGTTTTATCTGCATCCCCATCAGGAAGACAATCTGCTCGCGGCCAGTGGCGGCAGAACCTTCTTTCTGGTGAACCTGGCCTGGGAACAGCCGTTCCACATCGTCCGGCTTGAGAGCGGTGGTGACATCCTTCGCATCCCTCCTGGCACCTTCCACCGTTCGATCTCCGATCCCGATGGTTCCGTCGTTTTGAACCAGGCGGTTCGTGAGGAGGGTGCTTCTCTGGTGCGGGAATTCCGCGTCTACAACAGCGCCGAGATCCCGGCCTTGATGGCCGCCACCCACAGCTCGGCACCGAAGCCCCAGCTGCACGGTGTGGAACCGTTGCTTCAGGCGGCCTGAACCAGGTTGCGTGAGGGGGTTTCCGTTGCGGAGGCTTCCTCGCTGATCTGAATTTGCCAGTTCAGTTCACTGTTTGTTCCTGCCGGACCGCTGAAGCTGCCGCTCACGGCTGCGGTGAGTTCAGGCTTAGAGGAAGTGGCCAGCACCACATAGCGCTCGTTGACTTCCATCCCGGCACTGGGGTCAAAGCCCCGCCAGCCCGCTCCCGGCAGGTAAACCTCTGCCCAGGCATGCAGGTCGTACTCCTTCGGGGGAGGTTGCTGCAGTTGATAGCCGCTCACGAATCGGGCCGGAAGACCCACCACGCGGCAGCAGGCCACCATCAGCATGGCCAGATCGCGGCAGGAGCCGATCCGTTCGCGCAGGGTTCGGCCCGCCGGCCAGGCGGGTCCCACATGGCGTTGGGTGTATTTCACCCGCTCCTGAATCAGTTCAATCAGTTGCTTCAGAAAGGCCAGGGTTTGCTGGTTGCTGCCCATCAGGGCTTCCTGGGTGAGGTCGATGGCCGAGGGTTCGTGCTGGCCGTTGGGCAACCAGCCCTCCAGGGCCCCCTGCAGGTCGCTGTTGAGTTGGCCGCGTGGGTAGGGCAGGGGTGGTTCCAATCCGTTGAAACAGCTCTCCAGCGGGGGCGCTGGCCGGGTCTCCACCAGGCTGCGGGCCTCAAAGATCAGTTCCTCCGTGCTGCCGAGAAAGCGGACGCGTTGGATTTCATCGCCGCTGGCGGCCACCAGTTCCCGACGTTGCTCCGGTTCCGGCAGCACGTTGAGTTGATGCTCCAGCAGGGTCTGAAACCCCTGCCCTCGAGGCCTCAGACAAAGCCGATGTTCCCCGAGGAAAACGGGGGCGTCATACCGATACGTCAGGCGGTGAACGATGAGAGCGCGCATGCGGGATCGGTAGGGGTGGAACGGAGGTCGGCGCTGGTGAAGTAGCGGGTCTGGATCAGGTTGTGGAGTTGGTTGAGGTCCTGCTGAAGCTGGTCAATGGCTTCATGCAGGCCAGCTTCGATCAGGTTGTCGATCCGCACATAGCTCCAGCGGGCCAGGAGTTGTCCGCGCAAACAGTCGAGGTCATCCGGTGTGTCTTGGTTTGGCTGCCGCTGGATCTGTTGCAAGGTGTCGCTGATGCCCTGCAGGCAGTACCGCACCGAGCGAGGAAAGATGGGGTCCAGCAGCAAAAAGCGGGCCACAGAGGCAGGGCTGATCGCGTGCTGCATGCTCTGGCGGTACATCTGATAAGCCCCCGCTGTGCGCAGCAGGGTGATCCATTGCAGTTCATCCAGCACGCCGCCCACCTCCTCAGGGGAGGGCAGCAGCAGGAAGTATTTGACGTCGAGGATGCGGGAGGTTTTGTCGGCACGTTCGATCAAACGCCCCAGCTGACTGAACAGCCAACTCAGATCACGGCTCAAGGTGGTGTCGGTGATCCCGTACACGAGCTGGCAGCCACGGCGGATGATCCGCAGTTGCTCCTGCACCGGTTCCCGCCAGATGTCTTCGTCGTCTTGAAGGCTCCAGTGCAGATCATTGATCTGCTCCCACATCTCCGTGGTGATCACATCCCTGATCTGGCGTGCGTTCTCCCGGGCCATCGCAATGCAACTCACGATGCTGTTGGGATTGCTGCGGTCCAGCAGCAGGAAGCGCACCACCTGCTTGGGCGTGGCACCGGGGTAGGCCGTATCGAAGCGGTGGCGATCCCCCGTCACCTCCACCAGCGGCAGCCACGGTTCGGCGCTGCCCGGAGGACAGTCCAATGCCATCGACTCACTCACTTCCAGAAAGCGCGAGATGTTTTCGGCGCGTTCCAGATAGCGGTTGATCCAGTAGAGCGAATCGGCAACGCGGCTCAGCACGGCACAGCCTCATGGGGTTGCGGTGCCGCCATCCGTTGGTCATCGACGATCCAGGTGTCTTTGCAGCCGCCGCCCTGGGACGAATTCACCACCAGCGAGCCTCGCTTGAGGGCCACGCGGGTCAGTCCGCCTGGGCTGACCCAGTTGCTGGCGCCGCGTAGCACGTAGGGGCGCAGATCCACGTGGCAGGGGTAGAGCTCACCGTCACTGAGGGACGGCACGGTGGAGAGTTGCAGCGTGGGCTGCGCGATGAAGTTGCGCGGATTCGCACGGATCTTCGTGTCGAAGTCAGCCAGCTCCGTTCGGCTGGCCTGGGGGCCGATCAGCATGCCGTAGCCCCCTGCTTCCGCCACCGACTTCACCACCAATTGCTCGAGGTGTTCGAGCACGTAGCGCTGGTCGTCCGGACGGGCACAGAGGTAGGTGGGAACGTTTTCGATGATCGGCTCCTCATCGAGGTAGTACCGGATCATTGCCGGCACGTGGGCGTAGATCAGCTTGTCGTCGGCGACGCCGGTGCCAGGGGCGTTGGCGATGGCGACCCGTCCTTGCCGCAGCACATCGATCAGGCCCGGCACCCCCAACATCGAGTCTTTGCGGAACACGGTGGGATCAAGAAAATCGTCATCGATGCGGCGGTAGATCACATCCACGGGTTCCAGGCCATTGGTGCTGCGCATCCACACCCGGCCGCCTTCGCACACCAGATCGCGCCCCTCCACCAAGTGAATGCCCATTTCTTGGGCCAGGTAGCTGTGTTCGAAATAGGCGCTGTTGAACACCCCGGGCGTCAGGATCGCCACGCGGGGGGTGTCGCTCCAGGGCGCCAGGTCCTGAAGGGTGCGCAGCAGATGGGAGGGATAGTCGTCGATTGGTTGAACGGCACGGCCTTCGAACAGGCCAGAGAACAATCGCTTCATCACCCGACGGTTCTCGAGGAAGTAGGCCACACCGGATGGGCAGCGCAGGTTGTCCTCCAGCACCCGCCAAGTGCCATGGCCGTCGCGGATCAGGTCGAGCCCGGAGATGTGGCACCAGCGGTTGAGGGGCAGGCTGATGCCCTGCATCTGAGGTCGCCAACCGGAGGAACTTTCAACATCTTCCCTTGGGATCACACCGTCGTTGAGGATCTGCTGGGGGCCATAGATGTCGGCGAGGAAGCGGTCGATGGCTTCCAGGCGTTGCAGCAGTCCCCGCTCCAGGGTGATCCAGTCGCTACGGCCGATTAGCCGAGGCAAGGGATCGAAGGGGAGAATTCGTTCGCTGCCTTTGAGCCCGGAATCGTTGAGGCGGAAGGTGGCGCCGAGGCGACGCAGCAGCTGGCTGGCTGAGGCATGGCTGCGGTTGAGCTCGGGCAATCCCATCTGCCCCAGTGATGCGAGTAGTGGGGCCAGATCGGCGCGTGGTCTGGCCGTTTCACCACAGAAATATTCGTCGAAGCCGACCGTGGGTTTGTAGTCGGTAAACATCCCGATGGAATGAGGGGAAGGCATCCAACGCGTCGGCCGATCCCCCTTCGGGTTGCAGTTGCTACACATTCCGCAATTTCAGGCGACCGGGCGCTGATCGCCTGCTGTTTGGGTATCCGAAGGCACCTGAATGGAGGGCGACAGCCCGGCTTGGGAAGCCTTTTTGCTTACCTGTTTCTTGAGTTCAAAGGGGCCGGGCCTTGGATGAATTGCTCTGGGCGCGACTGATCTTTGCCCTCGGTGCCGTTGTGACCGCGGCGACGGTGGTGATGATTCTGCGCGGACATTTGTATTGGAACCGCAGGGGGTCGACGGATGTCCGCTGACTCGGTTCCCTTCCTTCAGCCCGGGATCGCCTGGGCGTTGGTGGTGCTGTTCTCCGTTCTCTGGGTGGCGCTCGGGATTGCCTGGGGCCGGCGCGGTCAAGGCAATGCCGACGACTACATGCTGGCGGGGCGCAACATCGGGCTGGCCCTGAGCACGGCCACGTTGATGGCCTCCTGGGTCACCGGCAACACCACCCTGCTCGCCCCTGAATTCGGCTACAAAACCGGCCTTTGGGGCATGTTCAGCTATGCCCTGGCCGGGCTTGGTCTGATCCTGTTCGCCCCCCTGGCCTCGCGGATCAAGCAGTTGATGCCCAACGGGCGCACCAGCGGCGATTTCATTCGTCTGCGCTACGGGCGTCTGGCCTGGTGGGTGTTCATGCTGATCACCGCGATCTACACCCTGGGCTTTCTGATGACCCAGGCGATGGGTGCTGGCCTGCTGTTGCAGGCTCTTTCAGGCTTCAACTACCACGTGGGGATGGTGGTGGTGATTGGTGTCGCCACGCTTTACACCCTGTTCGGTGGAATGCGGGCTGTGATCGGCACCGATTTCATTCAGTCCCTGTTGATCATGGTGCTGCTGGCGGTGGTGGCGGTGCTCGCCTTCCGTCAATTTCCGATGCCCGAGGTGCATGCCGCGTTGCTGGCCCGGCATCCCGATCGGCTTGATCTGCTGCTGCCGGCGGGTTTGTTGATCGCCTGGAATTCCGCCCTGTTTTCGATGGGCGAGGTGTTTCACAACAACATCTGGTGGTCCCGGGTTTTCGCGAGCCGGCGCTCGGTGGTGATGACCTCCTTCGTGTTGGGGGGAATCGCCTGGATGAGCGTGCCGATGGTGACGGGCTCCATCGGCCTGGTCGCCCTGGCCCGCGAGTTGCCCATCGAGCAGGTGAACATGGTGTTCCCTGTGATGGCAGCCGATCTGCTCGGTGCCGGCGGCGCGGCTCTGGTGTTTGTGGTGGTGTTCGCCTCGCTCACCTCCACCCTGGATTCGCTGTTGGCCTCCACCGCCGATCTGCTGGCAGAGGATGTGTACTTCCGCCTGTTGCGCCCCCAGGCCAGCGACCTGCAGCTCAAGCAGGCGGCGCGGTTGATGGTGGTGGGACTGGCTGTCGTCACCCTGGCGCTGTCCTGGCCGCGGCTGGATTCGCTGGCGTCGGTGCTGTTCTTCACCGGTGCCTTGGTGGCTTCCACGGTCTGGCCTGTGGCGTGTGGCCTCTACTGGCGCACGGCCAACCGCACCGCTGCCATTGCGGCCATGTTGGCCGGCAGTGTTGTGGGCCTGCTCGCCTACGTGTTGATCGCGCCCTATTGCGCTGCTGTGTTTTCGGCGGCTGTTTCGGCGGTTGTGATGCTGCTTGGCAGTCGGTTCTGGCCGGAACGCTTCGACTTCACCTTGCTGCAGGAGGAGGGATGATCCAAATGGTTCCTTTGATGGCGGGCCTCGTTGGTCTGTCGGGCTTTCAGGCTCTGCTGGTGGCCAGTCAGTTCGCCCTGGTGCTGTCGGTGCTCGTGTTGATGCTGATCTGGTGGGTGGAGTGGCGCAATGGCCGGGTTTGGTGATGTCTCCTTTAGCCGTCCACCCCAGCACAATCCTTTCCGGATCTTTGCTTAAGAAGCTGCTTCTTCGTGGACGAAGCAGTGTGGTTGTTGTTACCGGTGAAAGATGTAGTTCCTGGCTTTAGCACTCGGTCTGGCAAACAGAGTGTTGATCCGATCCCGCTATGGCACAGGCCAAAACAGCAGTTGTGGACGCGTCTTCGGTTCAGATTCGGTTTGAGCCGATGGGGCCCGATGTCTACGGGCAGAACCAACCCCAGGAGCTGCTGGCTGCCATTGCTGAAGACGTTGAGCCTTTGAAGGATCTGGTGGATCAGCACGTGGTGTCGATCCAACCGTTTCGCCCCGAGGTTTTGTTGCAGGTGTTTCGGCTGGCGGCGAAATTTGAGAGCAATCCAGATCGCTATTGCCGTCACAACACGCCGCTCACCGGCAAGATTCTGATCAACGCGTTTTACGAACCGAGCACGCGCACGCGGCTGTCTTTTGACAGTGCTTGGCACCGACTCGGCGGTACTTCCATCAACATCACCGACAGGGCCACCACAGGGATCGCCAAGGGCGAGTCTCTCGAAGATGTCGCCCATATGTTCAACAACTACGGCGATTGTGTGGTGCTTCGGGACAGCGATCCCGGTGCCGTTTACGCGATGACGTCCACCCTTCGGATCCCGATCATCAACGCTGGAAATGGGATCGATGAGCATCCCACCCAGGCGATGGCCGATCTGTACACGATCTTCAAGTGGCGCCCCAAGCTTGCTGAAGCTGAAGTGGCACCCGCTGATCGGATTCGCATTGGGATTGTCGGAATCCCTTCGCGGATGCGAACGGTTCGCTCCCTGCTGAGGATCCTGGCCAAATTCCCGCAGACCGTGGACGAGGTGGTGGTGATTCACGCCCCCGAGTTGGAGCCGGATCAGCCGCTGTTCGACCCAGGACAGTTGGAGGAGCTTGAAGCTTGTGGCATGAAGGTGCGCTCCAGCACGGATCTTCAGGCTGAAGTACCCGACTTGGATGTCGTTTACATCAATGCCATTGCCTGGGTCGGCGACTCCTATGAAGTACACGGCGGAGGATTCCGCTTCACCCGCGACATGCCGTTCAAACCGGAAGCGATCGTGCTCCATCCCTTGGCGCGGGGAGCGGAACTGAGCACCTGCCTGGATGACACACCCCACAACTGGTATTTCAGCCAGGCCAGGGGAGCTGTGTTCCTGCGGATGGCCCTGCTCACCTGCATGGTGGATCGGGCCGAACGCGTGATGGATGTGATCTGAGGCGGGCTGATGTGTGGAATCGGAGGTGTTTTCAATGCCGACCGTCAACAGACGGTGGATCGCCAGCTGCTGGTCAACATGGCGGCGATTCAGGCCCATCGCGGGCCCGATGGCTTCGGGGTTGAGGTGCTCGATCAGGCCGGCGTCGGCTTCTGTCATGCCCGCCTATCGATCATTGACCTGAATGAGTCACGGGCCCGGCAGCCCTTCCTCACCGATGACGGTGAGGTGCTGATGGCCCACAACGGTGAGTTCTACGACTTCCAGCGAATCCGGGCTGACCTCACCGCCCAGGGGGTGCGCTTCAGCAGCAAGAGCGATTCCGAGATTCTGCTGCGGCTGTACCAACGCCAAGGCTTGGAGGCGACCCTGCCCCTGTTGCGCGGTGAGTTCGCCTTCGCCTTGTTTGATCGGTCCGAAGACTGCCTTTACCTGGTGCGGGATCGCTTCGGCATCAAACCGCAGTACTGGGCGATGACGCCTGAGGGTCTGGTGTTCGGTTCCGAATTGAAGGTGCTGTTTGCCCATCCGGCGGTGGAGCGACGCTTCACCTCGGAGGGTCTGTTTCACCAGTTGATGCAGACCATGGTTCCCGGCACCACAGCCTTCGCCGGGGTGCATCAGGTGAAGCCCGGCCATGTGCTGAAGGTGCAACGGGTGAATGGGCATCTGGAGGTGTCGGAGTCCACCTACTGGGACGTCGACTTTCCGCGCAAGGACGAGCGGGACCCCAAGCGAACCGAAGCCGACCACATCGCTGCCGTTCGTGCGGCATTGCTGGAGGCCGTTGAGCTGCGCATGGTGGCCGATGTGCCGGTGGGTTGTTACCTCTCCGGCGGCATCGACAGCTGTTCGATCCTCGGCTTGGCTTCAGCCGTGAGCCAGGCACCGGTGAAGGCGTTCACGATCGGCTTTGACGACGCCCGTTACGACGAGTCGCCGATTGCCCGGGAGATGGCCGAAGCCACGGGTGCTGAACAGGATCTGATGCGTCTCTCGGGCCAGGAGCTCTATGGCCACATGGAGCGCACCATCTGGCATGCCGAGCGAACGATCTACAACACCCTGGCGGTGGCCAAGTTCTTGATGAGCCGCCACGTCAACGACGTGGATTACAAGGTTGTGATGACTGGCGAAGGCTCAGATGAGCTGTTCGGTGGGTATCCCGCCTTCCGCCGCGACATGTTTCTCCATGGTCTGGATGACCTGCCGCAGGAGGAGCGCGCCAGCTGGGAAAGCCTGTTGCAGCAGTCCAATGCCCTGGTGAAAGGGGCGATGCTGGCTGAAAACCAGGTGGATGACCCCGATCTTGATGCGGTGGTCGGCTTCACCCCCAGCTGCCTTCAGCCGTGGCTGGCCTGCGCGCCCTTGGTGCCGGAGCTTCTGGCGCAGTCCCATGCCGAAGCCCTGAAGGATTACTCCCCGGGCAAGGCGATTGCCGCGCAGCTGGATGCGGATCAACTGGACGGGCGCCATGCTCTGGACAAGGCCCAGTACGTCTGGATCAAGACCATGCTGGAGGGCCAGATCCTCACCTGGGGTGGCGATCGGGTCGACATGGCCAATTCCATGGAGGCGCGACCCGCCTTCTTGGATCACCATCTGGCTGCGGTGGCGGTGCAGGTGCCGCCCGAATTGCGGATCAAGGGGAAAACCGAGAAATACGTGCTGCGGGAAGCCATGGCAGGCCTGTTGCCGGAGGTGCTGTACCGGCGTGAGAAATTCGCCTTCATGGCCCCGCCAGCCCACACGGAGCCTGAGAAGTGGGAGCAGATGAAGCAGCTCGCTGACGACTACCTGAGTGATGAGGCGATCGATGCCGCTGGTTTGTTGAGCAAAGCCGGTGTGCGCGCCTTGTTTGCCCGTCACGAGGACCCGGCCACCACCGACGCGGAGCGTGTGCAGATGGATGCGGTGATCAATCACCTGCTGGGCGTGCAGATGTTGCACCGCATGTTTGTGGCGGAAGACGTGCCAGCCCTGGCCCGCCGGGAGGCGGACCGCCTGGGCTGGCGGGTGCTGATGCCCGTTTGAATTCTTTGATCAGGGTTAAATCGTTGCGCTAGCTACAGGCCGATCGGTCCGTTCAGGTGAAAGTGTCAGTTCCTTTGAACTGAAGGTCACGGCATTGCCAGCGCTCATCTCGGCTTCTCCGACCACCCCTGCATCGCGGGTCGAGCCAGCCAAGATCGCGGCGCGACCAAACCGTGATCGTTTGGTTGCAACGATTGAGCAGCTGGCCAGCATTGGTGCCAAGCCGGACGGCAGCGTGTGTCGACGCGGGTTCTCGCCGGAGGATGTGCAGGGCCGTGAGTTGCTGGCCCATTGGATGAAACATCTCGGCATGCATGTACGTGTTGATGCCGCTGGCAACTTGATCGGACGCCTGGAAGGCCTTGATCCCCAACGCCCCGCCCTGGCGACTGGGTCGCACCTCGACACGGTTCCCACCGGTGGACGTTTTGATGGGGCCCTGGGGGTGTTGGCCGGTCTGGAAGCCTGCCGCGCGCTTCAAGACCAGGGCCTGCGCCTGCGGCACGGCATCGAGTTGATCGCCTTTGCCGACGAGGAGTCGACCATGGTGGGTTGCAAGGGCTTGGCGGGCACGGCCTCCGATGACCCGGAGAGTTTTGCCACCAGCAACGGTCAGCCGATTCAGGACAACCTGGCGCGCATCGGCGGGCATTGGGCCTCATTGGCATCGGCCCGACGCTCCGATGAGGCCTATGCCGCTTTCCTGGAGTTGCATGTTGAGCAGGGCGGCGTTCTTGAGCAACGCGGCGATGCCATCGGTGTTGTGGAGGGCGTTGTTGGTCAGCGTCGCTTCAGCATCAATGTGAGGGGCCAGGCCAATCACGCCGGCACCACACCGATGGGGCTGCGACAGGACGCCCTCGTGGCGGCCTCGCGCATTGTTTTAGCCGTCGAGGCCATGGCCTCCCGCCATCCTGGGGATCCGGTGGCGACGGTAGGCCGACTGGAGGTTTGGCCCAATGCTGCCAATGTTGTTCCCGGCGCTGTCGCCCTGACCGTTGACCTGCGCGATGTGGATCCAACTGTTCTCGATCAGTTGGTGGAGGAGTTGATGCAGCAGGTGGAACGCATCGGTGTTGAAACCGGCTGCCCGATTGCGGTGGACCCTCAGTTCAGTGTTGATCCCACCCCTGCTGATGCTGTGGTGATGGCCACGATTGCTGAAGCCGCGGCCGATCTCGGCCTGTCCCACAGCCAGCTCCCGAGCCGAGCCAGCCACGATGCGCAGGAGGTCGGCCGCCGTTGGCCGATGGGCATGATTTTTGTTCCCAGCCGGGGCGGACTGAGTCATTCCGCGGCAGAGTTCACCAGCGATGAGCAGTGCTGGGCGGGCACCGCGGTGCTGCTGGAAACGTTGCAGCGGCTCGACCGTCAGCTGCCGTGACCTTTTCGATCCTGGCCCGGGACCCCAGCAACGGTCGCTTCGGCGTGGCCGTTGCCACCTGTCATCTGGCCGTTGGATCCACCGTGCCTCATATCCGCGCCGGGGTTGGTGCTGTCGCCACCCAGGCCCACACCAATCCGTATCTGGGGATTTGTGGCCTTGAGCGCCTGGAGCAGAGTTCGGATGCCGAGAGCGTTCTGGCCAGCCTGCTTGCGGATGATCAACACCGTGACAGGCGCCAGTTTCATCTGATCGATCTGGACGGTCGCACGGCTTGTTGGACCGGGCAGGATTGCGGCCCTTGGGCAGGGCATCGCCATCAGCGTGATCTGTCTGTTGCCGGCAATTGCTTGGTGGATGAGGGCGTTTTGGCAGCCATGGAGCAGGCCTTTCTCACCAGTGACCCCAGCTTGAAACTGGGCCGCCGCCTGATGATGGCTTTGCAGGCCGGGGAAGCGTCTGGTGGTGACCATCGTTCTCCCTTCTGCACGTCAGCGGCGGTGCAGGTGAGCGGTGAAGCCGCCTTTCCGCTGTTGGATCTGCGCGTTGATTTCCACGAGCGCGCTGTGGAGCAGTTGATGGAGGTGTATGAGCGCAGTCAGGCTCTCTGGGCCCAGGAGTGGCGGGATGAACTGTCGGAATTGCCGATGCTCAACCGCTTGGCGGCTTGAGCATTCACCGTGGTTCACTCTATTAAAAAAGCCCTGCAACACAGCTGTGTGCAGGGCTTTATTGAACGCAAGGGAGTTCAGCTGGGGACGGATGCTTCCCACTCCACATTCAATCCAGCTTCCCGTGCATCACTGATCAGATCGTCGATGCAATCCATGCCGAAGGCGGCTTGCCCGGACAGCAAGGCATCCCAGTCTTGAGCGGGAAAGTGCGTTTGCAGCCAGAACACGCCATGCACGCTAGAGGGATTCACCTGCACGAGGCCCTTGTCGAGTCGAGTAGTGATGAGATCCAACGTCGTTGCTGAGGCTGGATCTATTACGCCCCAATCCTCGAAAGTGGAATGTTCGTGTTGCTACAAATTGAAAAGTTGCCCTAGCGCGTGTAGCGCACGCCCCGGTAAGTGAGCTGCACCGGAGTGCGGTGGGCGTCGCTCTGACGGGCTTGGTACACGTTGCGGCGGTAGACCAGCTGCACAGCAGGCTTGCCCTCTGTGGCGTTGATTTGCTGGTACTGATGCCCGCGATAGAGAAGGGTGGTCATTGGATGGTCCTCGAAGCAAGCTCAGGTCCCCGTTCCATGG
>CAJXPL010000014.1 GCA_913057985.1 uncultured Synechococcus sp.
CTGGGCTGATCGCTGCCCGCCAGGTGAGAAAATCCAGCGTTGCTGAAGAAGCCCGGTCCATGGCCCTCCTGGTGCAGAAATTCGGGGGCACCTCCGTCGGCAGCGTGGAACGCATCAAGGCGGTGGCCGATCGGATCGGACGCTGCCGTGAGGAGGGACACGACGTGGTCGTGGTCGTCTCCGCCATGGGCCATACCACCGACGAATTGACGGGCCTGGCCAACGCCATCACCTCTACCCCCACACAGCGGGAGATGGACATGCTGCTGGCCAGTGGCGAACAGGTGTCGATCGCCCTGCTGGCGATGGCCTTGAACGCCCAAGGGGTCAGTGCGACGTCGATGACCGGGCCGCAGGTGGGCATCGCCACGGAATCCACCCATGGCCGGGCCCGGATCCTCGGGATTCGCACCGACCGAATCCACAACCGCCTCGCGGCTGGTCAGGTGGTGGTGGTCGCCGGTTTCCAGGGCACCAGCACCAGCAGTGATGGCATCAACGAAATCACCACCCTCGGGCGCGGGGGCTCCGACACCTCCGCTGTCGCCCTAGCGGCAGCCCTGGGTGCCGATGCCTGCGAGATCTACACCGACGTTCCTGGCGTGCTCAGCACCGATCCGCGCAAGGTGTCCGATGCCCAGCTGATGGAGACGATCAGCTGCGACGAAATGCTGGAACTCGCCAGCCTGGGGGCCTCCGTGCTGCATCCCAGAGCTGTTGAAATCGCCCGCAACTACGGCGTGAACCTTGTGGTGCGCTCCAGTTGGAGCGATGCCCCAGGCACCCGGATCACCAGCCGTTCAGCCCGTCCGATCAGCAGCAGCGGCCTGGAGCTCGGCAGCCCTGTGGATGGAATGGAGGAAGTGGACGGGCAAGCCGTGCTCGCCCTCTCCCACATTCCCGATCAGCCTGGGATTGCCGCACGCCTGTTTGAAACCCTCTCCGCGGCGGGAATCAATGTGGACCTGATCATTCAGGCCACCCACGAGGGCAGCAGCAACGACATCACCTTCACGGTGGCGGAAGCCGATCTCGAGCTGGCCCGCGATGTATGCCAGAAAGTGCTGGATCAACTGGGCGGCGATCTGGCTTACGAAGGAGGGCTGACCAAGCTCAGCATCAGCGGGGCCGGAATCATGGGGCGTCCTGGCATTGCCGCCAGCTTGTTCAACTGCCTGTGTCAGCAGGGCATCAACCTGCGCCTGATCGCCACCAGTGAGGTGAAGGTGAGCTGCGTGATTGACTCCGGCGCCGGCAGCAAAGCGGTTCAAGCCGTGCAGGAGGCCTTCGATCTGGAGGAGTCGCAAATCCGCATCAATCCCACCGACAACGGCAGCGGAGAACCGGAAGTGCGCGGCGTCGCCCTCGACCGCGACCAGGTGCAACTGAGTGTTCGCCACGTGCCCGATCGACCCGGCACCGCAGCGGCCCTCTGTTCAGCCCTGGCGGACAACAGCATCAGCCTTGATGCCATCGTTCAATCGGAACGGCAACACAGCGACGGATCGCGGGACATCACCTTCATCCTGCGCAAGGACGACCGCGCCCGTGCCGATGTGGCCTTGGCACCCCTGCTGGCCCAGTGGCCCGGTGCCGCTCTGGAAGATGGTGAGGCCATCGCCCGGGTGAGTGCTGTAGGCGCTGGGATGCCGGCAACGCCAGGGACAGCGGGGCGCATGTTCCGAGCACTGGCCAACGCCGGCATCAACATCGGTCTGATCGCCACCAGCGAAATCAGAACCAGCTGTGTGGTGGCAGAAGACGCCGGCGTCCAGGCCCTCCAGGTGGTGCACGCCGGCTTCGGGCTGGGAGGTGAAGAGCGTCACACCGCCGAAGGCACCGCTTCACCGCAGGACGCCGACTAACGGTCTACAACGGGGGGACTGCCCCCCTAGCCGTGGACGCCGATTTCGAGCAGCACTACCAAGCCGCTGAACGGGCCTATGGCCTCGGGGAGTACACCGAGGCCCAAGCCCTCGCCTCGGCGTTGTGGGATCAACTCCAGAGCGCATCCGAAGAGCACAACCCAAGCCTCGTCTTGGGCTGGCGGGCGGTGGTGGCGTTGCTGCTGGGTCACATCCAGCTGCATGGTCTCCAGCAGCCAAAAGAAGCCACCATCTCGTACCAAAGGGTGCTGGAGGATGAGCCAGATGCCACCATTGCAGCCCTGGCGCAACAGGGGCTGGAGCGCTGCCGATCCCAAAACAGCAATGGCGAGGCCATCACGACTGAGGCCATCGCAACAGCGACGAACCATCTGCCGATCCCAGACCTGTTGAAGGATCCCTTTCTGACCACGGATTCCGATCAAACCAAGCCGGACATGCCGTGGTTGCCCAATGACGAGGCACCCCGGCCCACTCCGGCCCCAACCCCAGAGCCAGCGGTGATCCTGGAGCCAGAGATCACGACAGAGCCCATAGAGCAGCTACCGAGCAATGAGGTTGAGCCCACCCGCGAAGAGCTAACAGCCACCCTGGAACCGGACATCACAACCGAGCTACCAGAGCAGCCAGCGAGCGACGTAGTCGAAGACAAGATCGATGTCGAGCCAACACCCCAGGAGCCTGCCGCCAAGGATCTCCTGGAGAAATCATGGCTTCGAGTCCAGCTCCAGCCTGAAATCAAAAGCCCCACCAACTCCAATGAGCCGATGGGGCTGATCAACAAGATCAAAGAGGCTTTCGCCCGCTCAGCTGGCCGCTGAACGACGACGACGGGTGCGGCCTGCAGGCATTTCCGGCTCTGGGGAAGCCGGGGCTGCCTTTTCAGCCACCGGTTGAGCAGACACCTTCTCCACAACAGCTGTGGCTGCAGCGGCACGAACAGGAGCCGGTGTTGCAGAGCCAGAACGCCCATTACCATTGCTCTGGTTGGTGCGCACTGGAGCGGGGGTTCCGCCTCCACCTCCACCATTGCGACGGCCATAGGGAGACCCACCGCCCCGGCCACCGCGACCGCGGGGAGCCGGACGATCATCGGACTCAGCATCCGCGCGACCTTTGTAAACCGGGGTGCCACCAGGAGCGGGCTGCACCAGACAGAGGATCAGCGGCTCCACCTGGAGTTCACGGCGCATCCGGCGGCCGAGGCCCACCTCCACTTCACGCTGCACACCCATCCAATCCACTTCCGGTGCCTTGCCACCGGTGTTGCGGCAGAGCTGCTTCCAGCGGTTTTCAAGCACCCACTTGATTTCACGCTCCACCCACAGCGACATCTTGCGGGCATCGGCTGTGGTGACCACACCACGCAGGTTCACCCGCGGCGGAGCCACCATGGCGCCATCGGTGCTGATGGCGGCCAGGATCGTGACCACGCCATCTTCCGCCAACTGCTGGCGTTCCTTCAGCACCCGAGCATCGACGATGCCATTGCGGGATTGATCCAGCAGCTCAATCCCTGCCTTCACCGCACTGCCCTTGCGGATCGCATCCGGGGTGAGCTCCACCACATCACCGTTGTCGATGATCAGGGTGTTGTCGACTGGAACCCCCATCGAATGACCGGTGCGGGAGTGCTGCACAAGCATCCGGTGCTCACCGTGCACCGGCACGAAGAACTTGGGCCGGGTGAGGGCCAGCATCAGTTTCTGGTCTTCCTGGAAGCCGTGGCCGGAAACGTGGATGCCTTCGCCCTTTCCGTAGACCACCTTGGCCCCCAGCATCATCAGTTTGTCGATGGTGTTGACCACGGAAATCGTGTTTCCCGGGATCGGGCTAGCCGAAAAGATGATCGTGTCGGTGGTCTTCACCTTCACCTGGGGATGTTCACCGCGAGAGATGCGGCTCAGGGCGGCCAGCGGCTCGCCCTGGCTACCGGTCATCAGCAGCAGCGTTTCGCGATCGGGCACATCGTTGATCTGCTTGATGGGCACAAACAGCTCATCGGGTGCGCGCATATAGCCCAGTTCGCGGGCCTTGGCGATCACATTGAGCATCGAGCGACCCAGTAGGCCCACCTTGCGGCCGTTCTTCAGGGCCAGCTCCAGAATCATCGACACCCGATGGATCGAGCTGGCGAAGGTGGTGACGATCACCCGACCCTCGGCATTGGCGATATGGCGATCCAGATTGGGGAACACCGAGCGCTCCGGCGGGCAGAAGCCCGGAACTTCCGAGTTGGTGGAGTCGCTGAACAGGCAGAGGACGCCCTTGTCACCGTGGTGGGCAAGGCGGGCCATATCAAAGTTTTCGCCATCGACCGGGGTGTGGTCGAACTTGAAGTCACCCGTGAAGATCACGGTTCCCACCGGTGTAGAGATGGCCAGCGAGAAGCTGTCGGCCATCGAGTGGGTGTTGCGGATGAACTCCACGGAGAAGTGCTGACCCACCTTCACCACATCACGCGGACCGACGGTCTGCAGGGTGGTGCGGTCGCGGACCCCGGCCTCGTCCATTTTGCCGGTGAGCATTGAGAGGGCCAGCCGCGGCCCGTAGATCACCGGAATGTTGAAGTGCTTGAGGTGGTGGGCGATGCCACCGATGTGGTCTTCATGACCATGGGTGACGATCATGCCGCGGATCCGCTTCTGGTTCTCGCGCAGGAAGCTGGTGTCGGGCAGCACCACATTCACCCCGTGCATGCCGTCGCTGGGGAAGGCCAGTCCGGCATCCACCAGCATCAGGTCATCGCCGTACTCGAACACACAGGTGTTCTTGCCGATCTCGTGCAGACCACCCAGGGGAATCACCCGAAGGCAGGGCTCCTGCCCCTTGCTGGATCGCGCGTTGTTGGCCATGAAAAACGATGGGTAAAAGAACGGGTTGCGTAAGCCGATAAGCCGGACCGAACTAGGTCTGACGGAGGGCGGCCATGGCGTTGGAAAGCGAACGTTTCATGTCGTCAGAGAGAGGGCACAGGGGCGGACGGGGCGCACCGACAGACCAGCCGTTGAGTTCCAGGGCAGCCTTGACGGGAATCGGATTGGTGGTGGCGAACAGGGCCTTGAACAGGGGAATTAACGCGTCGTGCAGGGCGAGTGCGAAGGCACCATCGCCGTTCAAATAGGCCTCGATCATGGCGCGGATCTCAGGGCCCGCCACATGGCTGCCCACACTCACCACACCCACGGCACCCACCGCGAGCATCGGCAGGGTGAGGCCATCGTCGCCGCTGTAGATCGCCAACTGCGGGCCGCAGGCCAGGCGCAGCGCCGTGACCTCCTCGGTTGTGCCGCTGGCGGCCTTGAAACTCACCACGTTGGGGCTGTCCATCAGCCGGGCCACCGTGGCCGGGGCGATGCTGCAGCCGGTGCGACCGGGAATGTTGTAGAGCATCAACGGCAGCTCAGGCGCCGCCTCAGCGATGGCCCGGAAATGGGCCTCCAGCCCCTCCTGGGGAGGCTTGTTGTAGTACGGCACCACAACGAGAGCGCCATCGGCGCCGGCCGCCGCCGCTTCCTTGGTGGCCTTCACCGCTTCGGCCGTGCAGTTGCTGCCCGTGCCCGCCAACACCTTGGCGTTACCGCCCACGGCCTCGCGCACTGCTTGCAGCAGCTGCAACTGCTCATCCCAGCTGAGGGTCGGCGATTCACCGGTGGTGCCGCACACCAGCAATCCATCAGAGCCCTGATCCACGAGGTGACGGGCCAGGTTTGCGGCAACACTGAGATCCACAGCACCGCTGGCATCAAAGGGAGTCACCATCGCGGTGACCACACGGCCGAATGGCGTTGGCGAGAGGGTGGCGGCCTGAGTCATCACTTATCGATCAACAGTTCTGCGATCTGAACAGCATTCAGCGCCGCTCCCTTACGGATCTGGTCCCCACACAGCCAGAGCTCCAGAGCATTGGCATCGCTGATGTCCTGCCGGATCCGCCCGATCGCCACCGGATCGCGACCAGTCACATCCGTCGGCATCGGGAAACGGTTCGCCGCCGGGTCGTCAATCAACTGCACACCGGGGGCCGCCGCCAGCAACTCACGTGCCTCATCAACCGGGAAGGGAGACTCGAACTCGATGTTCACGGCTTCCGAATGGGCCCGCAGCACGGGCACCCGTACGCAGGTGGCGGTGAAGCGCAGATCCGGCAGACCCATGATTTTGCGGGTCTCGTTCACCATCTTCATCTCCTCCTCGCAATAGCCATTGGCTTGCAGGGGAGAGTTGTGAAGAAAGAGGTTGAACGCCAGGGAGTAAGGCAGCACCTCTCCCTTCGGAGTGCCGCCATCCAGCACCGTCTGCGACAGGTTTTTCAGCTCTTCCATGGCCCGGGCACCGGCACCACTGGCGGATTGATAGGTGCTCACCACCACCCGGCGCATCGCCCGCTTGGCCGCCAAAGGAGCCAAAGCCAGGGTGAGCAGGATCGTGGTGCAATTCGGATTGGCGATCACACCCTGGTGGGCGAAGGCCGCATCGGGATTGACCTCGGGCACCACCAGCGGCACACCGTCCTCCATCCGGAAAGCACTGGAGTTATCCACCATCACTGCACCTGCAGCGGTGATCGCTTCGCGCCACTGCTTTGACACAGAACCACCGGCCGACGCCAGCACCAGATCGACCCCTTCAAAGGATTGGGCCGAAACCTCTTCCACCGTGAGGGTTCGGCCGTTCCAGGTTTGGGTCTGGCCGGCCGAACGGGCCGACGCCAGCAGTTTCAGATCGCCAACGGGGAAACTGCGCTCTTCAAGCAGCAGCAGCAGTTCCTGGCCAACAGCACCGCTGGCACCAAGAACAGCAACATTGAGAGGGCGATTGGGAAGGGTCGAAGACAAGCGGTGGAGTGAACGATCTGAACAAAAACCCGTCGTTTCTCAGACCTGACATCACTGCGTAGAGAACGTGATGCAGGCCTAGCGACTCGCTCAGTTTACCGATCCAGCCTGAATTCACCGGTTGCATAAAGTGTTGGGCTGCCCTTTCCCTTCCCCCATGAGCGCTGCAGCCCTGAAGGTGACCACCGAAGCCCGCCCCAGCAGCCGTCTGGCGGTGACGGTCACCGTTCCTGGGGAGCGCTGCAAGACCAGTTACGAAGACGCCATCACCAACCTGAGCCGCAGCATCAACCTGCCGGGCTTCCGCAAGGGCAAGGTGCCGCGCACGGTGCTGGTTCAGCAACTGGGTGGCGTGCGGATCAAAGCCACGGCTCTGGAAAAGCTGATCGATAACGCCTGGCGTGACGCCATCAAGCAGGAATCGCTGGAACCGATCAGTCAGCCTGATCTGAGCAGTGGTTTCGACGGCCTGCTGGAGAGCTTTGAGCCCGGCAAGGAACTCACCTTCACCCTGGAAGCCGACGTCGCCCCGACGCCGAAGCTGAAAACCACCAAGGGCCTGAAGGCGGAATTTGAAACCGTCGCCTACGACGCCTCCCGGGTCGACGCGATGCTTGAGGACTCCCGCAAGCAGATGGCCACGGTCGTGCCGGTGGAGGACCGTGCCGCCAAGAACGGCGACATCGCTGTGCTCGGCTTCAAGGGCACCTACAGCGATGACGGCAGCGAGATCGAGGGCGGCAGTGCCGATTCGATGGATGTGGACCTGGAAAACGGCCGGATGATCCCCGGCTTCATCGAAGGGGTCATCGGCATGAAGGTCGGCGAGACCAAAACCGTGGAGTGCCAGTTCCCTGACGACTACCCGAAGGAGGACGCCCGCGGACGTAGGGCCGCCTTCGAGATCGAACTGAAGGACCTCAAGACCCGCGAACTGCCCGAACTGGATGACGAATTCGCCAAGCAGGCCAGCGAACAGGAAACCCTGGCGGACCTGCGCAAAGACCTGGAGCAGCGGCTCAAGGACGACGCCGAACGCCGTCAGACCAGCAACCGCCGCGATGCCCTCGTCGCAGCCCTGGTGGAGCAGCTGGAGGTGGAGCTTCCGGAAGCCCTGATCCAACAGGAAAGCCGCAACCTGCTGGAGCAGACCGCAGCCCAATTCGCCCAGCAGGGCATGGATGTGAAGTCGCTGTTCACGCCCGACCTGGTGCGCAACCTGATGCAGAATTCCCGCCCCGAGGCTGAAGAGCGTCTGCGCCGCAGTTTTGCCCTCACCGCCCTGGCTGAAGCGGAGGACATCAAGCTCGACGACAAGGACGTGGACGCCAAGATCAAGGAGGTGAAGAAAGAGCTCTCCGCCGACGCCAAGATCGATCCCGAGCGCCTGCGCCAGGCCGTGATGGATGACCTGATGCAGGACCGTCTGATGGGCTGGCTCGAGGAAAACAGCACCCTCACCGAAAAGGCGCCGGCTGCTGATGACAGCAAAGCTGAAGCCAAGAAAAAGCCCGCCGCCAAGAACACCGCGGCCAAAAGCAAGTCCAAGGCGGACGCCAAGGACTGAGCAACGCCCATAGATTGGCCCAACTTCACCGCACACCGATCGCGTGATCGACGCCCGCAGTCACCACCCCATCCAGAACCGCTGGCGGGCCGCCATGCCCGTCTCGGCACCGGGGCCGCTGCCCACTGTTGTGGAGCAGTCCGGTCGCGGCGACCGCGCCTTCGACATCTATTCCCGCCTGCTGCGGGAGCGGATCATCTTCCTTGGCACCGGTGTGGATGACGCCGTTGCCGATGCCCTGGTAGCGCAGATGCTGTTCCTCGAAGCCGAGGATCCAGAGAACGACATTCAGATCTACATCAACTCACCGGGGGGCTCGGTGACCGCTGGCCTGGCGATCTACGACACGATGCAGCAGGTCGCCCCGGACGTGGTGACCATCTGCTACGGCCTCGCCGCCAGCATGGGCGCGTTCCTGCTCTCCGGGGGCACCAAAGGCAAGCGTCTAGCCCTGCCGAACGCTCGGATCATGATTCACCAACCCCTCGGCGGTGCTCAGGGCCAGGCGGTGGACATCGAAATCCAGGCCAAGGAAATCCTCTATCTCAAGGAGACCCTGAACGGGTTGATGGCCGAGCACACCGGCCAGCCTCTCGACAAGATCTCGGAAGACACCGACCGCGACTACTTCCTTTCTCCGGCAGAAGCGGTTGAATACGGCCTGATCGATCGCGTGGTGGACAGTTCCGGGGACGGAGGAATCATTACGGAGGGCTGACAGACGCCCTTCCGTTCTCGATCCTGTGTGTTCAGGGAGACCCCATCGGTTGATTCCTGAATTGTTCTCCTGCGTGGTGCCCAGCGTTCGATGGCCAAGTTCGACGCCCATCTGAAGTGTTCGTTCTGTGGGAAATCCCAGGATCAGGTGCGCAAGCTGATCGCCGGACCTGGCGTTTACATCTGCGACGAATGCATCGATCTCTGCAACGAGATCCTGGATGAAGAGCTGGTGGATGGGCAGGGCAACCCACGCCACAGCCATGAGCCGAGCCGAAAGGCCACCCCAGCCGCCCGCAAAAGCAGCAAGCCGGCCCCCACCCTGGCTTCCATTCCAAGGCCGCAGGACATCAAGAGCTTCCTGGACCAGCAGGTGGTCGGCCAGGACGCGGCCAAGAAGGTGATGTCGGTGGCGGTCTACAACCACTACAAACGTCTGGCCTGGCAGGGGGATGGCCAGGGTGAAACCGAGGAAACAGCAACCCGGCTGCACAAGAGCAACATCCTGCTGATCGGACCCACCGGCTGCGGCAAGACGTTGTTGGCCCAGACCCTGGCCGAAATGCTGGACGTGCCTTTCGCCGTGGCCGATGCCACCACCCTCACCGAAGCGGGCTACGTGGGTGAGGACGTGGAAAACATCCTGCTGCGTCTGCTGCAGAAGGCCGATATGGATGTGGATCAGGCCCAGAGGGGCATCATTTACATCGATGAGATCGACAAAATTGCCCGCAAAAGCGAGAACCCTTCAATCACCAGGGATGTGTCCGGTGAAGGGGTGCAGCAGGCCCTGCTGAAAATGCTGGAGGGCACTGTTGCCAACGTGCCGCCCCAGGGAGGCCGCAAGCATCCTTATCAGGACTGCATCCAGATCGACACCAGCCAGATCCTGTTCATCTGCGGTGGAGCCTTCGTCGGCCTTGATGACGTCGTACAGAAACGGATGGGCCGCAATTCCATCGGTTTTATGTCAAGCGATGGCCGCAATCGCAGTAACCGTGATCTACAGGCCAGCCAAGTGCTGCATCACTTAGAGCCAGACGATCTGGTTCGCTATGGGCTGATTCCAGAATTCATTGGTCGAATTCCTGTAAGCGCAGTACTCGATCCACTGGATGAACGCATCCTGCAGTCCATCCTCACTGAACCACGTGATGCTTTGGTGAAACAATTCCGCACGTTGCTGAGCATGGATAATGTGGAGCTTCAGTTCACAGATGGCGCAATCGAAGCCATCGCCCAAGAAGCACATCGCCGCAAAACAGGAGCGCGTGCTTTACGCGGCATTGTTGAGGAACTGATGCTTGATTTGATGTACGACCTTCCCTCTCAAACCAGCGTGAAAGAGTTCACAGTGACACGCGCCTTGGTCGAGGAACATACCGCGGGGAACGTGTTGTCTTTACCAGGGAATCAGCGACGCCAGGAATCAGCTTGAGAAAGCATGGCGCCTGCCCCAACAACAAAAAAGCATAAAGAATCCAAAACTATAAGAAAATTTCTGGCAAATTATTGAGAGTCTCCTACGAGCAATCTCCGCATGGCTAAGTCCAAAGGGTTCAAATTTTCTAAGTGGTTAAACAACCAAACAAAAAGCAATCTAAAGAGCAAAGACAACAATCCATCCAATTCTCAATCTGACGTTTACAATAAGCAAAGTGGTCGAGGAGTTTTAGCAAGATTTTTGCCAGACGGTGAAGCACGTCCAAGAGGCAATGAAGGAGTAGCAGCAACTTTTCTGCACCAAGATGTTGTCACACCAAACCAGACTTATAGCGTTAACACTGACAATGATGATTGGGTACCCTACCCTAATTATGCCAATCTTCTAGCAGTCGCCAAAAATCCAAACCAACTCGGTGGACAAGGAAATTTCTCAAAAGCACGTGGGAACGAAAGCTGGGGTTATGGCGTTTTCTATGCTCACGACTCCAATTCAGTTGACCTAAGAGCCGTACCCTTTTGGAACAATAAAAATGATAGGTTTAACAAAAGACCTGATGGTTTTAAGGCCCCAGGATATTGGGGAACCTGGAATAATAATGGAGAAATAGTATGGTATGAGGATCTAACAAACGCTGATGGTACTAGACAAAATGGATCAGGGAATGATTGGCTCAATATAGGAAACCCCGGAGTAGAAGGCCCAAAATATTATGGGCTAGGGACAGGAATACATGTAGAAAATAATTATATAGATGCCATAGCAAATAAAAATCAAGAATTCAGCTGGCCAAATAGTGGATATGACAAATCCTGGCTACACGACGGAATCACAGGATGGTTCGGAGAACTTGATTACAATTTAAAAGGGAATAATAATACCTGGAAAGCTTATGTCGATACAATGACGAGTGCAGCGTTGGATACTTTTAAAGTTTCTAAAATAGGCGACCTTGACTGGAACAACACCCCCACCAACCAAGGATGGTTAGATGCCGGCTTTAGCTGGGTCAACAATCCTACCGACATGATTAATATACAAAACAGTTTCTACCTGAACCGCAAAAATTACTTGAACAAAAAGCAATCTCAGCGAAGCAATTATTGGGGATGGAATGAAGTACCGACCAAGAACGCATACTGGAATAACGCAAACAACATCAAGGGCTCTATCATTACATTACCCCTGAATTTCAAAGGAAAAAAAATTAATAAAAAAAGTGGATGGAAAAAAATTAAAAATAAAGTATCTGACTTGATCGATCAATACAAGAACTATGTCCTCGACGACGGTAACTCTTTTGACGTCTCCAAATTTATAGACGGCAAGCCAATCGCTTTCGCTCAAACTCTAGAAAAGCCATACGGAAATAGCTTATTTGAAATGACTTATACTTATAACAATAAAGAGTTGAAGGGCGATAATTTTACGATTACTTCTGAAGGAATCTTAGATATTTTCTAAAACGACGAATAGTTAATCCAATGATTGCCAGCTTCATAGACCTTTTGATATAATGGATTCGAGTAAAGCGATTATTAACCATCAAACAAGTTTATGGAGCTGGCGATCATCTCGTTGTTCCCAGGCATCATGGATTATTCGTACATCACGGAATCAATCTGGGCGATGGAACAGTCGCTCATTACCTCGAAGGGAAGCAGATCATTCGCAGTTCATTGGAGGAATTTAGTCAAGATCAGACCATTAGCGTTATCGAGCATCAACATCAATCGCCTATTGGTGTGACTCTCCGCCGAGCCATGAGTCGGCTCGGCGAACAGAATTACAATCTCTTGTTCAACAATTGCGAACACTTCGCAACCTGGTGCAAAACCGGGCGCCATCGCAGCGGCCAGGTGGACTCCGTGCTGGAGCGGGCCCGCCATTGGAGTGGTCTGATGCCATCAGCCCTGATGCGCGGTCTCGAACTGCTTGTGCAACGGGGTCTGCTGGACGACGACGCCCGCGCCATCGCCCGACAGGGGGTGGACAAACTGGAACAGCTGCGCCAGTCGCTGCTGCGCAAACTGGAGGGCCTGCTGGAACGGGCCGGAGACGGCACGGATCGCCGGATGCTGCTCACCGGGCAGAGCCTGGCGGATGAGCTGGCGGCGGTGGAGGAGCTGAAAACCCGCATTGATGCCTTGCTGCAGCTACCAGAGTCACCAGACGGTGCCAGCCGGAACTAAAACCAAATTTTTTATCAACACACCCCTGCAGTTGAAGCCATGCTGGCCATTTCTGGGCATCATTCGACAAAACAAACACATTCCATAGGCAGCAAGGCCGCTTTAAAACTCCAAAATCTCGAAGCCTGGAAACGCGAAGAAGGGTATTGGTTTGGCGAACTCAGCTTTCTAAACAAACAAGGGCGGTACGACTACATCGCCACAGAAAGCCCCACCGGCGGCCAGTTCGATTATCGAACGTATTATGGATTCATCAACCTGCAGGTTGAGAAAGGAGAACTGAAGCAACGCAATATATTTGTTCGCCCTCCACTGAACATTGAACCGTTCGATCTTGATGCCGATCAAACGGTTTCCACCGAGGAGCTGCACCTGTTCGGCTTCACCAGCCCCTTCGGCTACACGATCGACACCAAAACCAAAACAGCAACACCGGTCAACGAGGAACTCAGCCCTTTTCAGTACAACGAAGGCACAGAACAAACCTTCACTGCCGATCAAAGTGGAGCCAACAAGAAAGGAACCCTGACAGGAACCTATTTCGGCATTCCAACGACCACACAAACCCTGGGAGACAACACCATCGTCTACACGGTCGGCACCGAGCAGACCGGATTGTTCCAGAACCAACTCACCACACTGCCCAACCGCAACGGACGCGTTCGCACCGCCCAGGGCTTCGCAGGCAATCAACCGACCTACGCCAGCTTCTATCGCGAAACCAAAGTCCTGCCAAGCGTGGACAAGAAGGGTTATGTGACACGATCGGCCCGCGATAACTTCCTTGATCTTCTGGCGGAGAAACGCATCAACGCCAATGTGCCAGACGCACTGAAGACCGAAAACACCTCCGACTTCTTCACAACCGGCCTGGAACAAGCCGATGCCAGAGGCATCACGATTCCGGAGCTGGAGCTATCGCTGGATGCCGCCATTTCCGCTGATGCATCCGAGAAAAAATCAACTCAAAGGCACATCAGGCGATGATCTCTTCACCCTCGGAGGCAACAAACGCAGGATTCTTGGCAAGGAGGGAACCAACACCTATGTGATCACCGGCTTTGTCAAAGGAAGACAGGCCGATGTAATCAGGGATTTCAACCCCGCCAAGGGTGACCGTGTGGTGCTCTCACCGGATGCCATCACCGCCAACCCCCACGACAGCCTCAGCTTCGCGGTTGCAGCAAACAGAGCGGAATTCCGGGCGCTGAAAAAAGACGCACCGGCTGTGATCTATCGCCAGGACCGCGGAGATCTGATTTTTGATGCCAACGGCGCCCAGCGCGGCCTGGGTGACGGTGGACGATTCCTCCGGCTCAAGGACGCGCCTGAACTCGACGTTGACAGCCTGTTCAGCCACGTGATGCCGGAACCCGCAGCCTGAACCTGAAACGATCCCCGATCTGAAGGCCGAACAAGCCATGATCCGCCGCGAAGCCTGAGTAGTCTCAGGCCGACGCCCGCGGCGCATGAGTTCGGCCTACCAGCCGCTGCATCACAAATACCGGCCCCAGCGCTTTGATCAGCTGGTGGGGCAGGAGGCGATCGCCGCCACCCTGGGCCACGCCCTCACCAGCAATCGCATTGCCCCGGCCTATCTGTTCAGTGGCCCCCGCGGCACCGGCAAAACCTCCAGCGCCCGCATCCTGGCCCGCTCGCTCAATTGCCTGAACAGCGAGGGGCCCACCCCAGAACCCTGCGGCACCTGCGAGCTCTGCACCACGATCGCCGCCGGCACCGCCCTCGATGTGATCGAGATCGACGCGGCTTCCAACACCGGCGTCGACAACATCCGCGAGCTGATCGAACGCTCCCGCTTCGCACCGGTGCAGGCCCGCTGGAAGGTGTACGTGGTGGACGAATGCCACATGCTCTCCACCGCAGCCTTCAACGCCCTGCTCAAAACCCTGGAGGAGCCACCACCGCAGGTGGTGTTCGTGCTCGCCACCACCGACCCGCAACGGGTGCTGCCGACGATCCTGAGCCGTTGTCAACGCTTTGATTTCAGGCGCATTCCTCTGGATGCCCTCAACAAGCATCTGAGCTGGATCGCCGAACAGGAAGCGATCGAAATCAAGCCTGAGGCCATTCATGTGGTGGCCCAGCGGTCCCAGGGAGGCCTGCGGGATGCGGAAAGCCTGCTGGATCAGCTGAGCCTGCTGCCGCCGCCGATCGAAGCCGCTGCGGTGTGGGATCTGCTGGGGGCAGTCCCCGAACAGGAGCTGTTGGAACTGGTGGGGGCCATGAGCAGCGCCGAACCTGTGCAGCTGCTGGAGGCCACCCGAAACCTGCTGGACCGGGGCCGGGATCCCGGGGCCGTGCTGCAGGGTCTGGCCGGGATGCTGCGGGATCTGGTGTTGATGGCGGCCGCTCCAGACCGACTGGAACTCACCAGCGTGTCGCCCCAGTTCCGCGAGCAACTGCCCGCCCTCGCCAAGGCCATCGGCCGAGCCCGCTTGCTGCAATGGCAGGCCCAACTGCGCGGCACCGAGCAACAACTGCGCCAAAGCGTGCAGCCGCGCCTGTGGCTGGAAGTGCTGCTTTTGGGGTTGCTGGCGGAACCGGTACAGGCTCAGAGCACAGCCACAGCTCCGGCCCCAAGACAACCTGCGACAACGCAACCAGCAGCAACAGCAAGCCCACCGACAACGCCAGTCGCCCCTCCTGCTCCCACAGCTTCCGCAGCAGCACCTGCAGCAGCCCCAGCAATCGAGGCCCCCAGCCCAAAACCTGCCCCAGCCCCAGCTCCTTCGCTGGAACTACCGACGGTCTCCACCCCTGCACCGGCAGCCAGCACCAACCTGCCCGAGCTATGGCAACAGATTCTGGGCAGTCTCGAACTGCCTTCCACCCGGATGCTGCTGTCGCAGCAGGCCCAACTGGTGCGCCTGGATGCCAACCGCGCCGTTGTGCAGGTGGCAGGCAACTGGATGGGGATGGTTCAGAGCCGGGCATCCCTGCTGGAACAGGCCGTGGCCAAAGCGCTTGGAGGCTCGAGGCAGCTGGTGCTGGAAGCCAGCAACAGCGCCATGCCACCTGCGATGGCAACAGCCCCGGTCAAAGCCCCCTCAATCACCCCACCGACCACTAACCCGCCGATCGCACCGGCACCGGCCATCGCAACAACGCCGGTCGGAACAGCCCCGGCAGCGGTCGAGCCGCCAACACCGGCACCGGCCCCAACGCCGGCACCCTCAGCCACATCAGCGTCAGCTTCGGTGCCAGCGCCAGAACTGCCGCACACCCAAGCCAAACCATTGGACGCCAACCCGGCAGCTGCACCAGCAGAATCCAGCCCTCAAGCCAGTCCTCCCTCAGGCCTGGATCGTCAGGCCCGCAACCTGGCGGACTTCTTCAACGGTCAGGTGCTCGACGTTGACGAGGTCAACTGAGTGTTCGTCGAGTCGGCGACTCTCCCCCCGGTCATGCTGTCCAACAGGCAACAACCTCAGGCCTGAACCGGATGCTCCTGACCATGGCTGGTTTTGGCCCAGACCAAGCGTTTGGGGAGCAGTGACATCCGCAAGGTCACCCAGGGAATCACCACAAACCAGTGGCCCAGGTAAGCAATCGCGACGAGGAGATTGGCCAGGCTCGCTGAGGGAATCTCCGGCCCCTCGCTGCCATCGCGACATCCGCGCCAGTAGGCCAGACCCGACACGCTGAAGGCCACCACAGACAAAGGCCAGTAGACCGGCAGGCTTCGGGTGATCAGAGCCGTGCTCAGATCAGCGAAGGACACCACCGGCAAGGCGTACTGGAGCAGAAAAAAGGCCGTCAGATCCAAGCGCTGACGAAGACTCAACTGCGCTGAGGTGAGCACCGGCCAGTAATCGAAGAACCGCTGCAAGCCACCTTCCGCCCAGCGCTGCCGTTGCTTCCACAGGGCCTGGAGACCGGGTACCGCCTCTTCCTGAACCGGAGGGTCCCACAACAATCCCACCAAAGCGCCATGGGTCAGCAGGCGGAAGCTGAGGTCAAGGTCATCGGTGACGGTGTCTTCATTGAAACCACCACTGGACTCGAGCACGGAGCGTTTGATCAGCTGTCCGTTACCCCGCAGTTCGGCCACGCCTCTATTGGCCAGTCGGCCCGACTGGATTACCGCATCCAGAGCCATCTCCATTGCCTGGGATCGCGTCAGCCAATTGCGATCGGCATCAATCACGGCCTTGCGCAGCTGCACCGCCGACCAACCACCCTCCAGGGCGTAGGGGACAAGACGCTCAAGCAGGTCGTCCTGCAATTGGGCATCCGCGTCAAGCACCAGCAGCCACTCACCCTTGAGACGGTTCAAGGCGGTGTTGAGCGCACCCGACTTGCCACCACCGGCATTGCGCTGGCGATGGATGACATTGAGTCCAGGGTGCTGGCTGGCCAGATCGTCCAGCAACTCGGAGGTCCGATCAAGACTGCCGTCGTCGATCACCCAAGTGGTGAGTTGGCCGGACGGATAGCGAAGGGATGTGAGCCGTTCCACCAAACGCGGCACCACCGCCTCTTCATCACGGGCTGCAACCACCACATCCAGGCTGGGCAGCTTCGCCGGATCGATCGCTGGTACGGAGTCCGATGACCCACGCGTCAGCTGCCCGCGCATGACGGAACGCAGCCCATAGCCCCCAAGCATCAAGGCAAGACTGATGGCGGGCCAGAGCGAACGGGCGGAATCGAGCCAGTGGGGAGCAGCACCAGCACATCCACAGGCGAACAGGAACGCTGCCGATTTCACACGACGGTGATCACCCGATGTGGCGTTCGAGCTCATCCAGCTGCCCAGGTGGAAAGAACTTTAAGGGGACTGCGCTGGTGTTAAGAGTGGGCCGTAGACAGTCCCTGGGTAGTAATGGCTCAGGATCCGCTCCACGGGCCAGCCACGCCAGGCCAGGTCGATCGCTCCAGCCTGCGACAAACCGGCCCCATGGCCAAAGCCACCACCCACCACCAGCCAGCGTTCAACACTCTGCGCCTCCAGCACGAACAGGGTGCTGGGCAGGGTGCGAAGGGTGCGACGGATGGCATCCAACTTGAGGATGACTGGAGCGGCGTCGCTGCTGCCTGAGACCTGCAAGGCCAGCACCCGGCCGCTGGCGCCCCGCTCCATCACCTTCAGTTGCAAGGGAGATACCAGGGGGTCTGCGGCTGCTCCGAGGGCCTGACGCAAGTCCGGACCCGAAAGGGTTCGGGTCCAGCGGAAGCGGGGGTGGCGCTGGCCATAGGCCCCACTGCGATCGGCAAGCAACGCTTCCACCGCCTTGCGCTGCTGCAGAGGCAAGGGATGACGGTTGCGCCAGCCCTCATCCCCATCCGGCTTCGCCCGCAAGTAGATACTGGGCTGCATGGCCCAGGCTTCCGGCCCGGCAGCCATCATCCCGCCATTGGTGGCGTGATACACCGCGCTGATCGGCTGGTTGTTCAGGCTGAGCAACTTGCCCTGGGTGGCTGCAATCGCCTCGCGCACAGCAGATCCCGCATGGCGGGGATCGCTGTAGACCTGGCACTGCGTGTCGCTGCAGAGGTGATAGCCATCAATGCTGAAGCGATGGCTGTTGGCCAGAGCCCAGGTGCGCGCCAGAACGGTCTGAGCCTGCAACGCCGCCATCGGCGAACCCGCACCGATCTCGTGGGGCACCACCCCCTCGAGGTAGCGCTCCACCGGCACCTGCTCCACCAGGGTCCAGCTGCCGTAGGCATCCCGTTGCAGGCGGAAGGGCCCTTCAAAACGTCCACCAGCCCAGAGCAACCCATCCGAGGCCTCAATCAGAAGAGGGCCCTGCAGGGGGCGTCCCCCCTCCGGTGTCTGCAGCACCGGTTGGACGGTGCTGGTGACGGTGCCTTGCCAATCACGCACGGCCAGACCCTCGGGCACAGGCGAACCTTCCGGCGCCCACACCTCCCACTCCCTGGGATGGGCCACCTCAGCTGCAACCCCTAGAGCACGCCAACGGGAGGCGACACGATCCGCCGACTCGAAGCTGGCGAAGGGACCTGCAACCCGGCGAGCCAACGTCAGCGGACGGTCCAGGGCAACGTTTCGCCAGGAGATCACAAACCCTGAACCACTGTCTTGCTCCCCGGTGGCGTCGCGAAGGCTGAGCGATCCAGCAAAGGCACGCAGATGCAAAGGAGCTGCCGTTTGTGCAGCACCGAGATGATCCTCCAAGGCCACCCAGAGCACCGGTTCATGGCCCTCGACCGGCGGTGGGTCAGCGACGGAACGGTGCGTCGCCCGTTGAACCGGTTCCACCAGAGTGGGCTCAGTGACAGTGGGTTGGAGAGGATCGCTCTGCTCACGGGCGCGGCAGCCAAGACCCACGCAAAGCAGCAATGTGAGCGTCAAGAGCCGAATCATTCAACGCGGGGCACGTCGGGACGTATTGTTGTCGTTTGTGTCCGAACGAGCAGACCAATGCCCAAGCTGAAGACCCGCAAAGCTGCCGCAAAGCGGTTCAAAGCAACCGGCACTGGCAAATTTCTGCGTCGTCGCGCTTTCCGGAACCACCTGCTGGACCACAAAACCCCCAAGCAGAAGCGTCATCTGGCCACCAAGGCTGTGGTGGACCGCACCGATGAGGAGCGCGTGACCCTGATGATGCCCTACGCCTGAGCAAAACAGCTCGGACGAGACCGTTCAACAAGACCTGATCCAACCCTTCCAACCTCATGGCCCGCGTCAAGAGAGGCAACGTCGCCCGTAAACGCCGCAACAAGATCCTGCGGCTGGCCCGTGGCTTCCGTGGTGGCAACGGAACCCTGTTCCGTACAGCAAACCAGCGGGTGATGAAAGCCCTCTGCAACGCCTACCGCGATCGCCGTCGTCGTAAGCGCGATTTCCGTCGCCTCTGGATTGCTCGCATCAACGCCGCTGCCCGCCTGAATGGTGTGAGCTACAGCCGTCTGATGGGCGGTCTCAAGAAAGCCGATGTGCGCCTGAACCGCAAGATGCTGGCTCAACTGGCCGTCGTTGACCCCGGTAGCTTTACCAACGTCGTGGCTGCAGCCAAGAGCTGAATTTCTCAACCGTGAACCTGCTGCCCCAGACCTACCTGCTAGGCCTGGTCGGCCTGCTTGCCATCGTTGCGGTGGTGGTGGGCCGACAATTCTTGCGTGTGCGTCGCGATGAAGCACGTCTGATCGAACTCGAGAAATCCGACACGGCCTCGTCACGACAGGCCTCTGACCTCTACGAGCTCGGATCGGTTCAGTTGCGCAAGCGGTTGTACCCGCAGGCGGCTGCCACCCTGAAGCAGGCCCTGAAACGCCTGAGTGGTGAGCCCGATGAAGCCCGTGCGCTGATTGAAAACGCACTTGGCTTTGCTTTGGCGGCACAGAAGGATTACTCCGGTGCCACCAAGCACTACAAGCTGGCACTGAAGGCAAAAGCGGATTACCCCGTCGCCCTCAACAACCTGGCGTTTGCCCAGGAAAAACTTCTGAAGGACGCTGAAGCGATCTCTCTTTATGAGAAGACGCTTCAACTGGAACCCGACAACGCCACAGCCAAGAAAGGACTGATAAAACTAAAGCGTCGGAACAGCTGAGTTCTTTCAGATTCCCTGGGTACTCCAAAAAATTGAGGTCACCAGAGCGGCTGAACCGGAGGTTCTTCCTGGCAGCTGGGGGTCATCGCCAGGCGGCCACCCACTCCAGTGCTGGGGTCGGCCACATTGATCAATCGAGGTGCCTGCCAGCTGGTGGGACTGAACATCTGCAGGCCGAGAAAGACGCCGCCAGGCTCAACGCCCGCAATCAGGGGATCCGCCAAAGGGATGAGATCCAGCTGATCCGACTTGGCATGGAGATTGCCCTGAACCGGTGTGGTGACGGAACCAAGGGTCATCATGCCCCGGAGATCCACCATCTGGCCCATCGCCGTCATCTGGGTGATGTCCAACGTGACGTCGACGGTGGGACTGCCATCAAAGGGCTCGAACGTGCCGCACCACTGACGGGGCAGCGATACCGCCAGCTCTGCAGCGCGTGCGACTGGATCGAAGCTCTCAACCTCGAGTTCATTGAGCTCCAGAGGAACCGCCAACTGAATCGGATCCAGGGGCAACTGGGGATTGGTCTGGAACGGCACCTGGCTGCCAGCCGGGAGATCCATGGCAAGCAGGAACGGCATGGGGACGATGGATGATGAAGGAACGGTAGGCCCTTTTGCTCAGACGCGTCATGGATTCGCCCTCCCTCAGCACCGACCCCCTGACCATTGGCGGGCGTCAGTTCAACAGCCGCCTGTTCACGGGCACCGGCAAGTACCCATCCATGACGGCGATGCAGCAGAGCATCGAGCGATCCGGCTGCGAGATGGTCACAGTGGCTGTGCGCCGTGTGCAGACCGTGGCGGCAGGCCATGAGGGCCTGATGGAAGCCATTGATTGGCAGCGGATCTGGATGTTGCCCAACACCGCGGGCTGCACCGATGCCGAGGAAGCGGTGCGTGTCGCCAGGCTTGGACGGGAGCTGGCCAAGCTGGCGGGACAGGAGAACAACACCTTCGTGAAGCTGGAGGTGATTCCTGACGCCCGGCACCTTCTGCCCGATCCGATCGGCACCCTGAACGCCGCCGAACGCCTGGTGAAAGAAGGATTCACGGTGCTGCCCTACATCAATGCCGATCCCCTACTGGCCAAACGGCTGGAGGAGGTGGGATGCGCCACCGTGATGCCTCTGGGCTCACCGATCGGTTCCGGCCAGGGCCTCAACAACGCCGCCAACATCGCGCTGATCATCGAGAACGCCGGAATCCCGGTGGTGGTGGATGCCGGCATTGGTGTGCCCAGCGAAGCAGCACAGGCCCTGGAAATGGGCGCCGATGCCGTCCTGGTCAACAGCGCCATCGCCCTCGCGGGCGACCCCGCCGCCATGGCCGAGGCCATGAGTCAGGCCGTGAAGGCCGGGCGGACCGCCCACCTCTCCGGGCGCTTGCCACGGAAGGATCAGGCCTCTGCCAGCTCACCGACCACGGGCCTGGTGCAGTCACCCAAATGAAGTGAAGAGTCGTGAAGTGAGGTGAAGCCTGCTTCACAAAGGCAGGCAATAAGCATTTGGACTCATAAGGTCCGACCAGTCGCATTGGACCCATGTCGGTTACCACGGAAGACGGCGGTCGCCTCAACGCCTTCGCCAAGGAGCCACGCATGGAGGTGATGGACGTCGCCACCAGCCAGAGCCGCAACCGCAGCTCAATGATGATGCTGGTCAGCGGTGGATTGATTGTGGCCGCCATGGTGGCGGTGACGGTCGCCATCAGCTGAGACGGCTCACACTGAAAATCCCTGTAGTAGCTTGCCAGGATTGAGCATCACGCTCGTTCCAGCAGGAGTTTGGGGTGAAAGTTCTCGTTCTCGGCGGTGACGGCTTCTGCGGCTGGCCCTGTGCGGTGAACCTGGCCGATCAGGGCCACGACGTGCTGATCGTGGACAACCTCAGCCGTCGCAAGATCGATATCGACCTTGAAGTTGAGTCGCTGACGCCGATCGTGAGCATCGGCGAGCGCCTCAAAGCCTGGGAGGAGACCGGCGGCAAGCCGATGCGGTTTGTCCACATGGACATCGCCCACGAGTACCAGCGGTTGCTGGATCTGCTTCAGGACGAGCACCCGGATTCCGTGGTCCACTTCGCGGAACAGCGGGCCGCCCCCTACTCGATGAAGAGCAGCGCCACCAAGCGCTACACCGTCGATAACAACGTCAACGGAACCCACAACCTGCTGGCCGCCATCGTTGAAAGCGGTCAGGACATCCACGTGGTGCACCTTGGCACCATGGGCGTCTACGGCTACGGCTCCCACCGCGGCGCCACCATCCCCGAGGGCTACCTGAAGGTGGAAGTGCCCCAGCCCGACGGCAGCCGCTTCGAGGAGGAAATCCTCCACCCGGCAAGCCCCGGCAGCGTTTATCACATGACCAAGACGCTCGACCAGCTGCTCTTCCTCTACTACAACAAAAACGACAAGGTCCGCATCACCGACCTGCACCAGGGCATCGTCTGGGGAACCAACACCGATGCCACAGACCGTGACCCGCGGCTCACCAATCGTTTCGATTACGACGGCGATTACGGCACGGTGCTGAACCGGTTCCTGATGCAAGCCGCCATCGGCTACCCGCTCACCGTTCACGGCACCGGGGGCCAGACCCGCGCCTTCATCCACATCCGCGATTCCGTGCGCTGCGTTCAGCTGGCGCTGGAAAACCCTCCGGAACAAGGAGAGCGGGTGAAGATCTTCAACCAGATGACCGAAAGCCATCAGGTGGGTGAACTGGCCAAGAAGGTGGCCGCCCTCACCGGCGCTCAGGTCAACAACCTGCCCAACCCCCGCAACGAGGCCGTTGAAAACGACCTGATCGTGGACAACCGCTGCTTCATCGAGCTGGGCCTTAACCCCACCACCCTCGATGACGGCCTGCTGAAGGAAGTTGTGGAGATCGCCACCCGCTACGCCGACCGTTGCGACCGCAACCGCATCCTCTGCACCTCCGCCTGGACCAAAACCCAGGCCCAGGCCATCGGCACCGCGTCCTGATCGAGCTTCATCCTTGAGAATCGCCTTCTTCACCGAAACCTTCCTGCCGAAGGTCGATGGCATCGTCACCCGTCTCACCAAAACGGTGAAGCACCTGGTGGAGGCCGGCGATGAGGTGGTGGTCTTCTGTCCGGAGGGCTGTCCGGAGGAGTACATGGGGGCACGCCTGATCGGCGTTCCGGCAATGCCGCTGCCGCTCTATCCCGAGCTGAAACTGGCCTTGCCGCGCCCAGCGGTGTCGGACGCGATCGATGCCTTTCAACCCGACCTGATTCATGTGGTGAACCCGGCGGTGCTGGGTTTAGGAGGCATCTGGCTCGCCAAGAACAAGGGCATTCCCCTAGTCGCCAGCTATCACACCCATCTCCCCAAATACCTCGAGCATTACGGCCTGGGAATGCTGGAGCCGCTTCTATGGGAAATGCTCAAGGCCGCCCACAACCAGGCCCTGCTGAATCTCTGCACCTCCACCGCCATGGTGAAGGAGCTCAGCGACAAGGGCATTCAGCACACCGATCTGTGGCAGCGGGGCGTGGACACCGAGTTGTTCCGTCCCGAGCTGCGCAGCGAGGAACTGCGCCAGCGGCTGCTGGGGGGCCACGACGACCGTGGAGCGCTGCTGCTCTACGTCGGCCGCCTCTCGGCGGAGAAGCAGATCGAACGGATCCGCCCCGTGCTGGAGGCCCTTCCCGATGCACGACTGGCCCTGGTGGGCGATGGTCCCCACCGCCAACAACTGGAGAAGCACTTCGAGGGAACCGCCACCACCTTCGTCGGCTACCTCGCCGGGGACGACCTGGCAGGGGCCTACGCCAGCGGCGATGCCTTCCTCTTCCCCTCCAGCACGGAGACCCTGGGGCTGGTGCTGCTGGAAGCCATGGCAGCCGGCTGTCCAGTGGTCGGCGCCAACCGTGGAGGCATCCCCGACATCATCACCGACGGCGTCAACGGCTGCCTCTACGAACCCGACGGCGCCGATGGTGGAGCTGCAAGCCTGATCGAAGCCACCCGCCGCCTGCTGGGCAACGACCTGGAACGCCAGGCCCTGCGCAGTGCTGCCCGAGCCGAAGCCGAGCGCTGGGGCTGGGCCGGTGCCACCGAACAGCTGCGGACCTACTACCGCACGGTGCTTTCAACGCCTCAACTCACGGCCGCCTAGCGCTGCCGGGTGCGCTCCCACTCCGCCAGCACCTTCTTGGCCATCGGCAAAGCGTGGACCGACCCACCTCCAGGAGTGTTCTGGGCAAAGGCCACCACCACGATCTTGCCGTCGGGATAGGGGGCATAGCAGCCGAACCAGGCATGATCAGGCCCTCCCGTGCTGTCTTCTGCCGTTCCGGTCTTGCCCGCCGCCGCAGGAATGCCAGGGCCATTGAGGCCAGCACCGGTGCCGGCCTCCACCACTTTGCGCAGGCCCTCCCGGATCATCTGCAACGTTGATGGCTTCATCGGCACTTTGGTGCGGTGCTCCGAGCTCAGCCAGTCGATGCCACCAGCAGCGAGATGCGGCGTCACCAACCAACCGCCATTGGCAAACACCGCATAAGCGCGGGCCAACTGCAGGGGGGTGATCTGCACAACCGACTGACCGATGGAAGCACTGGCCATGTCCTCAGGAATCCAAGGCACCGTGCCGGGCTCCGCCCAACCCCGGCCACGATCGGCCCAGGGCTCATCTCCCACCAACCCAACACTCTCTTCCCAGCCAATCTCAATGCCGGTTTTCTGCTGAAACCCAAGCTGATCAGCAGCCTGCTTCAACGCCAGGGACCCAACCCCGACGCCCACCTGATAAAAGAACGTGTTGCTCGAGTGGCGCAGGGCATCGGCATAGCCGATGGTGCCGAAACCCTTGCCGTTGTGGTCCGGGAAGCAGTGGCCGCCGTAGGTGATGCAGGCCGTGGTGCGCAGCTTGGTGTCGGGCGGAAATTTGCCGGATTCCATGCCCGCCATCGCCGTCACCGGCTTCCAGGTGCTGCCGGGGTCATAGGGATTCATGGCCCGGGACAGCAACGGTTTCTTCGGATTGGAGAAGAGGGCGTCGTACTCCTTCTGGGTGGTGATCAGCTTGGAGAAAAAATTTGGATCAAAGCTGGGACGGCTGGCCAGGGCCAACACAGCACCCGTCGCCGCCTCCAGCGCCACCACGGCACCGCCAGGCTTATCCGCCAGCGCTTGCTCCGCCACCCGCTGGAGATCCAAATCGAGGGTGAGCACCAGATCCTTGCCTGCTTCTGAGGGACGATCGCCCAGGTTGCGCTGCACCTCGCCCATGGCATTCACCTCGAGCATCTGGCCGCCCCACTTGCCACGCAGATGGCGCTCGTAGGCAGCCTCAACACCGGTGCGACCAATGCGGTCGCGGATCTTGTAGCCCTTCTCCGCCAGGATTTCGAATTCGCTTTCCGTGATCGGCTGGGTGTAGCCGAGGGCATGGGCCGCCAGGGTTCCGTTGGGATAGAAGCGCAGGATGTCGACATCCACCTGAGCACCCCGCAACCCAAGAGCTTGTTCACGGAAGCGCAGAACCTGCTCCGGCTTGAGATCCAGGGCCAATGTGGTGCGGTAACCATCCCGATCCATACCCTTCTGACGGCGCTGATCCAGCAGATCAGGCTCCAGATTCAGCAGCCTTGCCAGGCGATCCCGCAGATCAGGCCAGTCGTCATCGCTGACCAGACGTGGCTCGAGGTACAGGGAATAGGTGAGCTTGCTCGTGGCCAGCACCCGCCCTTTGCGATCGAGCAACCGACCTCGGATCGGCGAGCGAGGCACAAGACGGATGCGGTTTTCGTCCGCCAGTTCACGGAAGCGTGAGCCCTCCAGCAGCTGCATCCAGACCAGGCGACTGACCATGGCGCTGCAGAACAGCAACACCAGCATCAGCAGCACCAGGGGTTGCTGACGCAGACCGGTCTGACGCTGCTGGACGGAACGGGTCATTCCTGTTGCGGCTCTGGCAAACGGCGGCGCAACTCCTCGAGGCGCTCTTCGATCCGCCGCAAGGTCGGCAGCAAGTCGTCGGGGCCGTCCTGTTCAACCGTTGCCGGTTCATCAACAGAAACCGAGACAGGCATCACCGGATTGCCCAGCCCAGGGCTCACGGCATCCAGCTGGTCTCGGACGCCGCGCGCCACGGGCTCCCCTTCCTGACGCAAATCAGCGATGGGGTCCTCCGAGCCGGCGGTGAACGCCTCCACCACCTTGCCGGGACCCCCCTGCCGGGCCCGCTCCAGCACGGCCAGCCCCACAGGGAGCACCTCCTGCATCAAGGACAGACGCAACTGGTCGAGCGGGTTAGCGGAGTTGGAATCAGCGGCCATGGGGCCAGATCAACGGACCCCAGTCTGTCCCGAAGGCAGCGCCAATGTCGGACAAGCCGAACGGTCCGCCGCCAGGGACCAGCCCATCACGCCACTGAGCACCATCAGCATCACCACAGGCACCAGGGCTTTCTGGGTGGTGTCCAGCAGGATCCACTCGCGCCAGGCACGCCAGAAGCGGCTGCGCTCAAAGCGGCGGTGCTCACGGCTTTCATCGCGCTGACGCCGCCGGATGGCCTTGTCCACCCAGCGCTCGAAGGCCCGCTTCTTGGTGATCGTCATCTTGCGTTCCACCTCGAGCATCTGCCCGGAACCCAGCTCGGGATGGAAGGTGCTGATCAGCTCCAGGCTCTTGAGGAACATCTCCACAGCGCCATCGTGAACGGCAGTGGCGTGATCATCCAGCTGGCCCCAGTCGAGTTCGGGGTAGAAACGGCTGCGGTTGGCCGTGATCTGATCCTCCGTCAGCTGACCGGGCTCCCGCAGCCAGCGATCGGTGTTGCTGTCGAACCGCCGCCAGTAGAGGAAGGGGTTCAGATAGATCGTGCGGCCACCCAGCTGAATGCTGTCCTGCTGCAGCCGACGCTGCAACTGAACATCCTGCTGTTGTGTCGCCGTCATATCCCAAAGGCCGGTGGCCCAAGGTATCGGTGATGCAGGGCCGTCGCCAGCTGTGATTCAGCCTGCGGCCTTCGCAGGACGTGCGCCGGCATGGGGCAACACCTCGCCGCGGATTCGGTAGCCGCGACGCCTGAGAAAACGGCAGAGCGCGGCCTGCTCCGAGGGAACGCTGATGTCGAACTCAAAGAAATTGCTGCGTCCGGCGAAATAGCGCTTCAGATCAAGGTCATGGCGCTGCCAGGCCTCCTGCCAGTGCTGGCGCAGGTCCTCCAAGGTCAACGAGGGATCGTCATAGGCCCGACGCATCCGATCCAGATAGGCGCGGGCGTACTTGCCCTTGCGGTGGTTCATGCGTGAGTCCACCCAGCGGCTCACGTCGCGGGTGTTGTAGATGAAGCAAGAGCCTGGGTACTGCAGGTCCAACAAAGGGAACAGCCGGTAGGCGTAGAACTCACCACACAGCTCCATGTCCGTGTAGCCGCAATAGCCATCCACACCATCCAGCAGCGGCTTGGAGAAGGTGAAGTTGGCCTGAATCCGACGGGCCAAGCGCCCCTTGTCGTAGTGGATCGAGCTGTAGCCGTTCTTGCACAACAGCTTGTGGAACGACCGCGTGCCGCACTTGTTGTGTCCAATCAAAAAAATGCGGCCCGGTTTGGGCCGCAACCAATCCCAAGCCATCACTCCCACTCGATCGTGCCGGGGGGCTTGCTGGTGATGTCGAGAACCACCCGGTTCACACCCTTCACCTCATTCACAATCCGATTGGAGATGGTCTCCATCAGGTCGTAGGGAAGACGGGACCAATCGGCGGTCATGCCGTCCTCACTGGACACACAACGCAGCACGATCGGCCAGGCATAGGTGCGTTTGTCCCCCATCACCCCAACCGAACGCACGGGCAGCAGCACGGCAAAGGCCTGCCAGATGTCGTGATACAGCCCTGCTTCCTTGATTTCCTGGCGAACGATCAGGTCGGCATCACGCAGGCAGTCCAGCTTCTCGTCGGTGACTTCACCCAAGATGCGGATGGCCAGACCAGGCCCCGGGAAGGGATGACGGCGCACGATCTCCTCGGGCAGGCCGAGGCTGCGGCCCACCTTGCGCACTTCATCCTTGAACAGCTTGCGCAGGGGCTCCACCAGCTTGAACTGCAGATCTTTGGGAAGTCCGCCCACGTTGTGGTGGCTCTTAATCTTCACGGCAACCCGCTCGCCAGTCTTGGGGTCCACGTTGGTGCCGGCGCTTTCGATCACGTCGGGATAGAGCGTGCCCTGGGCCAGGTAATCGAAGGGTCCGAGCCGCTTGCTCTCCTCTTCGAACACACGGATGAACTCGGTGCCGATGATCTTGCGCTTCTCCTCCGGATCGGTGATGCCCTTCAGCTTGCTGATGAACCGCTGACGGGCATTGATGTACTCCACATGGATGTTGAACTTCCGATCGAAAAAGTCCATGAGGAACTCGGGCTCACCCTTCCGCATGAAGCCCTGGTCGATGAACATGCAGGTGAGCTGATCACCAATCGCCTTTTTGAGCAGGAAGGCGAGGGTGGATGAATCCACCCCACCGGAGAGCGCCAACAGAACGCGCTTGTCGCCCACCTGCTCCCGCACCAGGCCAACGGCCTCATCGATGAACGCCGCGGTGGTCCAATCCGGATCACAACCGCAAACGTGATACACGAAATTGCGGATCAGGGCCATGCCGCAGGTGGAATGCACCACCTCGGGGTGGAATTGCACCCCGTAGAGCTTGCGTTGCAGGTGCGCCACCGCCGCCTCAGGCGTGTTGGCGGTGTGGGCCAGGCGCACAAACCCATCGGGCAGAGCCTTCACTGAGTCGCCATGGCTCATCCACATCGTCGAACCGTTGTCGACATTGGTGAGCAGGTCCGTGGGGTCGTCCACTTCCAGGGGCGCCTTGCCGTATTCGGCCTTGCCCGTGGCGGCTTCCACAACGCCCCCGAGCTGCTGCACCATCAGCTGCATCCCGTAGCAAACCCCCAGCACGGGAATGCCCAGATCCCAGATGCCGGGATCGCAGAGCGGCGCATGCTCGGCGTACACGGAACTGGGACCACCGCTGAGGATGATTCCCTTCGGAGCCATGCGTCGCAGCTCTTCGGCCGACGTGCTGTAACCGAGCACCACCGAGAAGACCTCGGTCTCGCGCACGCGCCGGGCGATCAGCTCCGAATACTGAGAGCCGAAATCAAGGATGACGATGGCCGGCTGACGCTGACCGTCGGACGAGGGCTGGGACATCGATCCTGGGAGGTATCGCTCGCGGACGAGCGTCAATCCCTCAATGTAAAGAAGCGCTTCTCCCCCTCCGGTCCCCACCAGCGCAGGGTGCGGCTTCGGTCGAACAGAGCAGCACCAATCCGCATGGACCAGGCGCCGTAGCGATCCACATAGGACTGGCTGCGCCGCTCCACGATCGCAGCCAGATGCTGCCCAAGGGCCATGGCTTGCTCAACCTCCAGTGCCTGAAAGGCCTCCTCAACGGATGCAGCACCCCGCAGTTGCAGCAACTGAGCCACCGACAAACCGGCATCCAGGCCAAGGGCCACAAGCACCTCCAGACGGCCGTCTGCCAGGTGGTGATGGGTGTGAAAGATGCCGCCGGCCAGCTTGATCAACTTGCCGTGGTAACCGAGCAGCAGCAGATCGCGAACACCGGCTTCCGCCGCGGCCACCAGCACGGGCCCCACCCAGTTCCCCACCTTCAGCACGGGCCCCAGACCCTGCTGGCGGGCCAGATCCAAGCCGTTCTCACCGATCACCAGAACGAGGCGTCCCTGAAACGCCGCATCCGCAGCGAGCGCCCTGAGGTCTGCCAGCACCTGCTGCAGTTGATCCGGTGCGGCGCTGCGCTGCACCTCCGCCTGGGTGCCGATCAACGCCAGACCATCAACAACACCGAAGGCAGCATTGCTGGTGCGTTCGGCCAGGACGCGGCCCCTCGGAAGAATCGGCTGCACCAGCAAGCCCCGACCTGGCGGCACCAAGGGCAGCAGATTCCGCTCCAACAGCTCACGGGCAAAACCGGAGAGACAGACGTCCCCCTCAGCACCAAAACGACCCACCCCTTCTCCGGCCTGCAGCTCGAGCACCGGCTGGGATGCAGCGATCCAGGCCACCCGCACCCAGACCTCAAGATCCCGCGTCAGATCAAGGCCAGGCCCTGGATCACAACGGCTGATGCCCAGGGCCTCACCTGGTGCCAGAGGAGCCGCCGAGCAGACAGGCACCTGCATCGAAGGTTGATCTGACCCCTGACTCAACTGCTGCTCAGGCTCAAACGACTCACCAAGCAACACCTGCAGGGCCGCCTTGGCCGCCGCCGCCACCCACACCGGCAGGGTCAATCCAGAACGGGAGGGGGCGATGGAACCGGACAAGCTGTTTTCTAGAGTCGCCGATTGGCATCCCCCGCGCCATGCAGGACAAGCTCACCCTGATGATTCCGGGCCCCACCCCGGTGCCGGAAACGGTGCTGAAGGCCATGGGTCGTCACCCCATCGGCCACCGCAGCGGGGAGTTCCAGGCCATCGTGCGGCGCACCACCGAACAGCTCAAGTGGCTGCACCAGACGACAAGCGACGTGCTGGTGATCACCGGCAGCGGAACCGCCGCCATGGAAGCGGGAATCATCAACACCCTCAGCCGCGGCGACAAGGTGCTCTGCGGTGACAACGGCAAGTTCGGCGAACGCTGGGTCAAGGTGGCCCGCGCCTATGGGCTGGATGTTGAGGTTATCAAGGCGGAGTGGGGCCAACCCCTCGATCCCGAAGCCTTCCGCTCAGCGTTGGAAGCCGACAGCGCCAAAGCGATCAAGGCCGTGATCCTCACCCACTCGGAAACCTCGACAGGGGTGATCAATGACCTGGAGAGCATTGCCCGTCACGTGAAGGCCCACGGCACGGCCTTGACCCTGGCGGACTGCGTCACCAGCCTTGGTGCCACCAACGTCCCGATGGATGAATGGGGACTGGATGCGGTGGCCTCAGGCGCGCAGAAGGGCTACATGCTTCCACCGGGCCTCAGTTTTGTGGCCATGAGTGCACGGGCCTGGGAGGCCTATGAGCGCTCCGATCTGCCCAAGTTCTATCTGGATCTGGGCCCTTACCGGAAAACGGCGGCGAAGGACAGCAACCCCTTCACCCCGGCCGTGAACCTCTACTTCGGCCTGGAAGCTGCTCTGGACATGATGCAGAAGGAAGGTCTGGAGGCGATTTTTGCCCGCCACGCCCGCCATCGCGCTGCCGCCCAGGCAGGCATGAAGGCGATGGGCTTGCCCCTGTTTGCCGCCGAGGGTTGCGGCAGCCCGGCCATCACCGCAGTGGCCCCCGAAGGCATCGATGCCGAACAGTTGCGTAAAGCCGTGAAGGAGAAGTTCGACATTCTTCTGGCTGGAGGACAAGACCATCTGAAAGGTCAGGTGTTCCGCATCGGCCATCTCGGCTACGTCTGCGACCGGGATGTGCTGACCGCCGTCGCTGCGATTGAATCCACCCTTCAGTCCCTTGGTCTACACAAAGGCAGCATGGGAGCAGGGGTGGCTGCAGCCTCCGCCGCTCTCGGCTAAAACACAGGTGGCGAGAGCGATCTCGCCCCTTTGCGGGTGTAATTCAGTGGTAGAATGTCAGCTTCCCAAGCTGAACGTCGCCGGTTCGAGTCCGGTCACCCGCTTGAACAAATTTCAAACGCTCATCAAGAACGAGACTTGACGAGCTGGAGAACCTGAGGCCCAGCGCACCCAGCACGGCGCTCGTGTTCCAGGGCCTGCAAGATCAACGAGCCTGCTTCATTGATGCGGCCATCTTCTGCACAGTGGCGGGCCTTGATAAACAAAGCCTGAGCTGCTGATTCATGGTCCTGACGCTGTTGAGCAGCCGTCTCTGATTGTTTTGTTTTCGTAAGCGTCAGGGTCAACGTTCGAATTCCCTTGTCAACAAAAGAGTAGCTCTAATTGATACTTAGGCCATCCCACACGCGATCTGCACGATTACCGTTCAACCCCGTCGATTGCTTGGGTTCCGATCAGGTACCCGGTTCCTCTGCATTGCCCCCCAGATCGGCAATTCGGTCGCGCAACTGCGAGCAACGGCGCTGATCGCCTTTGGCTTCAGCGAGGGCGAGCGCGAATTCCAGCTTCTCGAGCTGATGACCACCTTCAAGGAAACCTGACCGGGTCCAGATGGTCATGCCATGCAAGGTGCGAGAAGCACAAGCATTGGAGGCAGGGATGGTGGTCGCCATAGTTACCTTTCTTTTTATTTTGGCACCGCGCGCTACCCCTACGCGACATCGCGGCTCGCTTCTGTTTCGGCCTCCTGACCCCAGGCATGGTTCTGGGAGAACTCTTCAGCCATTTCAATCTCTGGGATCGGAGCTGTGCTCTCCAAAAGCTCCCGCGTTTCCCGCAGCAGAGCTTCAACGCCCTCGAGCGTGGAGATCTCTTCGTCTGGAACAACATTCAGATTCTGCTGCTGCTGGCGCAGTTGCAGCTCAAGCGCTTCCTGACGCTGTTCCAGTTTCACCAAACGCTGCGACAGAGTCGTGATGGTTTGCGCGAGATCTTCCGCAGTGCGGGTGATCCGAAAGGACACGGAGGACGTCATCACCGAAAGCTGATGGTTGCGCTGATGACAACACAGGAGCGCCGCTGTCTCAAGATCAAGCTGACATAACGCGATCGAGACCGATGCCTTCCTTGGCAACGCTGGCGCTGTACCTGCTGGCTGGAACCGCCATCGGACTGCTGGCTCTGTTCAGCGGCATTCCCGCCGCACCTCTGGCAGGGGCCTTGCTGGGTGCTGGCATCGTCAGCATGAGCGGCCAGCTGGAACCAGCCACATGGCCAGCGGGAACGCGCACGGTTCTGGAGATCGGCATCGGCACCGTGATCGGAACCGGCCTGACACGAGCGTCCTTGGAGCAACTGCAACTTCTCTGGAAACCAGCAGTTCTGATCACCCTGGCGCTGGTGCTGACAGGACTGGTCGTCGGCCTCTGGACCAGCCGCTTGCTCGGCATTGATCCCGTCGTGGCCTTGCTGGGCGCTGCCCCGGGTGGCATCAGTGGCATGAGCCTGGTCGGTGCCGAATTCGGCGTTGGTGCCGCGGTGGCCGCCCTCCATGCCGTGCGGCTGATCACCGTGCTGCTGGTGCTGCCGCTGGTGGTGCGGCTGATCGTGCCCTCGACAGCTGGAAGCTGATCGATACCTTGGGATTAATCCACAACTGACGTCATGGGTCCGAGCAGCAGGTCATCGCTGGTTCTCTCCGCCGCGGCCCTGATCGGCGTTCTCAGCCCCATGACCTCCCCCCTGCAAGCGGCCGAAGCCACCGAAGAGAAGGGGGCCAAGATCTATTGCTTCATGCGGTCCAGCGGCAACGACCACGAGGTGAGCTGGAATGCCGCCTACGCCGTGATCAAGCGGCAGCGCAGCGGCGTTTTCAAAACATCCCCGGAGCATGCCTCGGTGATGATTACGGAAGCCGTCGTCCAGGACCCCGGCAATTTCCCCGACTGTGGCCAGTTCCTTGGTGATCTGTTCGGCGGGAACACTCAACCAGCCACCGCTGCCGCCCTTGCAAACTCCTCCTCCGACACCGAAAGCAGCATCGAGAGCAGCGACGACACCACGCGCTACAGCTACTGAGCCCTCAGGGCTTCTGGGGCTGATCCTTCTGGCTGCCGTGTTGGTGGCTGGCTGCCAGAGCAAGCAACCCGCGACGCCTGCCAACACACCGACGCCGCTCGTCTCCAGTTGCCTCAGCGGGTTCCGCATGGATGACCTTGAGCTGATGGTCAAACGCTGTGATGAGGCCATCGAGCAGACACCGGATCAGGCCGATCTGCATCGCGACCGCGCCCTTGTCTTGACCCTGCTTGGCCATCAAGCCAAAGCCTGCGACGACGTCGCAATGGCAGTGTCGCTGCTGAAGCAGTCGAGCCAACCGGTCGATCCGATGCTGCAGCACGAACTCCGGGTGCGTCAGAGCAGCTGCAAACAATCCCGCACCATGGCGGGGAGTGATTGACGTTGCAGCGTCAAGCGTCGGGGCCCCAGCAACACCTCGATCCGTTCCGCCTTGCTCGCCAACAGACCATCCACGAGCTGATCCGCTGCACCGAGCTGCAGCCAATGGCAGGTCAAGCCATCCCCCATCCCCAGACGATGACAGCGATCTTCCGCTTGTTCGAGATCCCCTGGCGTCCAAGGGCGTTCCAGCAAGATCACATGACGGGCCCTGTGCAGGGTGAAGCCAAGGGCACCGGTACCGAAGGTGGCGAGCAGACAATCGTTCTGACCCTGCTGAAAGCGATCCACACTCTCCTGACGTTCGGCAGGCCGTTGGCGACCGGTCAACAATTCCCCCCCGAGGGTTTGATGCAACAGCTGCAGCGGAGCCACAAAGCCACTGAACAGCACCACCGCCTCCCCTTGCCGGCGCAATGACTCCACCAGCTGCTGGGCCGCCGGCAGTTTGAATTCCGCCGCGATCTGGCGCATGGAGGTGAGCAGAGCCAGGTGCTCAGCATCCCGTCGCACCTCCCCGAGACGGGCCCGACGCCGGTAGTCATCCAGGACCAGCTCGACGCGATGGTCGAAACCTGTGAGTTCAGCCTCCGACAACGCCACAGGCTGAAGGCATCTCTGCTTGGGAGGAAGGTCCACCACCTGCCGCTTGCGGCGATGCAGGATTAACGGTCGACTCAGCCGCCGCAGCTCCTCCAGCTGACTGGCACCGGTGGCCTGCCAACGTTTGCCGGTTTGGCCCTCCCGCCAGTGGCCCTGGCAATAGCGCTCTTCGAACTGGCGTTGATCCCGAGCAATCGGATGATCCATCGCCGCCAGCAGGGGATACAGCTGGGACGGGCGACCGTTCTTCATCGGGGTTCCCGTGAGCATCCAGATCGCCCGCAGACGGGGATGACGGGCCAGACGCAGCAAGGCAGCCGTGCGCTGCGCCTGAAGCGACTGGGCGTAGTGCGCTTCATCCACCACCAGGAGCGTCCCAGCTGGTGGCAGGGTGTCGGGAAGCCGAGCCCAACTCACCAACTCAAGCTCAACCCCGAGAGCCTCTGATTCCCGGCGCCAGTGGGGATGCAGGCCGACGGGAGCCACCACCAGCAACCGCAGCTCAGCGCAGCGCATCAGGGCACGGGCCGCCAACAGAGCTGTAAGGGTCTTCCCCAGCCCCATCTCATCCGCCAGAACGGCGCCGCGACGGGCCAGGAGCCAGCGGACCCCGGAGCGTTGATGGCGCAGAGGCCGACGACCATCCTGCAGGACTTCGTCGAGATCTGCTGCGGCAACAAGGGTCCGGTGCGGTGGCAGCGGCGGCAGCGGCTGCTGGCACCAGTCGAGCCACTGCTGCAATGAGGAGGTGACGGGGAAACGGCGCCCCAGGGCCTGCTGAAGCGCATCGGCTGCAGCCAAGGGGAAATCCCACCCCTGGCCAGCGCCGTTCCAACGCCCGCGGGGCTTGATCCGCCGCAACTGGGACTGAGTCACCGCATCAAAGGGGCTGACCACGCGAATCAGACCCGCTGGGGACAGATCCAGGCAACAGGTCAATGTGGGTTTTGACGGCACCAACAGGCCCCCACAAACAATCATCTTAGTGAACCCAGATCAGCACGCAAGCATTGAGATCAAGATTCACATCACAGGCTGAAAAATTATCGAAAATGCAGCGCTCGACACATTGACGGGCTTTTCGTTCAAGGCAGAATTCTCGCAACCGATGCATTCGGATGCATAGCAGGGACGCGGTTTTTCTCGACGAACTCTGTCCCAAATTACGCGTTAGAAGATGGCGACAGTCTCTTCACACTTTTACCGGCAAAAGTTGTATTTATTGCGGAAAACCTTCCGAATCAATTGATCACATTCACCCTCAGGCCAAAGGGGGTTCAAGCGTTACTGAAAACTGCGTACCGGCGTGTCTGTCGTGCAACGGCCGCAAATCGGACGCCGACGTTTTCGACTGGTACCGGCGACAGCGCTTCTATGACCCACGCCGCGCCATGGCGATTCGGGCCTGGATGGATGGCGACCTTCGGCTCGCCGTTCGCCTGCTGCAGTGGGCCCAACCGGATCAGCCCATCAACGAGCCGGACGACATCTCAATCGCGGCTCAGGCCGCCTGAGGCTCACCAAACCCGGCAGACATCCAAGGAGTGGTGACGCTGGCAGATGGAGGCCTGAACGCCTGGGTCTTCAGGGGCCAGCACCGCAGCACCGGCGAGCAGGGCAGCCGTCAGGATGGCCCGAAGCACGATGGGCCCGGAGCGGGAACGATGGAGAGACGACGACGTCACGACAGTACATTTGATCTAATACAGGTGTACTGATGCTTGCCGATCTTGTCAAGCGGTCGCAGCCGGGGGCGGCTGACACCAAGCTGCTGGTGCTGGGCGGCGGATACAGCGGACGTTGTCTGGCCGGGCTGGCTCGAGCCCTGGGAACACCGGTGCTCTGCACCCGCCGTTCCCTCGACTCTGCCGAGGCGGATCTGCTCTTCGACAGCAACGGTCAGGACCAGCTCGACCCTGCTGCCCTGGAGGGCGTGACCCATCTGCTGTCCACCATCCCCCCGGATCGCGAAGGCAACGATCCGGTCTTGTTGAAGCTGCTGCCAACGCTCAGAAACCTGCCGCTGCGCTGGGCGGGCTATCTCTCCACCACAGGGGTTTACGGCGATCGTCAGGGCGGTTGGGTGTCGGAACAGGACGACCCGGCACCAGCGCTGGACCGCAGCATGCGCCGCCTCAACTGCGAACAAGCTTGGTTGCGCTCAGGTCTGCCGATCCAGATTCTGCGTCTGCCAGGCATTTATGGACCGGGCCGATCTGTGCTCAACGGCTTGCAGCAAGGGCGGGCCCGCTTGATCGACAAGCCTGGCCAGGTGTTCTGCCGCATCCATGTGGAAGACATCGCAGGGGCCTGCTGGCACCTGATGCATCGCCCCAGACAGGACGCTCCAGCAAGCCCGGGCAATGGAAGCATCGTGAATGTGGTGGATGACCTCCCGGCTCCCACTGCCGAACTGATGCGGCATGCGGCAGACCTGTTGGGTTGGGCCCTGCCGCCGCTGGAGCCGTTCGACCAGATCGTGGACAGCATGACTCCGATGGCGCAGTCGTTCTGGAGCGAGAACCGCCGCGTCAGCAACCACAGGCTCTGCCATGAGCTCGGCTATGCATTGCTGCATCCGAACTACCGCGTTGGGCTGCAGGATTGCCTGAACCAGGACAAACTCAATCCGTCTGACCTGGGTTCTCCCCCTCAATCAGCCAACGGTTGACATCGAAACCCTCGCCTTCCTCAGGCAGGGATAGCCCCACATCCTCAAGGAAACGGGAGAGATGCAGTTCGATCCAGCCATTGCTCAGGCCAGCGGCCAATCCCACCAACAGACACCCCAGCAGCAGCAAACGCAGCACAGCGATGGGCCCCCACGATTCCACGAACCCTAGGCATGAGCTGGTGATCGCTCTCGGCGATCCCGCGGGCATCGGCATGGAAGTGGTGCTGAAAGCCCTCGCCTCACCCACGCTCCCCCCAGAGCTCCAACCCTTGCTGGTGGGTTGCCGACGCACGCTGATCAGCACCCACGCGCGACTGCAGCGGCAAACGAGCCACCCCCTTGCCAACCCCGCAGCCCTCAGGATCGCCGACCAACCGCTGGAGGCCAGCGTTCAGCCAGGACAGCCCACCACCAGCGGAGCCGATGCGGGGTTTCGCTGGCTGACCCGCGCCGTCGAACTGCTGCAGGAACGGGGGTCCCGCGCCCTGGTCACCGGGCCCATCGCCAAACACCTCTGGCATGCGGCCGGCCACCGCTATCCCGGGCAGACCGAACGGCTGGCTGAGTTGGCTGGACGCCAGCGCTCCTCAATGCTGTTCACCGCCGTCTCTCCAACCAGCGGCTGGCGCCTGAACACCTTGCTGGCCACCACCCACATCCCCCTCAGCCAGGTCCCTGAAGCGCTGAGCCCAGACCTGGTACACCACAAACTGAACGTGCTGGAGGAGTTCTGTCGACGCTTCACGAGCACACCCCATCTGCGCATTGCCGGTCTGAATCCCCATGCCGGTGAAGCCGGTCAACTGGGCCACGAAGAAGCCGAATGGCTGCTGCCGCTGCTGGATCAATGGCGGAAGGACCATCCTCAGGTGCAGCTGGTGGGTCCCGTTCCTCCGGACACCTGCTGGATCAGCGCTGCTCGCGCTTGGCAGTCGCCAAACCAGCCTGGTCCTGACGGGATCCTGGCCCTACATCACGACCAGGGGCTCATTCCCGTGAAGCTGCTGGCCTTCGACGCTGCGGTGAACACCACCTTGGAACTGCCGTTCCTACGCACCTCCCCCGACCACGGCACCGCCTTCGACATTGCGGCCGAAGGTATTGCCAGCCCTGAAAGCACGACGGCAGCCATTCAGGCCGCCTGGGACCTGAGCTGACTCAGGCCGGCTTGACCCGCATCAACACCTGACCGAATTCAACGGGGGTGCCGTTGTCCACCAGGATCTCCACCACTTCACCGCCAACCTCAGACTCCAGCTCGTTCATCAGCTTCATCGCCTCAAGGATGCAGACGGTTTGGCCGACATTGATGCGGCTGCCCACCTCAACAAAAGCGGGTTCGCCCGGAGCGGGAGCGCGGTAGAAGGTCCCCACCATGGGAGCCGTGACTTCGAGCAGGTCACTCCGGGTTGCGGTGGATGCAGGCGGCGCTGCTGCGGGCTCGGCGGACGCAACGGGCGCTGGTGCTGCAGCAGCAACAGGGGCGGGCATGACCGGGGCCATGACGGCCTGGGCCGGAAGGTTCCGACGGATTTCCAGACGGAAGTCATCCCCTTCCAACCGGAACTCCTGGATATCGCTCTCCCCGAGCGCTTCCAGCAAGCGGTGCAGTTGTTCGTGATCCAGCTGCATGGTCATCCGTTTTCGCGCCCGAGGTAGCTGTCGTTGCGGGTGTCCACTTTGATCTTTTCTCCCACAGAAAGGAAGAGCGGCACCATCACTTGTGCACCGGTCTCAAGAATGGCGGGCTTGGTGCCACCGGTGGCAGTGTCGCCTTTGACGCCAGGATCGGTTTCTTTGATCTCCAGAACCACGGAGTTGGGCAGTTCAACCTCGAGGGGGGTGTCGTTCCAGGACACCACGTTCACCTCCATGCCCTCCTTGAGGTATTTGCGGCTCTCACCGATCTGGTCTGCGCTGAGGCGGGTCTCCTCATAGGTGGCCATGTCCATGAAGACATAGTCCTCGCCTTCCATGTAGGTGTGCTGAAGCGAGGATTTCTCCAACATCGCCTGGGGAAGCATCTCCCCGGCGCGGAAGGTTTTCTCCACCACGTTGCCGGACTTCACCGCCTTGAGCTTGGTGCGCACGAAGGCAGATCCCTTGCCGGGCTTGACGTGCAAGAACTCGACAACGCGCCAAACGGCCCCATCGATCTCAATCGTGGTGCCCGTGCGGAAGTCGTTACTGGAGATCATTCCCACCGAACGGTTCATCGGACTATACGGCTGTGCCAAAGTCCCGTCAGCACTGGGGTTCCCCCTTGGTCCATCAGCGTTTGAACGCCGTCCTTGCTGTTCTGATCAGCTTTGCTCTGATCACAATCGCCGCCCCTGCCTGGGCCGCATTGCCCCAGGGCAATGCTGTGAAGGACCCTGCCGCGATTCTTCGGGACGCGCTTCCCTTCGATCAGGACGACATCCGCGAACTGCAGCATCGGCTGGAACTCACCAGTGACGATCTGCGGGCCAAACGCTGGACAGCCCTCGGCAAGACGGTGTCACGCACTGAATCGCTGCTCAACACCCGCCGCGACACCATCCTGAACGCGGTGCCTGAAACCAAGCGCGGTACGGCAGAAGCACTGTTTGAGCGCGTGGATCAGGGCCTTGAAGACCTCAAAGAGAAGGTCAAAGCCACCGACAAACCAGGCTTCATCGCCGATCGACGCCGGACGCTGCGCTGCATCGGCGATGTGGAGGCCCTGCTGGTGCCCGAAGGTTTTGAACGGGAGATCCCCGCAGACTTCGATGCCCTGCCACGGCTGCAGGGACGAGCCACCCTCAACATCAGCACCACCCAGGGGGAGCTGACCACCGTGGTGGATGGCTACAACGCCCCACTCACCGCAGGCGCCTTCGTGGATCTCGCCCTCAAGGGCTTCTATGACGGACTGCCCTTCATCCGGGCCGAAGACTTCTACGTGCTCCAGAGCGGTGATCCGGAAGGTCCGGAGATCGGCTACGTGGATCCAAAGACCAAGCAGGAGCGCCATGTGCCCCTGGAGATCCGCGTGCCGGGCGAAGACGACACGATCTACAACGAAACCTTTGAAGACGTGGGCCTGTTCATGGCCACACCAACCCTTCCGTTCGCAACCCTGGGCACCCTTGGCTGGGCCCATTCAGACCAGGCCCTCGACGACGGATCCTCGCAGTTCTTCATGTTTCTCTACGAGGCAGAGCTCACCCCGGCTGGTCTGAACCTCGTGGATGGCCGCAATGCAGCCTTCGGCTACGTGGTGGATGGATTCGATGTTCTGGAGGAATTGGGCGTCGATGACCGGATCACCGCCGTGAAGGTGGTGGAGGGAGCGGAGCAGCTCAAAGCCCACGCATGAGCCCGACCCTGGCGGAGCTGACTGAAGCGGAGTTGCTCAGGCGGCTGGCTCGCTTCGCTCCGCCCGATCAGCTCAGTGACGACACCGCAGCCCTGCCCGCCGACGCCCGGCCACTGCTGATCAACACCGACGTTCTGGTGGATGGCATCCATTTCAGCGATGCCACCACAACCTCCATGGATGTGGGCTGGCGCGCCGTTGCCGCCAACCTGTCCGACTTGGCCGCCAGTGGTGCAGTCGACATCGATGGAATCACCGTGGCCCTGGTCGCCCCAGGCCACACCCGTTGGGACTGGGTGGACGGGGTGTATCAAGGCATCAGTGCCGCCTTGGGGCAGTACGGCGGCGTTCTGCTGGGGGGTGACTGCTCCAAAGGAGAGCAGAGGCTGCTCTCGATCACGGCACTCGGCCGTCTCGGACCCCTGCGTCTGCATCGCAACGCAGCCCGCCCTGGCGATGTGCTGGTCACCAGTGGGCCCCATGGGCTCAGCCGACTGGGCCTCGCCCTCCTCCAGAACGATCCAAACGTGCGTGACATCGCTTTGTGCTCAACCCTGCGGGACCAGGCGATCGCACGCCACCAACGCCCGACACCTCGGCTGAAGGACGTCCAGCAGCTGCTGGCCTGCAAACCGAAGCATCTGCCCTGGCGGGCCGGGGGAACCGACAGCAGCGACGGACTGCTCTCTGCCGTCGCAGGTCTCTGCAGCAGCAGCGGCTGCGGAGCGGTGCTGCAGAACGACCAACTTCCAACGACCGAAGGCTGGCCTGAGGGAGCTCAATGGACGGATTGGTGCCTCGCCGGAGGAGAGGACTTTGAGCTGGTGCTGAGCCTTCCCGAGGCCTGGGCCGATGTCTGGCAGCGATGCATCCCCGAAAGCCAGCGCATTGGCCAGATCAATGCTGAAGCGGGCGTCATCCGCTGGGCCCACAACCACGAGCCAGTGGACACAAGCGGATTTGATCACTTTCGCCAGCCCTGAGCGGCCCCCCAAGCGACCGTGCCTGACCAAAAAAATCCCCCCCAAGTCGGGAGGGATCAAAAAAGCGGTCAGCTGGCGATCACTTCCAGTTCTTGGCCACCACCTCGGCGAGGTCAACAACACGCTGGCTGTAGCCCCACTCGTTGTCGTACCAAGCCAGGATCTTCACAGCCTTGTCACCCATGGCGTAGGTGAGGTCGGCATCAAAGATGGTGGACTCGTTGGTGCCGGCGTAGTCGGTGGACACCAGGGGCAGATCGCTGTATTTGATGATCCCCTTCATGCCGTTCTCAGAAGCCGACTTGATAGCGGCCTTGATGTCGTCGACGCTGGCGGCGCGGGAGGGGCCGAAGGTCAGGTCAACGGCGGAGACGTTCGGGGTGGGAACGCGCATGGCGAAGCCGGTGAGCTTGCCCTTCACCTCGGGGTAAACCAGAGCCACGGCTTTGGCTGCACCGGTGGTGGTGGGAACCATGTTCAGAGCTGCAGCACGGGCGCGGCGCAGGTCGCGGTGGCTGTTGTCCAGGATCCGCTGGTCGCCGGTGTAGCTGTGAATGGTGGTCATCAGACCCCAGTCGAGGCCGAAGTTCTGATCCAGAACCTTGACGATCGGTGCCAGGCAGTTGGTGGTGCAGCTGGCATTGCTGAGGATGTCCCAGTCTTCGTGGCGGTACTGGTCGTCGTTGACGCCCACAACGAAGGTGCCGACGCGATCACCCTTACCAGGGGCGGTGAGGATCACCTTCTTGGCGCCAGCCTGGATGTGCATGCTGGCTTTCTCATCGGTGTTGAACACACCGGTGGACTCGATCACCAGGTCAACGCCCCACTCCTTCCAGGGGCAGTTGAGGGGATTGCGGTCAGCGAAGAACTTGATCTCCTTACCGTTGACGAACATCGAGCTGTCCGTGGTCTTGATGTCGACGGAGGAATCAAGACGTCCAAGGATGGAGTCGTAGGTCAGCAGGTGAGCGCTGGTGGCGGGATCGGAGGTGGAGTTCATCCCCACGATTTCCAGGCCGGTGTCAGCGCCCCGGCTGATCCATCCCCGCAGAACATTGCGACCGATCCGGCCGAATCCATTGATCGCAACGCGCAGGGTCATGGCAGAAGCGGCAAAGCCGCGCAAGAGTTTTGGCCGCCGATCATACAGAAATCAGCAGAAATACTTTGCCCAAGGCCAAATTAAATTCGCTTGATCCGTCCCTCAACACGGCAGACAAGCAGCGGCAACTGACTTATCTTTCTTCCGACTGAAGCCCTCCGTTGCCGCGCCTGCTCGACCGTCAGACACCAGTCCACTTCATCGGTGTCGGCGGAATTGGAATGTCGGCCTTAGCCCGGATTCTCGTTGACCGCGGTCACTTGGTCAGCGGCTCGGACCCGCGTGACAATGCGACAACACAACAGCTGAAGACCCTCGGAGTAAAGGTCTTCCGTCAGCAGGACGCCACCTGCATTGATGCCGTCACGGAAGCAACTGCCGCTGGCTCGCCGGTGGTGGTGATCAGCACAGCCATCCCCGAGAGCAATCCGGAACTGCAGCGGGCCCGGCAGCAGGGGCTGCAGATCTGGCATCGCTCCGATCTCCTGGCGGCTCTGATCGAGCAACAACCCTCCATTGCAGTCGCCGGCAGCCACGGCAAGACCACCACCAGCACCTTGATCACCACCTTGCTGCTGGAGGCCGATCAGGACCCAACCGCTGTGATTGGAGGCATCGTTCCCAGCCTCGGCAGCAACGGCCATTCCGGCCAGGGGAAATTGCTCGTGGCCGAGGCGGATGAATCCGACGGGTCCCTGGTGAAGTTCAGCCCGAGCCTCGGCGTGATCACCAACCTGGAGCTGGATCACACCGATCACTACGCCAGCCTCGACGAGCTGATCTCCACCCTGAAGCGCTTTGCCGGCGGTTGCGAACGCCTGCTGGCCAATCACGACTGCCCGATCCTTCAGGAACACTTCCAGCCAACGGCCTGGTGGTCCAACCAGAGCGCTGAATCCGTTGACTTCGCCGCCCTGCCCTTGAGCCTTGAAGGCGATCGATGCCTTGCCCGTTTCTATGAAGCCGGCCACCCCGTTGGCGACTTCACCCTGCCGATGGCCGGGCTGCACAACCTGAGCAATGCAACAGGGGCCTTGGCCGCCTGCCGGATGGAAGGTCTCCCCTTTGACCAATTGGTGGAGGGACTCGCGGGACTGAAAGCACCCGGACGCCGATTCGATCTCCGGGGCACCTGGAAGGGACGTCACATCGTTGACGACTATGCCCACCATCCCAGCGAAGTGAAGGCGACCCTGGAAATGGCCCGCCTGATGGTGAGCAGTGGCCGCAGTCCACTCCCCACAGCACCGCAACGGCTGCTGGCGGTGTTCCAACCGCACCGCTACAGCCGCACCCGGCAGTTCCTCGATGGCTTTGCCCAAGCCCTGCAGAACTGTGATCTGCTGCTGCTGGCTCCCGTCTATGCCGCAGGAGAGCAACCCCTGCACGGCATCTGCAGCCATGCCCTGGCAGAACGGGTCCGCAATCTGAAGCCGGATCTTGAGATCGCCGTCGCGGAGACTCTCGATGAACTCACCGACCTGGTGATCCAGCACAGCCGCGAAGAGGATCTCGTTCTGGCCATGGGCGCTGGCGATGTGAATGGGCTCTGGTCAAGGCTGACGTCATGACCCCATCGGATGACCGCCTACCCCAGGCCGGAGTCAGCCTTGCCGACTACACCACTTGGCGGGTGGGAGGAGCCGCTGAATGGCTCGCGGAACCCGTCAGCCTTGAAGAGACCCAGGCCTGGATCCAATGGGCCGCTCACCAGGGCATGCCCTGCCGCGTCATCGGCGCTGGGTCGAACCTGCTGATTCACGATGACGGCCTGCCGGGGCTCTCGCTCTGTCTGCGCAAACTTCAGGGGCTGCAGCTTGATGCCACCACGGGGACCGTGGAGGTGCTCGCCGGCGAACCGATCCCGTCACTGGCAAGACGCGCTGCACGCGCTGGATTGCATGGCCTGGAGTGGTCGGTTGGAATTCCAGGAACCGCTGGCGGTGCGGCTGTGATGAATGCAGGAGCCCAGGGAGGCTGCACAGCGGAATGGCTGGAGTCCGTGCGGGTCATGCCCCTGGAGGGGGGCAACTGCTTTGAGCTGCAGCGGGATCAACTGGACTTCGCCTACCGGCACAGCCGTCTTCAAGACGACAACCTCGTGGTGTTGTCGGCACGGTTCCGCTTGCAGCCCGGTCACGATCCGAATGAACTGAAGCGGGTTACCACTGCGAACCTCAGTCACCGCACCACCACGCAGCCCTACCAACAACCCAGCTGCGGCAGCGTCTTCCGCAATCCGGAACCGCTCAAGGCCGGACGGCTGATCGAAGAGCAGGGGCTGAAGGGAACCCGAATCGGCGGCGCCGAAATCTCAACCGTGCATGCCAATTTCATCGTCAATACTGGTGATGCCGAGGCGAAGGACATCGCCCAGTTGATCCAGCTGGTGCAGGACCGCATCGAAGCCGAGCACGGAATTCGTCTGCACCCGGAAGTGAAGCGCCTGGGATTCGCTTCGGCGGCTTAGCCTTCCGGCTCCCACAGGATCGCCATGGCAGGGTTCGGACTCCCCAATTTCGGCCAGCTCACCGAAGCCTTCAAGAAGGCCCAGGAGATTCAACAGAACGCTCAGGCCCTGCAGGACGAACTGGACGGGATGGAGATCGAAGGCAAGAGCAGCGATGGCCGTGCCAGCGTTTGGCTGTCGGGCAACCAGCAACCCCTGCGGGTGCGTCTGGACCCAGCCCTGCTGCAGGAGGGACAACAGGCCAGCGAAACGGCCACCCTGGAAGCCCTGCAGGCGGCCTATGAGCAATCCACCGCCACGATGAAAGGCCGGATGGAAGAACTCACCGGTGGCCTGAACCTCAACCTCCCCGGGATGGGCGGCTGAGGCTGCTCTGCTCGATCAATGCGGCCTTGTACAGGGCATAGCGTTCCCAGTCCGTGGACACACCGCAACCGGGCTCACCGCGATGCAGGCAGTCGCGGAAGCGACAGGGCCAGGGATCGAGTTGCTGCCGCAACTCCGGAAAAAGGACCCCCAGTTCCTGGGGATCCTCCGGAAGATCGGGGCGGTTGAAGCCGGGGGTGTCGGCCACCCTCGCCCTGGGACCCAGGGGAAACAGCTCCACGTGGCGGGTGGTGTGGCGCCCGCGCTGCAGTCGGCCAGACACCGCAGCCGTGCGCAGTTGAAGGTCAGGACGCAACTGGTTCAGCAGGCTGCTCTTGCCCACCCCGGAAGGCCCGCAGAGCACCGACAGCTGCGCGCCAGCCAAACGCTGATGTAAAGCATCAATGCCGGTTCCGGCTGCACTGGACAGCGCCAGCGGGGCATAGCCCCACCCCTGCAACCGGGTGACAAGCCGCTCGAGGGCTGCAGCTGAGAGGAGGTCTGTCTTGGTGAGCAGCAGGATCACCTCCAGCCCGGTCCGTTCCGCCGTCAACAGGAAGCGACTGGCCTGATCAGGGTCAAAGCCGGGCTGTTCCACCGCCAACACCACAGCCACCAGAGAGACGTTGGCCACCGGTGGGCGTGTGAGAAAGCTGTGGCGTGGCTCGACCTCTGCCACCACGGCACGCCCCTGGCCTGGATCAATGGCCTCAACGCGAACCCGATCGCCCACGTAAACGGCTTCACCCCGATGGCTGAGCCGGGTGCGGCGGGTGCAGAGCAGCCGCCCCGGGCATCCATCAGGTGCGACATCCAGTTCAACCTCCAGATAGTTGGCCTGGAGCGCCACCACCATCCCGGATGCCACCGAACGGGCGGTGTCAGCCACCGCGGATCACCTCGATGGTGACGGCATCCGGCGTTTGATCAATGCACTCCACACGATGGCCTGCATCCCTCAGACCTGGAAGGACCATGGCCTCAGGCTCACCCCGATCGAGACAGACCTGCAGACAGTCGCCAGTGTTCATCTGCTCGAGGGTGAGCTTGCAGCGAATGAAATTCACCGGACAGGGCGTTCCCCGCAGATCCAGGGAACGCCTGCTCATCCCTTCTGACCGAACAAGCGAGCGAACAGACCACTGTTGTGGTGATGGTGTTGCTTGCCGCGGGCGGAATAGTGACCTGCCAACTGCTCTAGGAGCTCGCGCTCCACATCACTGATCCGCTTCGGCAGGTCAACGGTCACCGTCACGCGCTGATCACCCCGTGCCACTGGGTTCCCGAGCTTGGGAATGCCCAGGTTGGGCAGGGTGAGCACCGTGCCGGGCTGGGTGCCGGCGGGGATGCCCAGCTCCTTGCGGCCATCCACCGTCTCCACCTCGATGGTGTCGCCAAGAATCGCCTGGAGGTAGCTGACCTTGACCTCCGAGAAGATGTTCAGGCCATCCCGCTGCAAGCGCGGATGATTGCGAACGGTGAGGAAGACGTAGAGGTCACCGGACGGGCCTCCCCGGGGTCCGGCATTGCCTTCACCGGTCACACGAAGCCGTGTTCCGGTGTCCACCCCGGCAGGAATGTTGATCCGCAGCTTCTTGCGCACCTGTTTGACACCCTGGCCACCACAGGACCCGCAAGGATCGGTAATCACCTGGCCCGTGCCTCCACAGTTGGGGCACTCGGCGACCTGGGTGAAGCTGCCGAAGGGAGTCCGGGTGGCACGGCGCACCTGCCCGGCGCCACCGCAGGTGCCGCAGGTGGTGGGTCCACTGCCCGCTTTGGCACCGCTGCCGCCGCAGGTGTCGCAGGTCTCCAGATGCGGGATCTTGATCTCCTGCTCCTGACCGAACACCGCCTGCTCGAAATCAATCGTCAGGTCGTAGCGAAGGTCATCCCCCTGCTGAGGGCCCTGACGCCGCGGCCGACCAGCTCCAGCACCCCCGGGTCCACCGAAGCCCTGAAAAAACGTCTCGAACAGATCCGCGAATCCGCCCATGTCCCCCATATCGGGGGCACCGGCCGCACCGCCGAGGCCGGCTTCACCGAACTGGTCGTAACGGGCCCTGGTCTGGGGATCACTGAGCACCTCGTAGGCACGACCGATTTCCTTGAAACGGTCTTCAGCTCCCGGATCCTTGTTGATGTCGGGGTGGTATTGACGCGCCATGCGCCGATAAGCCCGCTTGAGGCTGTCGGGATCCACATCCCGGCTGACGCCGAGCAGGTCGTAGAAGTCGGCCATCAGGCCTCCTCCGCAGTCTGATCCGGTGCCGCTGCGGCCTCAGCAGGCGCTGACGCCGGATCGGATGGTCCTGGACCCATCGACACCTTCACCATGGCGTGGCGCAGCACACGCCCATCGCGGTGGTATCCGCGCTGGAGCTCCTCACACACCACGTCCTCAGCGAACTCGCTGCTTTCCTCCCGCAGCACGGCCTCATGCAGGTTGGGGTCGAACTCCTGGCCAACGACTTCCATCCGGGCCACCCCCTGCTGCTTCAGCACCTCCACCAGTTGCTTGTACAGACCCTGGTAACTGCGGTGCAGCGCCTGAGCTTCCTCCCCTTCAGGATTCAGCTGCTGACGGGCCCGCTCGAAGTTGTCGACGACGGGGAGAATCTCCGTGAGGGTCGAGCAGACCAGCTGCTGACGCATTTCGTCCTGATCGCGGCTCTGGCGCTTGCGGAAGTTGTCGAAATCCGCCGCAATGCGCATGTATTGGCTGTTGAGCGTCTCGTGCTCCTGCTTCAACGCGCTCAATTCCTGCTCAAGCTGCTGCATTCGATCCGTCGGATCCACCGCTGCAGGAGCCTGTTCAGAGGTCGCCTCGGGCGCATCAGGAGCGGACTCCGGCGTTGCTGGACCAGCACCGGACGCAACGGTCTGGTCCTGCTCTGGGATGGAGGCGTCGCCGCTCATGCTGACCGCTCAGGGATTTCTGTTTAGACATGTTGAAGGGCAACGCTTACCTCCCACAAGCTGCGGAAGCCCGCACCTCGGTCGCCATCCATGACTCTGACGCTGCCCACCCCCGATGCGGGCGACACAGCACGGCAGCGTTTCGCCCTTGAATTGCTGTTGCAGCAACCGGTTCCAGGCCCAGAGCAACTGCTGGCAAGCCGCAACCTGCTCAACGACGCCCTCCCGGACGTCGGCCCGGATCAATGGCGGGCACTGCAGGCCATGCCGATCGCCATCGGTGCTGACCACCTGGACATCGCGATCCCCAGCCAGTGGCGAGACCAGGAATGGCAGCAGCTGATCGATCAGCTGCCGGACCAACACCGCACAATCCGCCTGCACCCCGCCATCGAAGCGGATCTGCAATGGGCTTTGGGTGAGGACGTCATCCAACCGCCGCAGGTTGAGGAGGCTCCCGCTCCTGCTTCAACAGAAACCACCGGAACCCAACAAACGAACCCTGAAAACGTCAGCACGGAATCCTTTCTCGAAGGATTCAACACCGATGGGGTGCTCGAGAACGATGAAGACGAGAAGGGCCAGCAGGCCCAGGAAGCCATTGACCTGGAGACGCGGCTGAAGGATGCGGAAGCCTCGCCGGTGGTGACCCTGGTGGATCGGATCCTGCTCCAAGCCATGTCGGTGAATGCCAGCGACATCCACGTGGAACCCCAGCAGAAGGGGTTACGGCTGCGATTCCGTCAGGACGGTGTGCTTCAGCAATACGTGGAGCCGCTGCCCAGCCGGCTCATTCCCGCAGTGACATCCCGCTTCAAAATCCTGGCGGATCTCAATATCGCTGAACGTCGACAAGCGCAGGACGGACGCATTCGGCGCAAATACCGCGACCGAGTGGTTGATTTCCGTGTCAACACCCTGCCCAGCCGTTTCGGAGAAAAGGTCTGTCTGCGCCTGCTGGACAGTGGAGCGACCCAATTGGGACTGGACAAACTGATCAGCGATTCCGACGCCTTGGCCTTGGTCCGCGACCTGGGCTCCAAGCCCTTCGGAATGATCCTGGTCACTGGCCCAACAGGCTCCGGCAAGTCGACCACCCTCTATTCACTCCTCGCCGAGCGCAACGATCCGGGCATCAACATTTCCACGGTCGAGGACCCGATCGAATACACCCTGCCGGGCATCACCCAATGCCAGGTGAACCGTGAAAAAGGCTTCGACTTCGCCACAGCTCTTCGAGCGTTCATGCGCCAGGACCCGGACGTTCTGCTCGTGGGAGAAACCCGTGATCTCGAAACCGCCAAGACCGCCATTGAGGCTGCCCTGACCGGTCACTTGGTGCTTAGCACCCTGCACGCCAACGATGCCCCAAGCACGATTGCCCGCCTGGATGAAATGGGCGTGGAGCCCTTCATGGTGTCGGCTTCCTTGATCGGGATCGTGTCGCAACGCTTGCTGCGGAGGGTCTGCCCTCACTGCCGCGAGCCCTACCGGCCGAATGAACGTGAACTGGGCCGCTTCGGCCTCATGGCAAGCCGGGAAGCGGATGTCACCTTCTTCAAGGCCCACCATCACAGCCCTGACGAACCGGTCTGCGCTCACTGCAAGGGAAGCGGTTACAAGGGACGCGTCGGGGTCTACGAAGTGCTGCGGATTCAGGAGGACATGGCCACTGCCATCTCCAAGGGCGCCAGCACCGATGTGATCCGCCAGCTGGCCCTGGAATCAGGGATGGTGACCCTGCTGGGCTACAGCCTCGAACTGGTGAGAAAGGGCGAGACCACACTGGAAGAAGTGGGGCGGATGGTGCTGACGGATTCAGGACTGGAATCCGAGCGCAGAGCCCGTGCCCTCAGCACAATGACCTGTGAAGGATGCGGAGCCGGCCTGCAGGAAGGCTGGCTTGAGTGCCCCTATTGCCTGACACCACGCCACTGAGGAGCCGGTCATGGATCTGATGATCGAAGACCTGATGGAACAACTGGTGCAGGGCGGTGGCAGTGATCTGCACATCGCCACAGGTCAGCCCCCCTACGGCCGCTTCAGCGGTGAACTGCGGCCGATGACGGAGCACCCACTCGCTGAAGAGGACTGCAACAAGCTGATCTTCTCGATGCTGAACAACAGCCAGCGCAAGACGCTGGAGCAAACCTGGGAGCTGGACTGCGCCTACGGCCTCAAGGGCGTTGCACGCTTCCGCGTGAACGTCTACCGCCAGAAAGGCAGCTATGCCGCCTGCCTGCGGGCCCTTGGCAGCACAATTCCCAGCGTTGAACTGCTGGACTTGCCGCAAGTGGTTCTGGAGACCAGCGCGCGGCCCCGGGGCCTGGTGCTGGTGACGGGTCCAACAGGCTCAGGGAAGACCACAACCCTGGCGGCTCTGTTGGATCACATCAACCACACCCGCAGCGAACACATCCTCACGATCGAAGACCCGATCGAATTCGTGTACCAGAGCGACAAGAGCCTGGTGCACCAACGCCAGCTGAACGAAGACACCCGCAGCTTCGCCAATGCCTTGCGCGCGGCCCTGCGAGAAGACCCGGACGTGATCCTGGTGGGAGAGATGCGGGATCTCGAGACGATTCAACTGGCCGTCAGTGCTGCTGAAACAGGCCATCTCGTCTTCGGAACCTTGCACACCAGCTCCGCCGCCCAGACCGTGGACCGGATGGTTGACGTCTTCCCACCAGAACAACAAACGCAGATCCGTGTGCAGCTCTCGGGCAGCTTGGTCGCGGTGTTTTCCCAGACCCTCTGCCGGCGTCAAAACCCGGCCGAGGGTCAGTTCGGTCGGGTGATGGCGCAGGAGATTCTGATCAACACACCTGCCACCGCAAACCTGATCCGCGAAGGCAAAACCGCCCAGCTTTACTCGCAGATTCAGACCGGTGGAGAACAGGGCATGCAAACGCTGGAGAAAGCCCTGGCCAACCTGGTGCTCAATGGGGATGTGTCCCGGTCCGAGGCGATGGCCAAGGCCAGCAAACCGGGGGAATTGCAGCGGTTGATCGGTGACAGCTGAACCGAGGAGATAAGCACCGATGGCCGCCTTCATTGCCTCCTACGCCGGTCCCACCGGACAACCGCGGACGATGACGATTAAGGCAGCCGACCTGGCTGAAGCCAAAAAACTGCTGCGGCGGCGAGGCATTCGCGCCGATGAGCTGCGTCCGGTCAGCCCTGGAAACAGCCAAGACCCCAAAGCTGACGGGGCCACCGGGGGAGGTTTGGGCTCCATCGACCTCAACCGCCTGTTTGAGAAACCACCGGGCGTGAAGGAAAAGGCCGTGTTCGCCAGCAAGCTGGCCGCCCTGGTTGATGCCGGCGTGCCGATTGTGCGCAGCCTCGATCTGATGGCGACGCAGCAGAAGCTGCCGATGTTCAAACGCGCCCTCACCAAAGTGAGCCTCGACGTCAATGAGGGCATTGCACTAGCGACAGCTCTGCGTCAGTGGCCCAAGGTGTTTGACCAGCTCAGCATCGCCATGGTGGAAGCGGGGGAAGCCGGCGGTGTGCTGGACGAAGCCCTGAAACGACTGGCCAAGCTGCTGGAAGACAACGCCAAACTTCAGAACCAGATCAAAGGAGCCCTGGGCTATCCCGTGGCGGTGCTGGTGATCGCCATCCTGGTGTTCCTGGGCATGACCATCTTTCTGATCCCGACCTTTGCGGGGATCTTTGAAGATCTGGGCGCAGAGCTGCCGGCCTTCACCCGACTGCTCGTTGATCTGAGCGCCCTGCTGCGCTCCTCCGTCGCGCTCTATGCCCTCGGGGTGATCCTGCTAGCGATCTGGATGGTGAGCCGGTTCTATGCCACCCACAACGGCCGTCGCACGATCGACCGGCTGATGCTGAAACTGCCGCTCTTCGGCGACTTGATCCTGATGACAGCCACAGCTCAGTTCTGCCGAATCTTCAGCTCGCTCACCCGGGCGGGTGTGCCGATCCTGATGTCGATGGAGATCTCAAGCGAAACCGCCGGCAACGCAATCATTTCCGACGCGATCCTTGCCTCGCGGGGCATGGTGCAGGAGGGCGTTCTGCTCAGCAATGCACTGATCCGTCAGAAAGTGCTGCCGGACATGCCCCTGAACATGCTGGCCATCGGCGAGGAAACCGGTGAGATGGACAAAATGCTCAGCAAGGTGGCGGACTTCTACGAAGACGAAGTCGGCGCCATGGTCAAGGCGCTCACCTCGATGCTCGAGCCCGCGATGATTGTGGTGGTCGGCGGAATCGTGGGATCCATCCTGCTGGCGATGTACCTGCCGATGTTCACCGTGTTTGATCAGATCCAGTGAGCACTGCAGCGATGGCCCGACCCGCCAACCAACCGCCACTCCAGCAGGCCTGAAAATTGAAACCGCCGGTCACCCCGTCCACATCCAGCAGTTCACCCGCCAGGTAAAGACCAGGGCAGCGGCGGCTCTCCATCGTGGCCAGGTTGATGTCCCCCAGGGCGACACCGCCGGCGGTGACGAACTCCTCCCCAAAGGGTCCACGTCCCTGGATCGGCACACTCTGCGCACAGAGCAGCTCGACCAATCGACGCTCCGCCTTGATCGGCAGATCCGCCCAACGGCGCTCTGGCTCCACCCCACCCGTGGTCAAAAAGGCTTGCCACAACCGCCGCGGCAGATGTTCGAAGGGCTTCGCGGCTGCAAGGGTTCGCCGGGCCTGCTCCTGTCGCCATTGATGAAACCGCTCGGTCAGCCCCGACCGCCCCAAGCCAGCGCTCCAATCCAACTTCAGCTCACCCCTGTAGCGGTTCTGATGCAGGGCCCTGGCGGCAAAAGCTGAGAGGCGCAACGTGGCGGGCCCGCTCAGACCACGGTGGGTGATCAGGACCCGCCCTGTCTGACGGAAACGCTGATCGCCCAGTTTCAGATCAAGGCCCACATCATCGATGGCAATGCCACTGCAGGCCGTCAGGGCGGGTGCCTGCAGGGCGAGGCTGAACAGCGATGGCACCGGCGGCACCACCTGGTGGCCAAGGGCTTCCGCCAGGTTTCGGCCACTGGGATGCCCACCCGTGGCCAGCATCAAGCAGCCTCCATGCAAAGGCTCGAGGCCGCGGCCCTCGAGCACAAACCCCCCCTCGGGATGAACGCGCACCTGCTGGACCATCGCCTTCGTGCGCAGCTGGACACCCGACGCCCTTGCCGCCTTCTGCAGGCACTGAATCACGGCCTCAGAACGGTTCTGCTGCGGAAACATCCGTCCATCGGGTTCCTCCACCAGCGTGAGCCCATGCTCGTCAAACCAGGCGATCGCATCGCCGCAGGCGAAGCGACTGAAGGGCCCCCGCAGGGGTCGACTGCCGCGGGGGTAATGGGTCGCCAGTTCACGGGGATCCCAGCAGGCATGGGTGACGTTGCAGCGACCGCCACCGCTGATGCGCACCTTCTGGAGGGGCTCAGGGGTGCCTTCCAGCACCAGCACCCGCCGAACCCCCTGCTCAGCTGCAGTGATCGCCGCCATGTACCCGGCAGGACCACCGCCAACAACAATCAGATCAAGCAGGCTGGAAGCGGAGGGCGACACCGTTGTTGCAATAGCGCTTGCCGGTGGGTCGCGGTCCGTCGTTGAACACGTGGCCCTGGTGCCCACCACAACGGCTGCAGTGGTATTCCGTGCGCGGCAGGATCAATTTGAAATCTACTTTCGTGGCAATGGCCCCATCCAGGGGCTGCCAGAAGCTGGGCCAGCCGGTGCCGCTGTCGAATTTGGCCTCCGACGAAAACAAGGCTGCATCACAGCCTGCGCAGTGGTAGGTGCCGGAACGCTTTTCCCCATTGAGCGGACTGGTGAACGGGCGTTCGGTCCCCTCATTACGCAACACGTCATAGGCCTGGGGGGACAACCGCTCACGCCACTGGTCGGCATTGAGATCCCATGAGGAATCAGCCGCTTTCGACGCTGCCAGCACAGGCTGAGGTCTCCAGAGACTGCCAAACACCCCGGCCATTGCCGCCAACAACAGCGATCGACGGGACAGAACGGCGGCACTCAAGCTCATCGGTGCTGAAGAGGGAATCTCGGGCGGTTCTAATGGATTGATGACTGCCTCCGGATCCACCGCTGCCTACCGCTTCAGTGTGGCCCCGATGCTGGATTGCACCGACCGCCACTTCCGGGTGCTGATGCGGCAGATCAGCCGCAGGGCGCTGCTCTACAGCGAAATGGTGGTGGCCCAGGCACTGCACCACAGCAAGCGACGCAACAAGCTGCTGGATTTCGATCCGGTGGAGCATCCCATCGCCCTGCAGGTGGGGGGGGACGACCCAGCCCTGCTGGCCGAAGCGGCACGACTGGCGCAGGACTGGGGCTACGACGAGATCAACCTCAATGTGGGTTGCCCCAGCCAGAAGGTGCAGGCCGGAAATTTCGGAGCCTGCCTGATGGCAGAACCGGATCTGGTCGCCCGCTGCGTGGAAGCCATGGTGGACGCAGGGGGACTCCCCGTGACCGTGAAGCATCGGATCGGCATTGACGATCTGGACAGCGATGCGCTGCTGACGAACTTCGTGGATCGGGTGGCGCTGGCGGGGGCCAGCCGCTTCGCTATTCATGCCCGTAAGGCCTGGCTGGAGGGCCTCGATCCCAAGCAGAACCGGACGATTCCTCCGCTGCAGCATGAGCGCGTGGTGGCGCTTAAGCAACGCCGCCCCGACCTGGTGATTGAACTCAACGGGGGGCTGGAATCCCCTGAAGACTGCCTTCAGGCACTGGAAGGGTGCGATGGCGCCATGGTGGGCCGAGCGGCCTACAGCCATCCCCTGCGCTGGACCAGCGTCGATGCCCTCATTTTCGGGGAGGAATCACGCCAGATCCTGGCGTCAGACGTTGTGAACGGGCTGCTTCCCCATGCGGCCGCTCATCTGGAGCGAGGAGGACGAATCTGGGACCTCTGCCGTCACCTGGTGCAACTGGTGGAAGGCGTCCGGGGTGCACGGCACTGGCGCCGGGAGCTGGGGGAGAAAGCCCAGCGCCCCGGGGCCGATCTGGATGTGCTGCTCAATGCCGGGCAGCAGCTCAAAGACGTAGGCCTCTGATCAACGGCTGAGGTCAGCCCTCAGCTCCGCCGTAACCGGAATAGTCATCGCCACCGCCACTGGACGATCCACGGCGACGACGGCTGCGCCCTTCGTCGTAGGCATTGCCCTCCCCAGCGTTATCGCGGGCGCCATAGCTGCGGTCTTCCCAGCCCCGTGCACCGGAGGGACGATCACCACCACCACCGCCGTAGCCGCCGCCACCACCGCGATAACCGCCACCGCCACCGCCGTAGCCACCACCGCCGCCACCGCCATAGCCGCCGCCACCACGACGGGGGGCGCTGCCGCGGGGCTCCGCTTTGTTGATCCGCAGAGGACGACCCATCAGTTCGGCACCCTGCAGCCCCTCAATCGCTGCCTCTTCGGTGGACTCATCGGCCATCTCAATGAAGGCAAAACCACGCTTGCGGCCTGTATCCCGCTCGAGGGGCAGCGCGCAGTTGGTCACTTCACCGAACTGGGCAAACAGTTCGATCACATCTTCCTGCTCAGCGCGGAAGGGAAGGTTGCCGACAAAAATGCTCACGTTTTGCGTGGACCGGGTACGAAACAGTGGACCGATGAGGCCTTGAACATTGCCATCGGGCCATGACTCCGGAACGAAGTGACATACCTCTGGCTGATCAAGCGTAGACCCGGTTATGGGTGAGAGTCATCCCACCGGCTGAGTTCCGTTGAAACGCTGTAACCAGCGCTGAAGCTGTTCATCAACACGCTCAAATCCTGTACCCCCTTCACTGCGACGGGCGGCCACAACAGCACGGGGAGCCAGGGCGTCGTGCAGATCCGCCTCAAAGGCCGGGTGGAGTTCCTTCCAGGCACTCAGATCAAGGTCCCGCAAAAGACATCCCTGCTCCAGACAGCGCCGGACGACAGCACCGACCAATTGATAAGCCTCGCGAAATGGAACACCGCGAGACACCAGATAGTCGGCAACATCCGTTGCGTTGGAGAAATCCTGCTCCACCGCTTCATTGAGGCGCTCGACCCTGAAATCAAGGCCTTCCTCAAACAAAATCGCCATCGCCTCAACACAATCACGGGTTGTGCGGTAGGCATCAAACAGCGCCTCCTTGTCTTCCTGAAAATCCTTGTTGTATGCCAGCGGAAGACCCTTGATCATGGTCAGCAATCCCTGGAGATGTCCGAAGACCCGTCCGGTCTTGCCCCGAACCAACTCAGGCACATCGGGATTCTTCTTCTGAGGCATCAGGCTGCTGCCCGTGGCACAGCGGTCGCTGAGCCGCACGAAGCCGAATTCCTCGGACGCCCAGGCGATCACCTCTTCCGCCAGACGGCTGAGGTGCACCATCACCAAGGAGGCGGCAGCGGAGAACTCAACGCAGAAATCGCGGTCACTGACCGCATCGAGGCTGTTGGCATAAACCGCTGAAAAACCGAGCTCCTTCGCGGTGCGCTGGCGATCAATCGGAACCGGCGTACCCGCCAGGGCGGCAGCGCCAAGCGGGCAGATGTTCACGCGTTTCCGCACATCCTGAAGTCGCTCACGGTCGCGCTCCAGCATCTCGACATAGGCGAGCAGGTGATGGGCGAGACAGAGCGGCTGGGCCCGCTGCAGGTGGGTGTACCCAGGAATCATGGTGCGGCGATGGCGATCCGCCTGGGTCAGCAACGCCCCCTGCAACCGCTGCAGATCCTGATCCAGGTCATCCAGCCGTCGCCGCAGCCAGAGGCGGAGGTCAGTCCCAACCTGATCGTTGCGGCTGCGTCCGGTGTGCAACTTCTTGCCCACGGGACCGAGCAGGGCAATCAGGCGGCGTTCCACGGCGAAATGAACGTCCTCATCTGCCAGGCCGGGCTGGAAACTGCCGGATGCCGCCTCAGCACGAACGGTCTCCAGACCCTCCACCAGCTGCTCAGCCTCCGCTTCCGTGATCACTCCCACGCTGGCGAGCATCCGGGCATGGGCGATCGACCCATCGAGATCCTCCTGAAGAAGGGTCAGGTCAAAACCGATGGAGGCGTTGAACGCCTCGATGAAGGGATGCAGACCCTGCTCAAAACGATCGCTCCAGGTGCCTGCTGCACCACCGGTCACCCCACCAGCCATCAATTCATCCGTCGATTTCCTCAGCTTGTCAGGCGATTGACCGTCCCTGCACACTCGGCAGCGTGACCGCCTCCGGAACTTTCAGCACCACAAGCGACGCGTCGTCCTCCAGCTGACGATCCGGACCAACAAAACGGTCCAAACGTTCAAACAGGCTTTCAAGAATTCCCTGCGCTCCCTGACCACTGCGACAGGCCGTTTCAAGGGCACGAATCAGCCGCGCTTCGTCGAAACGATCGCCCGTGATCCCCGGTGCTTCGGTGACGCCATCGGTGTAGTAGAGCAACACGTCTCCCGGTTCAAGGCGAATCTCGCCAAGGGCGAACTCAGCTTCGGGTTGGAGACCGATCAGCAGCCCAGCCGCATCGAGCCGCATGATCACCCGTCGCTCGGCGCGCCAAAGCAGGGGCGGATTGTGGGCCGCATTGGCATAACGCAGCCGCAGCGTGCGCGGATCCAGGTCGGAATAAAACAGCGTCACAAACCGGTGCGACTGCGCCAGGTCTTCCTGCGCCAGCTGGTTGAGGTCGTGAAGAATCCGATCCGGTGGCAGACCGCTGAGAACCTCCGCGCGCAGCATCCCGCGCAGCATCGTCATCAGCAAACCAGCGGGCACACCCTTGCCCATGACATCACCCATCACCAGGGCCCAGCGACCCCGCTCACGGCGTCGACCGATGAGTTCCGGACGGGTGGGGATGAAGTCGTAGTAGTCACCGCCCACCTGAAATGCAGGCCGACAGCGCGCGGCCAGATCAACGCCCTCGATCACGGGGCAACGGTCCGGCAACAACTGGGCCTGAATCTCTGCACCGATGCTGAGTTGTCGATCCACCCGCTCATGGCGGCGGGCGTCCTGCAGCATCTGATCGTTTTCGATCGCAACGCCAGCAAGATCCGCCACCAACTGAACGTGCCGACGGTGCACCTCAGTCCAGACCAACGAGCCGTTACGGGCGTACACGTAAAGGCGGCCCCGCGTCCGACCACGAGCCGTCACAGACGTGGCAAACAAAGCCGCTTTGGGAAGGCAGCGTTGCACCAGCCCGTCGAGCGCCAGCAGCTGCTGATCGTCGCTGCCGAAGCCCACGGCAGAGCCGGGTTCAAAGGCTGCCAAACGCCGCAGCAGATCCTGGGACGGCTCAGCTGGAGTCCCCTGCATCTTATCACGCCAGAGGCGACCATCCGACTGAAACGGAACAAGCAAGGCCCCCTCAACACCCACCAGACGCGAGGCCACCACAGGCACAAGCTCAAGAAAGCGCTGGAGGTTGGTGAAGCTGCGGAGGGCAAACCCCAGGGAGACCAACAGATCCTGATTGCGGCGCTGTTCGCTGCTGAGGCTGTCAAACAGCTGACGCAACGAGGCCATCACCTCAGGCGAGGGGTTCCCGGTCCGGTGCGCAGAGCTGGGATGACGTCCGGGCGGCTTGCTGCTCAACCTCGCACCCCCAGGGTCCGCAAGGTAGCAACGCTTCAGCGTCCAGCCAGCAGAGCCTCAACGAATTCAAAACTGTTGAAGGGGCGCAGATCGCGGATTCCTTCCCCAGCGCCGATGAAACGAATCGGCAATCCAGCCTCAGACGACACCGCCAGAGCAACACCGCCACGGGCTGTGCCGTCGAGTTTGGTGATCACAACGCCGGTGAGGCCGGCCGCCTGCGCAAAGGCCATGGCCTGGCGAAGACCGTTCTGGCCCTGGCTTGCATCAAGAACCAGCAGGGATTCGACCTTCGCCTCCGGCGCCAAACGGTCGATGATCTTCCTGACTTTTTGGAGTTCCTCCATCAGGTTGTGCTTGGTCTGCAAGCGTCCGGCGGTGTCCACCAACAGCAGATCAGAACCCCGCGAGCGGGCGGCGCCAACCGCATCGAAGACAACGGCAGCGGGGTCGGCATTGCTGCTGGGGTTGGAGACCACCGGAACATCACTGCGCTCTCCCCAGACCTCAACCTGCTGCACGGCTGCAGCCCGGAAGGTATCGGCGGCCGCGATCAGAGCCGAATAACCGCTGCGAACAGCCAGGTTGGCGAGTTTTCCCAGGGTGGTGGTCTTGCCAACCCCATTCACCCCCACCATCAACCAGATGTTGAGGCGATCCCGTTCCGGCGCCAGCAGAGGAACACCACTGGCCTGGATCGGCGCATCCAACAGGCCACGCAGCTGTTCCTTGAGGAAGCGAATCCCTTCCACAGGGTCGACCACCTCCTCATTCATCCGCTGACGCAAGGCATCCAGCACCTGATCGGTGGCCTGAACGCCAGCATCCGCCCTCAGCAGGAGGGTTTCGAGATCGTCAAGAACCTCCGGCGTCAGCGGGTCGTCACCGAGATTCTCCAGCAGGCTGGTAACAAAGCCCTGACGGGTCTTTTCAAGGCCGCGGCGGAGCCGACCCAACCAATCGATTTCTTCAAGGGAAACCTGATCAACGCGACGGCCCTGGGCTGCAAGCACTTCGGCAGACCAGGTGAAATCCTGATCAAAGTCACCCAGCTGCGGCTCTTCTGACTCGACAGCTGGCACAGGGGTGGGAGCCGGCGTGGGTGCAGGGGGAGCCTCGAGAGCCAGTTCATCCAGATCCTGCTGACGCTGCTGGCGTTGAGCCGCGGCCTGCTCCAGCAGCGACGGTCCGGGGGCTGGTGCTGGAGTCGGTGTGGGATTTGGTGGCTGACTCGGGAGCGGGGACGGCGTTGGTAACGGTGCCGGTCCTGGAGTTGGGGTTGGTGAAGGTGTAGGCGCTGGTTCTGGACTGGGCGCAGGGGTGGGCTGAGGGGCCGCTTCGGCGACAGAGGCCGCGGCCTGTTGTTGAGCCTTCAGCCGGGCATAGGCCTCACGGGCCCAAACCAGAGCCTCATCCTCTTCCTCACTAGCTGCAGGAGCTGGAGTCGGCTCCGGCGCCGCTGAAACGGGGGCATCAGTCCCACCAGCCATCGGTTCCGGCGTCGGCGCGGGGGTGGGCGTCGGCTCCGGCGTCGGTGACTCCTCAGCCTGTCGTTCGAACCAGTTGAACACCATCAGACCGATGCTTTCGATTGAGCGTCATGGAAGCGACGCAACACACCATTGATCATCCGGCGACCCTGCTCATCGCTGTAACGGTTGGCCAGCTCAACCGCCTCGTTGAACGCCACCGGAGCGGGAGTACGCAGGCTTTCCAGGTCAACGACAGCCAACCGGAGGATGTCTCGATCAATCCGCGGAAGCCGGGTCAGTCTCCAGCCCTCCATCACCTGATCCAACCGTTTATCGATGCCCTCGCGCTGGGTGAGCACCTTCTGAACCCGCTCCATGGCGCCGCGGCGAATCTGCTCCTGGTCGCCAAGCAGCAACAGCCGAGGCAACTCAAGACTGGCGGACAAACCATTCAGCACCTGTTCAGCGGAACTCAAAGAGTCGCGCAGATGGGTACGGACTGTGTCATGGGTTCCTGGTTCGCCCTGCTGTAACTCGCTGTCCAGCAGAGACTGCTGCGCTTGATCGAGCTCGGCAGCACTGGCATCAAGCGACTCACGCCAGTGCTGGGTCAGGGTGTCGAGGGCTTGGTCCAGGATGGAATCAAGGGCCAGGTCAGCAACTGAGGCTGACTTCTGTTCCGGCACTTGACCAAGCACCAGCAAGGCCAGCTCGCGTGTAAGGGATCGTGTGGCCATGACTCAGCTGGAAGGAGATGCAGAAGCCCGTAACTGGGCCATGAGGCTGGAGAAACTCCGATTCACGGGCGCCTCCCGATCGTCGGGGTTGACGATGCCGGCCGAAATGATCGTTCGGAAAGCTTCTTCAACGCTGATCTCAAGCTCTCGGACGGATCCAGCTGGAACAAGGGTGTACCAACCGGTGGTGGGATTCGGAGCGGTGGGAATGAACACACTCAACAGCGGCTCCTTCAAATCGGATTGAAGTGAAGGCCCCACTTCACCGGTGACAAAACCAACGCTGAACAATCCCTCCCGTGGGTACTCAACGAGAACAACACGGCGGAAGCGGGAGGAGTTGTCGCGGAAAAAGGTCTCAAGCAGCTGCTTCAGCGTCTTGTAAACCGATCCAGCCAGGGGAATGCGGCTCAAGGTGCCTTCACCGAACTCCAACAGCCAGCGACCCACAATGTTTCGGGCCATCAGGCCGATCAGAAGGATGCCCATCAGAGGCACCGTGAGACCGAGAGCCAGATTGATCAGATCCTGAAGCAGTGGATTCAGGGTGATGAACGGATTGAACTGCTTCGGTATCGAGGTCAGGAACGCCAGAACAAAGCGACTGACGATCGTTGACAGCCAAATCGTTGTCGCGAGCGGGATGACCACCAGCAACCCTGCAATCAGGTCGTTTTTCAGATCCTGCCGAAGCCTTGCGGACAGTGGCAGATCGGGTCTGGGATTGGACTGGACCAAGGAGCTACTGCGCCCAGCTTTGAATGAGGTTTGACCAACCTAACCAGCGGTCAGAGCACTGCCGTGAACGCGAGGAGCACAAATGCAACCGCAAGCACCACAGCGGTGATGGTTCCACCAATGAACCGCTGCTGGGATTCACGGGCCTGACCGGCCTCAACGGTCTTGAGTTGGGCCTCCATCTGGGCGATCTGATCGTCCACCATCTTTTCGGCCGCCCGAAGCTTGTCTTCATCGGTGGCATCCGCAGCGAGTTGACCGGCCTGGGCCAGCTGCTCGCCGAGGGAGGTCACCTGTGCTTCATCGGCGCGGAAGGCGCGAGCGTCCTTCAACGCTTCGCGGCCCTGTTCAAGATTGCGCAGGCGTGCAACGTCACCAGCACCTCCATCGAGGGACATGGGGACGGCAACCACCATGCCGAGGGCCAACAGACCGGAAAGGACGGCGATCAGCAGGCGAAGAGGAGTGCGCTGCTGATGAGGCTGATCGAGCCGTGACCCAATCAGGCAGATCAACAAGCCAGCGAACCCCAGGGGAGCCAGCGCCACCAGCGGTCCGGTGACCTGCGGGCGTGGAGCATCCGCACTCCAGTCGACACCGACAAGAACAGCAAGCATCTGCAGGACGAGGATCACCACGAGGGTCAAACCAAGCCAGCGCAGTAAGGGAGCAAACCGTCCTGTCTCAGTGCCGGTCACGAAGAAGATGTTGATGAGCGACCAAGATTAAGGTCGATGCAAGGGCATGTCACCGGTCAACAAACGCTGTTGAGTCAGGCTCTGAAACGCCGCGCCGCGGAGGAGGGTTTCAATCCTGTTGGCATTGCCAGGATCCCAGGAAGCCCAAGGCTGCAGCTGCGCACCAAAGCCCTGCAACGTTGGTTGGAGCATGGCCATCAGGCCGACATGGCCTGGATGGCGGCCCCCCGACGTCAAGACCCAAGACTTCTGTTGAACGGAGCCAACAGCGTGCTCGCCGTTGGCCTCAACTATTACGTCGACGCCCAACCTTCCCCCGGCTCCCTCAAAGTCGCCCGCTACGGCTGGGGTCGGGACTATCACCGGGTGGTGGATCAGCGGCTGCGACGGATCGGTCGTTGGCTTTCGGAACAGCGGCCCGACTGTGGCTGGCGCGCCTGTGTTGACTCCACGCCATTGCTGGACAAGGCCTGGGCCGAGGAAGCCGGCCTGGGCTGGATCGGCAAGCACAGCAATCTGATTCACCCCGAACGGGGCTCGTGGATGGTGATTGGCCATCTATTGACCACAGAGCCTCTGGACGCCGACCCACCAGCCCGCAGCCTCTGCGGACGCTGCACCGCCTGCATCGATGCCTGCCCCACAGATGCAATCCGCGAACCTTTTGTGGTGGATGCAAGGCGCTGCCTGGCCTTCCACACGATCGAAAACCGAGAGGACGCCTTACCGAAGAGCATTCGCGCCGCCCTTGGACCGTGGGTGGCGGGCTGTGACATCTGCCAGGACGTCTGCCCCTGGAACCATCGAACCCTGCCCCAAAGCAGCGATCCAGAGGTGCAGCCACGGCCATGGCTGCTGAATCTGCACAAGGAGAACATCCAGACCTGGGATGACAGCGTCTGGGACCAGAACCTGCGGGGGTCGGCCCTGCGACGAATCAAACCCTGGATGTGGCGTCGAAACGCCGCTGCAGCACAACCGGATCGCACACCTACGCTTTAGCGACTCCACCTTCACTCCAGTGCTGCGTCGAATTCGCTCCAGTCGGACGCTGGCGGCTGCACTGGTCGTTCTGGCGGGCTTGTTGGGCGCCCCGGCAGCCAACGCCCTCATTCCCTACATCTACCTGCCCAGCGAAGAGGAGCTCAAAGGTTCTTCAATCGGCATCGGACGGACCGCTGCGCAGCTGCTTCAGCTGGGGCAAGCCAAGGATGCAGCGCGACTAGCGGCTCTGGCGGTGCGGCTCAACCCCAATGACGAACGGTTCTGGTCGATCCTGGCGGAGGCTCAGCTCCGCAACAACAACCTCAAGGATGCAAGCCGGTCTCTGGCCCGCGCCAAACAGCTGAATCCTGAAAAGGCCGGCCTGTGGTTCGCCGAAGCAGCCATCGCCCTGCGAGCAGAGCGACCGGAAGACGCTGTGCCTTTAATTGCCCGCGGACTCCAATTGGATCCGAACAATGCCGCGGCCTATTTCGACCTCGGCAACGCAAGGATCATGCAGGACGAGCTCCCTTTGGCCCTGGAGTCCTTCGAAAAAGCCACAGCACTGAAATCGAACTTCTGGGAAGCCCTGAACAACCAAGCCCTAGTTCTCTTCGAGATGGGCCAACGTCAGGAAGCAGTGCGGCGCTGGCGCCGGGTGTTGAAGCTGGAGGCCAACGCGGAACCGATGCTGGCCCTGGCCGCAGCTCTGCATCAACGGGGTGAGCAGGCCGAGGCTATCCAGCTGGCTTCCACAGCGTTGGCCAAGAACCCCAACTACGTCTTGCCGTTGCACCAGGCAGAACAGCTCTGGGGTGTTCGGATCCGTGAGGCGACGGCACAATTGCTCAGCGAACCGGAACTCACCAACAGCGTGGAACGGGCCCAAGCGAACGCAACGTGGAAGAAAAGCCAGTGATCATCTGTAGGCTGAGCGCCTTCCGGTCGGAGAGCGACAGACCGAATGGCTGAGGAGCGCGTTCAACCGATCGCCCTGCATCAGGAGATGCAGCGCTCCTATCTCGAATACGCCATGAGCGTGATCGTGGGTCGGGCCTTGCCCGATGCCCGCGATGGTCTCAAGCCTGTCCAACGGCGGATTCTGTACGCGATGCAGGAACTGGGGCTCACCCCAGACCGTCCATATCGGAAATGCGCCAGGGTTGTTGGTGACGTCCTTGGCAAATACCACCCCCACGGTGATCAGGCCGTCTACGACGCCTTGGTGCGGCTTGTTCAGAGCTTCTCGAGCCGTCACCCACTGCTAGACGGCCACGGCAATTTCGGCTCGGTGGACGACGACCCACCGGCGGCCATGCGGTACACCGAAACCCGCCTGGCGCCGATCTCCCATCAGGCGATGCTTGAGGAGATCGGTGAAGACACGGTTGATTTTGCGCCGAACTTCGACGGGTCCCAACAGGAACCCACTGTTCTTCCGGCCCAGCTTCCCTTCCTGCTGCTGAACGGCTGCTCCGGCATCGCCGTTGGCATGGCCACCAGCATTCCTCCACACAATCTGGGAGAGGTGGTGGATGGCCTGATCGCCCTGATCCGCAAGCCGGAGCTGAGTGACGAGAAACTGCTGGAACTGATCCCGGGGCCCGACTTCCCCACGGGCGGTGAAGTGCTGATCAGTTCGGGCCTGCGGGACACCTACCTGCATGGACGCGGCAGCATCCCGATGCGCGGGGTCGCCCACACCGAAGAGGTGCAACCCGGCAAAGGACGCCACAAGCGCAATGCCGTGATCGTCACGGAACTGCCGTACCAACTCAGCAAAGCTGGCTGGATTGAAAAGCTGGCGGAATCCGTCAACGACGGAAAAATCGGCGGAATTGCAGACATCCGCGATGAAAGCGATCGCGAAGGCATGCGTGTGGTGGTGGAGCTGCGTCGCGATGCAGATCCCGAGAAGGTGCTGAAGGATCTGCAACGACGAACGGCACTGCAGAGCAACTTCGGAGCCATCCTTCTCGCCTTGGTGGATGGACAACCCCAGCAACTGTCACTGCGCCAACTGCTGCAGACCTTCCTCGATTTCAGGGAACTGACCCTGATCCGGCGCACCAGTCATGCCCTGCGCAAGACCGAAGACCGGCTTGAGGTGGTGGAAGGACTGATCACAGCCCTGAACAACCTTCAGGCTGTGATCGCCATGATTCAGGAGGCGAATGACGCCGCCTCAGCCCGCGCCAGCCTGATGGTGCGCCTCGACCTCAGCGAACGGCAGGCGGATGCGGTGTTGGCCATGCCCCTGAGGCGCCTGACCGGACTCGAACAGGAAAGCCTGCGCCAGGAGCTGGATGAGCTTCGAGCGGAACGTCAACGCCTGAAGTTGCTCCTGAACAACCGGGATCAGCTGCTGGACGCGATGGTGACAGAGCTCAAAGCGTTGAAAAAACGCTTCAGCACCCCGCGTCGAACCCGCCTGGTGGAGGGCGGTGATGCCCTGATGGCCGAACGGGCGGCCAGCCAACGGCCGAACACGGAACTTCTGCGTCAGCAGGCCCTGACTGCACTGCCCGGAGATGGTCGGGTGCTGATCCAGGCCGATGGCCAAGTGAAGATCGTCACCCCCCAGGTGCTGGGCCGACTGCACCTCAATGATCCTTGCCCCATTGGTGATGCACCATCTCCGGCACGGGTGATCCTGCCGATCGAGCCACCACCACGACTGTTGGCAGTAAGTGCGGGGGGACGCATCGCCCAGGTGCGCTGGGAATTTGCTGGACAGCAACCCGGCCCGATTGACCGATTCCTGCCCACGGGCCTCGACGGGGACCCCATCGTTTCGCTGCTGTCGCTGCCCAGCCAGAACATCGACGACCTGAGTCTGGGCTTGCTCAGCAGCGATGGACGCTTTAAGCGGCTCCCCCTCAGCGAAGTGGTGGACCTTTCCGGTCGAGCCACCAGCGTTCTCAAGTTGAAAGAGGGCGTCGAGCTCAACAGTGCAGTGATCTGCCGCGATCAGGGAACACTGATGTTGATCAGCGACATCGGTCGCCTGCTGAGACTGCGAGTCACTGAAGATTCACTTCCGTTGATGGGTCGATTGGCACAGGGACCCATGACCATGCGATTGCTCCCCGGGGAACAGATCGTTGGAGCCGTCTGCACGGAACAGACACCACTGATGCTGATCACCAGGCAGGGGGTAATCGTGCGAATCGACTGCTCAGGCCTTCGCTACAACCAGCGGGGCGATCTCGGCAGCATGGCGTTACAGATTGATGCGGAATCTGATCGCCTGGTGGGCATCAGCACTGGATGCGGTCTTGTTGGTGTGCGCACCAGCAAGGATCGTCACGGGCGCTTGGATCCGGAAAACATCAACGTCTCAAAACCCGGAGACAAACCCACGGAGCAGGCGTCTCTTCAGAAGGGAGAGACCATCGTTGATGTGATCGACCCCATCCAACCGCAACCCTGATCAGGAGCTGCAGTTCTGTTCCAGCCATTGGAAATAGTCTTCGTCGATTCCGCCGGTCACATAGTGGCCATCAAAGCAAGACATCTCGAGATCTTTAATTTCAGTGTTCTCAACAATGCTTTCCAGCAAGTTCTCAACGGTCTGATAAACAACATGATCGGCGCCGAGAACATCTGAAATCTCATCATTGGTTCGGCCGTGGGCAAGGAGTTCCGCCCGCGTCGGCATGTTGATCCCGTAAACATTGGGATAGCGAACCGGTGGCGCCGCCGAGGTAAACGTCACCTTGTTGGCACCAGCGCTGCGTGCCATTTGAACAATCTCGCGGGATGTTGTACCACGAACAATCGAATCATCGACGATCAAGACATTCTTTCCAGCAAATTCAGTACCGAGAGCATTGAGTTTCTGCCGCACAGATTTCTTACGTTCAGCCTGTCCCGGCATGATGAAGGTTCGACCGACGTAGCGGTTCTTGTAAAAACCTTCGCGGTAATCAAGACCCAATTGCTTGGCCACCTGCATCGCCGACGGCCTTGCTGAATCAGGAATCGGCATCACAACATCGATATCACCAGCCGGCAACGTTTCGGCAATGGTTTGAGCAAGACGATCACCCATCCGCAACCGTGACTCATACACCGAGATGCCATTCATGACGGAATCCGGCCGTGCAAGATACACATACTCAAATGCACAGGGAATCAACCGAGGCGAGTCGGCACACTGACGCTGGTGCAAGTTGGAATCAACGTCGATGAACACGGCTTCACCAGGATCCACATCGCGAACGATCTCGTAGCCGCTGTTTTCAATCACCAACGATTCACTGGCGAAAATCCACTCTTCTCGGCCCTGTTGAGACAGACGCCTACCAAGAATCAGAGGGCGAATTCCATAGGGATCGCGAAACGCCAGCATTCCATGACCGGCAATCAGAGCAATGGCGGCATAAGAACCCTGAACGCGGTGATGCAGGGATGACACCGCATCAAACAATTGATCTGGAGTCAGATCACGGCCTGTGAGCTGAGATTGAATCTCCGTGGCCAACACATTGACCAGCATCTCCGTATCGCTGGTCGAATTGGTGTGACGACGATCAATTTTGAACAGATCCTGCTCGAGCTGATGCGTATTGGTGAGATTGCCGTTATGAACAAAAGTGATGCCATAGGGGGCATTCACATAGAAGGGCTGAACTTCCTCTTCGGACGCAGCGGCACCACGGGTGGCATAGCGAACGTGACCGATCCCGGCATTGCCCAAAAGCTTTCTCATGTCTCGGGTGCGAAAGGCTTCACGCACACGTCCCCGTTGTTTGTGCACGTGGAAAGTGTGATTGTCCATCGTGACAATCCCTGCCGAATCCTGCCCACGGTGCTGAAGCAGAAGCAGATTGTCGTAGATCTGTTGGTTGACTGAGTCAACACAGAACATTCCGATAATGCCGCACATGATGAATCCGTAGACAGAGAGATAAGGAAGAGAAACGACCGTCAGGCAACGCCTGACTCAATCACTCCGAATGCATCCGTCGGGGCAGCGCATCACGAAAAACGGCGGCACAGCGTTGCACCTCGAGATCGAGCTGAACATCCGATTCGGATCGAATCACCAATCGAGCCTCCGCGGTGACGCTGCCAAGCGGGGTGACGGGGAGCGCTGGATTGGATCCGATCAACTGCTCCCATGCAGGCAGGCAGGCTGCGTTGACAGACACAATCACCCGGCTGCCGCCTTCGGCGAACAGAACCCGATCCAAACGGGCCGAACCTGTGGTCAGCGTCACGTTGATGCCGAATTCAGAAGCGATACAGGATTCAGCCAAGGCCACAGCCAATCCGCCATCACTGCAGTCATGGGCGGAGGCCAACAGACCCTGAGCAATCGCCTCACGCACCAGTTTTCCCACTGCGGCTTCGGCAGCGAGATCAGGCTTCGGCGGACGTCCTGCCAGGGACCCAAGAATCTGCTGCTGATAGGCACTGCCAGCCAGACCAAGGCTGGGATCAGCAACATCCTGCGGCGGAACACCGATGAGGAAGATCGCATCGCCGGGCTGTTGCCAGGCCAAGCCGGTCACACGGCTGATGTCATCAACGCCGCCAACCATGCCGATCACCGGCGTGGGATGGATCGGTTGCATCGTGCCGTCGTCCTGTTTGGTCTCGTTGTAGAGGGAGACATTGCCGCCGGTCACGGGGGTGTTGAGAGCACGGCAGGCATCGGAGATCCCCCGACAGGCCATCGCCAGCTGCCAGAAGCCCTTGGGTGTTTCCGGTGACGGGAAATTGAGATTGTCGGTCACCGCCAGGGGCTCCGCCCCCACACAACTCAGGTTGCGTGCCGCTTCAGCAACAGCCGCCTGTGCTCCTCGTTCAGGGTCCAAAGCAACCCAACGGTTGGGGCAGTCCACCGTGGCGGCCACACCGCGGTTGGAGGCCGCCATGGACCCATCACCCTGCTGGGGTCTGAGGCGCACCACAGCGGCATCTGCGGCACCGGACGACACCACCGTGTTGGCCAGCACCTGCTGGTCGTACTGACGGTGAACCCACTGCTTGCTCGCGATGGTGGGATCGTCCAGAAGCTGCAGCAGAGCTGCTGGGGCATCACTCAGCTCCGGAAGCTCCTGCTCGGTCCAACTCCAGAGCGCCTGAAGGTCCGCCGGGGGCTCCTGCAACAGGGCATGTTTTTCGATTGGAGTGTCATCGGCAAGAGCTGTGGCCGGCACCTCAGCGGCGACGGCACCGTGATGCAACACCCGCACAATCGGTTCCTGGAGCACCTTGCCCACAACCGCCGCCTGCAGGCCCCAGCGACGGAAGCGCTGCATCAAGGCGTCCTCCCGGCCGGCCTTCACCACGAACAACATCCGTTCCTGGGATTCCGACAACAGAAACTCGTAAGCCGTCATCCCGGTTTCACGGGCCGGAACACGGTCCAGATCCAGTTCCACCCCCAGGCCCCCTTTGGCGGCCATTTCCGAACAGCTGCAGGTGAGACCAGCGGCGCCCATGTCTTGCGCGGCCACCACATCACCACTGGCGAAGGCCTCAAGGCAGGCTTCGATCAGCCCTTTCTCCAGAAACGGATCGCCCACTTGAACGGCGGGTCGATCGTCCAAGGAATCGGCACTGAGCTCAGCACTGGCAAAGCTGGCTCCCCCCATGCCGTCCCGACCGGTGGTGCTGCCCACATACACCACAGGATTTCCGACCCCGATCGCACCGGATTTGACAATCTCCTCGGTCTCCATCAGGCCAAGGGCCATGGCATTCACCAGCGGATTGCCGGAATAGGAGGGATCAAAAGCCACCTCGCCACCCACCGTCGGGACACCAACGCAGTTGCCGTAATGGGCAATGCCGGCCACAACGCCTTCCATCA
>CAJXPL010000015.1 GCA_913057985.1 uncultured Synechococcus sp.
TGCTCTGCTGATCAACGTGGTGAGACACAACACTTAGCCGCCTTTGCAATATCTGACCCTCTCCGGAGACAACGGAGGGTCCCACCCAGACCTGAGGATTAACACGCAGATTGCTGAAGGGATGGTCTGAAGCAGCAAGCAAAACGCAATGACCAGCAACGTGAAGCCTGTGCCGGGGGCGTGAATGTTGGCTTGGAACCAGGGTTTAGGAGCCATGAGATCAGTTTGGCGCTGGCATGAAATCGCGTTCCGCCAGATGCGCTCCAGAGTGAGGCGCATCTTGAGGGTGCCATCGGTTGGGCGATAGAGGATCAGCTGAGGTTGGCTTCTGGCTGAAAGCTCGGTTTATTGGGGCAACAGCTGATGCAACGTGGTCCGCACCCTCAAAGACCAATGGTTCGCTTTGGCCTTGGGAGTCACTGCGCTGATCGCATTGTTCTGGCTTGAGTTGCTGGCCACCTAACAAGGATTCTTGAAACCAGATGTTGTCCTCACGCTGCTCTGTTTGGTTGATTGCTGTTGGGGTACTGGTGACTTGTGCTCCGGCTGCTCGTTCTGATGCGTGGGTGAGTTGCAAGCGTGATGCTTCTACAGGGCAGCTGCTCTGGCTGCGGGGGAAGTCAACGGAGCTTCTGAAGAATGCTGAGTACCGGCCAGGTGCAACCAATCCTGATCTGGGTACTTGCTTGGTGAGTAATGAGCAACTCCGTCAAGCTCATGGTCTGAGGTTTTGATCACTGCTTGGCTTGGACATGTAAAACACTGCTCATGAAGGTGATTGGCCCTTTCTTCAGGCCAAGATTTTGAATTTCAGCGGTTTCTTAAGCGCCTGATCTGTGGGATCACCAGAAGATCCATTAGTGCGAATGTGATCAGGCAGGGGATAAAACCTTTTCCCACAACATTGCAAACCCAGCGTTCCTGATCCCATTGGCAGATCACCAATTCGGATAACCAGAACAAACCCACCTTTGCTGCAAATGACGTCAGGGCAAACCGCCATTCCGATGCGCTCAGACGCAGCTTGAACGGCACAGCACTCTTGAAACTGCTGAAAGTCTGATGGCGGAACCTCGCACAAGCGTAGGCTCAGGCTGCGTCTGATGCGTCTCGTCTTTGCTGATTCCTCTGCTTCTCGCTTCTGCCTTGCTGACTTCCTGGGCAACCCCTGCTCGAGCGATTTCGCTTTCAGCGCGGACGGATCGGTTGATTGATCGGCTTGAGCAGCTGGGTGTTGTGATCGATCGGCTCGAGCGGTGTGGCCCCGGGGCCGAACGCGCCGCTTACAACATGGGCGTGAACCGTCTCTGTTTATCGCAGGGGCTGCGCGATCAGCCAGGGCTGCAGTTGGATGTTCTGACCCATGAGGCGATCCATGTCGTTCAAGATTGTCTGGATGGTTTGGAAACGCCGTCGTCGTCCACGATCAGCTTGATGCTGCAGGCGCAGGGTGGTTTCAGTCCAGCGCAGGTCGATCGGTTTTTGACACATCATCTCGACCGTTCTACGGCTGCCCACGTGCTGACGGTGACCCAGTCGCTCGGGCCGCTGCAACGCCAGCGGGAAGTGGAGGCCTATGCGCTTCAGGGCCAGACCGGCATGGTCGAATCCTTGCTGGCCAGGCATTGCTGATTCCTATCGAAGGATGGAGCTTCTGCCTTCGATGTTGTTCTGTTTGGCATCGCTAGCCTTGATTGATTCGTCGGAACAATCGGGTGAAACATCAGTGGATTGCGATGCTTTTGTGGGCTCCAGTGGTGTTGCTGCAGGCTCCCTCATCGTTCGCCCAATCGTTGTTTGATCGGCCCCCAACCCGGGTGATGATTCATAACCCTGAATCCACTGAAGGCAGGCGCAATCGCACCACGATCACGGTTGTGGTACCTGCGGATGCAGGAAATGCCTTGAGATCGATTGTTTTGCGGCAGTTGCCCAATCTTGATCAGTGGGATTGGGGCCGCTTGGAACCTCGGGTTTACCTCGGCGACTATTCCCTTCACGGAAAAGGAACAAGGGGTTTGGCCTCCGCTGTTGTCTCAGAATCCGAAGAGGTCTTGAACATCCAACTCACACCAGCGGTTCAGCCGGGGCAAACCGTGAATGTTGTCTTCCGCGGCTTTAATCCTCAGTCCAGCATTTATCAATGGTCGACAGAACTGATAGCTGATGGTGAGGATCCCATCCGTTACGTCGGCCCCACCCTCCGCTTGAACGTTTATGAGCAGGATCCGTATTGGTAGCTGTTGGTTCCTAGAGCAAGTTTGGGTAGGCGTTGAAGAGTCCCCAGATCACCAGTGCGGTGATCGAAGCAAAGATCACGGCTGTCCATGCCGCAAGATCGGCGTTGTTGCTGGACCCTTGCAAAAGCTGAAGAAGGCGTGCCATCAGAAGGAATGCAAGCTCTTCGGTTCTGGCTCAGGTGGCTGTCAAATTCCAGCCTTGTTTGCGACTCCTCATATACCCAAAAAAGTGCGCAGATTCAAGTCGTTTCGCCTCAGCAGCGCGAAGGTTGTGCCTGCATTGCCGCGGCAGATCCGCAGTTGTTGATCCAGCACGGTGATGTCGAGCCAGGCAGGGATGCTCTGCTGAACCTGTCGCATCAACGTCAGCTGCTGGCGGTTCGGCAGGGAGGGCCCGATCCAGCCTCCCTGGCGGAAGCGCACCGCAACGCGCGTGCTGTCCGCGATCTTCAGCTCGGCCTGCACACGGATTCCCCCCAACGATCTCAAAGGGCCGCGCAACCGCAGCAGATTGCAGCCGCGCCCCTGCACTGGATCCAGGATCTGCAGGTTCTCCAGCCCGGCTGTTGGTTTCAACCAGGGTTGCCGGGAACTGCTCCAGCGCAGCTCCCAGACCCCATGCAGCAAGTCGGCTGAGCTGGTCAGGTCGGTGGGGTGTTCCTGTTCCACCCTGTTGATCAGCGTCTGCAGGCCTGGATCGCTGGGCCTGTGCTGCAACAGATCAACCAGTTGCTCCCGGTGATGCCCCACGGGTCTAGTGGTACTCGCCGGGGTGCTGAATCTTGGTGACGCTGACCCCCGAGGAGCTCTTTCCAGAGAACCGCAGCAGTTCATCGCCGGAGACTTCGTAACCCAGCTCCTGGGCAATCAGGGCGGCAGCATCGGCACTCACGGCCTGCAGCACCTGCGCTTTGAGGGAAGGATCGCGGGCGATGTGTGCAAAAAATTGCCGGAGTTGGTCCGTGCTCATGCAGTTGGGGAGGTCGTTCTGATTCTGACCGGTCTTGCCTTGCCCCTTGCCTGTTGACTGGTGCGCAGATCAGGCTTGATGGGATGACGCAACTGGCAGTGTCAGGCGCCTCCGGCAAAACCGGTTGGCGGGTGGTGGTGGTGGCGCTCAAGCGCGGTAAATCGGTTCGAGCCATCGTTCGGCCCGGCTCCGTTTTGCCCTCTGCCCTGGCCCAAGCCGAGCAGGAGGGGCGCCTTGAGGTGCGTCGCCTGCAGCTGGATACGGCGGAAGCCTTGCTCCATGCGCTGCAGGGCTGCTCCGCACTGGTGATCGCCACCGGTGCTCGACCTTCGATCAATCTGGCGGGTCCCTTGCAGGTGGATGCCTGGGGGGTGCAGGCGCAGGTGCAGGCCTGCCGCTCCATTGGCCTGCGGCGCGTGGTGCTGGTGAGTTCCCTCTGCGCTGGCCGCTGGCTGCATCCCCTCAACCTGTTCGGCTTGATCCTGGTCTGGAAGCGGGTTGGTGAACGTTGTCTGGAGCGGAGCGGTCTGGATTGGACCGTGATCCGCCCTGGAGGCCTCAGTGAAGACGACAGCCGCAGCACGACTGAGGGAGTGCTGGTAACGGATGCGGATCAACAGCAGAGCAACAGCATCCCTCGCCGCCTCGTGGCCCAGGTGTGCCTCGATGCTCTGGAGCAGCCCCGAGCTTGCGGTCGCATCCTTGAAATCACCAGCTCCCCTGGGCAGCCCCAGCAGCCGCTGGGCCAGTGGTTGGATCAGTGCGCTTAATCTACGGCAGCGCGGGCTTCAATCCCAGGCCCAGGTGCTGATCGGCCGACCTGTGCTGGCCAGGAAGCGTTCGCTGTCGGGCCGAATCAGATCAATCGTTTGCTGTTTGAGCTCGTCGCTCCAGCTGGGGGCTGCTACGTCTCTGCGGCCTTTCGAGCCAGCCGGATTCATCAGCGGCAGCTTGCCCTTTTCCAGCAGTCCGGAGCAATCCGGCGTGGCGCCGATGAAGCTCAGGATCTGTTGCAGGCTGGATTGCGGCTGCGTGCTGAGTTCTTCGGTGGTGATGCTCAGCATCGACTGCTCCGGAAACCAGCGCCGGTAGCGCTGCCATCGCTGGTGATAGAGCGAGGCCTCCACCACGCGTTGTCTCAAGCGAGGTGAGCGCAGCAGCTGCTCAAACGGGGGGCAGTCCTTGATGCGACCCCGCCAGTGCCGCCAGTGGGATTCAATCCGTCGCAGCGGGTGGCGCACCAGATAGATCAGCGGGATCGGGCCGAGGTGGTGGTGGATCAGCTCCGGCGTTCTGGAGTAGGAGCCATAGGACGAGGAGTACATCGTGCTGGCTTCGCCCCGCAAGGGCCGCCGCGGGTCTGCCTCAAACTGATTGGCATACCACTCCCAGCCGCGCAGGTAGTGCCGACCGAAGAATTTCGGCTCCATCGACTGGCTGATCTGGATCTCGGGATGGCGGCCGAGCGCCGTGGCCAGGCTTGTGGTGGCCGACTTGGCTGCTCCGATGATGATGAAGGTGGGCAGCTGAGCGCGGTAGATCGCTGCAATCCGGTCGTGCTGCCCCTGCAGGCTGCGATGGATCTGCTGCCTGCAACGCCAGCTCTCCAGCCAGCCCCTGCGCTCAGCGCCGGAAGCCATGGGATCGGAGCCAGTTCGACAGCTTTAAGCCGGCGCTGTGCAGGGGATCGATGGCCGGCAGAGGGACGTTCTGGATCAAGTGCTCCACAGACACATCGTTGTAAAACAGGCGCACATCGTCGCCGTAGATCTGCATCGCTTTCTCGATCAGAGCATCACTGTTGAAGTGGCTCTGCAGGTCGGCACGGTCACTCCGTCTGACGTTTTTCTGCGGCAACGACTCCATCACGTCGATGCCGCGGCGGGCCAAGAGGTCGCGCAGTTCCGCCCAGTGCACGTCGATTTGTTCAACGCGTCCCACAAACTTCGGCACGATCTGATTGCCGATGCACAGCAACTGGTTCTGGGGCAGAACATGAACGTCGTAGTGCTTGAACGGCGTCTCGATTAAGGCATCGAGGAAGGCCTCAAAGGACATGCCATGGGTGATGCCCATGTTCTGCATCGGCAGCGGTGGTGCTTCGATTTCGATCACCTTGTTGTTGTAGGCCGCGATCAGACGATCGAAGGGGTTGCGTACGAAGCTGAAGCTGAAATGGCTGCGCCGGTACTTGCGGGCACGCCGCAAGGTGATCAGTTCCGTTTCCTGATTGGTTTCGTGCTGCCAGAACTTGTCGGAGGTTGTTTTGGTCCCCTTGGGAGGTCTCTCGCTGAGCAGGCGGCATAGGGCCGCTTTGATCGATGAATTCGCTGCCTTGGGGACCCGTCCGTAGAGCAGGTTGTGGCGCTTCATTCGGATGAAGTGATGCGGTTGGGCCATGAATTAGCGGCTTTTGGCGAAATTTTTTTCGAGGAATTTGCGAAACAGCTTCCATTCGCTGCGGCTGAACAGGGGTCGCGCCTGGATCGCCAGTTCAAGCCCCCGTTCGTTCAGGCCCGGATTCGTGGTTTTGTTCAGGTTTTCGTTCTCGGTGTTGGCTTCCAGCTGCTGCCTGAGCCGGTCGGCTTGCTGGGGCAGGGCCTGCTTGAGCACATTCCACAAAAAGGTGCTGGGCTCATGGGGATCGCTGGCTTGCTCATAGTCGATACGCACGATCTTCAAGTCGCGTTTGCTGCCCAGCTTCAACAGCGTCTGCTCCAGCGATTTGGGATCGGTGCAGGAGAAATCAGCCGTTTGTTGGAACGTGTCGAAGTGGCTGGTTTCAGGGTTGTGGCGTCCTTCCTTGAGCAGCTGGGTGTGGCAGGAGCGGATGAAGGCCTCGGGCTCCCTGTTGGCGAACAGCACCGTCCAGGCGATCGAACGATGCTCAAGGCTGTCTTCCAGCCCAGTGATCAAACGCTTGGTGCGCGATTTGGCATAGCGATACAAGCCCGTCTTGCGTTCCTTGTTGGGCGTTTTTCGGCGCGGCGGTTCTGCAAGGCCGTTGCGCAACGTTCCGAAAATCGCTTCGAAGGAGAGAAGGATGGTGTGGATCCTGTCGGGATGGTCTCCCGCTAGCTCCATCAGGGTGGATCGCGTTTGTGATGTCAGGCGTTTGGGCGTTTTGCGGTCCCAGCGGCCCCATTGCAGGTGACGCCACAACTCGGAGCAACGCTTTTTGAACGTGTTCGGCCCGAGATAGAGCACCCCCTGCTCCAGCAGCAGCTCGCGGTTGGTCTGCAGGTTCCGCTGCAGGTAGGTGCTGCCTGTTTTGTGCAGCCCGCAATGCAGAACAATCCGGTCCGGTTTGAGTTGACTCACGCGACCTGCCGTTCCGGGCTGGCTTCGACACAGCCTTCCAGACGTTCGAGGGCAAGCCAGGCACCTTCGCCATTGTTCTTGTGTCCCTGCCAGATTTCGGGAATGAAGGTCGCCTGCGGGGCGAGTTGGTCCATCAGGACAAACAGCTGGACCCAATCGATTTCGCCGTCGTGGATCTGCAGGCCTTCGCCATCGACCCCCTTCGCATCGGCCAGATGCAGGTGCGCCGTGAACGGAAGGATTGCCTTAAGGAAGGCACTGAACGAGGCCTTGAGGTGGGTGCAGGCGAGCTTCGAGTGGGACACATCCAGGCAGACGCGCATCCCGGTCTCCCGGCAGAAATCCTGAATGAAGGCGGTGTCGACGAACAGGTTGTGATAGCGCTGCCCACCGAAGTGCCAGGGGAAGGGAGGCATGGTCTGGGGAATGATCTCCACCTCGTCGGCGGTGTTGATCTGCTGAAGGCTGTCGATCAGGCGCTGGCGCAGCGGTTGCAACTCCGCTCGCTCGAGATGGTGGTGTTCGGAGAAGCCGCCAACGTTCGTCACCAGCAGGACGGGATCGGGACAGCGGAAGCGGCGTCGCAGATCACGGGAAATGTCGACCACGCGTTGGAGTTCTTGAATCGAGTGGCGGCGGTAGTCGGAATCCGCGCTGCAGAGATCGAGGGTGTGATCGCCGGCAAACAGTTCGGGGGCGTGCACCACCAGGCCGATCGGCTGCGGTGTTGGCAGCACCTGGTCCAGATTTACCTCGAGATCCTTGTAGCTGAGGTGCATTTCCACCAGGTCGAGATTGCTTGTGGCAGCAAAGCTCTCGATGTCGTGGTATCTCACCGGGACGCCAAAGCGATGCTGGAAGCGGTAAGCGCGTGGGGTGGCTGCCGGGGTTTCCAGGTCGGAGGGGAAGAAGAAGTCCCCGGTGGCTTTGTTCACCGGCAAGGTCTTGCCGATGAGGTCATCCAGGCGATTGGGCTGCAGACCCTGTCCAGGGCTCTGGATGCCCACCATCGCCTCGGTGATCTCCGTGCCGGCAGGCACATCGCAGGTGGCGACCAGGCTCTTGGCCAGCACTTCGCGGTTCATCATTTCGCCCTGGCTGATGCTGCGTTCACCGCCGCTGCCCATCGATTCCTCCACCCGGCGAATGCCCTGGATCATCTGGGCGAATTCATTGGGCAACAGGCTCACCTTGTGGTCGTTGCCCTCCATGGAGCGATCGAGGGTGATGTGTTTCTCGATCACCACGGCGCCGAGGGCGGCGGCGGCAATGGGCACTTCGATGCCGCGTTCATGGCCGGAGTAGCCCACGGGAGCCTCGGCCAGGTCCCGCAGCCGCTCGAGGTAGCGCAGGTTGACGTCCTTGAACGGGGTGGGATAGGTGGAATTGCAGTGGAGCAGCACGTAACCGGCTCCTTCGTTCTGGAGGTGCCGAATGCCAGAGCGGATCTCCACCTCAGACGCCATGCCGGTGGAGCAGATCAGCGGCTTGCCGGTGGCTGCAAGGCTGGAGAGCAGGGCGTGGTTGGTGAAATCGGCCGACGCCACCTTGAAGCCTTCCATGCCCCAGCGGTTGAGCTTCTCGAGGCTGGCTTCATCCCAGGCGGTGCAGAGGGGCACCAGCCCTTTGCTGGCGGCATGGTCAAAGCAGCGGAACAGTTCGTCGTCGCTGAGTTGAAAACGCTCGAGCAAATCCAGGGTGTACTGGGTGCCCAGATCGGAGGCCATGTCGTTGCTGTCCCCCGCATTGCGGTACAGCCGACTCATGTCCCGCATCTGGAACTTGGCGCAGTCCGCTCCCGCGGCGTGGGCGGCATCGATCAGTTGGAGCGCGATGTCGAGATCGCCGTTGTGGTTGTTGCCGATTTCGGCGATCAAAAAACAGGGGGCGTCATCACCGATGCGGTGGGAGCCGATCTGCAGCCCATCGGTGGCACGGCGGGCCACAGCCACGATCCGGCCATGGCTGTCCAGCAGCGGCAGGGCAATGATGCGGGAGTTGAGCAGGGCGCTCAGATCACTGGCGCTGGTGCCTTCGGCGGCCGAGCGGCAGTTTGAATTCATGGCCGCGGTGACCGGCCGGTTCAGGTCGATCTCGCCGCAAGTGGCAATCCAGCGGCGGAAGTCGCCGTCGGTGAGCACGCCTTGGAGGATGCCGCTCTCGGAAACAACGAAGATCAGCCGCGACTGGTTGGCCGTGATCTTGCTGAGCGCCGAGAGGATGCTGTCTTCCGCGAAGACAACGAACTGGGTGAAATTCCGCTCAATCAGGATGCCTCTCACCGTTCTGTTCGGCCGCCTGAGCTGAGTCCGTCATCGAACCTACTTCAGATCTCTGTAGGAGATCAGCAGGGCGATCTGCCGAAGCAGTGGGTTGGTCTGGCGCACGGCCCAGTGGCGGCGGGCGACACCGCGGTGAAGCGGGCGCATCAGGGTCGCCTGGCAGAGCAGCTCGCGAGCACTGCTCCAGTCGCCAGTAGTGATGGCGGCTTCGGCCCCCAAGCGCAGCTGATTGAAGCTGGATTGGGCATTGCCCGGGTAGCCGATGCTGCTGGGGAGGGGCTGTGGCGGCTGCTGTCGCTGTGCATCCAGGGCCTGGAGCAGGGCGGAGGGGCTGAACTGCGTTCCGTACCCCATCCACTCCAGCCAGCGCGGATCCGGGGAGGGCCCTTCGGCATCGAGGACATCCAGATTGGGGATGGCCTCGAGGGACCGCCACACGCCGCTGCCGGCATAGACGTGGCCGCCGTAATCCGGCTGCAGACCGAGATCGCTGATGGCAATCGCTCGGCAGCCGAAGTCGAGGGCGTCGAAGAAGGCCGTTGAGGAGAGGGTGGCCAGCAGCCGGGCCTGCTTCAACAGCACCGGCAGGGGGCGATAGTCCAGCCGCAGATTGGCAGGGGGCACCCCCAGGGTTTGCTTCAGCGTTGTGCTGATGTGGGTGTTGACGTCATGAAAAGTGGCATCGCCGGGCGCGATGCGGGGTTTGATCAGCACCTCCCAGTTGGGAGAGCCAGATCGCTGAGAAGACGCACGAGCCGGGCCCGTTCGCTGGTTGATGCAGGCATGATCACCTGCTCGGCAAAGACAAGGCGCCGTGGACGTTTTGCCAGAGGGATCAGGTCTGTGCTGGGGGTGTTGCGCCGCAGACCGGTGAGCACGGTCCGCTGTTGCGCGAATGGGGTTCCGGCCACCAGCTGTGCCAGGGACTCTTGATCACGGGGACCGCTGAGGCAGATCAGGTCGTAGCCCAGCCGCCAGCTCACCCCTTCGATGAAGTGGTCCAGCACCACGCCGTTGAATCCACAGAACAGCAGGGGGCGCTGGCGTTCCTGTTGCAGGGCGAGACGGATGTCATTGAGCTTGCTGCCCGTCAGGAACACGCCAATGGCATCAACGCTCAGCAGACGCCGATCCCGCAGCAGCTGAGCCAGGCTCTGGTGGCGCAGGCTGGCCCTCTGGGCCAGGCGTTGCAGCAACGCCCGGGGTGTTCCATCCCGTGGAATCACGTTGATGGTCCACTGCACGCTTCGTTCGGTCGGAGCGCTGCAGAGGGCCTCGCAGGCCAGCAGTTGGCTGTCACTGTCGGCGATCAACAGCACGCTGATCGTGGGCTTGGTCGGGGGCGTTGTCATCGCTGCCCCTGGCGCTCCAGCGCGCTCAGGGCGTGGATCAGGCGGTTCGGTCCGTCGGTGATCTCAGCACCCATGCCCCCGAGCCAGGCCTGGTTCGCCAGGGGCAGGTCGTTGACGGCATCCAGGTGGGGGATGCTGCGCAGCCGATGCATGGCGCCGCAGCCGAAGAAGCCGGACGTGCTCTGTTCCTCGTGGATGCCGTAGTCGCCCACGATGATCGGGATCCGGCCCCAGGCCATGGCCGCGAGGCTCCAAGGTGAGCTCACTGTGAGGCAGGCGCTGCAGGATCCCAGCAGCGGCAACAGCTGTCCGGGGGCGGCGTCCACCAGGTTGTCCGCCCGGGGCGCGTCACTGGGCAGCAGCGCCGTCGTTGCGTCCCAGCTGTGGTCGCGTTGCAGCATCACGGTCCAGTCCGGCCGTTGGCGCGCCCAGCAGTTGAGTTGGCGCAGCAGTTGCTCCCGGGCACCGATATGGGTGGGGATCTGCTTTTGGATCAACGCCAGCAGCAAGGGCTGCTCGGCGGGGGCGCAGGGTGCGGCCGTGGGGAACCAGAAGCCCGTGCTGATCACGGCCGGCAGCTTCAGGCTCGCGGGCCAGTTGAAGGTGAGCGATTGCAGCTGACGGCGCTGGTGTTCGCCGCTCACCAGCAGCAGGTCACTGCCCAGGCGCAGGCTGAGATCGCGGATCAAGGCATCCCCCACCAAGGGCACGAGGGGCCCGCTGAACAACGTTGCTGCCGTCTGTTCACGTGCGCTGCAAAGGCCTTGATAGGTCTGGATGAAGCGCTGAACCTGATGTGGGTCCTGCAGGAACAGGCCAATGGCGGAGACCTGGTCCAAGAGGGGGTGTGCCGCCAGTTGCTGCACGTCGATGCTCAGGTGCGGTGCCGGCGTGGCCAGGGGTTGGTGTCCCTGAAGCGGTGGTCCTGCCGTGATGCAGTGCTCCCCCTGCTGGTGCAGCACCTCGGCCATCAGCACGCAGGCGGACCGCTCCAGCCCTCCGTCGCTGACCAGCAGCAGGGTCATCGTTCCCGCAGCAGCTTGGAGAGCCAGCCGAATCCCACCACGCTGTCGCGCAGGCTGCGCAGCATGCGACGGGTGCGGTGACGCTTGCGTTGGCTGGAGCGGGCGCCACCGCTGCTCAGCATCCGCCGGCCCCCGTTGCGCAAGGCGGCTTTCTGCCAGTCACTGCTGCCCCAGCTGAGGGGGCCGTGGCTGGAGGTGCCCAGCGGTGCAGGCGGGTTGTTCAGCCGTTCCACCAGGGCGGTGATGAAGCGATGCTCGCCGTCCCGCTGCAGACCCTGCTGCTCGAGCCACTGCGGGTCATGGATGACGTCGAAAGGGTTGGCCTTGATGGCGCCGAAGCAGGCGATGGCGCCCGAGCTGGCGAAGAAGTGGTTGCCAAGGGTTTCGGTCACCCCCAGATCACCCACGATGCGGGTGCTGATGCCCATCGCCATCGACTCCATGGCCGCCGTCGATGAGACGGTGATGGCGCAACCGCACTGGCGCAGCAGCAGGGTGGCGGGTTTGAAACTCAGGCGCAGATTCGGTTGATCGCGCGTCATCTTGTCGATCACGCTGGCCATCTCCCCATGGCGCCTGTGCAGGGTGCTCTCGATGCTCGAGGTGCGTGGTTTGAAGATCACAGGGTGATCGGGCCAAGCCGCGGCCAGCGCTTTGATCTGGTCACAGAGAAAGCGGCGCTGCAGGGGATGCACCGGAATTGACGGCTGTTCGAAGAACACAATCGAAGGGGGATCCGGTTCTTCAGTGCGCTGTTTTGTGCGCCAGAGAATCGGCAGGCCCGTCACCACCGCATTGCTGCTATCGAGGCCCAGGGCTTTGCGGCCACGGCCATACAGAGCCAGATCGTCGGCACTGTTGAGGCAGAGCAGGTCGGCGCCCGAGCGATCCATCATTCCCTCGAGGCCGAAGCGGAACAGGATCCCGGGGTAAGCGCTGATCAGGCGTGGGCGTTGCTCCTGATTTGCCCAGATGTTTTGCAGTTGCAGCAGGGCGTCGCGGCTGCGCTGGCCATCCAGACCCAGGATCAGGGCATCGACCTCTCCTGCCATGCCCGTGCAGAGCTGGTGCAGATCGTTCCAGTTGTGTTTCTCGATACGAGTCTTGGGATCGATTCGCCGAATTTCGAGACGCTGCCGGCGCGAGAGAGCCCGGTTGTTCAACTGCAAGAGCAGCAGGGTTGTCTCAGCTCCTTCCCGCCGGCAGGTTGCCAGCATGGTCATGGCGAGTTTGCCGAAGGAATCGAAGCAGGCCACGGCGGTGACCTTGCGGCCGACAAGGCGCTTGGATTCTGGGGGCGCCATCAACGGCAAAACCTTGCTGGGCAAAATTATTCGTCCTTTTGGGCCGCGATGCAGCGGCAGAGGGCCAGATCCTCCGGCGTGTCGATTTCTGGCCCCACCTGCTCCAACATCACTGGGCGGGCTGGAGGGCAGAAGCGGCTGCCGCAGCGTCGGAAGGCCGCCAAATTCATGGCGTAGATCGCGCCGGTTTCCAAAAAAGCCGGTTCCAGGTCCTGGCGGCGTTGGCGAGGCTGTGCAGGGTCGTGGTTGATGCCCTGTCCATCGGCGCGCCAGAGGAAGCCGTGCCAGGGGCTGACGGCGAAGCTGCTATTGCAATCGTCTGCTTGCAAGGCGTGCAGCACCGCATCGATCTGCTCCCCGGTGGTAAAGGGGGAGGTGCATTGCAGGAAGACCAGCTCCGTTTCCAGTGGTCCCTGCTGCTCCAGCTGCTCGAGAGCATGCAGCAAGGCCGATTCCGAACTGGCCCTATCGCCGGCGATGGCGGCGGGGCGACGAATCACGCCAGCCCCTTCATGTTCGGCGGCGGCCGCGATGGCGTCATCGTCGGTGCTCACCACCACCCGGCCCACGGCAATGCTGGCCTGAGCTGCCCGAATGCTGCGGCAGACCAGGGGCACGCCGCCCACCTGTTGCAGGTTTTTTCCCGGGATGCCCTTCGATCCGCCGCGGGCGGGGATCAGGGCCAGCGCGCCACGGGGGACTGCCATCGGTGAGGATTCAGTGCGACCTGTCTTACCCGATGACCAGGCCTGCTGCTCTGCGGCTCGGGGTTCCGGCCCGGGGGATGCTTGCCCACCAAACGCTGCCTGAGCTGATGGCACCGGACCGGTTGGTGCCAGGCCGCCACCGGGATGTGGATGTGCTGCTGGCCTGGGGGCGGCGCCCCAGTGCGCTGCGGGTGGAGCGCCTGGCGCGTCAGTGGGATCTACCGGTGTGGCATCTCGAGGACGGTCTGCTGCGCTCGGTGGCCAAGGGGCGGAAGCATCCCCCTCTGGCGTTGTTGGTGGATGTGTTGGGGGTGCATTTCGATGCCACGGCCCCCAGCCGGATGGAGCAGTTGATTGCGGCGCCGATCAATGCGGCTGAGGTTGACCGCGCTCGCGCTCTCCAGAGGCTGTGGCGTGAGCAACGGCTCAGCAAGGTGAACCCCCCGGTGGAGGCGGAGGCCCCTCAGGAGCCCTACGTGCTGGTGGTGGATCAATCCGCTGGGGATCGATCCATCGCCCTCGGGCTGGCGGATGCCAGCTGTTTTCAGCGGATGCTTCAGGCCGCCCTGGCGGATCATCCCGACTGCACGGTGGTGCTCAAGGTGCATCCGGATGTGATCTCTGGCCGCGCCCGGGGCCATTTCAAGGCTCAGGATCTGGCCCATCCCCGCGTCCGCCTGAGTGCGGATGGTGGCCATCCGGCACGGCTGCTCGAGCAAGCCCGGGCGGTGTATGTGGTCACCTCCCAGATGGGGTTTGAAGCCTTGCTCTGGGGTCGCCCGGTCCACTGCTTCGGTATGCCGTTTTATGGCGGCTGGGGGCTGACCCACGACCGATGCGAGGCCCCAGTCCGGCGGCGCCAGGGCGCCAGCCTGGAGGCTCTGGTGCATGCCGCTCTGGTGGGGGCTTGCCGCTGCATCGACCCGCATCGGCACCAGCCCTGCAGCATCGAAACCTTGATGGCCGCGATCGGCTTGCAGCGGCGCCTGCAGGCGCAACAGCCGCCGCGGTGTGTGGCCTTCGGTTTCACCCCCTGGAAACAGCGCAATCTGCGTCGCTTCCTGGCGGGCAGTCAGCTGCGCTTTCGCGCTCCCTGGCGGCGGATTCCGCAGGGCGTTGATGCCGTGGTGGTCTGGGGGCGGCGCGCCCGACCCAAGCTGCTCGACGCGGCGGCGCGGCGGCAGTTGCCGGTGCTGCAGGTGGAGGACGGTTTCCTGCGCTCGGTTGGCCTCGGGGCTGATCTGGTGGATCCGGTGTCTTGGGTGGTGGATCACCAAGGCGTGTACTACGACGCCACCCGGCCCAGTGATCTGGAAACACGCCTGGCAACGGGGCAGTGGACCCCGGCCCAACGCCAGCGGGCCGCGGCGTTGCGTCAGCGGTTGGTGGAGGAGGCGATCACCAAGTACAACCTCCAGGCGGAGCCTTGGACGCGCCCTGCCGGCCAGCGACGGGTGGTGCTGGTGATCGGTCAGGTGGAAAGCGATGCTTCGATCCGCTACGGCGCCCCGGGGCTGCGCAGCAACCGCGCCTTGCTCGCCGCGGTGCGGGCGGCGGAGCCGGAGGCTTATCTCGTGTACAAGCCGCATCCCGATGTTGTGGCCGGTCTTTGCCGTGCCGGTGCCGGCGAGGACGGTGCCGCTGAGATCTGCGATGCGGTGCTGCCGCAGGGGTCGATCCAGCAGCTGTTCACTCAGATTGATGCTCTCCATGTGCTCACCTCCCTGGCGGGGTTTGAGGCGTTGCTGCGCGGCTTGGAGGTCCACTGCTGGGGCCTTCCGTTCTATGCCGGCTGGGGACTCACCCAGGACCGCGAACGTTGCGACCGCCGGCAGCGGAAGCTCGCGCTTGACGAGCTGGTGCATGCCGCCTTGATCGACTACCCCCGCTATGTCAGCCGCGATAGCGGCTGGTTCATCACGCCGGAGCAGGCCATCGACGATCTGGTGGCCTGGCGGGCAGCCCCACCGCAGCGGCGCACGCTTGTGCAGGCCCTGTTCCGCCACTGGGGCCGGCTGCGGCGCCGTTGAGGCGTGCCAGGATTTTGCCCATTCATGGGCGGGATGCAGTTTGGGCAGGGGACGGGCGCCAGCTCTCGTACAGGTGCGGATCGAGGGACCAGTTCTGCTGTTGATGGGTCCGATCGGTCTGTTCTTCGCCCGCTTGTGCCGCTACTTGCAAGGCTGTGGCATTCCGGTCACGAAGGTGGCGTTCCCCCTGCGGGAATTCGGCTTCCCAGGCGATGTCTGCGTGTCCTACAGCAAGGGGATGGATTCTTGGCGCCCCTTCCTGCGTCGGCTGATTGAAGAACGGGGAATTCGCCACATCTTTATGTATGGCGACTTCATCATTCCCCACCGGATTGCCATTGAAGAAGCCCGCGCCCTCGGCGTTGAAGCCTGGGTGTTTGAGCTTGGCTATCTGCGCCCGAACTACGTGACGCTGGAGCGGGATCGGGTCAATGCCCGCTCCAATCTCAACAAGCCAGCAGCCTTCTATCGGGAGCTCCCCCCGTGTGACCAGCTGCCGCAAAACATCGTTCTGGACCCGGGCTGGCGCTGGCGCAAGGCCTGGAAAGCGCCAACCTTCATTCAGCACGCCTTCACCCGCTACCCGATCATCGAAGGGGAGCACAAGCTTCAGCCTTCCCCAGGCTTCCTCTGGTGCCAGGTGAGGGGCACCTGGCGCTATTGGCTCTACCGCTGGCAGGAGCGGGCGGTGAAGCAGCGGTTGCTGGAACACTGCTCCTTCTTTCTGGCGGTGTTGCAGGTCTCCAGCGATTCGCAGATTCAGATGGGGTCGCCCTACCGCGGCATGCACGACTTCATCGAAGACGTGATCCGTTCCTTCGCCGGCCATGCCCATGCCTCCGACCATCTGGCCTTCAAGCACCATCCCCGGGATCGCGGTTACAACAACTACGCCTCATTGATCCGGCTGCTCGCCAAGCAATACGGCGTTTCTGGCCGGGTGCATTACTTCCACGACGGACCCCTCAGCCGCTACCTGCGCACCTGCCGTGGGGTGATCACGGTGAACAGCACCGTGGGGCTGCAGGCCTTGTTCCATGCCGTGCCCACCAAGACGATGGGGGACACCTTTTACAACCTGGAGGGATTGACCGATCAGAAGCCGCTCGATGCCTTCTGGTGTGATCCCCAGCCCAGCGATCGGGCCCTCTTCTATCGCTTCTACAACCATCTGGTGCTCACCACCCAGGTGAATGGGAATTTCGATGGAGATTTCCCTTTCCGCACGACCTTCCCGATCGGTCCGGAAGCCCGTCAGCTTCCCCCCAGTCCCGAACTACCGACTCCGATAGCAGGTAGGCTTCGCAGCCCTGTTGTGCTGCTGGGACGGCTAGTGGGCAGGCTGGCCTGGGCTGGCCTTGGTTTCACCCTCTATGGCCTGCAGCTGCCAGCGATGCTGCTGCGAAGACCCGACTGGGCCGCTGCATTGATGACCATGGCCTCCTCCGTGGCCCTGCGGGCCCTGGGCATTCAGGTGTTGGTGGATGACAGCCAACCCTCGGAACCGGTCGGCATGCCTTTGGTGCACATTTTCAATCACCGCAGCCCTTGTGACGGCTTGGTGATTCAAGGGCTTCTGCGCATGCCGGGGCTGACCACGGCGCAGCTGCACCTGCGTTGGGTGCTGCCGGGCTATGCCGCTGCCGCCCGCAATGCCGGCTCTGCGGTGTTGGATCACCGCCAGCCCCAGTCGCGCCTGGCCGGAATGATGAGTGCCTCCACGCTGTTGCGGGACCACGGTGAAATCATGATTGCCCCCAACGGTTCGCTGGTGACACCGATCGAGGAGCGGGTGTCTCCCAGTGCCTGGATGCTGGCCCAGCACTATGGCGGCCGGGTGGTGCCCTGGTTCTTCAGTTACGACGGATTGGAGGGGGCCGTCGGTGCCCGCTACAATCCGCTGCAGCTGTTGCTTGGTCGCTTAACGGCACCCTTGGGCACGATTCGCTGTCGCCGTGGTCGAGCGGACGATCTTCAGCTGCCCGTTGATCCCCGTGACCGTGAGGGATTCAGCGCAGCTGTTCAGCGGTACTACCGGGAGCAGACAGCACAAGACTGATGTTGTGACCACCGAAGCCAAAGGCGTTCTTGAGCATCAGTCGCTCGGAGCTTGAGGCAACCAGCTCGACGGGGCCCTGGCTGGTGACCGCCAGCTCCACTTCAGGGTCAAGGGGATCGGAATTGATGCTGCGGGGCAGCACGCCTTGCCGAATGGCTTGCACGCCAAGAATCGCCTCCACAGCTCCTGCGGCTCCCAGCAGATGGCCGATCTGGCCCTTGGGGGCGAAGACGGGGATGTGATCGGCGGCAGCCCCCAGGCTGCGGCGTAGCGCCCTCGCTTCGGCAAGGTCGCCCAGGTTTGTGCCGGTGGCATGGGCTTGAACGGCGCAGAGATCGCCAGGTTCCACCCCAGCTCGTCGCAGGGCATCCTCGATCGCTTGGCTGGCTTGAGTGCCCTGAGGTTCAGGCGCCACGATGTGATGGCCGTCGCTGCTGCTGCCACAGGCCAGTTGCCAACCCAGTGCTGCACCGCTGGGGGTGTCCTCCTCTCGCATCATTGCGACCACGCCCGCCCCCTCGGAGAGCACAAATCCGTCCCGGTTTTTGCTGTAGGGCCGGGAGGCCTGGTCAGGAGCATCATTTCGGGAGGACAGGGCCCGCATGGCGGAGAAGCCCACGAGTCCCAGTCGGTTCACTGGAGCTTCGGTGCCGCCGGCAAGCACGAGATCGGCCCGCCCGTCATTGAGCAGCATCTGGGCCAGCATCATCGCTTCGGCTCCTGATGCACAGGCCGATACAGGGGTGTGCGCGCCGCCATGCAAGCCCAGGTCGATGGCGACCTGCCCCGCTGCTGCATCGGGGATCAGCATCGGAACAGTGAGAGGGTTGACTCGTGTTGGTCCCCCGGCAGTCAGCTGGTTGTGCTGTTCATGCATCGTGTGGAGTCCGCCGATGCCAGTACCCAGCACGATTGCCACGCGGGCTGGATCAATTCCGCTGGTGAACGCGGAAGCCATGGCCCAGGCCTCCCTAGCGGCCAGCAGCCCGAGCTGGGCGCAGCGGTCGGAGCGCCGCTGCAGCAACGGTTCCAGGGATGCGGTCGCTGCCTCGGGCACGCAGCCCGAAATGCGCACCGGAAGGTCTTCGCTCCAGGCTGCGCTCAGGGCTCGGATGCCGGAGCGGCCCGCCAACACGCCATCCCAGGTGGACGCGGCGTCACAGCCGAGTGGGGAGACGGAGCCCCACCCTACGATCGAAACCCGCTTGGAAAGTTGCTGCCGCACTACCACTGTCAGGCGGTTGTGGAACTGGGGGGATCGATGTTGAGTGATTCCAGATGGCGCTGGATGTCACCCACCGTCTTGAACTGCAGCAGCTGCTCTTCTTGGATGCGGATGCCGAAGCAGGTATCGGCCTCGATCAGAATTTCGTAAAACCCGAGGGAGTCGATCCCGATGTCTTCCATCAGGCGGGCGTCTGCGGTGATGACCGCAGGGTCGGCGCCGGAAATGCGATGCAGGATTTCGACAAGGTGTCCCTCCAGCTGATGCTTATCGAGAGTTCCCTCGCTCAACGCCGCCTACCGAGTTATTCCAGTAAAGTACCAGTGTTGACGGGTTTATCCCTCGCCTCGGTACCAGCTGAACCGCTGGTAGACGGGTTGGTGGTCAACCTCGATGAAGAAGCCGAGCCGTTCCTTCGGCAGGTCTGAGAGGACGGCGGCCATCAGGATCTCAGTGATCTGGTTGAAATCCTTCGCCAGAGAGAGGTCGCAGACCTTGGCTTCCATCAGGTTGAAGTATTGGCGCAACAGCACCGGCAGACGGAAGTCCTCGCTGTGCTCCTGGCGGATAGCCATTTCCAGGGCTTGAACGTTGCCGCTCGGGTGGGTGCTGTCGCTGGGCTGGATGTTGTTGATCGGGTGACGCGGTGGCGGCAGCGTTGGGCTCGTCCTGCGGTAGGGAGGCCGCAGTAAGGCACTGAGGAAGGTTGTATTGACTGCTTCGCTGTGTGCGAAATGGTTGTAGGAGACCAGCCCGTGCAGGACGTTGTAACCCGAGTGGGCTGCGATCAGAAGCCCTCCGCGGAACAACGCCATCAGAGAGTGCGGTTGGCGCTGAAAGCGTGGGGCAAGGGCGACTCGACCAATTTCCACATGGTGGTTTTGCCCCGCCAGCATCGCTTTAATTCCTGGATAGACATGCTCCAGATAGGACTGTTGGCTGCTGGGGAGTTGCTCGGCTGAACTGAACTGAGGAATGAATTGCAACCGTGCAGACCCCGCTAGGGCACCGGTGTTCGATTCCAAAAGAATCAGATGGTCGTAAGAGGTGTCGCGGCCGTCAAGGTCGCGTGTGTTGCCGGAGCCAGAGAGCTGCTGGCGGTAGGTGGATTCCCTCAGAGTGCCTACAGCATCAGCGACGGTCTCAAATGTTGATCCAGGGATCAGATGCAGCTCTAAACCGTCGAGCTGGAACAGCAGAGTTGTTGCGCGATTGGCTTCGCTCCAACCGGTAGGGAGCAAGACGTCATGCTGCGGTGCTGGTCCGATCTGCGTCATGGGCCATATGCCTGAAATGCATTATGCGGGAAGATTGGCGTCCCTTTGACCGCTGTCTCAGCTCCACCCATGGTTGTGCCCTCAAGGACCGGTCTTTCCGCAGCTGTTGCTGCAGCGGTGATGCTCTCGGCTCCTGTGATGTTGGGCGGTGGTGTGAAGGCTGAAGAGCGGATCAACTGGCTGAAGACCCCGGCGGCCGCGCGTAGGTCTCTGCAATCGCCCCCACCGTTGCCATCCCCGCCCAGCCTGCCGCCCCAGACCTACCGATATCGCTTAGCTCCCGGGGATCGGTTGGTCACTTCGGTGTTCAAGATCGACGGTTATGAGGCGCAAGTGCAGGTGTTGAGTGACGGCACCATTAATCTCCCGCGACTTGGCACAGTTGATGTGTGGGGGTTGACCTTGGAGGAAGCCCGGCAGCGCATCACCGATGGCTACAGCCAATTTCTGAGGCGCCCCCTGGTTTATCTCGACCTTGTTGAACAGCGTCCAGTTCGGATCACGGTTACAGGTCAGGTTTTGCGTCCCGGCGTCTTCACACTTCCTGTCAACGGTTCAGGTTCCGCGGGGGGCTCTGGAACTCTCACTGGAGTCGGCTCCGATGGTGGCGGTTGGCCGACCATGATCGACGTGATTCAGAAAGCTGGTGGGATTTCTGCTTCAGGTGATTTGGCCCGTCTGGAACTACTGAGGCCGTCTCCTTCGCCAGGAGGACCAACCCAGAGCTTCGTTTTCGACTACCTCAATGTGCTGAAAAACGGAGGATTTGCTCCCAATCCATTGATCTACGACGGCGACAGCATCCGGGTACACAAAGCAACGACACCGATCAACGTTGACTTACTAACGACGGCTGCTTCTAACTTCGCTCCCTCTGCGATCAATGTTCAGGTTGTTGGTGAGGTCGTTTCGCCTGGGGTGGTCCAGGTTGGATCCAATGCCCCTTTGTCACGCGCCATTCTTGCTTCCGGAGGCGTCACCCGTCGGGGAAGCTCAAAGCGGGTGGACTTGATTCGAATGGATGGTCAGGGTCGTACAACCGTGAAACAGTTGCGCTACGACCCCAACGCTGTACTGAGCAATGTGAATAACCCGCCGCTACGCAACGGTGATGTTGTAGTGGTGGATCGCAACAACTTCACGAAGGTCACCGACACCATGACTGATGCCATGTTGCCGCTCGAACCGATTGTTGATGCGGCTTCTGTCTTCCGGCTTCTGGGGATGCCGACAGGAGTCGGTTCATCTTCCCGTAATCGTTAGTTAGATCCCCAGCCGCTCCCAGATCACGCCCAGGTTCTCCTGGTGCAGTGCCGTGCTGAAGCAGTCGGCCAGCTCCGCTGCGCTGAGGCGGCTGGTCACATCACCATCCGCTTCCAGGTTGGCGCGGAAGTCGCCGCCGGCCGTGTTCCAGGCGGTGTGGGCGTTGCGCTGGACGACCCGGTACGCCTCCTCTCGGCTCATGCCGGTGCCCACAAGGGCGAGAAGCACCCGCTGGCTGAACACCACACCGCCATACACATTCATGTTGCGTCGCATGTTGTCTGGGTAGATCCCAAGCCCCTTCACCACGCTGGTCATCTCCCGCAGCATGAAGTGCAGGGTGACGGAGCAGTCGGGCAGCATCATTCGCTCCGTGGAGCTGTGGCTGATGTCGCGCTCGTGCCAGAGGGCCACGTTCTCAAGAGCAGCAATGGTGTAGCTGCGCAGCACCCGGGCCAGACCGCTGATCCGTTCGCTGCGGATCGGGTTGCGTTTGTGGGGCATGGCGGAGCTGCCCTTCTGACCCTTGGCGAAGTTCTCCTCCACTTCCAGTACATCGGTGCGTTGGAGGTTGCGAATCTCGGTGGAGAAGCGCTCCAGGGAGGCTCCCACCAGGGCGAGGGTCTGGACGTAGTCGGCATGGCGATCGCGGGAGATCACCTGGGTGCTGGCGGTGTCGGGAGTCAGCCCGAGGATCTCGCAGGTGATGGCTTCCACCTGGGGATCGGTGTTGGCATAGGTGCCCATGGCACCGCTCACCTGGCCCACAGCCACATCCTGCTCCAGCCGTTCCAACCGGATGCGGTTGCGCTCGGTTTCCGCCAGCCAGCCGGCCACCTTGAACCCGAAGGTGATCGGTTCGCCGTGGATGGCGTGAGAGCGGCCGATCATCTCGGTGCCCTTGTGGGCTCTGGCCAGTGCGCGCAGGGCGTTGGCCAGGGCATCCAGTTCTGTGCGCAACAGGGCCACGGAACGTTTCAGCTGCAGGGCCACGCCCGTGTCCAGCACGTCGCTGCTGGTCATGCCCACATGGATGTGACGCCCGGCATCACCGACGTGCTCGTTCACGTTGGTGAGGAAGGCGATCACGTCGTGGCGAACCTCAGCTTCAATTTCGAGGATGCGCTCCACCTCGAAGCTGGCCTTGGCCTTGATGGTATCGAGGGCGTCCTGGGGCACCCGGCCGAGGCGACAGTTGGCTTCTGTGGCGGCGATTTCCACATCGAGCCAGCTCTGGAATTTCGCCTGCTCACTCCAGATGGCTCCCATCTCGGGAAGGGTGTAACGCTCAATCACCGGCGCGCTCGGTTGAACAACCCAACAAATCTATGCTGCGACGTACAAGCCAAAAAAAGCTCCTCAGAAGAGGAGCTTGGTTGCAATAGGTAAGTGGATCAGGCGAGACGGATTTCGATACCCGGGATTTGATCGCCATTCTTAATATCGTTATAATCAACGGTTTTTTTGCCTACTTTAAGTATATCTTTCCTTTCGAAGTTTTTAATGAGTACAGAGCCCTTTTGTGTCTTCAGGTTCTTGCCGAATTTGACAAAGTCCTTGCCGCCTGGGACCAAATTAATGGTCGTCTTGCCTTTGAAAGTGGTGGCCTTGGAGAACGTGATTGAATCACCACCCTTGCCGAGATTGAATTTGTTATTGTTGACAATTGAATTACCTTTAAAACTGACAGAGTCGTTCTTTTTGCCGCCAGTAAATGTGTTATTTCTGAATATCCCATTGTTGGTTTTTACCTCACCAGAACCCTTGCCGGAAACCTTGATTTCGCTCAACGAGAAGTAGGCGTTTTGAAGAACGATTTTAGGGGTATTTTTCTTGGTGGATTCCAGGACAACCGGAGAATTGGAAACACCTTTGCCTACAAAAGCCGCAGTACCGGTGACCGTAGTCTCCAGGTTGGAAACGTTCTTGAGGGCAATGATTTCAGTGCCATTCTTTAGTTCTTCTACAATAATGTCATCTTTGACGCTCCCTGGAAAGACAACCTCGAGATCGTTTGTAGTGATGGTAGGCACTTTAATGGAGCAAATCTTCCCGCGACATTACTTGGTTCCTGGAAACTGCTAACGGCGGTGGTCGGTTTGGTGGTTTGTCACCCCGGTCTTGCGATTGGCCACAATCATTTTAAGGGCGTTTTCGCAGGTGATGACTGCTTTCTCCAGGGTTTTGAGGTGCCGGCGTGAGTTGTCAGTGGATGCTGACGATGGGCTGAGGTTGCTCAATCTTGCCAATGCCTGTCGACTCGACGATCAACTGACGGAGGCGTTGTGCTGGGCGCAGTGGTCGGTGCGCCCGAATCGTTGGCCCGATGGGGTGGTGGATGCCCGAGCGGCACAAGGTTTGGCCAATGTGCTTTTGGATTTGGGTCGTTTCGAGGCAGCGGAGACTTGGTTCTGCAAAGCCGATCCTGCCTTCTGCCTGGCTGAGGTGCAGTGGAATCGCAGTCGCATCGCCCTCGCGCGGGGGGACCTGCTACGCGCTTGGCAGTTAGCGGAAGGACGTTGGCTGTCGATGCCAGATCATCGAGGTTGTCCAGCGCCACCCTTCTGGCAGGGCTGGCAGGAATGCGAGGCGGTGATCGTCTGGGATGAGCAGGGGTTCGGTGACACGTTGCAGGCCCTGCGCTGGCTACCGCTGTTGTGCCAACAGCATTCGGGACGGGTAGAGCTACTGGTGCGCCAGCCCTTGCTGCGTCTGATTCAGCAGGGAATGGCATGGCTCGGCGCAGGATTGCAAGTCGTTCCCTGGTCGCCGCAGGAGGCCCCCCATCCTCGTCTTGGTTGCCATGGATCGATATTGAGCCTGCCGCTTCTGATGCAGTGCAGGTGTTGGGTAGACGGTGCCATACTGAGGTTGCCGCCGCCTGCCAGGCGTGAAAACGCTGCGCTGCGAATTGGCTTGGTCTGGGAAGCGGGCCGTTATCTCGACGAGCCCGGTCAGGCTCTGGAGTACCGCCGTAAGTCGTTGCCCCCCCTTGTTCAGCAGGAGCTATGTCGGCAGCTGCGGGCTCGGAGCCTTGAGGTTGTCTTGCTGGAGCCCGGCTCGCACCTCCATGCTTCCGCCGACTTCCTTGAGCAGGCGCAGTGGATTCAGCGCTGTGATCTTTTGCTCAGTGTGGATACGGCTGCGGCTCATCTGGGCGGTTCCATGGGGCACCCCACCTGGTTGCTTCTCCCCTGGGCATGTGCCTGTCGCTGGGGCCGCTCGTCCGTTTCGACACCCCTCTATGCCTCGATGCGCTTGTTTCGGCAGCCGCGCCATGGTGATTGGCAGGGGCTGCTGGCGAAGTTGTTAGACGCTTTGGATCAGTGGTTGCTGGAGCGTTCCGCTGCCGTGAGCTCCTCAAACAGGGCCTGATATCTCGGAAGAGTGTGGCGGAGGTTGAAGTGTTGCTCCACCGTGCGGCGCGCGGCTTGCCCCAGGGCACGGCGTTGGTTGGGCTCCTTGAGCATGCGGATTATGGCCTCGGCCAGTTGGTGATGGTCGTTGAACGGAACCAGCACACCGTTGGCCCCATCGCGGATCGATGCTGAGATCGGGCTGCCCGGATTGCTGATCAGGGGCGCTGCACAGGCCATCGCTTCCAAAACACTCCAGGACAGGGTGTAGGGGTAACTCAGGGCGAGATGGCAGGCACTGCACTGCAGTACGGTAAGCATCTCCTCATGCTCTAGCCACCCCACAACGTGGATGCGGCTGCGATTGACTTCCGCCGGTAAGGCCAAGAACGCATCGTTCAGGTGGCTGTCGCTCCTCGGTTCCTCCAGGCCGTAGCCGCCGTCGTCCCCTCCTACGAGCAGCAGGTTCGCGTCGGGAACGGCTGCGCTCACGGCTGGCCAGGCCCACAGCACCTGGCGTAGCCCCCGCAGGGGTTCCAGCTCTCGGGACACCAGGGTGACGAGGGGGTCTCCAGCTCGAATGGGTCGCCCATTCAGTAGGAGTTGGGCGGCTGGATTGGGGCTGATGGCCTCAAGGTCGACCCCTTCTGGCAGCACCCTGAGTTGCTGTTGCAGGTCTGGCGGGAAGCTGTCCCGCTGGCTCGGGCTCGCCACCATGGACACGCTCGCTGTCTCAATCCCTTGGCGTGCCAAGTTGTTTTGTTCAATGAACAGCTCGGGATCGGGCCAATCGCCTCCGATTGACTGGTCAAAGCCATAGCCCAAGGCAAGGGGGGAGCCCCAGAGTTCGGGGAAGGTAATCAGTGGCCGGTCCGGCCAGATGGTGTTCAGGCCAAGGGCTTCTCCCCAGGCTGTGTGCACGAGCACCAAATCAGGTGCCTGATCCCTGGCCAAGAGATGGCGGCAGATTTCAGCCACTGCCGCACCCCGTTGTTCCGCCGAGGGGGCGTCGTCATTCTTGAGGTGATATCGCAGATAACGCAGCCCTTCCCAGGCTTTCCCCTCTGGAGCATCGCCGCAGGATCCAAGGGCTGTGATCTGGTGCCCCGCAGCGAGCCAAGCGGGGGCTAAATCTCTGAACTGACCGGGAAAATTCTGGTGGATCAGAAGCAGATGCATCCCTTTGCCTTTGGTGCAATCCGCCAACACTCGTAACTTAGGGCCCACGTTGATGTGGTCCATGGGTATGCGCCGCTGGATGTTGCAACGCCTGGCTGGACTGGGCTCAGGATCGAACCGCTTTGAGCTGCTCCACAACCAGGGTGAGGAGTTGGTGTTGCCCCAGTGGGCCGAGCTGGACCTTCGGCTCTCGGAACGCCCCTGGTCTGTATCGCGGATGTCGGTGCTGCTGCAGGAAGCTGCATTGCAGCCCTCGGTGGTGACGCTGCAGGCGGCGCGTCAAGTACGGCATCGCCTCTCAACCTTCTGGCTGGAGGCCCCCACCGATCATCTGGAAGACCTGTACCAAGGGCCGCTGGGGTCGTTGCAGCAGGAGCTGATGCAGGGGCCTCTGATGAGGCAGGTCTTGGCGCGGGATGAGCGGCAGTGGCTGGACCAGCTCACGGCCGCACTCTCGCAACCGGATCAGAAACCAAGGCAAGCGAATCTGCTCGTGGCCTGGATGCCCTACGCCAGCGCGATCGGGCTGACAGTGGTGGATCCCAGCCATGCCCTGCCGCAGTGGTTGCTGTCGGATTACGTACGTTTCTGTGAACCCGGGCTGGAGGAGGAGCTGAACCGCCCTATGGCGCTGCTGGAACCGGCTGATCCGCCGCAGGTTGAGGAGATAACGCCCTTGAGCAACCGTCGGGGAGAGGAGGCGATGGCCTGGTTTAAAGACGAAGCAGCCCTGTCCCGTGTGGTGGCGCTGATCAATCAGTACGGGCTGAATCCTGCCGATCAGGATGTGCTGGAGGAACTCAGCGGGCTGCGCAGTGTGGTCGCTCAGCTCTGGTTGGATGTCGAACCCGAGCAACTCAAAACTCTGTTCGACACACCGGTGGGGCTGGTCACCCAGAGCTTGATCAGCAGCGGCTTCGGCCAGGAGCTGGTGGATGACGACGACGAACGGGCCCGCCGGGAGTTGCCCGGGTTGATGCCGGACCTTTCTGATCCCCAGGCCCAGGCGGTGCTGCTGGCGTTGATGCTCTTCTACCCAAGCGGTGCGGTGACGGTGGAGGACCCCTCCGTGCTGCCGGAGTGGCTGGGGGTTGTGGTTGAGAGCCTGCAGTCAGCGGCTGGGTAGGGGTCCGGGGACCTCGCCGGCCAGCAGCTGCATCACCCGGCTGTCGAGCCAGGCCTCGAACAACTCTTCGCGCAGCTCCTCGCGGGTGGCGCCATCCAGCCTGGCGCGCTGCCAGTCGTCCAGGCGAAGAATCAGCCACACGTCTTCGAGGAAGAACGGCGCGAGCAGTTCCCCCGGGCGACTGGTCCGCAGCTTGTGCACCACCGTGTCGTGGGCCTGGTTCAGCGCCACCGGCCCCACGCATCCGCCCCGTTCGCGCTCGGATCCGAGGGAGTAGTGCTGGGCGAGGCCGGCAAAATCCGCTTCGCCATCCAGCAGACGCTGGTGCAGCTCAAAGGCGAGATCGCCGTCCTCAACGCGGATGAGGGAATAACTGATCTGATCGCGCTCCAGTTTCTGGTCGAGAAAGCGCACCTCCACTTCGGAGTCGAACATCTGCTGTTGAAAGCGTTCGAGCCGTTCGCTGCGGGTGGCGAAGTAGAGCAGGTCCTCGGCGGTCCACCCCTTGCTCTGAAGGTAGGACTCCTGTTCCGCTGCGGTGCTGATCTCCAGCTCCTGCAGGTAGTCCTCCACCTCTTGCTCCTCAACCGCCACGGGAAGCGGCACCGCCCGGCAGATTTCGTCGTACACCGCCGCTTGGGCAATGGCCAGGCACAGCCCCTGCTGCCGGGCGATGCGGTTCAAGGTGATGGCATCACAGAAGGGAACGCCGGGATGCAGTTCGATTTCAGCCATGGAATTCCCTCCACACCAGCCGGTACACCAGCCATCCCAGGGGCGGCACCAAGACCAAAGGCAGCAGCGCCGCCGCAGTGATCATCGGTTCCCCGAACAGCCAGGGCAGGCACCAGCTCAGGCTGTAGGCCCCAAGAATCAGACCAATGCGCTGCCGGCGGCCCTGCAGCCAGCTCCAACAGCGCCGGCTGTGCAGCCGGAGACGGTCCAGGCGCCGCTGGCGCTGCTGCGGCAGGTACCGCCAGAAGGGATGGGGATCGGCAGCTGCCATCAACGCAGACGCTCCAGGCTGCGGCGCTTGTCGTCAAACAGACCGGTGATGGCAGAGATGAAGCGGCGATCTCGCAGGTGCAGGCTGGCAGTGAGGCTCATGCCCGCCTGTAGGGGGAGCGACCGCCGTCCCACCTGCAGGGTTTGGCTGCTGAGTTTCAGGACGGCGGGAAAGTGCAGGCCCTGGGCGTCCAGCCCCAGCTCACGACGTTGTTGTTCTGGCGTGAGTGCATCGGATCCGATCCGCTGCACCGTGGCGGGCAGATCGCTGAAATCCCCGGCCGGAAAGGCATTCAGCGAGATATCAGCGCGTTGGCCGATCTGGACGAAGCCGATGGCGCTGTTGGGGAGATACACCTTGGCCTGAAGGGCATCGGTGGGGACGATCCGCAGCAGGGGACGGTTGCTGTCTCCCCGTTGCACCACGCTGCCGGGACGGACCTGAAGGTCGAAGACCACACCATCGGTGCTGGCTGTGAGGCTGCTGCTCTCGAGCAGCAGTTCGGCTTCGCTGATTTGGCGGCGGAGCACCTGCATTTGTTGCCTCAGCCGTTCGTTCTCCTTGCGCAGGCTGACGTTTCGGCTGGCGACGCCCGCCGCTTGATTGGCGGACAGGCGCTGTTCGTCGCGGCGCTCGGCCTCCAGGTCGGACTGCAGTTGGGCCAGCCTCTCGCGAGCCGAGAGCACCTGCAGTTCACTGCTGGCGCCAGCTTGCAGCAGCTGCTGGTACCGCTCCGCCACCGTTTCGGCGGTGGCGATGGAGCGTTCCAGGCCCTGGATCCGCACCTGGCTGCGGGCCAGGGAGGCGGCTTCGCTGCTCTGGCGTCCTCGTCGTTCCTGCTCCTGATTGCGGTAGAGCTCGCGTTCTTCAGGGGTTAAAGCGTTTTGGAGCCCCTCCCCCAGCAGCACTTGGTTCACCTTGAACTGGCGTTCCAGGCTGGCGAGGCTGATCCGCCCTGCATCCCGTTGGGCGGTGGCCTTCTGGGTGTCGAAATGGAGCAGCACGGTGCCGGCTTGCACCTGCTGCCCCTCCTTCACCGTCACCTGGTCCACCACCCCGGCTACCGGCGCAGTAACGGCCTGGGCGGGCCGCAGCGGCTGCAACTTGCCCTGCACCATCACGGTCTCCGGCAAGGGCGCCCAAAAGGCCCAGAGTGTTGTCAACCCGGTGGCCCCCACAAGCGTCCACACCAGCACCGAGGAAACGTGGCGGGTCTTGTTCAGCAGCACCGGCTGATTGAAACTCCATGGTTCCATCAGCTCAGACCCTCCTGGGCCTGGCTTTGGTAGAGGGCGTAGTACCAGCCCTGTCGCTCCAGCAGGCTGGCGTGGTCGCCGATCTCCATCACGGCGCCCTGGTCCATTACCACAATCATGTCGGCAGGACGGACGGTCGAGAGGCGGTGGGTGATGAAGAACACCGTGCGGCCGCGGAAGGCCTCGAACAGATTGCGGCAGACCTGCCGTTCGGTGCGGGCGTCAAGGGCGCTGGTGGCTTCATCGAGGATCAGCATGCTGGGGTTCTGCAGCACCGCCCGAGCCAGGGCCATGCGTTGTCGCTGCCCACCGGACAGACCAGCCCCCCGTTCGCCGACCGAGCTGTTGTAGCCCTCCGGCAACTCCATGATGAAGTCGTGAGCGCAGGCGATTCGGGCGGCCCTCATGAGCTCCTCGCTGGTGGCATCCGGTTTCACCATCAGCAGGTTTTCCTTGATCGTCCCGTCGAACAGAAGGGAATCCTGCGGAACCACGCCGATCTGCCGCCGCAAGGAGTACAGCTCCACCTTGCTCACATCGAGCCCATCGATCTGGATCTGGCCCGATTCCGGGCTGTAAAAGCGCGGCAGCAGCTTCAGCAGGGTGGATTTGCCTGAGCCGGAACCGCCCACCATGCCCACGAAGGTGCCCTGGGGCACATCGAGGCTCACGTTATGGAGGATGGCGGGCCCATCGTCCGTGTAGCGGAAGTCGACGTTGCGAATGGTCACGGCTCCCTGCAGGGGTGGCATGGGGATGTTGCGAGCACCGCTCTCGCTCTGTTCGGTGGGCCGGTCCACCACATCAGCTGCCAATTTGAGGTTGCGGGACTGGATCTTGAACTGCTGCCAGGTCTGCACCAGCTGCACCAGCGGTCCGGTGACGCGGTCGCCGATGATCCGAAAGGCGAACAGGGCTCCGATCGAGAGTTCGTTGCGGGAGACCAGCCAGATCCCCACCACCATCGTGGCGATGCCGGAGAGGTCACCGATGCATTTGGCGAGGGCTCCCACGGTTTCACCGCTCACCTTGAGTTTGAAGTCTTCGCCGATGAAGCGGCTGTAGCGGTCCTGGAAGGCCCAGCGGGTTTTCAGCTCCGCGTTCTGGGATTTGATCGTCTGGATTCCGGTGATCGCCTCGGTGAGGTAGCTGTTGGTGTTGACGCCCTCGTGCACCACCCGATCGATCTGATGTTCCACGACAGGGTTGGCGATCAAGGCCAGCACGATGAAGAGCGGCAGGCTGCTGAGGGTGATCAGGGTGAGCAGCGGGTTGAGGCTGAGCAGCACCGCCAGATACAGCAGGCTGAAGCTGAAATCCACCAGGGTGGTGAGTGCCTTGCTGATCAGGAAGTCCCTGAGCCGATCCAGTTGGGTGAAGTAGTACGTGATCTGGCCCACGGGCCTTGCGTCAAAGAAACCTTGTGGCAGACGCACCAGGCGGTCGAGGATGGTTTCACGGGTGTCCATGTCCACCCGGTTGGCGATGCCGGTGAAGATCAGGCTACGCACGGCCGTGATCAGGGCCTGGACGACGCCTGCCAGCACAAGAATCACTCCGATGCTGATCACGGCATCGAGAGAGTCGCTGCCGGAGGTTTGGGCGTTGATCAGACGCATCACCCCCAGGGGGGTGACCAAGGCAAGAACATTGACCGCGGCAGAGCTGGCCAGCACTTCGATCAACTCGCGCCGATGGGGGCGCAGGTAGGGGGCATACCAGCCCCAGCTGAAGCGCTGTTGCTTGCCCCCCGGCCGCCGGCGCAGCAGCAGCAGCCGCAGGGTTGCGTCACCCTCGGCGATGGCGGACGCCGGCACCCGCAGCGGCCCCAGTTCCGGGTCCAGCAGCCGCAGCTGGCCGTCGGGATCCACGCCATCCACGAGGGCCAGGCAACCCTCGTGTTCAATCACCGCTGGGGTCGGAACCCGTTCCAGCTGCGCGATTGGGATGTCGGAGAGGGTGACCGATAAATCAAGGCTGCTGAGCAGCTGCCCCATATTCACCAGATTGAGGCGTTGCTGCTGCTGCAGGAAGGAGCTGATCTGATCGCGCAGATCGTCGTGGTCCAGGGGCACCTGCAGATAGCTGGCGACGGCGTCGCACAGCGCCAGCGGGATGGCCTCGGGGCCACTGGCCCGGTTGAGCCGAAGCACTGCAGTGTTCTCTGGCTTCGGCTCCTCCTTCGGGGCTGGCGTCAGTTGCTCCAGTTCCAGCTTCAGCCGCTGTTCTGCAGGGTCGGGCAGCCAGAGCAAGCGCTGTTGCAGGGGTGGCGTTGGCGGTTGCTCCGGCCAGCAGCGCCCATCCGGCCAGTGCCATTGGCCGCCGGGCCTCGGATCCGGTGCGCTGTCGATCGACCAACGGCAGCTGTCGATCAGGCTCGACCAGTGATCCAGCTGGCGACTGCGGGAGGGATTGGCGTGGGCCAGATGCAAGAGCAGATGCACCAGTTCGGTCCGGGGCGTCTGGGCAGCGCACCAGTTGCGCAGGGCTGCACTGCAGCTCCAGAGCTGGTGAAACCGATCGGCGGAGAGCTCGAACAGGTCGGTGGGTTCGGCGGCGCGGAGGTGTTCGATCGCCCGTCCGTGCGCCACCCCCAGCCAGCCCACCAGGGTGCCGGCACCATGGCGCTCCACCGTGCGCCATTCCTGCCGGGGCGGCAGCTGCATCAAGCTGCGCAGACTGCCCCTTTGCACCCACCAGATGCAGTTGGGCTCTTCCCCGGCATCGAGCAGCACCTCACCGGTGCCGAGGTGTCGCTGCTTCGCTCCCTGAATCAGCAGGAGCTCCAGATCAGCATCAAGAACCGGCTGCTCGAGCATGGTGGACTGCAGTGGCCATAACTTATCCGGTCTGTTTGGGACTCTCCAGCCGTAGGCCTGCATGGATCGGCGCGAGTTGCTGGGCCAGATCGGTCTCCAGGCTGGGGAAGCTGAGCAGCGGTTCCGGGCTGGGGCGATGCTGCCGCCAGTGCTGCAGGGCTTGGATCAGGGCGTCTGGATTCTGTGCCGGAACGGCTGTGCCACAGGGGGCCAGTTGCAGGAGCTGGGCGGCATTGCTGCTGCTGCTGGCGATCAACCAGAGCCCGGCGCTCACCAACTCCCGGGCAAGGCGGAGGTCATCGGCATGGACCTGATCGGCGATCACCAGCAGGTCCTGGTGGGCCAGCAGCGCCTCGAGCTCCTGATCAGTGGCCGGCGCGCACCAGTCCACAACACTGCCCCCCCAGTGCTGGGGTTGCGGGCGGGGTGTTTTTGGGGAGCCAAGCAGCACGGTGAGCCGCACGGCCGGCGCCTCGTTGCGCTGCAGTGCCTCCTGCAGCGTCAGCAGGCCACTGCTCCAGTGCCCATCGGCCAGGCAGAGCACGTGCGGTTGATCGCGCGGTTGCTGCTGGTGGCGCGATCGCGGCTGCCAAGGCAGAACGAGGGGCGGGTGGACTCTGGCTCCAGCCGCCTCGGCGTACTGGAGCAGTTCGGGGGAGGCGCTCAGGCAGCCCGTCACCGTTTGCAGTAGTGAGTTGGCGGCCAGTGCGGCGTTGCCGTTCAGATGCAGGAGGGTGGGGATCTGAAGGCTGCGGGCCACTGTCGCCACGGTGCTGGCGAGGGGTCCTGCCCCTAGCAGGTGGATCAGGGCCGGCGGGTGGGTCATCAGCCAATCCTTTACCGGTTCGTTGAGGTCGGGGGCCGGTGCGATCCAGCAGTGGCGCGTTGGTCCGATGGCCGTTATCGATTGCTGGTCTGGTGGGCCCAGGACCATCCAATCGACCGCCTGGTGGGGCGGTTGCAGCAGGTTGCGCAGCAGATCCCGTCCCAGCCGATCGGGGGGATCCAGAGGCGCGCCGCTGATCTGTTCACTCACGAGCAGCACCCGTCGGGGTGCACTGGTTTGGGCCTGCAGTAGAGGGGCCCAGAGCGCGGCTGCGTGCTCCTGCCTCAGCTGTTGCCACGCCAGCTGCTGGGCTTGCTGCACCAGCTGCAGCCGTTGGCGCGGATGGCGCAGCAGTTTGTTGATCTGTTCCACCCAGTCCTGCGGCTGGCTGGCAAAGCGGGTGTGCACGCCGTGTTCGAGCAGGTCGGTGCAGCTGCGGATTGGGCTGAGCACCGTCGCTAGGCCCATCAGGCTGCATTCCATCCAGCGGTTGGGGCTCTTGGCATCGGTAAAGGGCCCGGGTTCCAGCACCATCAGGCCGATGTCGGCCTCCGCCAGGCGTTGGAGGTAGGTGCTGAAGTCGCTGTGGCCGCGGCAACGAATGCGTTGACGGAACGGTTCTAGCGGGGCCGCCAAGGGCACGCTGCCCAACAGATCGAGTTGCAGCCGGGGGTGCTGTTGCATCAGCTCCACCAGGGCGGGCACCAACTGCTGGTGCCAGGCCAAAAGGTGGGGGGTGCTGGCGCTGGCTACCACCAGGCGCAGCCGGCCGCTGCGCTGGCGGAGCTGCCGAATCTGGGGCTGGCGCCAGGCGGCCTGCAGGGGCGCTGGAATCAGGTTGGGCCAGAGCTGCACCGGAACAGACGGGATGTCCCTGGCGCGGCGGTAACGCTGCCAGCGTTCGGCAATTTCCGCGGTGCTGAACAACAGCAGATCTGCTGCCGCCAGGGTGGCCTCGAGCTGCGGTTGGGTGGCCTGGAAGCGGCGGTGCTGCTCGGGCGTGATGCTGCCCGCGTAATTGGCCAGCGGTGGTGGTGCGTGCTCGGGGTCGAACAACAGATCATCCAGATCCACCACCACGGGAATCCCCTGACGCCGGGCTTCGGCGATGAGCTCGATCACGGAGGCTTCCGCTTTGAGCCGCTGGATCAGCAGCCCCTCCACGCCCTGCAGCCTTGCGGCCAGACTGGTGCTGTCGTGAAGCTGCTGGAGCTCCTGGCGTTCCAGCAGCTGGGCCTCGCCGCCGAGCGCTTGCAGCTGCTCCTGTTTTTGTTGCACCCGGTAGAGCCAGCACTGCGGTAAGCCGCGGTCGCCGCAGAGCAGCCAGCGGCGGCGCGGCCCCGGCCATGGGTTGGGGCGTGGTGGCAGCCCCTGCAGCCAGGTCTGCGTGATCTGGCGGTTCAGCTGCTTGGCTTTGGTCTGGAAAAACGGGGCGGGATGGAGCACCGCTCGGGCCGTGAGCGCATCCAGACCCCCATCGCGCAGATCGCGAGCCTTCTGCGTGCCATTCCAGTAGGGCTCGAGCGACAGCCCATTGGCCCAGGGACCCAGCGCCAGCAGCCAGGCCCGGGCCTCGTCGTGCCAGCCAGCAGTGATCAAGCCGGAGGTGATCATTCTCCACTCCTCAATCACATGGGCGGGCATGGCGCTGGTCTGCAACGCTTCTTGCACCGTGGCTGCGGCCTGGTGGTTGGTGGTTGCGACGCGCACCCTTGCGCACCAGTACAGCCCTGCCCATGGGGTGTGGTCTCTGTAAGGGGTCAGCAGCTCCAGAGCAGCGGTGGGGTCCCCAAGGGCGAGCTTGACGCGGGCTAGCGCGGCCCTGACCTCGATCGCTTCCGGCTGCTGCTGAAGTTGTTCAGTGAGGAGGGTTTGTGCGTCCCACCAGCGGCCTTCCTGGATCCACTGGTGGGCCAGGGCCAGTTCGGATTCCCCTGGCATGGCACACCCCCGGCTGGGTGCTCAGCCTGCCAGGGCTTGGGTTGGAGGTCGGCCTGCAGCAGACTCCCCCCATGCCTTCTTCTGACGCCAACCCATCGGATGCGGCTTTGCAGTTGCGCGCGGACGCCCTGCAGATCTGCCAGCGCGCTGCATGGTTGCCGCAGTGCATTGGCACAGGCCGTTTCGATACGGGGGTGCCGGAGATCTACGCAGAGTTGCGAGCCCTGCAGAAGGTACGGGCTGTGCATGTGTCGCAGGCACTCATCGCCTGTTGCCGCCGCCACCGCTTGTGGACCCCTCTGTTTGAGGATGTGGAGGCGCGGATTTGGATGTTTCTGGGGGATCGTGCCCGCGCTCAAGCCCGCTGGACGGACTTGTTGCACCATCCGGACTCAAACCTGCGGGGGATGGCCGAGAAGGCCCTGGCCGGCCTCAAGGCCAAGGCTGAGTCGGGCGCGCAGCTGGCCACAGAGGTGGCTCAGGCCGTGGATCGCAACGAGACGGACCGCTTGGTGACCATGCTGCTTGCGGCTCTCTTAACGGAGGAGCCGCCGGAAGCTCTGGAGGATGTGCTGGAGGCCGCGGCGCTGCAATGGCCGATGCCAGAGAGGATGCCTTGGGATCGCGGCTTGTTCACCCACCAGCTGGTGTTGGATTTGTTTGAGCGGCAGTTGCGGCAGTGGGAGGCTGAACACAGTGATTGACGCCCGGCCCCGTCGACGCCTGGTGACGGTGATGGCGGGCTATGCCCGTGGCAACACACTGCCTGCCGTGACGCAGCGCTGGATCGAGGCCCTGCGCCGGTTGAGCACGCAGCTGGTGTTGGTGTTTGATCAGGATCAGGTGGAGGGTCTGGAGAAATTCAGCCCATCGGATCCGGGTGTTGTCTGCCTGTGTGAGCGCCATGGCGCCTACGACTTCGGCTCCTATCAGCGGGGGCTTTGCTTTGTTCGAGAGCAGCAGTGGCTGGACGAGGCCTCCCACGTGCTGCTTTGCAACGACAGTGTGGTGGGCCCGTTCGGTGATCTCGAGGCCATTCTGGATGGCATGCAACAGCAGCCGGTACCTGTGTGGGGGCTGACGGACTCTCCGCTTTATCGGCCTCATCTCCAGAGCTATTTCCTGTTGTTGGAGCGAGACGTCGCTACGCACCCCGCAGTGATCAACTTTTTTGCGTCGGTTGTTCCCCAACCCAGTCGTCATGCGGTGATTCAGGCTTACGAATTGGGGTTTTCCTCCTTGCTAGGGGACCTTGGGCTGGCTTGGCGGGCTTGGTTGCCATTCACGGGGATGGAAGACCCTCGCAATGGCGAACCCATGGCTAATTCCACGGCCTATCCGCTCTGTTTGTTGGAAGCGGGATCTCCAGTGCTGAAACACCGGGCTTTGAAGGAGGTCGTCGCGAATCAGGATGGCTTGGAGCGCACTTGCAGTGTGCTCGCAGAGCAGCATCCGCAGATCTGGGTTGAGCTTTGGGCATCGAGCCCCCACCGTCGTCTCTGGCAGGAGGCGATAACCGTGGCAATCCTGTTGCAAGCGTCGGATCTGGGGTGCCTGGATGAGCGCTTGGCTTGGATCAAGGCCCATCCCCACCCGAACTTGAAGGCTTTGGTGGCGGTGTCGTTTGAGCAGATCGGCCTTCGGGCAAGGCTCACCCGCGCCTTTAAACAAGAGTTGGAGGACGGCGTGTTGGGGGTGCTGATCTGCGAGAACGGCCAGGGGCCGCAGCAGCAATTGTTGCAACTGTTGGCGGCGGCTGGGTCGGATTGGGTCGTGGTTTCCTCCGACGCCTTCTGGTCGGATCTGGCGGGCTTGCAGCTGCAACTGCGTCGCCTGGCGGCGAATCCGCAGCAGCGTTGGGTGTCGGGTTCACCGGTGCTGCGCCGCCGGGCTGATTGCTTCACCGAGGAGGTGCTGACAGCTGTGTTGGCGGAATGGTCGGATGGCTGAGTTTCCCCCCCTGCGCCAGCGCCTTGACCAGTTGCGGGAGCGTTTGGCCCAGGATTCCCGCTGTCAGCAGGTCTTAACGGGGAGCTGGGAGAGTGACGAGGCCTGTCTGTTCGCGCTGCTGCGGCTGGCGATTGACTGCCGTGGTGCTGGTGATCCAGCCACCAGCCTGGTGCTGTTGGACTGGCTGCGGGAGCAGGGGGTAGAGCATCCGCTCGTTGTTGACAATCAGATCCGCGGCTTGATTGATGCCGATCGCTTCATGGAGGCAACGCTGCTGTTGCCGGCACTGACTGAGTTGGACAACGGCGAGGTTCTGCAGGGGGCCACCGAGGCTCTGCTGATCCACCAGCAGACCTTTCTTATCAATCTCCGTCATCACTGCCCGGATGGGTTGTACGACCCGGAATTTTTGCGGGGGCTGGAGGTGATCCCCGTTCAGGGGTTTGTGCATGCTTTTTTGACTTGTCTTCAGCGGCTTGTTGCAGCGGGGGGCGATGACCTCGCTTTGGTGCTGCTTCAGGAGCTGATGCAGTGGGGGCTCTGGTGTCCTGAGGTGTTGCCCTTGGATTTGCAGTACAGCTGGTCCCAGCTTGTGGTGAGGTTGGGTGATGGCGTGTGGTGTGATCTGGACGCTTATCGCGATGCATTGCAATGGTTGGACCATTGCGACGACCCTGATATTGCTTGGTATCGACTCAGGGTTGCCTTGATTCTTCAATGTGATGTTGGTGAGCTTGCCGAAGCTTCTGAAGCAGCATTGGCGTTTTTGATCAACAATGCTGGCCATCCAGGCGCGCTTGGATGGCTTTCAGAACAACAGGGGGGGCAGCTCAAAACGGGCTTGCCTGGGGCCAGTGCTCATCGTGTTCTTGCCGTTGATCAGGCCCTTGGGCGCGACGAACTCATTCTTGATTTCTTGCGGAAGCTTGTTGATCCCAACTCACGCAGTTGGATGAGTTGATCATGAAGTTTTTGAATCATGCGGTGACTGCGCTGCTGCAATATTTGATAGCGCTCCAACTGTTCAGCTTGAACCTGTGAGAGACAGATGAAATGGTCGAGCTCCTCACGCAGGATTTGATTTTCAGACTCCTGCTGAGATGGTGAGTCACTTCCCGGCATTTGTGTCTAAGAGTTCTTTGTACAAGATTAAGTGCTGCTCAGCGCAAGCCTTGATGCTGGTCGGTGGTTGAATCTGGGCTTGCAATTGGCGGTGCAAGGATCGATTGTCGATCGCTTCTTCCATCCGCTGGGCTAAGTGTTTTGAGTCGTTGGCGCTGACCATCAGACCTCCTTTGCCATCGATTTGTTCGGCAATACCACCATGGTTGCTGCCAATCACTGGAATCGAGAGGGCAAAGGCTTCTTGGATCACCAGAGGTGCATTCTCCCACCAAATTGATGGCACAACAACCCAGTCAATGGCTCGCATCAATTCTGGGAGATCGTTTGGATTGTATGGGCCGTGCCATTTCACAATAGCTGAACCGAGATGTTTGCGGAGATGAGCAACTCGATGCTGAAAGGCGGCTGGTTGCCGCTCCAAACCACCGCCAAAAATTGAAATATTGAATGTTTTATTTGTGTTTTTCTTGAGCTTTAGTGTTGCTATGAGTAAGTTGAGTAGCCCTTTGGCTTCGCAGGTTGTGCCAAAAAAGCCAAATCGATTTGGTTTGATGGGGTGATTCCCCTGCAGTGGCTTGTATGGCGTGCCATTGTTGATTAAGTGAATATATTGTTTGCAGAATCCATTATTTTTGAGTTGATTGATTAGGAATTGGCTGGGGCTAATAATCGCGTCGCAGTTGGCGACAGCTTCTTGGTAGGCGTCATGCCGCGTTTGAATGGCCGTTTTTTGGTAGATCGGAAAGCACCTTTTGCAGTTGTCTGGGCTTGAGGTGGAGCAGGTCAGCCTTTGTTTGCTCGTGATCATCAGGCCGTCATTGAGACACAGCGAGCGGTAATCGTGAAGCGTGAGACAAACTTTGGCGCTAGGAGAGATGTGCCGAATAATGTCGACGCTGTCAATGCCAAGATGCAAGAGATGATGCAGGTGAATGATGTCGGGTTGAATTTTTCTGAGAAGATGTTCGATTTTCTTGCTGAAGGTATCTGGATTGGTGTTTGTGCATGAAAAAGGATGACTTCTGCTTTTGATGTGATGCTCGTTAAAAACGTGCGACGATGTCTCGGAGTCTGATAGCGGGAGGTCTTGAAACGGATTAACTGTTACAAAGTGGCACTCAATCTTGTTGTGTTCTATGAATTGTTTGAAGAGGTTGTAAGCGACTATCTCGGCACCGCCTCGGCTGCTGCTTGGATGCCCGTGACTGATAATGAGAACTTTCATTCTAACGGATATTCTTTGCTGTCAAAGTCAGCCATCGTTACCGGCCAGTTGATGCCTTGAACTGTATGTGTTTTTTCGACCAACACACAGGACATTAGAAATCCGGCCGAACGCTCTGCATCAGCCATGACATCAAAGTAATGGAAGGGTATGATGTGAACTGGCTCGCTGAGTGTTCTTCCGAGGATACGGAATCCAGTTCGTTGATTAAAGAGGCTGCCCCATGCGCTGTCGGAATAACGCCAAAAGTCCCAAGGTAAATCGTGCATTCCAATTGTTTGGTGCGTCACAATGAAGCCAAGGCCGTTATTTTGTAGGCAGTGATTCATCCCTAAGACGACCTTCCACGGCATGGCCAGATGTTCAAAGACTGCGACAGAGATCACAGCCCCAAAACTTTGGGGCTGTAGTAAGTCAGTCAATTCATGAGCATCTCCCACGATGTCAACATTGTCTCCTGGATGGATGTCAATCACGGTTACATTCTGATTTGGATACTGCTGCCTGCGATCAAGCCCACTCCGGTCACGACCGCCGAGGTCCAGCATGGTAGTGATTGAACGTTCGTTGAGAAGATCGTTGAAGCGTTGTTTGAGTTTCTCTGACTCGGTACAACCATGAATTTCATCTAGCAGAGGCTTCAGTAATATATGGTGTTGTTGATCTTCAGTTGTGGTGATGATGAGTTCGCAGTGATCACTCAGCGCTTGATCACACATGCGAAGAATGTGAAGTTCAAATGAACACAATCCACTGTCAATGGCCGTGCAGCTTGCATTGGTATGCAAGGCCTCTGCTTCGACAAGCTGAAGGTCTTTGATTTGACTGGCGGGGAGTGAGCAGTGGCCTTGAATAATAAGATAACGGTGAAATTTGCTACATAGAAGCAAGCGAACATTCAAGGCGTTCTTGCTCTTCACGATTAAAACTTTAACTCTAGAGAAGCTTGGAACGAGAATCGGGCGCGTTCGGTCATCGCGTCTTCAAAAAGCGACAGATCAAGTCCGCCCGGATAGTCTGGTACATCGATTGTGCATCCGTAATCACAATTTGGCAAAATATTTTCCCACATTGCCGTTAGTACGAGGCCAAATTCCTGGAAGGGCCGAACACTGAATCCTGCGTTGAGGTTGCGTCCGCTCCATTCGCCGATCAAATTCATGCCAGGGAATGCTTCAAGTGCAAGGGCTCCGATAGGATAAACTTTGCCATAGCCTGAAGCTCTTTGGATTGCCCGGTAGAGGGTGTCTGTAGAACAAGGTTCGTCCGCCGTATAACCAACCGTGGAGCAGCCCGCGGCTCTTTGTTTCGAAATAGAGTCCCTGACCATTTCGTCAAACGGTCGAAACTGTCCATTGCCAGCACCTACTGTCAGATAAGCATTCGGGAAAAAAGCATTTTGGTCTCTATTTAACCTGATACGTTGACTAATTACGCCGTATGCACTTTTGGGAAATCCGCATCGGTCCCCACATTTTTTGACGTCGATCCAATTGTCGATGCCGAATTTTATGGCCGTGTCTGGGCCTAGGTTTCGACTGGCATGGACACCAATATAGTATTCATCGAGTAGGTTTTTGTCTGTCTCTAGGTTTTGAGTATTTCTTTCGCCAAAGGGGATCTTTGTTTCTTCGATTCGCGTTGTCACTGTGACGCCAACTAACTTTTCGGCATCTCCAAAGCCAAGTGATAAGTTGAATTGCGACTCCCCTGAGCTCTCGATTTGGTCGAGATAGTCGTTGAAGTCAGTTGGATTGGCGCAGAATCCAGCACCTGTCACGCAGTCAATCCCCCAAACGGAGGCACTGAACATGCCGCCCTTGGGGCCAAAGCCAACAGGCACCGTGCCTGAGATCTGAGGATGCCACTGTTCATCGCGCCAAATGGCCTTGTCGTTGGCGAAGGTGGTTCCACTCGGCTCAATCACAACCAACGGCTCATCCTGAGTCTTCTCTTGTGGAGCGATGTCATCCGCTGTGATCACCTCGCCAGGGGGCGTGTCTTGCCACAGCACGGTTTGAGAGGGGGCCACCTCATCATCAGCTGAGGGTTGGCGATCCATGGCTTCCCAACGCAACCCTTTTGAGGGTGGGTTGCGTTGCTTGTCTTCAGAATTGGTCCATTGCAGTGGTGGGAATGCCTCGTTGCCTGGGGCGACTGAACGCCATGGTTTCGATTGTGCGGAGAGAGGAGCCAGCAACATCACAGCCATCACCATCAATGGAGAGATGGCACGACGCGACACCGGCGGTTGGTTGATCATGGAGGCTCAAGCAGCAGCTGGTTGACTGCGCAGCTGATTCAGCAGCGCCAGCTGGCCCGGTAGAGGATTCGTACCGGGGTGCTGTTGCATCAGGTAATCGAGGGCCCGCTCTGGCCTCATGCGGTGCTGGCGCACCAGCCAGGCCAGGCACACCAACGGTGAGCGCTCCATTGCTGCGACGCAGTGCACGAAGACTGGACCGTGCTGGTGCAGCTCGGCCAGGTGAGCAAGCGCAGTTTCCAGTTCAGCCAGGGTCGGTAGGCGGCCAGCACGGTGGTCTGGCAGCACGTAACGACTTGTGCGGAACCCTTCGCCCAGGCCTGCGGCTGGTGTGGCTTCGTCGGGGGAGCAGAGGCTGAGCACGCATTTGATTCCGGCGTCACGCAGTCGATCAAGGTGGCGATCAGCTCGAGGCGCTGGACCAATGGCGAGTTGATCGACCAGCACCCAGTCGATGCGGAAATAACGGGAGCGTTGCATCAGTTGTCCAGCCACTGCATCAACCGTCGTCGCTGAGCGCGCCAACGATCTCGCAGATTCGGGGCTTTGTCTCCATCTTTCCCGCTGCCGTTGCTTGAGGGCTGCAAGCTTCGACGCTTGCGCGTTGTCACTGCTGCGGGCGAATTGCCGTTGTCACTGGACTGGATGTCGTCTTCATCGTTGGCGTAGTAGGCGTAAGCAGCAGAGGTGTCGTAAGCGCCGTAGCCGTAGCCGCCGTAGCCGTAGCCGTAGCCGTATTTGCCATAGCCATACTTCCCGTAGCCATAGGCAGCACTTTGCTTCTCCGGTTTGAGGGCATTGGTGACGACGCCCAGTAACGGCACACCACTGCTGCGAATGCGGGCAACAGCTTCCTTGGGCAAGGAGCGATCCACGCGATCCAGGCTGACGAGCAGCATCAAGCCATCGCAGTGCTCGGCCACCAGGGCGGAATCAGCCAGACCCAGCACTGGTGGCGTGTCGAACAAGACGAGATCGAACTGCCCGGACTGCTCCAGTTCGTTCACCAGTGAGCGCATCCGGTTGGAGCTGAGCAGACGGGTGGGGTCAGGCGGTCGGCGTCCGGCGGTGAGCACACTCCAGTTGTCGTAACCGGGCACGGTCTGAACTGCATCACGCCAGGTCTGGTCGTCTTCTGTGAGCACGTTGCTGAGGCCGCTGAGGTTGTTGAGGCCAAGGCGCACGTGCATCTGCGGCTTGCGCAGGTCACCGTCGATCAGCAGCACCCGCTGGCCCATTTCCGAGAGGGTCTTGGCCAACAGCACGTTTACGAGGGTCTTGCCTTCTGCTGGCAGCGAACTGGTCAGGGCGATGGACCGCAGCGGTTGGTCGCTGTTGAGGAAGCGGATCGAGGTAAACAGGTTACGGAAGGCTTCCTGATAGAAGAAGCGTTGGTAGCGGCGCTGTTTAGCTGCTTCGGGGTCATCGCCGGTGGTGACTGACTTGTCCAGTTCCTGCAACAGAAAGCGCTTGTCTTCTCTGACTCCTTTGAAGAACTCCACATGGGGAATGTGACCAAGCAGCGGAAGGTTGAGGTCGTCTTTGACTTCGCCGGCGTGGTGGAACACATGGTCCATGCGGTCGCGCAGCAGCCCGGCAGCAGCTCCGGCCACCAGGCCGAGGACGGTGCCCAGAGCCAGGTTCCTGGGGATGGAGGGCTTGATGGGCTTGGGATTAATTGTTGGGGGTGCGATCACGCGCCAGGGAACGCTGCGCTGGGCGATTTCCAGTTGGAACTTCTCGCGGGCCGAAACCAAACCAGAGAGGTTCTGCTTGGCGATCTCCAAACGCTGTTGAAGGGCCTCGTATTGCTTGATCAGGCCTGGTTGTTGCAGGAATTGCCGGTTGAGCGTGGCCTGCTGGGTGCGAGCTGTCGCTACGCGACCGGCGTTCAAGCTGAGGGCCGCATCGACCGCTTCCAGCTGGTTTTGACGCAACAGCGGCCTGAGCTGATTCAGCCGTTCCTCGAGCCCTCGCACCATCGAGGATCCGGGGGTGTAGCGGGAGCGGGCTTCCGCTAACTCTGTTTCCACCTTGAGCAGCTGTTGCAGCAGGCTCTGGTCCACATCGCTCACGGTCAGTCCGCTGTTGGCCTGCCCGCCGCCGGTGTTGTTGCCGATGGCCTCCTGAAATCCTCGGGCGCTAAGGGTGCCGCTGGCGATCTCATCGCGCACTTTGAGAAGCCGGTTGCGATCAGCTTCCAGTCCCAGCACCTGGGCAGCCATGTCGGTTTCTCGTTGCTTGAGCGCTCCGCCTTCTGCGGTGGGCTCCAGCAGGGAATAACGGGTGCGGAAGTCGGCAAGTTCCCCTTGCAGCTGATCGAGCCTGGTCTGCAGTGATGGGGCTTGTTTGTTGAGAAACGCCAGGCCATCGGCGAGGCGTTGCTGGCGCTGTTGCAGTGCGGCCTGTAGGTAGGTGCTGCTCAAGGCTTTCAGCAGACGCTCGTCTTCAATAGGGTTGCGCCCTGTGAGGCTCACATTCAAAACACCTTCGGCTTCCTTGCGTTTGGCTCCACCCGTCTTGATGTCGACGCGCGACCTCAGTGCACCCGTTGAGACCTCAAACTTGTCGGCAACCGGTTGAAGCAGCACCGGGCTTTGCAGCACCTCAATCAGGGTGGGGATGTCGTTGCTGGTGGTGTTGCGGGCCAGCTGTTCGAACATCGTGCCCTCAACGTTGGCCACCTCAGATCGACCGCCGTCATCATTGCTGATCGGATCGGTGATCAGCAGCGAGAATGATCCCTGATAGACGGGACGGAACAGGCGTTGATAGGTCGTGAAAAGTACCGCCAGCACGATGACGCTGCCGGCTGTCACCGCGACGAGCTTTTTGCGGCGTTGCAGGGCTCGCCACAGTTCGCGCAGATCAATCTCGTCATCGGCGCCAGAGGGCTCGTTGGTGCCGATTTCGCGCACATGCACCGTTTGGACGTTGCGGGGATCGAAATCAGGTGATTGCCCCGGCGCGGCCACCAGATTCGACATCTAACCCGTCGTGACAGAACGACAACCTAATGGCCAGCGCTGGACCGACCAGAGACGCGTGGGACACTTGCGTCGTTGTTTCGACCCCTGCGTCGCTCCGATGCCCTTGTTGCGTTCTCTTGCGTTGTCACTGGCATTTGGGTGGGCGGCAGCGGTTCCAGCGCTGTCGGCCGAGACGATGCTCTCACCCGAACCCTTGCAGGAGGACGTTTACATCATTGGTCCCGGCGATGTGCTGGATCTGAAGCTGTTTGATGCCGCTGAGTTGTCGGGGCCTCTGGAGGTGCTGAATGACGGCAGCGTGCCGTTGCCACTGGTGGGGAGTGTTCGGCTCAGTGGGCTGACGTTGCAGCAGGCCACCGTGTGGGTACAGCAGCTGATGGGCGAGGAACTGCTGCGGCCGGATCTGCAACTCCGGGTCGTGAAGCCCCGCCCGATTCGGGTGGCCTTGGTTGGTCAGGTGGAGCGCCCGGGGATCTACTCGCTCACCCCCAGCGAAACAGGTCAAACCGAGGGTGGCCCTGCGATTCGGCTGAGCGGCTTGCCAACGGTGGTGGATGCGATCCAGAAGGCGGGTGGCATCACGCAGCAGGCCAACCTGCGCGGTGTGGTGCTGCAGCGGCGCCTGCCTGGCATGGACAAGCCGCTGGGCTACAAGCAGGCGGAGCTGGATCTGCTGGATCTGGTGCTGGAGGGCAACCAGAGCCAGAACCCCTTTCTGTTTGATGGCGACACGATCCGGATTACGCAGGCGGAGGAGACCCCGAAAGAAGCTGTTGAGTTGGCGGCGGTGAACCTCTCACCGCAGGTGATCACGGTGAATGTGATCGGCGAGGTGGAGAATCCAGGACGGGTTGAGCTGCAGGCCAACACGCCTTTGGTTCAGGCTGTTTTAGCCGCTGGTGGCCCGAAGAACTGGCGGGCCAGTACCGGCAATGTGGAGCTGGTGCGGATCAACCGCAACGGCAGTGCCACCCTCAAAAAATTCAAGATTGACTTGGATGAGGGCGCTTCGAATGAAAAGAACCCGCCGCTGCGCGATGGGGATTCGGTGAAGGTGAACCGCAGCACCCTGGCCCGTGCCAGTGATGCCATCAACGCGGTGAGTCAGCCCATTGGCGGGCTGGTGCAGATCTGGACCTTGTTCCGCTTGATCAACACCAACTGATCCCGTCAGGCATACCCCTCAGGGTTTTGCTGCTGCCAGGCCCAACCGTCCCGGCAGATGTCTTCAAGGCTTCGCTGGGTGCGCCAACCCAGTCGCTCAGCTGCTTGTCTGGGATCGGCGACGCTGATGGCGGCATCGCCAGGCCGACGATCGGTGATTGCACAGGGGATGGAACGGCCGCTGGCGGCTTCCATGGCCTGCGCCACCTCGAGGACGGACTGTCCCTGGCCGCTGCCCAGGTTGAGGGTGAGCAGCTGCGGTGCTTCCGCCAGCAGGCAGTCCAGGGCGGCACGGTGCCCTTCGGCGAGATCCATCACGTGGATGAAATCACGCACGCCCGTGCCATCGGGGGTGGGCCAGTCGCCGCCGAACACCTGAAGCTGTGCTCTGCGGCCCACGGCCACCTGACTCACAAAGGGAAAGAGGTTGTTGGGGATGCCCAGCGGGTTTTCGCCAATGCGGCCAGGGGGATGGGTGCCAACTGGGTTGAAATAGCGCAGGCAGGCGATCCGCCAGGAGTCCGGGGCACTGGCGTGTAAGTCGGCCAGCATCCGCTCCACAGCGGCTTTGGTGTGGCCGTAGGGGTTGATCGGAGCGATGGGAGCTGTCTCTGAGATCGGTACGGCCTCTGGGTAGCCGTAGAGCGTGGCGCTGCTGCTGAACACGAGGGTGTGGCAGCCATGGGTCTGCATGGCCTCCAGAAGGCAGCGGCTCCCATGGAGATTCACATCCCAGTAGCGCAGGGGGTGCTCTCGTGGAGCGAATCACCAATTCCCCGTTAGGCGTTCGTCTGGTGGTTACTCCAGGCATGTGTTGCTGCCGATCAAGCCACCTTTCTTTTGTCGTTAGGGGCTGGGTTATCGAATCGGAGGTTGGCGATCAGTGCAGTTCCATCCGCAGGTTGCTGTTAAAAATTGGCAGAGCTGCAAGCAAGAACATGGAGAGACGGCTGAGGAACGATATCGTTGCAATATGCATGCATTATTGATGCAATATCGTTCCTATGGGCTCCCTTGCCCCCCCCCCTCTCTCTTCTCGCTTCGGCCTGAAAGCGCCTGATCCATTTCGGCTGAAGCTGCTGGAGACTTCGCCAGAGCCATGCGAAGATCTAATTCAACATGTCACTGCCGAGACGGTTGAGCTCTGCTCCCGTCCGCTGTGACCGCAGGCAGATGTGTTGTGCCTGGACGACGTCTTGAAGTTTCTATGCCCCCTTTCGCTATCCGCCCCTGGTTAACGGATCGCGCTTCAGTGCAGCGGATACGAGGGAGCTGTTTTACGCCGCGCGTTCCCTGGCCACCGTGCTGGCCGAGCGCGCATTCCATGCTTGGCGTTTGCTCGAGGGGGCACCACTGCCTGAGGGGCGGTGCATTCACCGCTAGCAAACCTCCTATTCGGTGCTGATCCACACCGAACGCGGCCTTCGCTTGCAGCACTGCTGCGGTGAGTCAGGCCCTGGGCCGTGAGCTGCGGCAGCACGGGATTCAGGCCTTTGAGGTGCCCTCAGCCCGAGTGCCTCAGGAAGCCCCATGCGTGGGTGTGCTGACGCCCTACGCCTTTGTGAGCACGCCCTTCGACTTTCAGGACTGGACACTGGAGGTACCTGCCGACGGTGTCACCTTTGCTTCGTTTGGCCAGAGCCAGGTGGTGAGCTTGCTGCGTGAGAAGTTTCTGGTGGCAGGCCACTATCGTGGTCTGGAACCGAAGGCTTGAGGCAAACCCGGCTGGCCCAAGGTCAGGCACCAAGGTCAGGCACCAAAGTCTTCATATCCCAACACCATCCCCGAACACCCCTTCATGTCCCCCACCCCCGCCTCCAAAACCGCCCTGATCACCGGCATCACCGGGCAGGACGGGAGTTACCTGGCGGAGCTGCTGCTGGAGAAGGGCTATGAGGTGCATGGGATCAAACGCCGGGCCAGCAGTTTCAACACCGATCGGATTGACCATCTGTACCAGGATCCCCACGAGGCAGACCCACGCCTGGTGCTGCACTACGGCGACCTCACCGACAGCACCAACCTGATCCGGATCATCCAGCAGGTGCAGCCGGATGAGATCTACAACCTCGGCGCCCAGAGCCATGTGGCGGTGAGTTTCGAGGCGCCGGAATACACCGCCAACAGCGATGCCCTCGGTACGTTGCGGATCCTGGAAGCGGTTCGGATTCTGGGTCTGACAGAAAAGACCCGGATTTACCAGGCCAGCACCAGTGAGCTATACGGTTTGGTACAGGAGATTCCTCAGAAGGAGAGCACGCCGTTCTATCCGCGCAGCCCCTATGGAGTAGCTAAGTTATATGCCTATTGGATTACTGTTAACTACCGCGAGTCGTATGGGATGTATGCCTGCAACGGAGTATTATTCAATCACGAAAGTCCGAGGCGCGGAGAAACGTTTGTTACGCGCAAGATTACTAGGGGTCTTGCACGGATAGATGCTGGTTTAGATGAATGCCTGTTTATGGGGAATCTTGATTCTCTAAGGGATTGGGGTCATGCCAGGGATTACGTTGAGATGCAATGGAGGATGCTTCAGCAGGAGGGCCCACCGGAGGATTTTGTGATTGCTACGGGTCGCCAAGAAAGTGTCCGTAGGTTTATCGAGCTGACAGCATTGGAGCTTGGTTGGGGAGAGATCAAGTGGGAAGGAAAAGGATTGGAAGAAAGGGGAATACGCAGCACTGGAGAAGTTGTTGTTAGAATTGACCCGCGGTATTTTCGCCCAGCGGAAGTAGAAACATTGCTTGGAGATCCCACAAAGGCAAGGGAGAAATTGGGTTGGACCCCAACCACAACTTTGGAACAGTTAGTTAGTGAGATGGTTGCTAAAGACCAAGAGGAAGCAAAAAAAGAGGCCTATTTAAAGTTGAAAGGATTCAATGTGGTGGGCTCGATGGAAAATCCTCCAACCAATCCTGAGGCAATCAGGGCAGCTGGAGAAAAAAGTTGAGTAATTTTATTACCACGAAAGATCGAATTTTTGTAGCCGGCGCAAGGGGCATGGCAGGAAGTGCCATTTGTAGGGCGTTACTTAGAAAGGGCTATGGCGATGAAGCAAAAAGTGGAGTTTTGTTGGCCCCAACGAGGCAAGAATTGGATCTTTTGGATGGGAATGCAGTGAATGAATGGTATGAAGAGAACAAACCTGATGTTGTTGTTTTAGCGGCAGCTAAAGTTGGTGGAATTTATGCCAATGACTCCTACCCAGCTGACTTTCTGTTGGAAAATCTTAGAATTCAGAACAATGTGATTGAAGGTGCTTGGAAGGCTGGTGTGAGGCGTCTTCTTTTTTTAGGCAGTAGTTGCATATACCCAAAGCTTGCTCAACAACCAATTAAAGAGGAGTCGTTACTCACTGGAGCGTTAGAGCCCACGAACGAGTGGTATGCGATCGCAAAAATCACAGGAATCAAGCTGTGTGAATCACTAAAAAAACAGTATGGATTTGATGCGATCAGCTTGATGCCTACCAACTTGTACGGTCCTGGAGACAATTATCACCCAAAAAATAGCCATGTGCTGCCGGCATTGATCCGTCGCTTTTATGAAGCAAAAGACTCAGGAGCCAAAGTTGTCACGTGTTGGGGAACTGGGTCTCCATTGCGAGAATTCCTTCATGTTGATGACCTTGGTGACGCCTGTGTTTTTGCTTTAGAAAACTGGAGACCTACAGCGAATGAGCCTCATTTTCTCAATGTTGGAACCGGTGAAGATTTGACCATTCGACATCTAGCAGAATCAATTGCCCGTACAGTTGGCTTTAACGGTGATATTCAATGGGATACAAGTAAACCTGACGGAACTCCAAAAAAGCAATTAGATGTAAGTCGTTTGGCATCACTAGGCTGGAAATACAGTATCCCACTGAACGAAGGCTTGATAGAGACGGTAAAATTGTTCCGTGATGAATTAAAGGAACACAAGCTTCGCTCCTGATCAAGCATCAGATTGATCTACTTTTATTATTGTTAATCTATTGTGCGATTAAAATATATCTATGATGATTTTTTGGTTTAAAATCGCAAAGACTTTGCCACAAATAGGGTAAAAACTATTTATCGGAAAAATTTATTTAAAACTTTTTCTTTACGCCAATAAGATAACTAATCAATGTTTCTGCGGAAACACACAACTAAAAAAAGCTTGAAAGCTGAGTTCAAATATCTAAAATTAGCATAATTATTTTTGTTTTCTAATTAAGATTATGATGATTGATGTTGAAAGTCTTTTTGTTTCCTTTGCCAGGTTATTGCTAAAACTGCACTTAGATGAAGCAGATAGGAGATAGTTGTATCTCTAAATCTTATTAATCTTAATTTCCCATTTTCAATGCAGAACATTTTACTCACTGATCTAAATAGCTCAAATATCGGATGTGAAATCATTATAAGAGGAACTATTAAATTTTTAAGAGAAAATTACAATCCAAAAACTAATATTATACTTCCAACAAAGACTAAAAAGCATGATGAAATGCTGTTCTCTGATATTTCAAATATACAATTTGAACAGACAAGCTTACTTAAAACTTTTAGGAGATTTTTGCTAAGAAAAATAGATAAATTTATTTCTCATTATACACCAAGAATTTCTTCAGATAAATTTTTGTTGTCCACTTTAGTGGTATCAATAGGTGGAGATATATACGACTTAAGGAAAATTATTCCTGTCGATCAAATCGGCTATGAGCTATATGCAACTAGACATAATATACCAATAATAATGTATGGCGCCAATATGGAAGGCATAGAGAACTTAACCGACAAAAATAGGGCATTAATTATGCTTCATTTAAAGAGATTTCAAAAAATATTTGTAAGAGATCCTGAAACTGTCGTGTATTTAGATAAAATTGGTATCAAAGAAAATATTTTCTTTTATCCTGATCCCATTTTTCAATTGAGGCCTTATATAAATTTTAGACTGCCACCACAAATAAAAAATATTGGAATAAACTTTTCCCCTTTTATGCTTAAATTAGAAAGTGAAAAAAAAGAAATACTTTTAAAAAACTTTGCGTCAAACATTGAGAAACTTATTCAATCTGGCTTTAATATAACTTTATTTCCTCATGTATGCCATGAAAACCGAAATCCTAATTTGGACGATAGAGAGTCTATTAAAACTCTAATTAACTATATTAAACCAGAGTTTAAATATAAGGTCAAAGTCATTGACGATAAACTAAATCTTGGTTCTGTAACATCTGAAATCAAAAATTTTGACTTAGTCATTGGTGCACGTATGCATGCATGTCTAAATAGTTTTACATCTGGTGTTTCTACTATATTTATTGCTTATGGAAAAAAAGCGCACTCAATGGTAAAATGGATAAAAAATGAATCTATTTTTTATAATGTAAATGATTATGTTGAGTGTATCGATTTTCTTCAAATTGATGATAAAGCTTTACTGCTTATGGTTAATGAGTTAAATGGTAAAATTAAAACGTTAAAATCGAGAGACATATCATTGGATATGTCTGATTATCTGAACAATCTCTATCTCAAATCTTGTCAATAAAGCGATATTTCTCTTCCAAAAACTATAAAGATCTTGCCTGGTCTTTGGTTTCAATATTTATAAATAGAGGATTGGCATTCCTTTCTATTTATGTTTGTGGACTTTTCCTCACAATAAGAGATTTTGAAATTATCGGAATTGTTAACGTAGCCCAGCTCTTTAGCTCCGGTTTTACAAATAATGGAATTAAAAAAATAATAGTCGCTGGAAAAAATGAAAATGGGGATAGATATTTAAAGAAATTATTTTACGATGATATATTGCTCTCATCTGTAGGTTCGTGCTTGATACTTATTTATGGGTTTAATGCTCTCAGATCATTTGAAAATGCGTGGGTAGTAATCATAATCACAGCTTTTTCACTTCCCCTAATAAATGCCTCTTTCTTTTTAGAATCAACTTACCTTATCTCAAGTAAATTTAAGTCAATAGCTCTTAAATCTTCACTTACAAGTTTAATTTATCATTGCTTTATTTCATTATTTGCAGTCTTGGGTCTGGGCTATCTCTCAATAGCTTGTGCGACAATTTTAGAATTTATTACTAGAATACTTTTGTATTCAAAAACTTTTAGCACTTTATTGCTCGAGAAATTTAATTCAAACCCATTTAAGGCTTTTTTTGCGTATAAAAATTCAATTCTATACGGATTTTTGTTGGCCTTTTCAAGTCGAGGCGAGCTTCTTCTGATTAGTAATTTCACTTCTGAAAGCTTTTTTGGGAATTATGTTTTCTCTATAACCTTGCTTGGAGGTTTGGCGGTAGCAGTAACGCAATTAATTGACAAAAATATTTTATCAATTGTTTCTAAAAAAGTTAAGTCCAACGGTTGGAATCTTGTCGTCTTAGATTCCTATTCTCAAAAGGGTCTATATATATCCAAATTATTTTGTGTATTGATATTTTTGTTCTTGCCAGTCATATCCTATTTAGTATGGGGTGAAAAATGGCTTTCTTCCAACTTAATATTGATAGCTATATCTTTAGTCTTGCCATATCGTATTATAAGCCAACTGTATTCTACTGCATTAATAGCTCAAGGCAGATGGAGAGATTTGGTAAATCTTTTGATTATCCAGGTATGTACTATACCTATATTTTTCTACATTGGGGTAGTTTTGAAAAAAGAGCTTTTACTCCTTCTGTGTTTATGTTCCCAGAGGTTGTTAGCTTCGCAATTAGGTTACGACAAGGCCGCTAGACCTTTTAGCAATTATTCAAGATTGAGTTTAATAAATAATAATTTCATCAAAGCTCATGGTTTATATTTTATAACAGGAACCTCTGCGCTAATTCTTTATTCATATTTCTTCAATAAAATGGTCGTAGAGGGAACAAATATTGACCTCTTTGTCTACATTCTATTTGCATCTTTGATCTCTTTGTTTTACTTGTTTGCATCAGGTAAAAATATTAAGTCCCTTGGGAATATAATCTAACATTCTTGAGTTTCTGGAATTTATGTTTTATTCGCAGGTGGTAAAAAATTTTTAATAACCACCCATGCGTTACTGCAAAAACTAGCTTGAAGGCCATCAAGAGTGTGAATATTGTATTTTCCCATGTTTATCGGTTGTCATCTGTTTTGATATAAGTTTTATTTGTTTAAAAAGTACGAGCCATTTTGAAATTTAATTCCTTCAAGGCCTATTTGCAGCTATATTAAAAATAACCTAGTTTGGTTGTTTATTGTCGTTGGCACCTTGAAAGTTGTTTCTTGCAAGCCTTCATCTGCCTGATAAAGCCGTCTACAGAGACTAAAAGTTTGTGCAAGTGCATGATAATCTGATTTAGCAATGCGAGCAGATTAAGAGGTTTTTTAAGTATTATGTAACTAGGGTTTGGGAAGAAGTATGCTGGCGATATCGGAGTAAGTTGTAAATGAACTTTATATTTTCAATATAAGTCCATTCTTGCCAGCCCAATCGTTCTAGTAGTCTTCTCCTATTGACTTCATGAATACGAAAATGTTTTCCAATAAGTTTTTAATTTCATGTTTTGGTCCTTATTGGATCCGGTTGTGTCTTGAGCGTCTTTGCTAAGCCACCTTAATGCTTTGCCATTTTCATGAATCAGGCTTTTTAATCCGCTGAAGTTCAGTATATCTTCAAGGCATTCACTTAAATGCCGGAATCAGCATAGATAACGTCATTCTCGTTTTCAGGCTCCAGCAGTTGTGGGAGTATCTTGCTGCCGTGAGTTTTGTCATTTGTCACAAATGTCGCAATTAAAGCAATGGTTAATGTAGATCAGATATTATTTTCGAAGCTGCGATAGTCATCGCCGTACTTTTTAAACCACAGAACTTCTAAAATCGCTTGCTAAAAGCGATCTGATTTTGATGCAACACGTTAGGAATTCAAGTTCTCAACCCGCATTCTCCTTGCAAGCACTCTTCCTACAGAAATCTTAAGATGCAATATTTTTCCGAAAGCACCTAAGCAAAAGCCCTCTTTTCGTATGCTTATTTTTGATCCATTTGTGTATTCCCTATCTTAGAAGTCTATGCTCCATCCTCGTCTTTTGGTTATAAATCCAACATCAAATTCGTTAACCAACATCAAATTGTCTAAAAACGCTCTTCCTGTGTTATCTTAAAGAGAATAATACTAATCCCGCCTTTTCTGCACACTTCACTTTTATTAAGATGACAACATTCAAAAGCAGTCTTAGAATTTTATACGGCTTTTACTATGATTTTAATAGATTTTTTAGATATGGAGGATGGAAAAAATCAACTAACTTAAAGTACAGGGAATATTTGGCCGTAAGGATTTATCATAAACTAGAAAAGTGTATGAGTTTTAGCGATAGACGAGTAGATGCCGGTCAAAACGCTGCTCATGAGTTGATTAAATTTTATGAAAGCAAGCCAAAGAATCAAGAACTTGGTTTCCATGAATCAATAGGTTTAACTGTATTAACTAATTATAGGGACCAGTCAGATATACCTTTAGCTCTTTCCCATAAAATACAGCTGTTGTTAGACGCATTTACTTATGATTCTCACGAACCAACAGACTACAAAGGTTATATAGAATCGGCCAAAAAATCAAATTTTTCTTTTTCCACTAGTTTTGAGAGCGCTGAGTCTTTTTTTAATACCCGTCATAGTCTAAGAAGTTTTACCAATCAAAAAGTTGATATTAATGATTTATCAAGAGCAATTAATTTGGCAAGAACAACTCCATCTGTTTGCAATCGACAATCTTGGAAATGCTATTATATAATAAATGACCGCCAGTTAATTGATTATGCTTTAGAATTTCAATCTGGCAATAGAGGTTTTGGCCATCGGATTCCCTGTCTATTGATCATTACTTCAGATCTCTTAGCATTTCATGATAGTTCTGAACGCTATCAAAACTGGATAGATGGTGGTATGTTTTCGATGAATCTTTTGTTGGCAATTCATAGTGTAAATTTAGGTGCATGCCCTTTAAACTGGAGCAGAGGCCCTGGAAGAGATTCTGCGTTTAGGAACAAGTTCAAAATTCCTATTAATGAAAATATTATTATGATGATAGGTGTTGGCCATTACCCTGAAAAATATAGAGTTTGTGAGTCAGCCAGAAAGCCTTTAAGTGAAACGATGATTGAACTCAAGAAAAAATGAAAATTTTATATGTTTTAGCCGAGACTACTCTTTATTCAAATATTTATAGTGGTGTAGTACAACAAGCAATACGGTGGAAGGAAGGACTAGAAGAAATTGGCCATTATGTTGACTTTGCCATTCCTCATGAGGAAATAGTCTGGGAGAATTATGATATTGTTCACTTCTTCCAATATACTAATGCTACATACTCTCAGATCTCAAGCATAAAGAAAAGAGGTTTGAAAATTGTCGTATCACCAATTATCGATAGTGTATATGGTTCACTTCAGTATTTGTCTGCACGTTTACCATCTTATGGTCTATCTTTAACGAATCATCAAGTTCTTCGCAAGACATTAATTGCAAGTGATCTTACATTGGCTAGATCAACATATGAAAAAAATTCAATAGCTCGCCTTTCCAGCAATATCAATTGTAAAATTGCCACAATACCCTGCGATTATTCCGATAAGCCATCTAATGCTATAAATCTCCCTAATTCTAAATCTGAGCATATATTTCATTTAAGTCATATATCACAAAAGCGAAAAAATGTGAGACGGCTTGTTAAAGCAGCGATTTCATTAAAATATCCACTTCGACTTGCAGGTTCAATTTCAGATGATGATTTTCAAGATTGGTTATTACGTATTGAGAAAACGCATTCTAATATCAAGTATCTTGGCAGATTATCGAAGCAGGAAGTTATTGATGAGATGAAGACTGCAAAAATCTTTGCTTTACCAAGTATTTTTGAAGGAGTTGGCCTTGTAGCTTTAGATGCGGCTTATTGGGGATGTCATATCTTGACTACATCGAAGGGGGGACCAATTGATTATTTAGAAAATCATGCAACGTATATTAATCCTAATTCCCAACGCGATTTGGAAGGTGCCCTGCAAGATTTAATCGACGCTTGCGATCATCCAACTTCTCAGCAATATATTTATGAGAATCATTTAAAAGCACCGTCTTCCTTGAATTTAGTTGATGAATACAGAGAAATATGTGATGCTTTCTGATACTCACTCTTCAACACCCGATTGCTTTGTTCTGCATTCGGGATTACATTTAATTGTTCTATATTTGATTCCCTTTGCTTTCCTTGACTGTCGCACCGACCTCTTATTGAATTATTATGCGTGACACATGCGATACAGCTTTAATAGTATTACAGCCCCGACTGTATTCATATAGATCTCAAGTTTTTGAGGCTTTAATTGATCGGTATTCTATTTTTGGCATATTTGATCTTCGATGTTCAGCTCCAAAATTTACCTATAAAAATATACCTGATGGAAGTTTTATAAAGTGGATAATAGCATTCATTGCTTTCTTGTGTCAAGCAAAATCTAATTATAGACGTGTCATTCTTTTTTCGCCTGCGTATACTTCTCATGCGGGAATTGTTCTGTCTACGCTTATATCTAAATTATTTCACTTAAAGGTTGTTGTGCATGGCCAAGCTAATTTCAAGAAATCACCCACGTCTGTAGCTGGAAAAGTAATTGCTTTTTATTGGTTAGCTATTTCTGATAAATATATATCCTATTCAGAAATCGGCTTAGACTATCCTTATAATAGTAGCCCCAAGGTTCTTGTAGTTCCAAATAGGTTTGAATCTCTTGAATCTTTAGATATATTCTCAACCCCAAAGATAACACTCTCGAAACCGTCTAACTCATTCAGATTAAAACTCCTTTTCATTGGGCGTTATAGAAATAATTGCGGTTTAGACTTTTTAGTGGAAACTCTTTCACTGTTAGATCATAGTCATTCCTTTGAGCTACATCTCATTTCAGATTTCTCTCAAGTAGAACACGATTTTATTATTTCTTATGGAGCAATTTATGGCAAAGAAATTTTAGATGTTGCTCGAGAGTGTCATATAGGTATTTATCCTGGAGATGCTGGACTGAGCATCTTGCATTATATGGCGCTTGGTCTTTGTCCCATTACTCATTCATCTATACGCGAGCATAGCGGGCCTGAGCCTAATTATATAAAACATGGATACAATGGTTTCATGTACAAGAAAAACTCCAAAGCTGATCTCTTATGCGTATTAAAATACTTATACGCCAACACTGATGTTTTGACCAGTACACGTATGAATGCATTTGCTTTTGCAAAAAACATACATAAGACTACTTATTCTCAAGAATTTGATTCAGTATTTTCTTCCCTTTAACTTATGAAAATTCTACGTGTAGTTCGTACCATGGACGCAACTGCTGGTGGAGTTGCCCAAGGCATTCGTTCTATTCACCAACACATGCGTGATCTCGGATGCATTACCAAGGTTATATGTTTTGACACACCTGATTGTGATTGGTCTGATGATTTAAATGGCGATATTATATGTTTGGGCCCTGTTTCATCTAAGTTTGGCTATAAGAAAGGACTTGTACGATCTATTAAAAATTATGCGTTAAACTTTGTTGTCGTTATTATTGAGGGACTATGGACATACCATGGATTCGCTACCTGGAGAGCACTATAAGGTACCAATATTCCTTATTGTGTCTACACTCATGGTATGTTAGACCCATGGTTCAAAAAAACATATCCTTTTAAGCATTTCAAAAAGACAATTTTTTGGCATTTATTTGAATATAGAGTCCTACGAGATGCCGAACTCGTTTTTTTTACGACTGAGCAAGAAAAATATCTAGCTGCACAATCTTTCTCTAGATATTGAGTTTTTTATTGTTTTAAAGGCTTTATCCTTGCAAATTGGATGAAAAATCTAGTATCACCACCTATTTGCTTGATCTATCTACTAATTGTTGTTTAAATTTTGCATTTTTTCGCATAACATGGTTACTCTTTCCGGTTTGCGTTTTTATCTTTTTGGTATTTTATTATCAATATCCCTTATTGCTTATTCTAGTCCAACCATTGCCTCCGCTTTTGATGATAGTACCATTCAATTATTTCGTCCGTTTGTTGGACTTTCAAGAAACTTAGGCATTCTTCTATTAGTTGTTTCACTGCTTTCCGGTCCTTTCTTAGCGCTTCAAAAAAATATTTCGTTTCTGAATAATTCACGCCTTCTTTTTTTAGTTTGTTCATTATTAGCTTTTAGGACCTTGATTGGACCTCTTTTACGAGATTCATGGTCATCAGCCGACTTTGTGGATGTTACTGTCTGGCTCTCAATTTATTTTTTCCTTTCATTTCTCCGTTTTTGCTTTAAGCAAGATTTTCTTCAATCAATCATTTTTATCAAGAAGGCGATACTACAATTTATTTCTCTGTTCTTGTATACAACCTTTTTTCTCTATATTCTGGCTCCTCAAGTTTTAGTCGTAGAGGGTAGACGTTTTTTTGGTATTTTTGCTCATCCTAATTTTGCTGGGGTTACCTATGCGCTCTTTTCTGTAATTATCTTGCAAGAATTGTTGTATAAGCTTAGGTTTAGTTCTTTTAAAATTGTTTCATTTAGATCTTTCCTCTACTTAATACCAGCTTCCTTTTCTTTGTACTTTATTTTTTTGACCGGTTCAAGAACTTCTTTTGTCTCCCTTGTTATTGCATTATTCTTTTTAAATTTTAAGCCAAAACGTTTACTTTTTCTTGTTTTCTTGATACTTGTCTTTTATTTCTTGTTTTTTGGAAGTGCTCTTTTTCAGAACAGCTCAGAACCGAATGATCTATACAGAACTTTTTCATTGTATGATACACGTTCATATGCTTGGTTACATCTATTCCAGGTTGGGGTTGACAATTTCTTTCTTGGCGTTGACAATCCAGGATTTAGCGAAAATTCTCTTCTTTATTTATTTGCACATGGCGGCATTCTTGGTTTCTTTGCGTTATTCATTCCAGTTACTTTAATTTTATTTCTTAGTTTTAGTCCAATGAATTACCAATATGTTCAACGTTTGTTTTTTGGATTTTCACCTTTGTGCGTCATTTTTGTCTCATCTTTTTTTGAAGGTAGTTTAGCCAAGGATTTATTGTCTTATCCAATACTTATTTTTATGATTTATATTTCTCTTTTTGATTATGGTCGTACTCCTTCTGTTTCTCGTTTGTTTGCTTTGACCAAGTCCACTGCTTAGGAGTTTGCTGAAAAACCCCGCTGTCTCTGCGAAAATGGGTCATCTGCCCAGCTGAGATGCGAGGTCAGCGGGAGCGCAGCGGCTCCCTGTTCCCCTACGTGTCGATTGAGGAGCGGATCCCAGCCAGCCATCCGCTGCGGCAGATCAGGAAGATTGCCGATCAGGCCCTTGATCGGCTCAATCCCAAGTTCTGTGAGCTCTACGCCGTAGAAGGCCGGCCATCGGTGCCACCCGAGCAGCTTCTGCTGGCCTCGTTGCTGCAGGCGTTCTACGGGATCCAATCGGAGGGCTGCTATTGGAGCAGCTCAACTACAACCTGCTGTTTCGCTGGTTTGTGGGGCTGAGCCCGGATGATCCGATCTGGCATCCCACCACATTCACCAAGAACCGAGAAAGGCTTCTCAATGACGAGGTGATGGGTCGGTTTCTGGAGAAGCTGATGGGGGCACCGGAGGTGAAACCGCTGCTCAGCGATGAGCACTTCTCGGTGGACGGCACGCTGCTGCAGGCTTGGGCGTCCCATGCCTCGCTGGAGCGGATCGACGGAGAGGACGATCCACCGCCGCCGCCATCAGGCCCCGGCGAGGGTTTTGGCGCTCCAAAGCCCGGCAGGAAGAGGGCCAAGGGTGATTTCCGAGGCATCAAGCTCAGCAACCAGACCCATCGCTCCAGCACGGATCCCGACGCCTACTGGCCCGGAAATCGAATGCCCACCCGGCAATGCCCAGCTACCGGGGCCATGTGCTGATGGACAACCGCCATGCCCTGATCGTTGATTGCAAGGTGACGCAGGCGGTGGATCTCCGGCACCAGCGACTCCACCTGCGCCACATCGCCAGGCTGCTGCAGGCCCCATTCTCCACAGCCGCCCGTGCTCTCAGCCGACTGGGTCTGGGTCGACTGCGGAACCTGGATCCCTAGCGCTTGCGCTTCTGCGAAGCAGTAACCACGCGTGCAGCGTTACGAGTGGGAGCGTCCGGGCGACCTGATCCACATCGACATCAAGTCCCTGGCCCGCTTCCGCCGGGTGGGCCACCGGATCACCGGTGATCGCCAAAAGGGCCGCTCCTACGGCGTCGGCTACGACAAGGTTCACGTGGCTGTGGATGACGCCACACGCCTCGCCTACGTCGAGGTGTTGGCGGATGAGCAGAAGCCAACGGTGATCGGCTTTCTCAGCCGAGCCGTCGCCTGGTTCAACGGTCAGGGCGTCGAGTGCCGGCGGGTGATGAGTGACAACGGGCTTGCGTACGTCTCCAAAGCGTTCGCCAAGGCCTGCTGCACCCTGGGGTTGCGGCACATCCGCACCAGGCCCTCTACACGCCCAGAACCAACGGGAAGGCCGAGAGGTTTATTCAGACACTCTGCAAGGAATGGGCCTATGCCATGACCTTCCCGAACTCTGAGGAGCGCAACCGCTGGCTACCCCGTTATCTGTCGATCTATAACTGGCTCAGGAAGCACTCAGCCCTCGGCTGGCGCTCACCCCAGCAGCGACTCGTTGAGCTGCTCTGCTGACCAACCTGGTGAGACACAACAGCTAAGCCTTTAGCGTTCAGACCGTCTCTGTCACGAAAGGACCTCCAGTTTCAAGAGCTTGGCGGCCTGATTGAGTCGCCGGTCGAAGCAGGCGAAGGTGAGCGGAAGCGCAAACTGCTCATGCAACTGATGGACCGCTGCAAGCTGCACGCTGTCGTAGCCACGCAGGGCGAAGGCATCAGCAAATCGCCCAGCTGTTTCCACCAATGGCTGGCTGACTTCAACGATGGTGAAGGTCTCCCAGGATTGGACCAGGTGCTGGCGAGCCTGTTCGAGATCTTCGTCGCTGACCGGGTCTTCCCGCTGGATGCGAGCCAGAGCTGACATTGCTTCGGCCCAGGTGATCCTGCAAACCCCGATGGCATCAACAGTGGTGCTGATCTGCCGCAGCTGCTCTGATTGGGCTTCGTCAACCAGCAACTTCATCAAGGCACTGGTGTCACAAAAAAGGATCACCAGCTCAACCCCGATCCTCAATCACGATGTCGCTCAGCAACTTCCCTTGCCCCCGCAACTTCACGGGAGGGGGCAAGTTGGGCTTCTGACCGTTCCAACTGATCACACCGGCATCAATCGCCTTTTGCATCGGGCTGCTGATCCCTGAGTCCGCTGGCTTCACAGCGGTGATGCGGGCGATCGGTTTGCGGTGTGAGGTGACTTCCACCTCCTCACCGGCCTGCACCCGGCCGAGCCATTCGGAGAGGTGGGTCTTGAGATCCCGCACCGACACCTGTCTTGTGACTACATCTGCCATGGCCGTCTCTGACAATGTGACCACATTAGGTCGCGCAGACGCCAGGATTGTTCTGGTGCTGATCAATCTCACCAGAGGGTCCGGCAAGGGACGCTGAAGAGTTGTGGGTCGGCGGTGAAACCCGCCGCTTCAGGCTGGGCGAGATCTCAGTCCTGTCAACGATTCAGCTTCATGCATTGCATGCATGGACATTGGGTATTCGGCAGAAGGCTCTTTCCCTCCCGTAATGGGAGGAGTCGCAAAGTCGTGTGCGCGTCATCGCCAAGAGAACCTTGGTGCAGTTCTGGGAGTCGGGTCATGGTGATGCTGAACAACCCCTCAAGGCCTGGCACGCCCTCGCCAAGGCCGCCACTTGGAGACATCCACAGGAGATTAAGGCCAAGTTTTCCATTGCCAGTTTTCTTGCCAACAACAGGGTTGTCTTCAACATCAGCGGCAACAAATACCGCTTGATCGTCAAAGTGGACGACGACTTCCAAGTGATCTTTATCCGATTCATCGGCAGTCATGCCGAGTACGACAAGGTCGACGCTTCAATCATCTGAGACATCCCATGCAACCGATCAGACCCATTCGCAACGAAGCTGATTACGAGCTTGCGCTTCAGGAGATTGATCGCTGCCTGGATGCAGCGTCAGGCAGCCCTGAACGGGACCAGCTTGAAGTTCTGACTGTTTTGGTTGATGACTATGAGGCCAAGCATCACTCCATCGGCCCACCTGAGCCCATCGCCGCGATTGAGTTTGTCCTTGAGCAGCGAGGGCTGTCGCGGAAAGATCTGGAAGGAGTCATTGGGAGCAGCGGGCGCATCTCAGAGGTGATGAACAACCGACGCTCGCTGTCGTTGACGATGATCCGAAAGCTGGTGGAGACGTTTGATCTTCCCGCTGATGTGTTGATTCGTCGCACTGAGAGGTCAGCGGCCCAGGACCTCACGACCAGCGTGTCTGCGTAGGTGACGGATCGATCTCCAGCTGATCTCTGCACTGGAGACCTGTTTGAAAGCGACGAGTAACGCTGCTGGGTCGGATCTTGGGATTGGTCGACATTGCGTCTCCAAGGTGTTGCCGCATAGCGTTGTGGCAACGATGCCTTCCGGCAGCGCCATGGGCTCGATCACACGGGTCCTTCCATTGAGGGAGGACAACGTCAATCGGCCAGGGCAATCTGAGGGGAATAGTCCGCTCGCTCGATGGCTCCTGCGCTGCTCTTCATCACCGGCGTTCTGGCCGGGTTGATTGCTGGCTTCATCTTCAGATGTCGCCGATATTCAAGAGTTTCAAATTGATCAGTTGTGCCCGTTTCCGTGGCTCCAAGGCCGTGGGATTGATCTGGATGAATGCGTTAGCTCATCTGGCGCTGAAGCTGTGTGGCGGAGACCTGCAACCCGTTCAAGATCGGCTCGGCGACCGTGTGTGGGAACGCAGCAGGTAGCTGGTTCTGCACCTCGGTGATCACCGTTGGTGTCTGGGCGATCAGGTCGTTGAGGATCGGTTGGGCGTCGCCCAGCCCAAGACGTTTTGCGGTGATCAGCATCTGGCGGCTGGTGATCTGAAGAGGCTCGTCGTACCTGCTTTTTGTTCCCAATCAAGCCATGGCCATCCTGAGCTTTTGTTGTGGCCACTGGCCCCTGCGGCGTCCGATCACGGGCCAGGCCGAGAGCACGTCATACAGAGGAGTCAGCTGGAAGCGACCGCCCGGCTTCAGGAAGAGGCTGAAGTTCTTGGCGTGGCCATCAATGGCCCGCAACATCCAGAACAAGACCTGGGCCTTGAAAAATGTGGTTAGGTCTCCGCGTTCTGAAGATTGCGCCAGCAATGCAGCAATGGATTGCATGCTTGGTCCGCCTCTGTTCTCGTATTTGTTAATGGCTGGAGTGGACGTTGCCTGGCAGACATCCTCTGTGGGCAGGCGCAGCCAATGGGTGCCGCTGGAGTGCAGGCGGCGATCAAAGCGCTGCACGATCAGGCAGTGCTCACCGTGGAGCCGGGCCATCTCCGTGGCGGCAACTGGTACCCCATAGGCCTTCAGCAACCTGCTGCAGAGCCACTCATTTTCCACGGATGAGCTGAAATCAATCTGACCTTCTCCGATCACACCCATCGGCAACTTGAAGATATGGGTTGTTGGCGTGCTGCCCAGCGGCAGACACCATTGGTTGTTGTGCCAGAGGAAGGCGGTTTTTTCCTGGGCACCGGCCACAGAGAGCCGGAGTTCATCGGGCTCTGGGCTCACAGATCCTGGAGCCGATGCTGCTGTGACGGCGCGCAGGCGCAGGCCGATCTCCCTGTCGCTCAGTGGCCGGGCCTCAATGCGATGGATGCCGCTGGGTTCCTGGCCTGGCGGGAGCAGCTGCACGGCGCCGGCACAATCGCGTCCAACCGCTGCCAGTAGATCGAAGGCACTGGTGCTGGCGGCTTGAAAACGGGTCTGGGCTCTGCAGCGGATGGCGTCGCTGTCAGGAAGGAGGTTGTCAAACCAGCTCTCCACGGCCTTGCCGCTGAGCGTTGTGGCCTCGATGCCTGCCGGCAGCGACAACGTCAACGGGCGGAATTGGCTGGAGTTCAGCCAGGACTGGTCGTAGATGAACTTCTGTGGCCTACGGGCTGGCAGCACCCAGGTTCCGATCCGTTCGCTATTTATCCATACGGCCAGGGAGCGCGCCTGCGTTGGTCTGCCCATCACCACTCGGTGAGTTCGTCGCCTGTTTCCCGGGGCCGAATCACCAGTTCAATGACGAGCGCGGCCAGGATCAGCAGGAGACGATCCACGGTGAAGCGACCCGGTTGCAGTTCGAGCTAGAAGACCCTTGCCTGGCTGGTTCCACTGGCCTTCACACCCAGCTCCTGCTGGCTCAGATTCCGCTGCCGTCGTGCTCCCCTGAGGAGCGATCCCAACTGTGCAGGGACGCGGATCACCCGCTCGCCTGCGGCCATGGCTTACTCGATTTTCAGATAAATGCAAGTTATCAGGATTTCTGCTAAACGCTGTTTATTAAGAATTCGAGTATCGGTGGCAGTCGTCGCCTCGTGTTTTGAAACGGATGCCGGTCAGGCTGCTGAGCTCCGACGACATCACCACCCAGGCTGGTGTTGTTCTCAACAGCAGAAGTAGGGAGCAGGGTCATGGGTGGCTGGTGGCTTGACACCGGTGATGTGCTCAAACCCCAGCACGCTTCCTCAATCTTGACTTCGTTCATACCGTGATCGCCACCTCTCCCGGGTTGAGCTGATCAGCCCAGGCTCTTGGTGATTGCCCTTGGACTTGTTGGTTCAACCACCTGGTGAAGGATCTGGCTCACCTCTTGCTCCATCGAGTGGCCATGCTGTCAACGCCGGAGATGGTCGTGGGCGGGCTCTGCCTGAGGGTCTGTTGAAGTTTGATGGCATCTCCCATGAGGAAATTCGTAAGACCTCTGCTCTGCTGGTGAAAGCCAGGAGCTGAAACATTGAGCCTTGAACAGTGGCAAGCCCCGCCACAGGGGCGGGGCCTGTCTGGTTGCAACCGTGATGGTTTTTCGCTTCCCCTCCAGTAGTGAAATGCCAATAACTTAAGAGCTCAATCATCCGATATTTAATCCATAGATGGTTTCAAATTCATCCTGGAAAGGAGACGTTTTCAAGAGCTCGCTGATTCCCAGTTCCTCCTGCCAATCGGTGATCGACTTTTCCCAGCCCTCTTCCCAGCGAGGCGAGAACAGTTCAGGAACCTTTTGGCCCACCGCAATGCCAAAACCGATTGCATCCCAGATCAGCCTGCGCTCACCTGGTTCGTAGGCACCTCGCAGCATCCATGATGTAAGAGTTCCTATATCTGAGGGGACTGATCCGGTGCTTGCATAAAACGCTGTCGCAGCAGCTTCACCGGCCACTGTGATCGGAAGTCCAAGAATCGTATGGTGAATATCATGCAACCGGAAAGCTCTGGTTAACGCAAACTCTTCATCAGTTTGAGATTCCGGTATTTGCGACTGATCAACTAAAAAAGAAATCCCAAGCTTTTCAAGGCGGCGATGCATGCACCATCCAAGGCTCCCTTTGGGCATCGCAGCCATTTGCTCCAAATCTGGCCATCGTGGTGAAGGCCTGTTGGCCAGCAGCTCCTGAACGCTTGGGGTGGCTAAAATTCTTTCAATAACATCTTTCTGCAGCTTGCTACTGCCTGGAATCCCCAAATATCGGCCGGATCGAAAGATTCTTTCAGGCTGCTTCGCTGTCTGCAGAATTGAAATTCCTAGCTTTGTGACACCCTCAGAAAATGATGAGCGTACGAAATTCTTTTGCGCGGAAGTCATCCGTTGATGCAGCTCTGCAATCAATGTCGCTGGAAACCCAGACTATTTCCTCTCCCGAAAGGGTGATTTCTTTCTGAGACTTTGCTGAGTCAACGGGCCTGCTTCGGTCAGCCAGACGAGTTTGGTTTGATGCTCAGGCAACCGAGGGAGATGCCTAAAGGCCTGTGGCGTTCTTCGGAGATTCTCATTGAGGTCTCCCCCGGTTGAGGGATTCAAATTGCAGCCGATCGATGCAACCTGAGGGGAATGGTTTAAGTGCGCGATGGCTCCCACCCTTCTGTTCATCACCGGCGTGCTCGCCGGCTTGATCGCTGGGTTCATCCTCAGCCGGGTGTTTGGACGCAGCAGAAGCGGTGATGGCTCCGGTGAGATCCGGCTGCTGGAGAAGCGTCTGCTGAAGGCTGATCAGGGCCTGACGCAATTCAGCCAGCAACTGGAGGCGCAAAGCTCGGAACTCCGGACAGCACAGCAGCAGGCGCAACAGGCGGGCGAGCAGGCGGCGGTGAGCCGCACGCAACTGGAGGGCGTGAGCCAGGAGCGGGATGCGCTCAAGGCTGGTCATGACAGTGCACTGGCTGCGATGGATCAGCTGCGGCGTGAGAAAGAAAAGCTCACGGAGTCGATGGCGGAGGTGGCCGAGAAGCTGCGCAGCCAGGAAAGCCAGACCCAGTTCCTCGAGCAGGCCCGCGCGGATCTGCTCACCCAGTTCCGTTCGTTGAGCGGTCAGATGCTGGATGGCTCCCGCGAAGC
>CAJXPL010000016.1 GCA_913057985.1 uncultured Synechococcus sp.
ACGCTGCTGTTCAGTTGGTTCACCAGCCACTGCAGCACCGTGTTCTGTTGCTGGATGCGGCTGGGCTCGAGCAACTGGTCCCGAGGGGGATACCCCCAGAGGGAGAGTTCAGGGGTGAGCACCAGATCAACAGCCTGCTCTTCTGCCCTGCGCACGGCCTCCAGAATCCGCTTCGCGTTGCCTTCGAAGTCGCCGACCACGGGGTTGAGTTGCGCTAGGGCGATGCGCATCAGCAGAGGCTCCCCGAAAGGCCGTACAGATTGTGCTGGAGCAACAGCGGCCACACCGCTTCAGGGATCTGAGCTTGATTCGGTTGCTGGCGCAGTTGCGAACTGGCGGTGGCGGGAACCTCCAGATCCAGCAGCTCCACCTGTCCGCCCAGATCGCGCAGGGCCTGCAGCGTCGCCTCCTCGAGGGGCCAACCCTTGCGGGGGGCGATGGCCAGGCGGCACTGCGGCAGCCAGCAATCGCTCTGTTTCCAGCGGGGAATCTGGCCAGCGAGATCGCTGCCCACCACAAACACAAGGTTGTGATCAGGCCAATGGTGGGCGGCCCGTTGCAAGGTGATCAAGGTGTAAGGGCTGCTCAGATGCTGGGCCAGCTCGAGACGTTCATCCTGCAGTTGCTGCACCAGCTGGCCGAGCAGCATCGCTCGCAACTCCAGGGGGGCATCGTGCTGTTTCAGGGGATTGTCGCTGGCCCATGTCGCCACCTGGCCGTAGCGGTTCAACAGCCCCTCCAGCAGCACCTGATGGCCGCGGGTGGGTGGATCGGCGCTGGTGCCCAGCAAAGCGATGGCAGCAGCGGTCATCTCAGGGCAGCAGTGGTTGCAGATCCTGCTCCAGGGCTTTGGGCCAGCGCAACAGCCAGTGGTGCACCACGGGATCTCGTTCGGCCAGGCGGCGTAACAGCGCACCGGGTTGTCCACCGCGCCGTCGCAGCAACTGTTGCGCCACCAGACGCCCCGTTCGGCGGCTGGCATGCACCGCCAGGGCGGCCTGGGCCACGGCCACCGGGGCTGCAGGGGCCATGCTGGCGCCGCCGCTCACCGGCACCAGCAGCAGCAGGGCCTGCTTGAGGGCCGCCAGCCCCAGCTGCACCCCGCCCAACAAGGCGTTGTGGCTGGAGAGTCGGGTGAGCAGCAGCCGTGCCGCCGCTGGCGTCATCGGCAGGTTGTAGAGACGGCTGAGCTGCAGCACCAGGGCGGTGTCGCAGGCCATGCCTCCGGCCATGTCCAATGCCATTACAGGGTTGACGGCCACGCCGGTGGCCTTGGCGGCTGCATAACGACCGATCAGGCTCTGGGCCGTGCGGCGGTGCTGTTGCAGCCGCAGTGCTTGGCAGGCCCTCTGGAAGCGGTCGGCCTGGCGCAGCGACTGAATCGCCAACAGCAGGGTGCCTTCGTTCTCCAGCTGCCGGCAGAGCTGCTTCTGCAGATCCTGCACCTGCGGCGTCGTGATCGTGCTGCGCACCCGCCCATCGGCCTGGATCTGGGGGCTGCGGGGTGCTGCCGCTGCCGCGGTGATCGGCAGATCCATCGGCAGCCGGGCGCGGATGCTGCGCAGCAGTTCGGCACGTTCCTGCTCTGGCCAGCGGTCGCTCCTGTTCAGCACCAGCTGCAGGGGCTTGCCGCTCTCCAGCAGCGTGCGTAAGGCCTCGAGGTCGGCCCGGGTCAGGTCGCTGTCCACCACCAGCAGCACCAGATCAGCCCCCATGGCCACGCGGGAGGCCAAGCGAGCCCGCCCGGCGGCATCGATTTCATCAATGCCGGGGGTGTCCACCAGTTCCACCCTGGTCAGCCCGGCAATCTCCACGGGCCAGTCCACCGCCTGCTGATGGCGGGTGCTGCCGTGGGCGACATCCGTTGCCAGCAGTGGCCGGCGGATCAAGGCATTGATCAGGCTGGATTTGCCGACCCCCACCCGACCAAACAGAGCAATGCGCAGGCGTCGTTGCTGCAGCCGTTGCAGCTGACGATCCAGCAGCCGCAATTCACCCCCCAGCAGTCCCTGGTCCAGTGGGCTCAGCTGAAGCTGACTGCGCCAGTGCTCCAGCAGCAGCTGGCAGCGCTCAACGGTATGGGGCGGGGTGGGTTGCATCCCGCTCATGCTGCCGGCTTGCGCCACCAGCCGGCCAGCACGGCCAGCACCGATTCGGCACCGATCACGCCGACAAAGCCACCGAATTCATCCACCACCACGCGCACGCCACCGCTGTCGCGCCGGAAGCCCGTCAGCAGCCGATCGGCCCGGATCATCTCGGGCACGTATTCCACCGGTTCGCAGAGGTCAACGGGTGTGAGCAGGCCGCGGTTCTCCAACAGGGCGGTGAGCACCCGCTCGCGGCTGGCCACGCCAAGCACCTTGTCCACTTGATCGCCCAGCACCACCCACCAGGGGTCGTTGGTGCTCATCAGCTTGGCCCGCTGGGCTTCGATGCTGAGGCTCCCATCCAGGGTGGGTGCCGCCACCCGCGGCGTCATCAGGTCGCGGGCGGTGAGGTCGTTGAGCTGAAACACCTTGCCGATCATCGCGGCTTCATCAGCTTCGATCTCACCCTTCTGGGAGCCCAGGCGAGCCAGCAGACGGATCTCCTCCTCATTGGTGCTGAGTTCCGCTTCGGCGGTGATGGCCGGCAGCATCCGTTCCAGCAGCAGCACCAGCGGCCGCAGTGCCAGGCCGAGCCAATGCAACAGAGGTGCGCTGGCCAGGGCCACCGGCAGGGCCAGACGGCTTCCGAGGGCTTTGGGCAGGATTTCCCCCAGCAGGATCACCAGGACGGTGAGTCCCACCGAGAACACCGGCAGGGCCACACCGCTGATGTTGCGCTGCTCGAACACCCAGGCGGCATAACCGCCCAGCATCAGGCTGCCGAAAATATTGAAGCCGTTGTTGGCGATCACCAGAGCCGACAGGGTGCGCCCCAGCCGTTGACGCAACTGCGCCAGCCGCCGGGCCCCGGCCACAGGGCGTTCCCGGGCAGCCAGCTCGTGCACCCGGATTGGACTCACGGTCAACAGGGCGGCTTCCACTCCGGAACAGAGGGCCGAACCCAGCAGCACCACCAAAACCAGCAGCAACAGCACCAGGAGATCGGAGCTCATTGCCGTCTGAAACTCCTTGCATCGTAGAGGCCCTGGCCAGTTCGGCCTTGCTAACTGCCATCCTGTTCCCCTGAACGCTCTGCTGCTGTGAACGGTTTCGACTCCGGCATCCACGCGCGTCGTCGCGCCCTGTTCATGGAGCAACTCGGCGCTGCCGCCGCGGTGATTCCGGCCGCGGCATTGGCGACCCATCACGCCGACTGTGAATGGCCCTTCCGGCAGGACAGCGATTTCTTTTACCTCACCGGTTTTGATGAACCGGATGCGGTGGCTCTGCTGCTGCCGCATCGTCCGGAAGGCGAGCGCTACGTGCTGTTTGTGCAGCCCAAGGACCCGGCGGCTGAGGTGTGGACCGGCTTCCGCTGGGGCACCGAAGGCGCGGTGGAGCGCTATGGGGCGGACCTGGCCCATCCGCTGGATCAGTTGAGCGAAAAACTGCCCGAGTACCTCGCCGGTGCCGAAGCCATCGCCTTCCGGGTGGGCCGCCACACATCGGTGGAATCGATGGTGCTTTCGGCCTGGGGGCGGCAACTGGACACCTATGCCCGCATGGGGACGGCGGCCCTGGGCCTGGTGGCACCAACGCCGATCCTGCATCGCCTGCGGCTGCGCAAGGAGCCCCATGAGTTGGAGCGTTTGCGGGAGGCCTGCCGCATCTCCTCAGAAGCCCACGAGCTGGCCCGATCGATCACCCGTCCGGGCATGAACGAAGCCGAGGTGCAGGCGGCGATGGAGGCCCATTTCCGCAGCAACGGGGCCCGCGGTCCGGCCTACGGATCCATCGTCGCTGGCGGTGATAACGCCTGCGTGCTGCACTACACCGCCAATACGGCCCCGCTGCAGGACGGCGACCTGCTGCTGATCGATGCCGGCTGTTCGCTGGAGGATTACTACAACGGTGACATCACCCGTACCTTCCCGGTGAATGGCCGCTTCACGGCGGAACAGCGGGAGCTCTACAGCTTGGTGCTGGAGGCTCAGGAAGCTGCGGTTGCCGTTGTGGCTCCCGGCGGCACCGCGGAGGCGGTGCACGACACCGCCCTGCGAACTCTGGTGGAGGGTCTGGTGGACCTGGGCCTGCTGATCGGGGATGTGGACGGCATCATCGAGCGAGGCGACTACCGCCACCTGTACATGCACCGCACCGGCCATTGGCTGGGTCTGGATGTGCATGACGTGGGGGCCTACAGGCTTGGTGAGCAACCTGCGCCGCTGGAGCCAGGCATGGTGCTCACCGTCGAGCCCGGTCTTTACGTCAGCGATCGCCTCAGCGTGCCGGAAGGACAGCCAGAGATTGACGATCGCTGGAAAGGCATCGGTATCCGTATCGAAGACGACGTTGCCGTCACCGAGACCGGCCATGAGGTGCTGACCGCCGGCGCCCTCAAGAGCGTTGCTGCGATGGAGCGCTGATCTGAATCAGCTGGTGGATCAGCTCACCACCTGCAGGGCCACCCAGACCACGCCCACGGTGAGCAGCATCAGCCCATCCATTTCGCTGACGCGGCCGCTGATTGGCCGCACCAGGACGAGGGTCAGCACCAGCAGCACCGATTCGAGCGGATCCAGGCCGAGGATCACATCGGTGCCTGTGAATTCGCCGATCGCCAGCACCGCCGGCACCGTCAGGCAGAGGGTCGACAGGGACGATCCATACAGGGTGTTGAGCGATCGCTGCAGCTCCCCCTTCCCTGCGGCCTGCAGTGCATTGAGGGCTTCCGGTGCCACCACCAGCACACCCACCAGCAGCCCACCGAGGGAGCTGGGCAGGCCAAGGTCGTTGATGCCGGTTTCGATCAGGCTCCCCATCGATTCGGCGATCAGCACCAGCACCAACAGGCCGGCCGCCATCAGGACGCCGCTGTGCAGGATGGAGCCCTGGGGGCCATGTGAGGGCGTGGGGTCCTCCATCGGACCGTCCGCTAACGACAGGGTCCCGGAGGCCTGGGGCTGCGTGGTGTCGATGAACAGGTTGCGGTAGCGGCCCACCTGGCCGCGCAGAAAAATTCCGTAGAGGCTGATCGAAACAAATGTCAGCAGCCAGTTAATCGGAAGGGAGTAGTTGGCTTCGAGGCTGTCCTGGCTGAAGTTGGGCAGCACGAGCGCCAGAACACTGATGGTGGTGATCAGATTGATGTAAGCACTCGAACCGCTCTGATTCACCGCCGCCAGATCCTCCGGCTGCATCGGCTGGGTGCGCCCCTGTCGCTGCACCCTCGCCGCCACGATCAAGGTCATGCCCTTGACCCCTGTCAGGACGATCATCAGCACCGAGAACATTGAGTCGCGGGCCAGGGTCGGGTTGCTTTCACCCGTCAGCATCGTGGAGGCGATCAGGGCCAGTTCAATCACGATCACGGACCCCGTCAGCACGAGGGTTCCAAGAGGCTCCCCGAGCTGCTCCGCCAGTTGATCGGCATGGTGTGCCACCCCCCGTGCCATCAGCAGCACCAGCAGGCTGAGCAGGGCAAGTCCGGTCAGCACGGGCAGGGCGGGCTGCAGTAGCAGCCAGTCGAGCAGGTGGGTGGTTTCCAGGCCGATCAGGGTCAGAAGTCCGATCAGCAGCGGAGTTTCGCGGAGGACAGCTGCCCTCACGCCGTAGCTCCCTCCCAGGACAGCAAGGCTTTGGTGCTGGTCAGCACCTGATCAGCTCCTGCCTCCCGCAGCCGTTGCTCATAGATGTCGCGCGCCGCAGCCTGCTCTGGGGTTTGCAGGTGAGGCGGTGCCACCGCCAGGCTTACGAATGGTTGTTCCGACCAGCGTTCCCGGGCCTGGATCACGGTGTGCACATCGGCCACGGTGTCGCCGAGATAGGCCACTTGAACTCCTTCGGCACTGGCCCCCAGTGCTTTGGCCAGGCGGATCAAGCCTGTGGGGTCCGGTTTGTCGGGGGCATCTCCCATCGCGATCAGGGGCGGGTCCTGGAGCCCCAGGCGCTGCTGAAGCACGAAGCGGGCTGAGGGTGGTTCGGCGCCACTCACAAATCCCCAGCGCAACTTGCGCTTCGACAGCGTGGCGAAAAAGCTGGCGTCCACCAGAAGAGGCTCATCACCGATGAAGCCCGTCCATTGGCTGGGGTCTCCATCCGGATCTCCGCCGAAGTAGAAGCCGCTGAACACATCGATCAGCGCGGCGCGATCCGGCAGCTCAGCACCATGGCGCCGCAGCAGTTCAAAGCTGGCGTCCCAGTCGTTGTTCCAGGCTCCCTCAGCCTTCAACGCATCGATGACATCAGCGCCGGGCTGCCAACCGCAGTAGTGCTGCACAGTGCATTGAAGGGCCCGTCGATAGCTGCCCGCGACATCGCGGATCACACCATCGATGTCGAACAGCAGGATGGTTGGGGATCCCAGAACGTCCTATGGGCAGCGGCTGGTAGGTTAGTTGTTTGTATTTCTGTCTTGAGCGCTGACACCATGACGGTCACCGAAGGCGCTGCCCCTATCGACCAGGAGGTCGCGACTCCGTCCGCCGACGCGGCTGAAGGCGCCACCCAGGCAGCTGAAACCACTGAAAAGCCGGCAGCCAGCGAGGCTGAAGGCCGTCCTGTGCTGAAGGGCGCCGCCGCGGCTCTGGCCACGGCCACCATCGATGCTGATGGTGTTCCTTCCGGTTACACCCCCAAGGCCGATGAGGGCCGCTTCCTGCTGAAGATCCTCTGGCTTCCCGACAACGTGGCCCTTGCGGTTGATCAAATCGTTGGCGGTGGCCCCAGCCCCCTCACCTCCTACTTCTTCTGGCCCCGTGAGGATGCCTGGGAAAGCCTCAAGACCGAGCTGGAAGGCAAGAGCTGGATCACCGACAACGAGCGGGTTGAAGTGCTCAACCAGGCCACTGAGGTGATCAACTATTGGCAGGAAGAGGGCAAAGGCAAGAGCCTCGACGAGGCCAAGGCCAAGTTCCCCGACGTCACCTTCTGCGGTACCGCCTGATTCCGCTTTTCAATTTGATGACGCAAACCTGCCTTCGGGCAGGTTTTTTTATGCCTTCCCGTGGCTTGGTTGGTGTTGGGATGATGAACGGACAAACCACACCACGAAAAAGGCCAGGGGCGTTAACCCCTGGCCTTTGGCGACGTCATCCTTGAAACAGGGAGATGAATCAGTCGGCGGTTTTGCTGGCCTGAAGGCGAGCGCGGGCTTCATTCAGCTGTTGCTGCGCCTTGAGTTTTTCCGGCGAAGCGGGTTGGCCTTCCATGCCAGCCACCACGGTGGAGGCCTTCTGGAAAGCGGCTTCGGCGGTGGCGGCATCGATGGAGCTGCCAAGTTCGGCCTTGTTCACCAAAACGGTGACTTCATCAGCATCCACTTCGGCGAAACCACCCATCAGAGCGATGGAGTTCCATGCACCGTTGGCACGCACCCGCAGCACACCGATGTCGATGGCGGTGAGCAGGGAGATGTGGCCGGGCAGGATGCCGAGTTGACCGGTGGTACTGGGCAGGATCACCTCGTCGGCGCTGCCATCAAAGACGTTCTGGTCTGTTGCCAGCACGCGGAGGGTGAGGGACATGAACCTTGGTTCGAAAAGAGAACGGACTGTCGAGAAACACGTGAACTGGGGTGTGATTCACACCCCCACAGGGATCACTTGGTTTCGGCGGCGATCTTCTCGGCCTTGGCTTTCACTTCCTCGATGTTGCCCACCAGGTAGAAGGCGGCTTCGGGGAGGCTGTCCAGCTCACCGGAAAGGATCTGGTTGAAACCAGCGATGGTCTCCTCCAGCTTCACGTACTTGCCGGGCATGCCGGTGAAGATTTCAGCCACGAAGAAAGGCTGGGAGAGGAACTTCTCCACCTTGCGGGCACGGTCCACGGTGCGACGGTCGTCTTCCGACAGCTCGTCGAGACCAAGAATCGCGATGATGTCCTGCAGTTCCTTGTAGCGCTGCAGGGTGGACTGCACGGCGCGGGCGGTGCGGTAGTGCTCGTCACCCACCACAGCTGGCTGGAGCATGGTGCTGGTGGAATCCAGAGGATCCACAGCGGGGTAGATGCCCTTGGAAGCCAGGGCACGGTTCAGCACCGTGGTGGCGTCGAGGTGGGCAAAGGTGGTGGCCGGTGCGGGGTCGGTCAGGTCGTCAGCAGGCACGTAAACGGCCTGGATCGAGGTGATCGAACCTTCAACGGTGGATGCAACACGCTCCTGCAGGGCACCCACGTCGGTGCCCAGGGTGGGCTGGTAGCCCACAGCGGAAGGCATGCGGCCCAGCAGTGCGGACACCTCGGAACCGGCCTGCACGAAGCGGAAGATGTTGTCCACGAACAGCAGCACGTCCTGCTTGTTCACGTCGCGGAAGTGCTCAGCCATGGTCAGAGCGGAGAGACCCACGCGCATCCGGGCGCCGGGGGGCTCGTTCATCTGGCCGTAGCAGAGGGCCACCTTCGACTTGGACAGGTCGTCGGCGTTGATCACGCCAGATTCCTTGAATTCCTCGTAGAGGTCGTTGCCCTCACGGGTGCGCTCACCCACACCACCGAACACAGACACACCGCCGTGCTCCTTGGCGATGTTGTTGATCAGCTCCTGAATCAGCACGGTCTTGCCCACGCCGGCGCCGCCGAACAGGCCGACCTTGCCGCCCTGGCGATAGGGAGCCAGGAGGTCGATCACCTTGATGCCGGTCTCGAACACCTTGGGCTTGGTCTCAAGCTCGGTGATGTTGGGGGCATCCCGGTGGATGGGAGCGGTGGCCGTGGTGTTGACGGGGCCCTGCTCGTCGACGGGCTCGCCCAGCACGTTGAAGATGCGGCCGAGGGTGCCTTCACCCACGGGCACGGAGATCGGTGCACCGGTGTCAACGGCTTCCATGCCACGCACCAAACCGTCGGTGCCGCTCATGGCAACGGCACGAACCCGGTGATCACCCAGAAGCTGTTGAACCTCAGCGGTCAGGGCGACGTCGTCACCTGCGGGGTTTTTCCCCTCGATGCGCAGGGCGTTATAGATCTTGGGCAGTTTCCCGGCGGGAAATTCAACGTCCAGAACCGGGCCGATCACCTGACGGATCACACCCTTGGTGCCAGCAGATGCAGGAGCAGAAGCGACCATAGGAAGGAGAGTTGCGGGAACAGGCGCTGCGCGCTCGGACCCATTCAGAGCGGCGCAACCATACCACCGCTGTGGTTGCCCCTTACCGGTTCGGTCACCCGCACAGCTTGGGGTATGGCCCGAGGGGTGGTCAGTTGCATACGTTGGCACTCATCGGCATCGAGTGCCAACTCGCGTCGATGCGTGGCGCACTGCGCCCTGTCCCTGCTCCTGCAAGTACCCATGGCTGCTGTTTCTCTCAGCGTCTCGACCGTTAAACCCCTCGGCGACCGCGTGTTCGTCAAGGTCTCTGAATCCGAGGAGAAGACTGCCGGCGGCATCCTTCTGCCTGACACCGCCAAAGAAAAGCCCCAGGTGGGTGAGGTGGTTCAGGTGGGCCCCGGCAAGCGCAACGACGACGGCAGCCGTCAGGCTCCCGAAGTTGGTGTGGGCGACAAGGTCCTCTACAGCAAGTACGCCGGCACCGATATCAAGCTCGGCAGCGATGAATACGTGCTGCTGTCCGAGAAGGACATCCTGGCTGTCGTCAACTGAGATCAGCCCCGCTGCATCGCGGCTTGAGTCTCAACTCAGCCTCCCTTAACCATCCTCTTCATTAGGAACCGCCTTCCATGGCAAAGCGCATCATCTACAACGAGAACGCCCGTCGCGCTCTCGAAAAAGGCATTGACATCCTCTGCGAAGCCGTTGCCGTGACCCTGGGTCCCAAGGGCCGCAACGTGGTGCTCGAGAAGAAGTTCGGTGCACCCCAGATCATCAATGACGGTGTCACCATCGCCAAGGAGATCGAGCTCGAAGACCACATCGAGAACACCGGTGTTGCTCTGATCCGTCAGGCCGCCTCCAAAACCAACGACGCCGCAGGTGACGGAACCACCACCGCCACCGTTCTGGCCCACGCCATGGTCAAGGCGGGTCTGCGCAACGTGGCTGCCGGTGCCAACGCCATCACCCTGAAGAAGGGCATCGACAAGGCTTCCGATTTTCTGGTCGGCAAGATCAAGGAAATGGCCAAGCCCATCGCTGACAGCAATGCCATCGCTCAGGTCGGCACCATCTCCGCTGGCAACGATGAAGAAGTCGGCAAGATGATTGCCGATGCCATGGACAAGGTTGGCAAGGAAGGTGTGATTTCCCTCGAAGAGGGCAAGTCCATGGAGACCGAACTCGAGGTCACCGAGGGCATGCGCTTCGATAAGGGCTACATCTCCCCTTATTTCGCCACCGACACCGAGCGGATGGAAGCCGTCCTCGACGAGCCTTACATCCTTCTCACCGACAAGAAGATCGGTCTGGTGCAGGATCTGGTGCCCGTGCTGGAGCAAATCGCCCGCACCGGCAAGCCTCTGCTGATCATTGCTGAGGACATCGAGAAGGAAGCCCTGGCCACTCTGGTGGTGAACCGTCTGCGCGGTGTGCTGAACGTGGCCGCTGTGAAGGCTCCTGGTTTTGGTGATCGCCGCAAGGCCATGTTGGAAGACATGGCTGTGCTGACCAACGGTCAGCTGATCACCGAAGATGCCGGTCTCAAGCTGGAGAACGCCAAGCTCGAGATGCTGGGCACCGCCCGTCGCATCACCATCAACAAGGACACCACCACCATCGTTGCCGAGGGCAACGAGGCGGCTGTCGGCGCCCGCTGCGAACAGATCAAGAAGCAGATGGACGAGACCGACTCCACCTACGACAAGGAGAAGCTGCAGGAACGCCTGGCCAAGCTGGCCGGTGGCGTGGCTGTGGTGAAGGTGGGTGCGGCCACCGAAACCGAGATGAAGGACAAGAAACTCCGTCTCGAGGACGCCATCAACGCCACCAAGGCGGCTGTTGAGGAAGGCATCGTTCCTGGTGGTGGCACCACCCTGGCTCACCTGGCTCCGGCCCTGGAGCAGTGGGCAGCCTCCAGCCTGTCCGGTGAGGAACTGATCGGCGCCAACATCGTGGCTGCTGCTCTTACCGCTCCGCTGATGCGCATCGCTGAAAACGCAGGTGCCAACGGCGCTGTTGTGGCTGAGAACGTCAAGGCTCGTGCTGGTGCCGAAGGCTTCAACGCTGCCTCCGGCGAGTACGTCGACATGCTGGCTGCCGGCATCGTCGATCCCGCCAAGGTGACCCGCTCCGGTCTGCAAAATGCCGCATCCATCGCTGGCATGGTGCTCACCACCGAGTGCATCGTGGCTGATCTGCCTGAGAAGAAGGAAGCAGCTCCTGCCGGCGGCGGCATGGGCGGCGGCGACTTCGACTACTGATTGACGTTCTGGTGGTCGGGAGACCACCCGATCTGCCTAACTCAAGGCATGCCAAGAGGTCCTGCGGGGCCTCTTTTTTATGTTCGGATGCTGTCTTGTAAGAACTGGTTTTTACAAGACATCTGGTGCCTGGGGACCGGCGTTGGTTGCCGGCCATGAGGGATGAGGGGTGCGGAAAGGTGCCGGCTAACGTCTTGCTGTGTATCGATGTGTCGGGACAAATGCCCCAGCGCCCCGGAGCTTTCGCCGCCCAGTTCGCTCCAGAGACGCTGCAGCGTTTCAAGGACCTCTGCCGTCAGCAAGACAAGGCCTACTCCAAGGTGTTGGAAAGACTTGCTCTGTTGTATGTCGAAACCAATGGTGCAATTCTTGTCGACCGGACTGCTTCAGGAGCTCCTGCTGTTGCAGCCCCAGGCGTTCAGAAGCGTCAGGTGCAGGTGGAAACTCTTCAGAACAAACTGCTTGAAGACCTGCTGAAGCGGGTCGAGATTTTGGAAAAGAAGGATGTGAAAATGCTATACGAGCTTGATCGGGTCTATAAAGAATTGGCTTTTTTGAAATCTGGCTTGCAAAGCCCCAGCTGATTAAAAGCTATTTCTCAATAGCAAACTCATAGAGTTTTTGGCTGAGCTGGGATAGAAGTTGGTTGGTTTCAGCAGCAGAGAATTCCGATGAAAAGGTGATTGTTTCCTCAACAAATTGTTTGCCGAGTTTTTGTTTCATTTCTCGTTTGATCTGTTTAAAGTCGTCTTTGATTCCATCAAACTCCTGTTTTGTAAGCAAAAATTTAGCCTGCTCTGACTGGCCTGAGATCGTTGTGAGTAGGTTTTTCAGTTTTCTTTGATCGGCGTGCGTGTGTTGCTGATTGAGGAAGTTTTGGAGCCGTGTGCTGACATTGCTTTTCGATTCGTTGGCATTGATCAACTTGTATTGATCTGAATCCTGGAGGCGAAGCACCTCTTGAAGAAGGAATAGAACAGGCCCCCCAGGATAGTTCGTTGCCTTTTTAAAAGGTATGTAATTTATCTTTTTCCCGAAAACTCGGTTCAGGACCCTGATCGACTTTGTCGATTTGGGGATTTTGACAAATTCATGGGATGCACTGCTTTGAGCAGGGATCAAACGAATCCATGGGTGGTATTTACCATTCTTGATTGTTTGTTGTAGTGCAGAGGTGATGTACGCGTAGGGTGAACGTACTAAGGCAAAGGGTTCAATCAGGAAGCCATGCTGCTCCAGTTTTGATTTCAGTCTTGACAAGGATTTTTCAGACATGGTCGAAATTCCTTCTCCACTGATTAAGATATTCTGATCTTGTTCCAACAACTGTTTTAGGCTATGGCAGTGGTTATGTAAGGAATTTGAATGTTTATCGGTAGTTGGTTTAAAGCGATTATGACTATTCCAAAAAAGCTGGGCGTTTTCATCAAAAATATCGCGAATTTGGCCGGAATGATTGCTAGAAAATTTCTTTTTTTTGCCTTCAAATTTTGGAAGAAAAATTCCTCCTTGCTCAAGAAGTTTACGGTTGTGTTGCAGGGTCAGTTGAAATGAAGTTGTAGCTGTTTTGTGAAAGCCAAGGTGTAAATAACAAGTTTTTACCATAAGGGTAGTCGATTAAATGCTGAGAGGATGCTGATTTTATATAATCCCGTCTTGCTTGGATCTTTCTTTTCTGACCTGACTTGATCTGTCATTGGGTTGTGATGCAAGAAAAACGGCAGAGCGAGCGAGAGATTCAACGACATTGCTGATGTCTGTAACAGGATCAGAGAATTTAATTGCTTCCTTTGAAAACTCAGGTCCGAGGAGATTAGTTGTATCTTTATTGATTTGTTTATAGTGTTGCTTGACGAGTCCGAACTCTTTCTCTGTTAACAAAAATCGACCACTATCGAGTGTTTCAAGACCCTGTCGTACGAGCTTTAATGACGCTTTAGTACACTTTCTTCGATTGGATTCGAGCTTCAACTGTTTGTTGAAGAGGTTCATGGCACGCGCTTGAAGGTTGTTTAAAGATAAATTGCTCCGAAAGTCAGAGTCTTGACGTAATGACGACCATGGTAAGGGAAGACCAAGTTCTTCAAAGCAGAAAGCCACAGGGCCTTGAGGATGTTCAATGGCTTTTGAAAATGGTTGGAAGTTAATAGAGGCACCAAAAACATCTTTTAATGTCTTAATTTGGTTTGTACGATCTGGAATTCTTTGGATACCTGATCCCTTGACTCTGTAGGGCTTGGTGAGGCCGATCAGTGGATGATAGCGTCCTGATTTAAGGGTTTCCTGAATAGCGGAACAGGCAAAGGAATATGGTGTACGCACTAAAGCTAAAACTTTTACGTTGTAGCCATAAACCTTAAGATCTTTGAGGAAATTTAGATAGTACTCTTTTGGCCAACAAGATAAAGCTTCGCCACTCAGAAAAAGATCATTGTCCTGCTTTAATGATTTAAGGTATCTGTTCTGATTGAAGCTTCGAAGTTCTCTCCTCTCCTTTGCATTGGGCTTGCTTTTGAAAGGCTTTACTTGTCCTCGTTTGTAGATTTGTGTTAAAGGACCTGAATGATTCCAGAGATTGCCTTTATCTTCTGGATATATAAATTTGGGGTAATAGATCCCTGCTGCCTCCAGAATATCCCTGTTTTTCCCGCAGATTTGCTGCAGAGTTGTTGTTGCAGTTTTATGAAAGCCGATATGGAAATAGCATGTTTTCATGTTTTTTTAGAAGGAAGCTTCCAGGATTGATTGCTAGCGAGATGCGGCTTCTAATCTTACCAAATTCCGCTCTTGCGATCCGTATACATTATCCGTGATTGACAATCGCCGCTCTGCTTCTCTGAGCCAGAATGGATTTATCTCTTGATTTCTTATTTGTTTTTCGGAAGTTGATGGTTGTTAGGTGGTCGATTGATATCGATGAACGGATTTAGTCTGAACCGATGTAATATGGACATGCTGACGCCTCTTCATGCGTGAAAAAGTGCTTTCTACATTTGGGTTTGCATAAGACAGCGTCTTCATCGTTTCAGCAGACGTGTGCCTCGAATCGAAAGTTATTGGCAAAAGAAGGGCTACACTACCCATTATTTTCTTGCGTCTATTCTCGACCCAAGCGCTTAAAGATTAATAATCATTCTGTTCCATTACGGTCAATTTATGATCGTAATCCTAGAAATTATCACATCAACAAGCGTTGGAATATTCAGCAGATTGATGAGGCAATTCACGATTATGAAGTTCAGTTCGCATCGGTGCTTGCTAGCGACTCTTCCATCATTCTCAGTGGCGAAGGTTTATCTTTACTCAGTACTACAGCACTATCGCAACTGGTTGAACGCATTCAAGCTATGAATTTTGCTATTCATCCCATTGCATTGGTGCGATCGCCTCTGGATTACGCTCATTCAATTGCTCAGCAACTAATTCGCGGAGGTCAACATCTTGAGCTTGTTGGCTGTGGTTCATTGCTATCGCCGCAGTCCATGAAGCGATTGACTATTCCTGATGGCCAACGTGAAATTTTGAATCTCCTATCTGTATTTGGAGATCAACTTACTTTAGTACCATTTCGTCGTGCATGTTCCCACCCACAAGGCCCGGTTGGTTTTCTTCTTTCCGAGTTTTGTGGTTTTTCGAAACTCGATCTCATTAAGTTTCAAAGTAGTCAGGAATCAAAGAGTAATGGATGGGTTCGAGTGCAAAATCTAATCAACAAACGTTGGCCAATTTTTGATCAAAAGAAGCAGCTGAATCCTGATCATTTTCGCTTGCGTCATGAGCTTGATTACACAGGAAAATTTAGGTTGACAAGCAAAGAGATTGAATTGCTAAGTAGTCAAATAGAGAAATCAAATCACTCTATGATTAATTTGCTTTCTGATGAATTTGTAATTGCTGATAATTTTGTCTCGGAGGAGCTTTCGGCTTCGGATCTTGCCAAAGTTGTTGCTGATTTGTGCAAAATAAGTTTACCTAGCCATGATGTCTTTTGAGTTGAGCTTGTTGAAGTAGTTCCGCGAGTTGCTGGCCTTGTGGTCGATTGGCTTTTGCTATTTCTAAAAGTTCAACCTTGACATTGGGGGGGATTGCATTTGACTGACTTGTTTTAATTAATGTGTCGACAGTTTGGTTACTTAGTCTTTTGGCAGGATCGTCTCGTAGTGCTTCCAGAAGAGTTTGGCTGATCAAATTGCAGGAGAGTTTTTCTTCTTGTCTGATTTTCTGTTGTGTTTTTGGGTCTTTATTTGATGTTTTGCTGCGATCAAGCGTATTTAGGCATGTCAGAGCCTCGTTAGTGCCTAGGTATTCATTGATTGTTTGGATATAAATATCGTTTGTTTTATATAGTTTCTCGAAGGCTTTTGCAGACATTCGGCACTGTTGTGTTTCTGTATGTGGCAACTCTTTAGCCAGTGCATCTGAAATTCGTGTGCTAATCCATGGATATTGATCGTAATAAAGAGCATTGATCATCATTAGCATCTGAAGTTCTTTGAGGCTTAAGCTGCGGTTGATAACTAGACCACTCATTTCTTTCTCTGGATAGAGCTCTCCGCAATTCATGATTTCGAAGATTTTTTTTCCAATAGTTTTTTTGTGTCGAGAGTAATTGATTAGCGAAAAAGAAATCTTTTTGTGGGAGAGTTGGGTTAAAACTTCTGCTGCCTTCTTGTGGTGAGATGAGACGAATTGTCTTCGTTTGAGAAACTGTTCAAACGGCTTGCTTTCTCCGTGTCTCTTGACGCGCTGCTGGTATTCAGAAGACAGCATTTCCTCCAGCTCACGGACAGCAAGAATCGCATGCAGTTCTATGGACTGATCCCACTTTTCCTGCTCCTCAATCATTTCCGGCAAATGCCAGAACAGTGATTCGGAGCTCAAGACGATGTTGCAAGTTGAGGCATTGGACGATGCCAGCTTCATGCATTGTTCGGTAAGACTGGTATTAGGGTTGTGCGCCCAATTTCCTGAGGTGATTTCAAAGCGCGCTGCTTTTTGTTGTAAAGCTGAATTAATTGGATAATTTATATCGCTTTTTATGAGTTTATCTGCGGCAATTGCTAGTGCTGATTGAACTGCGGAAGTTCCTGTTTTTCCATGTCCAATATGAAGAAAAATTTTTGTTTTTGCCAACGTCTTAACTTCGTTCAACCTACTTTAGCACTTCTTTTTTTGGGCTCCGCTCTTCTATCTCGTCAATGGTTTTTCTCTGTGTTGCATCGTTGAGCCCGGTTGTCATAGTCTTATGCCATCTTTGAGGCGTTGAGGTTCTGGATGTCACGGACTTTGGTCATCCATGTGGGCGCTCAAAAGTGCGCCTCTTCGTCTCTTCAGGCTTCTTTGAGGCTTGCGCATCAAGCTCTCAAAGGCCATTTTGGGTTTTGTTTTTTGAACCCAGCGCAATTGCGTTCTGCTGATCTTGCCCTCGCTGAGCGGCAGCCCATTGCTGATGCTTTTGCCTATATCGATCAAGTTCTCGCGCGTCAGACAGCCGACCAGGTTGTTATCAGCCACGAAATGCTTGGCAATCGCCCAGTTTTGGTCGGCGCTATTGCTGAGCGTGCAATTGCGACATTCTCATTTGACCGCGTTGTGATTTCTGGCTATACGAGATTGCAATCTAGTTATAATATATCTGCATTTTCACAGTGGTTTTTCCGTGATCGAAAGAGGCTGACTTCGGATATCAATGTTTTTCAAGAACTTGGTTTGCCATGGCGTAAATTTACGGCTCAAGAGCGGCATTTGTTTGCCCTATCCTATTCTGGGCGGGATAGGAATTGGTTTTCCAATTACAAGCGCTTTTGCTCTGAAGTGTCCCATCTTTCGGGCCGCGTCGAGGTTGTTAGCTGTCACATACCTACGCGTCATTTGCCCTATTCGCTTTTACGTCATTTTCTTGAATCCACTGGATTGAATTTTGAGCATGAAGATCTTGGGTCGATGGATGTTAGGAAAAATCAATCTTTCGACCCAATCGTTATTCAGGGTATTTCCAACTTTTCTAGTGAACTTCCTCTCCGTAGGCAGTCATTTTTCCCTGGGCCTCATGAGGGGAATCGCTGGTTGTTTCGTGTGTGCGACCGGGTTGTTGATCGTGAGGACTTAACCCGCGAATTCGAGGACTTATTCTCCCCTTCGTTTCAGCAGAATTTGGTCAACCATATTGATAGTAGAACGGCTAAAAGTAATATTGAATATTGTCAGTTGATGTCAGTCGATCCGCGCTACTTTGAGCCAGAACCTGGTGCGCTTGAGCGTGCATCCGATGAGCTCGTGGATTTTGCTTCTCAGGTGGCTTTAAAGCGAAAAATGAAGTTAATTATGGCTTATAATCGAGCAATTGAAGATGAGTGTTTTAGGGCTGCTCGCTTGGAGATTGTCAGCACTTAGTTCTTTTGGGGCATGGTGTTAATAAGCTTTAACGGTTAAGGATTTAACCAGCCAGCGCTCAGGATCACAGCCAGAGATAAAAACAATGCAAGGCATGTCCATGTCAGCCGGTTCAACGTTGCTTCTGCACTGCTGGCGCTGCTGAACATGGAGCTGCCGCTTGCCGCCAGGCCACCCATCCCATCACCTTTGGGGCTATGCAGCAGAACCAAGACGATCAACAGAAGGCCGGTGCCGATCCAGCTCCAGGACAAAATTGAGGTGAGCATCAAACGGAAAGAGGAAGGCGGGCGGTCTTGGGGGTGGGGTCCATATTGGACATGGGTGCAATCAGGCTTTGGCCAGTCATGGCCGCCGGTTGTGGAAGCTCAAGAATTTGCAGCAACGTCGGAGCGATATCGGCCAGACCCCCGTTATCGCGCAATGTGATGGCGTTGCCATGGCCAGGCAGTTTGCGCCGTTCTCCTTCGACCAGGATCGCAGGAACAGGATTGGTGGTGTGGGCTGTCCAGGCTTGGCCATCTGGGCTTTGCATCAATTCGGCATTGCCGTGATCAGCCGTGATCAGCATGGTTCCGCCCTGGCGTCCCACCGCATCCAACAACCGGCCAATGCAGGCATCCACGGTTTGGATGGCTTCCTTGGCGGCCTCCATCACACCGGTGTGCCCCACCATGTCGGGGTTGGCGTAGTTGATCACAATCAGCGAATAGTCCGCCTTTTCAATGGCTGAAATGCAGCTGTCGGTGAGTTGCTCGGCCGACATCGCCGGTGAGAGGTCGTAGGTGGCGACCCTCGGCGAGGGAACTAGGTGACGGTCTTCTCCCGCCAGTGGCTGTTCGATGCCACCGTTCATGAAGTACGTGACGTGGGGGTACTTCTCTGTTTCGGCGGTGCGGTACTGCTTCAGCCCGGCGTCTGCCACCACCTGCCCCAACAGTTGGTCGAGCGGCTCGGGGGGGAAAGCCACTTGAACGGGGAGGTCTTGTTCCACCTGGGTGAACGTGACCACATCCAATTCCGGCGTGTGGCTGCGCTCGAACCCCTCGAAATCGGGGAGGCAAAGCGCTTGCACGATCTGGCGGGCGCGATCCGGTCGGAAGTTGAACACCAGAACGCTGTCGCCGTCCTTGATGACGCTGTTCTGAAGCCGCACCGGTTCGAGGAATTCATCGGTGATGTTCTCGGCATAACTGTCCGCTAACACCTGCTCTGCCGTCCGGCTGTCGACGGCGATGTTGGGATCGGTGTAGAGGTTGTAAGCCTTTTCGATTCGCTCCCAGCGCTGGTCACGGTCCATGGCCCAGTAGCGGCCACAGAGGCTGGCAATGTGACCGACGCCGCCTCGGCTCAGGGCCGCTTCCACCTGGCTGATGTATCCCCGTGCGCTCTGGGTCGGTGTGTCGCGACCATCGGTGATGGCATGCACGGCGACATCAGAGATGCCGCTGTCGGCTGCCCACTGGATCAGTCCACAGAGATGGTCCACGTGGCTGTGGACGCCCCCATCGGAGCAGAGGCCGAGCAGGTGCAAGGTGCCGCCTCGCCCTTGGGTGCGCTCTGCCAATTCCTTGAGTGCCTGCGTGTCGCCCAGTTGGTTGCTGCGCACCGTGTCGCTGATTCGCACCAACTCCTGGCGAATGATGCGGCCGGCTCCGATGGTGAGGTGGCCCACCTCAGAGTTACCCATCTGTTGATCGGGGAGGCCCACATGGGAGCCACTGGCCTCAATCAAGGTGTGTGGATAGGCATGCCACAGGGCATCCATCACAGGAGTGCCGCCTTGCTGAATCGCGTTGTGCTCGCTTGCGTTCCTGTAACCCCAGCCATCAAGAATGGCGAGAACGACCGGTGCCACTGTCCCGGAGCGTCCTGAACCGTTGGTAGTGCTTTTCCCCACGTTCACCCGCGACCGACGGTTCTTAAGGACTCTTGCAGAATCAACTTAACGCCACGCCAGCCCTCAAGCTTCAGTTTCAGCCAATTCCCACACCCTGCAGCGCTCAATCCTCTATGGCCGACCCTGAACGGATCGAAATTCTCTCGGAGCGTGAGCTTGGTCTAACGCTGTCGCGTTTGGCATCGCAGGTGTTGGAGAGCGCCGAAGACAGCCGTCGGTTGATGCTGTTGGGGATCCCCACCCGCGGCGTTCAGTTGTCCAGAGTTTTGGCGCGGGAATTGGAGCGCTTGACAGGTCATGCCATCTCCCAGGGGGCCATTGATCCCACGTTCCATCGCGATGATCTGGAGCGCATCGGCACCCGTCTGCCCCAGCTCACGACTCTCCCCACCAGTATTGAGGACCGCCAGGTGGTTCTGGTGGACGATGTGATCTTCACGGGGCGGACGGTGCGTGCCGCCCTGGAGGCCATGCAGAGCTGGGGGCGGCCGCAGCGGGTGATGTTGCTGGCCATGGTGGATCGAGGCCATCGGGAGCTTCCGATTCAGCCTGATTTTTGTGGTCGCGTTGTGCCGACCCGACGCAGCGAAACCATCGAGCTCCGCCTCAGGGATGTTGATGGTGAGGAGGGGGTGTTCCTCAGCCGACTCAGCCGGTAGGTTTGAGTTCGTCGGCGCGGAAATGGGCTTTGTAGCGGCCGAAGGCAACGATTACAGGAAGCGTTGGGCTGATCACCCGACCCTTCCAATCATTGAGAACGTTCGCCACCTCTCCGGTCTGCCCTTTCATGTCAAAGGCTTTGCCCCGGTGTTCGGGATGGTTGAACACAACGACGGATGCCTCCACCGTCACCCTGTCGCCCGCCTGCATTGCACCTTAGTCGTCCACGGGCTCATCTTGTCACGGGCTTGGGGACGAGCGTCGACAGAAACTTTCCGGTCCGTCCTCTTCGACGCGACCGCCAAGGTCGCTGCAGCCCATTGAAAAGGCCGTCCAGGGGTCCAGACCTTGGAGCAACTGATCCTCGACGGCGGCATCCAGCCGGTCACCGCTGATGACGTCGGCACGCACCGCTGGGTGCTGTTGGTGTTGCTGGGCCTCATCGAGGGTCTGAATGGCACTCTCCACCTCTTGACGGGTGGCACTTGCCTGCTGCTGCCACCAGGGATGATCGAGTTTGTTGAGGCTGTCCAAGGCCTCCCACCAGCGTTCTTGCTCCACAAGTTGAACCAGCCGACGCTGTTCCAATTGGTTGCGGTTCCAGATCTCCATCAGCGTTGCACTGAGTTGGCTCATGGAGCTGCGCGCGCTGCCTTTGAGGGGATCCAGCAACTCGAGTGCCTGCTGCAGGTCTCCCTCACGAAACAGAGCAATCGCCTGATCCATCAGAGCCTGGCGCCAGCGTTCGAGGGTCTTGCGATGCAGGGCAAGGTCGCCATGGCCCGAGGCGACCAGTTGCTGCTGCAGCGTGAGGGCAGCGATCGAATCGCCTTGGTCCCAGAGATGTTCGGCGTGCTTCTGGCGGCAGAGGGCCTGCTCCTGCGGTGCGCCCTCCCCCAACCACCGTAGGGAGGCGAGTTGCTCACTGGTGCGGATGCAGGCCTCGTAGTCGTTGGCAGCGAGGGCGCTCTGCAGCCGCTTCGGCAGTTGTTGTTCCCACCAATAGGCACTTGTCGCAATCGCCAGCACCAATCCCAGGGTTCCAACACCCCAGAGCCGAAGCAGCAGTTGACGCGGTGCCGCCACGAAGGGTGGAGCTGAACGTTGGCTCTGTTTTATGGAGTGACGGCTCCTGTTCCAAGGGCCTGTGGACGGACGTCTTATCGGACGGTCTTTATGGGTCAGTCTTATCGGACAGCCCCCAGCGTTGGCTGGGACCACGTCCGACCTGAACGCAGATCGTTGATCTCCAGCTGAAGCTGGGCTTCTTGATCAATGCTCCAGCGCAGCCTCAGGCAGTCTTCGCCCTGCTCTCCGGCGGGTTCCAGAGGCAGCACCAGCTCGATGCCGGGCCAAGGCTGATGGGAGACCTCCCCGGCGGTCTGCTCCTGCAGGGTCGGCAAACCATTGATGAAGACCACACTGTGGCTCCCTTGGGGGATGGGCTCCCCCAGCACCAGCTCCAAGCTGCGTTGGCCGCTGCGGCTGGCGGCCAGCACCAGCTCCAGGGGGGCTGGGCTCGGCCAGGGTTGACCGGCCACGAACAGGGGATGCCAGCGGTGGCTGTTGCTGCGCTGATCCCAGAAGCGCAGGGAGACCCCGTGTTGAAGCACATCCCGGATGGCCACCCCTGGCGTGAGTTTCAGGGCGCCGAGGGCGACGGCTTCCACCGGTGGTGGGGTGAGCAAGGGGGCTGGCGTCGTGTTTTCGGAGAGCCACTGGCGCAGGAGGGGCAGCTGGGCACCGCCGCCGACGGCCACTACGCCCTTCAGATCTTCAAGGCTGCAGTTGTTGCGGCGACCGCCGGCGAGACAGCTCTCCAGCAGTTGTTCGAGGGCGTCTCCGAAGCCGCGCTCCAGCAGAAGCGCGTTGAGTTCGCTGCGCGACAGGCGGAGCTCATGCTCCTGCTCATCCACCGCCAACTCCATCAGGGGCTCGCGTTCGCCTAAGGCGGTGTTGCTCAGCCGGCATTTCAGCCGTTCGGCGGCATTGAGCAGGGGGGTGCTGGCGGGTTGACCCGGGCAACAGCGGTCCACAATCCAGCGATCGATGTCACGGCCCCCGAGGTGCAGCCCGGCTTTGCCCAGAACCTTTGCTGTGCGCAGCATCTGGCGGCTGTTGTCCCCGAGGCTGCGCCCCCCCAGCCGCAGCAATTGGGCGATCGGTGCGGCACGACCTTCCCCTCCTTCCAGAGCCACCAGGGCCAGATCCAGCGTGCTTCCGCCCAGGTCCACCACCAGCAGAGTGGAACCAGCGGGAAGCCCTGCACCCATGGCGGCTGCTGTGGGTTCATCCACCAGGGCGATCTCGGCCACCGGCAGCGTGGTGCAGGCCTGCAGCAACCAGCTGCGATACGCCCGGTAGCACTCCACAGGCGCAGTGAGCACCAGCCGCTCCACCGGGAGATTGCTGGGGAGCCGGCTCCAGATCTGTTGAAGCAGCTGTTCTCCAGCCCAGCGGGCTGCGTCCTGCTCTGGGGCATCCGCTTGACCGATGCGGCCTTTGAAGTCGCGATGCAGACGGCTGTCAACGGAGTCATTGAGGCCTGACTCGAGCACCTGCCGACCAATCAGGGGGCATTGGGATGCCTCCCACACCAGGCTGGGAATTTCACCGGCCCGGCTGCAGATGGCCGGCAGGTTCAGCAGATCGGCCCTTGTGGAGGTCGGTCCCTGATAGGCCACCACCGTGGTGGTGCTGCCCAAATCGATGGCGAGTGTTCCGCCCCGTTGGTCTGAATGCTGAAGCTTTTCTTCGCCCACGCGATCTCTGACCGTGCTCAGGGCACGGTGAAGTCAGGATGAGACTAGGGGGACCGGCGGCAATGGATCGATTGCAACAGCTGATCTTCTCCTTCTACCGGGAAGACCCTGAACTGCAGGACAGGCTGGAGCCGCTGCGGAGCTGTCGCATGCGTCGCAGCTGGGGCAGCATCCGCATCGAGTGCATCGATGATGCGCATCTCGAGGAATTGAGTGGTTTGGTCGCTGATCTGCGCTTGCCCCTGGCGGCTTTGGGGATGGGGCGCCAGATCGTGTTGCGGGTTCCAGGCTCCCGTCAGCGGGCTTACCCCATGCACGTGCCCTTTCACACCGATCAGCTGGCCTGAGACGGTCACCAATTAATCTGAGTTTGTTTGATCAAGAAGCCTGTGCTTTCGGCCGGAGTGGATTCCAAGGATCTCGCCAAGCGTGGCGAAAGCTTGATTCGTCAATCAAGCAACCGCTATCTGACGACGGTGCGGATCGCCTTCCGGGCCAAGCAGCGCCGCTTTGACGACTTCGACGGTCTGCTGGAGGAGTCCAGCGTCAAGCCGGTGCAACGGGCCATCGTGGAATTGAGCGACGAGCAAGACCAGCCCGATCTGCTGCCTGGTTGATCCATCGGCTGTGATTCAGCAGGAGGGGGACGGATGGCGGGTGTCGCATGACCCCTCCCGCGGCAAGTACTGCGTTCTTGTGGGGGGAGCGCGCTGGGCGTTTGAGTTGACCGAGTCGGAGTGGCGGGATCTGGTGGATCTTGTGGCAACCCTGGAGCAGCAGCACAGGGGTCTGGTTGACCAACTGATGCCCGAGGAATCGATCGAGCTGGAGCTGGATCGTGGCGTGTGGTGGGGATGCTTGAGCGGTGATCGCAGCCAATGGGAGTTGCGCATCCTGCTCACCCCGTTGGAGGGACGTGCGGCGCAGGGGGAGTGGCCGGCCCCAGCGGCGGCGGCGGCCGTAGCGGCCTTGAGAACGTTGTGGGACTCGCAGCATTGATTAATCCAGCTAATCGTTTTTGAGTCATTGATTTCCCCCGCCCTTTCCCTGTCGCTCTGCACAGTTTTTCCACAGGCCATGGGGCGTTAGCGCCGCCCTGGCGGGTTTCTGTGGAAATCCCCCGTTTGTCGTTGTTTTTGCTTGACGATGGCGGCGGGCTACGCAGTTCCGTCTAGGCCGGTGCTTCGACCAGTGCAGGAGTGGCTTTCTGGCAGGGATCTCGCTTGGAGATTCATGAGAATGGCCCCGTGTTGGGGGTTCTTGACGGCGGCGCCGTGGTGTGGAGAACTAGTGTTCGTTTCGAAGAGAAAAGATGCCGGAAGGCCTTGAGCAAGCCGCGGCTGAGACGAGTGTTGTGAGTTTCCAATCGGAAGTGCCGCAGCCCCTCCAGCAGGCCATGACCCAGTTCATCGAAGGACATCCGAACTGGGATCAATACCGTTTGGTTCAGGCGGCGCTTGCCGGCTTCCTGGTGCAGAACGGCCAGGCATCGCGGGAGATCACCCGGGTTTACGTTGGAAACATGTTCCGCCGGGAATCGCTGATCAATGGGGTCTGAGGCCGGCAGCAGGCCATCAGCACCAGGGCGCTGAAGGGGAGGCTGAGCAGCAGCCCCAGTGTGGCCCCGATTAGCCCCAGAAGATTGAGGCCGAGCAGCATCCCCAGCAGCGCCAGCACCTTGAGCCCATTGCGGTGCACCAGCTGTCGGCTGTGGTCCATCGCCTGAAGCGCTCGGCAGCGCTCGTGCACGAGTAGGGGCAGGGCCAGGGTTTGGCTGAACAGCCAGCTCAGCAGCACCACTCCCCCCAGCAGCACGCTCAGGCCTGCCAAGGCCGTGCTCCAGCGTCCGAGCGCCCAGCTCAACGACTGAATCAATCCGACGCCTCCCAGCACCAGCACCAGCTCAAGCAGCACCAGGGTGAAGGCCTGGCGCAGCAGCTGTCTCCAGCTCTGTTGGGGGCGGTCGTCGCGTCGGTCAGGGAGCAGGCCATCCGTCAGTTGCAGCAAGCCCAGGAGGGGCAGCAGCGGAAGCACCAGGCTGATCAACACTGAGAGGTCCCCCAGTCGATTCAGCCATGGGGATCCCGCCAGGCGCAGGTCGTGGCCGATCACCGCAGGTCCGCTGGCACTGATCAACACCAACGCCGCCAAGCCAACACAGCGCCAGGGCCCCCGGCTGAAGCCGATCCAGGCCCGTGGCAGCAGCGTGACCAGTGGGATTTCAGTGGAGCTGGCCAAGCCGTGAAAGGAGGTCGTTGGCGGTATCGGTGGGGACCGGAAGGATTGAGAGCCTGTTGCCGCGTTTGATCACGGGCAGCTGCTCTTCGTTGTAGAGCTCCCGCAGCTGGTCGAGGCTGAGCAGAACGTCGAATTCGCCGAGGAATCGCAGCCGTGCGCAGTCCCAGCGTGGTTTCTCAGGGCTGGATTTGGGGTCGTAGTACTTGGCCGTGGGATCAAATTGCGTCGGGTCCACCAGACCGGTTTCCATCACTTCCATCAGCCCGATGATCCCGGGTGGTTTGCAATTGGAGTGGTAGAAAAAAGCCCGGTCGCCCAGCTCCATGCTGCGCATGAAATTTCGGGCTTGGTAATTGCGAATGCCATCCCACAACGTCGTGCCCTCGCGCCGCAGATCATCGATCCCGTAGGCGTCGGGTTCGCTTTTCATCAACCAGAAGGCCACGTCTCAAGGCTTGTTTCACACCATCATCGGACCGTTAGGCCCAGATGCATCCCATGGCGTTCGTTTGGTCTCAGTCGACGTCCAGCAGGGGGGTGATCAGGGTGCGGAAGTGGTCTCCTCTGGCCTCGAAATCCCTGTATTGATCAAAGCTGGCGCAGGCCGGTGACAGCAGCAGCGATGAGGCTTGATGGCGCTGTACGGCCGTTTCAGCCAGGTTCACAGCGCTCTCGAGCTCCGGGCACTGCAGCAGTTCGCCGGGGTATCCAGCCGTTTTGGCCAGGCTGGCCAGCTCATCGGCCCCCGCACCGAACAGGATCAGGCTGCAGGCCTTGGTTTGCAGCTGCTCAAGCCAGCCACTGGCGTCGCCCTGTTTGGTCTGCCCCCCGGCCAGCACCACGACGGGCCCCTGCACGGCCCGCAAGCCAACCTCGGCTGCGTCGTAATTGGTGGCTTTGCTGTCGTTGAACACGCTGGCTCCCGCCAACGTGCCCAGCTGCTCAAGCCGGTGCGGTACGCCCGGAAAGGTGCGCAAGGCGTCGGCGATTTGCTGGGGGGAGAGGCCGACCTCGAGGGCAGCAGCGGTCACCAGCAACAGGTTTTGGCGGTTGTGGCGGCCCGGCATCACCAGGGCATCAGCCGCAAACAAGCGGGTGGTGGTGTTGCGCACCATGCCCTCGTCATCAATCCAGAGGTCGGCGGGCTGGTTGTCCGGACGCGGGCCCTCACTGCTCACCCAGGTGCCGCGGTTCCAGCTGCTGCGCTGCTGGCGCAGGTCTGGATCATCGGCATTGAACAGGGCGCACGCCGAGCGTTCAAGCAGCCCGCGTTTGATGGCCCGGTAGGCCTCCAGGCTGCCGTGGCGCTCGAGATGGTCTGGGGTCAGCGTGGTCCAGATGCCGATCTTTGGGGCCACGGCGGGTGCTGCCTCAATTTGGTAGCTGCTCAGTTCCATCACGAGCCAATCCGGCCGCGGTGTGGCCCCTGAGCCGATCTGGCAGGCCAGCTCTGCCGCGGAGAGGCCCATGTTTCCCCCCATCGGTGCCGTAAGGCCTGAGGCCTCCAGCACGTGGCTGAGCAGATGGGTGACCGTGGTTTTGCCGTTGGTTCCTGTGATGCCGATCCAGGGGATCTGCTGAAGGGCATGCCAGGCCAGATCCATCTCGCTCCGCACCTGGATGCCCTCGGATCGCAGCTGGACCAGGGTTGGGTGATCCCAGGGAATGCCAGGACCGATCACCACTGCGTCCAGGTTGTCGCGCCAGGCGTCAAAGCTCTGCAGGGTCAGGGGCTGCCCCAGAACCACCTGAATGCCCTCTTCGGCGAGGCTTTTCGAGGTGTGTTGGAGGGCTTCGTTATCGCCCCGTTCGAACACAACTAGATCGCGATTCTGCTGCTTGAGCAGACGCGCAGCTCCCAAACCTGAGCGACCCAAGCCAACGACAATCGTGCGTGTCATCGCGAGGTCTGAAGTTCGAAAACGCAGTCCCTACAGGGAAAGTGGGCGATACTGGATTTGAACCAGTGACTCCTACAATGTCAATGTAGTGCTCTACCCCTGAGCTAATCGCCCGACATCGATCAATTTGAAATCTCGTGATTTCATCGACCAAGGCTGAACAGTAGCAGCTGGTGGGCGGCTTAACTCAACTGCGGCGCAGTTCAACGCGCCAGCGTTCCCGTTTGGTGCGCGTGAGTGAGAGCACCTCCACCGAGCCGCGATCCTGCAGCTGCAGCCGGTCGCCCACCACCAGTTCACGGCTGGCTTGACGCACGTTGCCCCAGTTGAGCCGTAGGCGCCCGGCTTTGACGTGGGTCACGATCTTGGCTCGTGACAGCCCGAATCCTGCTGATGCAATCGCATCCAGGCGACAGGAGGCCTCCACCGTTTGCAGGGTGCGGACGCTTCTTTGTACAGGCTGCTGCAACTGCTCCAGAGGACGGGACTCGCAGCGAATCTCGACCTCGCGCACGGCACCCAGGCGGCCATGCAGGGCTTCGGCAGCACTGGGGGTGCAGATCCCTTGCCCGCCGCGATCGCCGCGCACCCAGAGATCGCCGATGTTGTCTGCATCGACCCCCATGGTCTGCAACGCTTCGCGCAGGTCCTCGGGGGAAAGGGGGTCGAAGAGGAAATTGCCTTCAATCAGCAGGCCTTGAACCGGGGCTGCTGGATCAGGGCTGTCGTCGCGACGGTGGCAGAGCAGCCGTTGGCGTTCGGCGCCTGGATAGCCGCCATCACTGATCCAGGTCAATTCACTGAGGCTGCCCAGGCGTGCCAAGGCTTCCTCCCGCAGCGGTGCGCTGAGAAAGGGACTCCAGGCCGGTTGCCAGGTGCGCAACACCTGCTCCGCGAGATCGACCAGCACCGTCAGCCCTTCCTGGTTCTGGGCCCCCGCCAGCAGCTCCTCCCGGGGCAGCATCACAGGTCGTCGAGGCGAACCACCTGCTGCGGCCGCGACTTTTGAATCACCTGCCAGGGGGCCTCGATGCCATTGGGTGTTTCCAGCAGCACCAGCCAGCGTCCTTCGTCGCGGCGGTTGCGCAGGATTCGCACGCCTGCATCGTTGTCTGAATCCACGCTGGCGGCTGCGGCATAGCTCCCCATCAGGCCGGAGCCCATGCCCAGCAGGCCGCCGATCAGGGTTTCACCCCAGGGGCCAAAGCTGGCGAAGGTGGTGAGGGTGGTGATCTTGGTGAAGGTGACCCCTGCCAGGAAACCGAAGGGCATCAGCCAGCGGGCCATGCCCCGCTGGCGCTGTTGGCGCGTGAGGTTGGGGTTCAGCAGGGCAACCTTATCGATGGCATCCCCCTCTGGGGGGATTGTCAGACACTTCAGCAGCGGCAGATCGGTGTCCCGGAGCCGCTGGGTCAGGCCTTCCGCCGCAGGGGCATCGGCCATCACCATCACACAGACGGGCATGGGGCATTCAGATCCAATGCGCTGAATTCTGAACCCTGTGCATCGAACTGGAGGGGGTGGTGGATGTCGATCTCTACAGTTCACCGCGGCAGTTCTGCGCCTTTCGATGACGAAAGTTCTTGTCTCCGATCCGATCGACCAGGCCGGGATCGACATCCTTGGCCAAGTGGCGCAGGTGGATCAGCGCACCGGCCTTTCAGAGGAGGAGCTGATCGGGATCATCGGTGAGTACGACGGATTGATGATCCGGTCTGGCACCCAGGTGACCGCAGCGGTGATCGCGGCGGCGAGCCGGCTCAAGATCATCGGCCGTGCCGGCGTCGGCGTCGACAACGTTGATGTGCCTGCCGCCACCCAGCGGGGTGTGTTGGTGGTGAACTCGCCTGAGGGCAACACCATCGCTGCAGCGGAGCACGCTCTGGCGATGATGCTGACCCTCTCGCGGCACATTCCTCAGGCCCATGGCGGCATGCGGGCCGGCAAGTGGGACCGCAAGAAATACGTCGGCAACGAGCTCTACAAGAAGACTCTGGGGGTGGTCGGTCTCGGCAAGATCGGATCCCACGTTGCCCGGGTTGCCCAGGCCATGGGCATGGGGGTGATCGCCTACGACCCCTTCATTGCTGCTGACCGGGCTCAACGGATGCAGGTGAAGCTGCTGGAGCTGGATGAGCTGTTCCGCTCCGCCGATTACGTCACCCTGCACATCCCGCGCACCAAGGACACCGAGAACTTGGTGAATGCGGAGCTGCTGCGCACGATGAAGCCCACGGCGCGGATCGTGAACTGCGCCCGCGGCGGCGTGGTGGATGAGGCGGCGATCGCTGAAGCCATCGACAACGGTGTGATCGCCGGTGCGGGCCTGGATGTGTACGCCAGTGAGCCCCTGGCGGAAGACTCCCCCCTGCGGGCGGTGGAGCGTGGTCTGGTGCTGACGCCCCACCTCGGTGCATCGACGGAAGAGGCCCAGGAGAATGTGGCGATCGATGTGGCGGAGCAGATCCGTGATGTGCTGCTGGGTCTGCCGGCCCGTAGTGCGGTCAACATTCCCGGCCTCAGTGCCGAGATCATGGAGCGGCTCAAGCCCCATCTCCAGCTCGCCGAGACGGTCGGTCTGCTCGTCAGTCAGCTGGCTGGCGGTCATGTGAAGGAGATGGAACTGCGCCTGCAAGGTGAATTCGCCAGCCATCCCTCCCAGCCTCTGGTGATTGCTGCCCTGAAGGGTTTGCTCAGCGCTGGCCTGGGTGACAGCATCAACTTCGTGAATGCCTCGCTCGAAGCCAAGGCCCGCGGCATTCAGGTGCTGGAGGTGAAGGATGAGAGCAGCCGCGACTTCGCCGGAGGCTCATTGCAAATCACCACCCGTGGTGATCAGGGCAGCCGCAGCGTCACCGGTGCCGTCTTTGCCGATGGCGATCTGCGCATCACCAGCATCGATGCCTTCCCTGTGAATGTGACCCCCAGCAGCCACATGCTGTTCACCCGGCACCGGGACATGCCCGGAATCATTGGTCACCTGGGCTCTCTGCTGGGCGAACACAACGTCAACATCGCCTCCATGCAGGTGGGCCGCAAGATCGTGCGTGGCGATGCGGTGATGGTGCTCAGCATCGATGATCCGATCCCAGCAGATCTGCTGCAGACGATCACGGCCATCGATGGCATCCAGGAAGCTCACCCGGTCACGCTCTGATGTGGTGGCGTCTCACACTCCCGTGTCCTCCGGAGCTGGAGGAGTCGCTGGTGTGGAAACTGACGGATCTGGGGCTGCATCGCCATGCGGTGCAGCATGCGCCGGAAACGCCTGATCGCAAGACGCTGTTGGTCTGGCTCCCGAAACCGGAGTGGCCGGAGCCTCAGCGGCGGGAGCTGGTCGCCAGCCTGCAGCCGCTGGCGGAGCCCTTTGGACTCAGCCTGCCCGCTGGGCACTGGGACGATGTGGCCGACGAGGATTGGAGCCTCAGCTGGAAACAGCATTGGCAGGCCGATCCCGTCGGTACGGGGCTGTTGATCCTGCCTGGCTGGCTGGAGGTTCCGCCGGAGCATGCCGACCGGCTGGTGATCAAGATGGACCCGGGCAGTGCCTTCGGCACTGGAAGCCACCCCACCACCCGGCTCTGCCTGGAAGCTTTGGAGCAGTCGCCTCCCGTGGGGTCGCTTGTGGCCGATCTGGGCTGCGGCAGCGGGGTGCTGGGCCTTGCTGCGCTCGGCTTGGGTGCGGAGTCGGTGGTGGCCGCTGACACCGATTCCCTGGCGGTGCGTGCCACGACGGACAACCGCGGCCTCAATGATCGATCGGAGGCTGAGCTTCAGGTGGCCCTCGGTTCAGTGGAGACCCTGAGCGAGCTGCTCTCCCCCCGCCGCGCCGATCTGCTGCTCTGCAACATCCTGGCTCCTGTGATTGAAGCCCTCTCCCCGGGGTTTGAGGGGTTGCTTCAGCCCGATGGGCGCGCTCTGCTCAGTGGTCTCCTCGTGGATCAGGCACCGCGCCTGAAGGAGGTGCTGGGGGGCTTGGGCTGGTTGGTCACCGCCGAGGCGGCACAGGGCCGCTGGGGGCTGCTTGAGATCCGCCGCCGCTAGACCTAGCCCTATAAGCCAGGCTTATCAGAGTGGGGTCTCCGATTGGTCCTCCTCCCCAGTGGCCCCGGAATCGTCAGGTTGAGCACCTATTTGAAGTAAAAATGTGGCGTTCTGCAGGACCGGGTTTTCCGGAACCCTGTACGCATTCATCAATCATGGCTTCTTACAAGGTCACCCTGGTCTCCGAGAGCGAAGGTCTGAACAAGACCATCGAAGTGCCCGACGACCAGTACATCCTCGACGCTGCTGAAGAGCAGGGCATCGACCTCCCCTACTCCTGCCGCGCTGGCGCTTGCTCCACCTGCGCCGGCAAGATCACCGCTGGCACCGTCGACCAGTCCGACCAGAGCTTCCTGGACGACGACCAGATCGAAGCTGGTTTCGTGCTGACCTGCGTCGCCTACCCCACCAGCGACTGCACCATCAAGACCCACGCCGAAGAAGAGCTCTATTGAGCCTCTGTCCTTCAACTGGACGTGTCCTCAACCACCCCTTCGGGGGTGGTTTTTTTTGGTCTGGTCGTCTTCCATGCGTGTCCCTTGTCTTCTCCTGCCGTGAGCCGCCCCGAAGTCGACGATCTTCTGGTGCGCGGCAGCGTTCACACCAGCCCCGGCGGTCAGTACAGCTTCCGCGTCATCGGGCCCTGTTGCCGGTTGTTTGATCGTGAAGAACTGCCCTGGCCCTGCTGTCGTCTGGCCTGGCGCAGCAAGGAGCCGAGCTGGCGACGGATCGGACGGCGGTTTGTTCCCGACCTGGCGGCCAGGCGTTGCCCCTCCTACGCCGTGGAACTGCTGCAGCCAGGGGGCCGGCCCACACCCACCGTGCTGACCCTGTTCTCTGTTCGTTTCAGCCGGGATCTGCAGGAGTGGTGGTACAGCCGCCATCCCAACTCCATGGCCCCTGAGCAGGTGAGTCCCCAGCAAAAAGCCCCGACGACCTGAGGCCGCCGGGGACAGACAATTTTTGATCGGAGTTGATCGGCGGAAGCTGCTCAGAAGTAGATCTTGCCGCCACCCCAGGCGCTGCCCTGGACTTTGGGGGACACCAGGATGTAACCGGCCATCAGGCGCAGATCCTCGTCATCGAGGTCGCGCATGGCGGGATAGAGCTCAGCGTCGCGCATGCTGGGGTGAAGGTCAGCAATGCTGTACTCACCGTCATAGGAGGTGGGGTCCTTCATGTAATCGACCAGGGCCTCAACGTTGTCGCGGGCCGGGGTGGCCAGGGCCAGGGTCTCAGGATCCAAGCCCACGTTGTGGTTGGTCTTGGTGATGCCACCGGCGTGGCAGGTGCCGCAGCTGGTGTTGAACACCTTGCGGCCAGCATCGATTTCGCGATCGCTGAAGGTCACCTCTGTGCCGGAGGGATCTGCCGGAACCGTCAGGGTCTCAGCGTCCCACTGGGCCGCCTGAGCCGGAGAGATAACGGCTAAACCAATCAGCACCGGGATGAGGACCAGCAGTCCCTTCAGGGACCGTCGCAAGGAAGAGAACACAGAGGCCATGAAGGTAAGGGGGTGTGACGCATTCACCGCACCAAGCTCTTGTATCACGGGGAAGTGACCCTCTGTGGCCGGATCACGAACTGTTGCAGCGTGGTTTGACGTCAATGCTGAGGAAGTCCTTGGCCAGCAGCGTGTTGGGGAAGATCGCCTTGGCCTCGTCCAACAGGTCTTGGGGCGTGACCGGGTTGCCAGGCACGTAGCGCGGGCTGAGGTGGGTGAGCACCAGCTGCCCCACACCCGCTTCGGCGGCCGTCTGGGCAGCCATGGTGCTGGTGGAGTGCTGTTTCTGGAACGCCATCTCCGCCTCGCCATGGGCAAAGGTGGATTCATGGATCAGCAGATCCGCGCCGCGCGCAAGCTCGACGGCCGCCTCGCAGAACACGGTGTCGGTGCAATAGACGACGCTCACGCCGGGCCGTTCCTCACCGCAGAGGCTGGTGCCGTCGATGCTGCGACCGTCCTCCAGGGTCACCGTTTCACCCCGCTTCAACTGGGCGTACACGGGGCCGGGCGGGATGTTGAGTTCCCGTGCTTTCTCAATGTCGAAGCGACCGGCCAGGGGCTTCTGTTCGATGCGGTAGGCGTAGGCCGGCACACGGTGGGTGAGCGGGGTGCAGCGCACCGTGAAGTCGTCGTCCTCGAACAGCAGCGTGCCCTGCTCGGCTGCATCCCGGACCCTGTGGACAGCGAGGGGATAGCCGATCCGCGTGGAGCTGGTGCGCAACACACCATTGAGGTAACTCTCCAGCGGGTCCGGTCCGTAGAGATCCACCCCTGCGGCGCTGCTGCCGGCGAGCCCGAGGCTGGCGAGCAGACCAGGCAGGCCGAACAGGTGATCGCCATGCATGTGGGTAATGAACACCCGACGCAGCTGCGACAGTCGCAGGTCACTGCGTAAAAACTGATGTTGGGTTCCCTCGCCGCAGTCGAACAGCCACATCTCCGAGCGCTGCGGCAAGCGCAGAGCCACGGCTGAAACGTTGCGGGCCCGGGTGGGTACCCCAGAACTCGTACCGAGAAATGTGACCTGCAAGGCCGGTGCTCCTCAAGGCTCATGCTGCCATCTGGCTGAACCCCGGCACAGGCGGCACACTGGGGCGCCTGTTGATCTCCAGCGTGCGCCGCGCCTCCATTGCCGTCGGTCTGGTGCTCGTCGCTGTGATCGGTCCATCACCGGTGGCGCTGGCCCGCGGCCGCGAGCCGCAGATGCGCGTGCTGCTGCAGGAGAGCAACCGGGTCAGCCTGCGCTCCGATGGTGCACTGCCGCTGCGGGTGCAGGGACTCCCCGGCGGCGAGCGACGGCCACAGCGGCTGCAGCTCAGCCTTCAAGGGGCCCGCCTGAGCGCCACTGTGGATGGCCGATCGATGCGGCTGGCCCCCAGCACCCTGGTGACGGTGCAGAACGACGATCCACGGGGCATCTGGTTGGGAGGGCGTCGCTACCGGGGTGTGCTCCGCGTCAGCGGCCGCGGCGGCACCTTGCGGGTGGTCAACAGCCTGGGCGTTGAGACCTATCTCGCCAGTGTTGTCGGCAGCGAAATGCCCCACCGCTGGCCCCTGGCTGCCCTGCAGGCCCAGGCCGTGGCCGCGCGCACCTATGCGTTGAAACAGCGCAGTCGCGGTGGTGCCTGGGATGTGAAGGCCACGGTGGCGAGTCAGGTGTACCGCGGCGTGGAGTCGGAAACGCCGAGCACACGCACGGCGGTGGCGAGCACCCGTTCGCTGGTGCTCGTGCATGGGGGTCGCCTCATCGATGCCGTCTTCCACAGCAGTTCTGGCGGCGTGACCGAGGCGAGTGGGATGGTCTGGCGCCGCCAGCATCCCTATCTGGTCAGCGTCCCCGATCACGATCAGCACAGCCCGGTGCACCGCTGGGAACAATGGTTTGATTCGTCTGGGCTGCGTCAGCGGCTGCCCGAAACCGGTGGGCTCCAGGACGTTGAGGTGCTGAGTCGTTCCGCCAGCGGACGGGTGCGTGAGGCCCGCTTGCGCGGGCCCCGCGGATCGCTGGTGCTCAGCGGCGGCGAGCTGCGCAAGCGGTTGGGACTCAAAAGCACACTGGTGAACTTTGAGATGGTGGCGGGGGGGCAGCGTTCTCCCGTGGAGCTTCCGGTGCGGCGGGTGACTGCAACCGCCCGCCCGGGCTCCCGCATTGATCGGATCACCGCATCGGCGGCCCGCCAGCGGGGAGCACGGCCGCCCCTGTTGGTGGCCCCTCCGCCGGTGCTGGTCAGCAAGACGTCGGTGCGTCGTTGGTCCGCTGGCGGACTCCAGCTGCTGGTGAAGGGCCAGGGCTATGGCCATGGCGTTGGCATGAGTCAGTGGGGAGCCCATGGTCTGGCGGAGCTGGGGGCTCACTTCCGCTCGATTCTTCGGCACTACTACCGCGGGGCTGAGGTTGTTCCCTACCAGCCGCACCACGACCCATCGCTGGCGCTGAAGCCCCCAACGAAGCCACTCTGGAGAGACATGCCGGTCTCGCCCATTGGCACGGTTTCCCTGTCGTCTGCAACGCCATTCCAGTGACACGGATCTCTGCGCTGTGCTGGCGGCCCATCTGGAGCGTCATCTGCGCAGTTGGCAGGGGCCTGATCCCCTGAAGCCCTTGGGCCTGGCCACGGGACGCACGATGGAGCCGCTTTACCGCACCCTGGTGGAACGGCTGCTGTCGTGGTCTGCCGATGAGCTGGAGGCCCTGCGGGCCCGATGGTGCAGCTTCAATCTGGACGAATACCTCGGACTTTCGGCGGACGATCCCCGGGGCTACAGGGCCTACATGACCCATCACCTTGCTGCACCCCTGGGCTTGCCCGTCTCAGCGGTGCATCTTCCCGACAGCACCGCCACTGACGGATCGGCCGCTGCGAGGCGCTATGGCGAGCAGCTCACGCGCTGCGGGGGCATCGGATTACAGCTCCTGGGGCTTGGCAGCAATGGTCATGTCGGCTTCAACGAGCCGCCCTGTCCCCCTAATCAGCACTGCCATGAGGTGGTGCTGACGCCCGCAACCCGGCATCAGAACGCGGCGCTCTTCGATGGTTGCGTTGAGGCTGTGCCCCAGCGGGCCATCACCTTGGGCCTGCGGGAAATTCTCGAGGCTGCCGAGATTCATCTGGTGGTGACCGGCACCGCCAAGGCCGGAATCCTCAAGCGGTTGTTGGCCTTGAAAGAGCCGGATCCTGCGCTGCCCGCCAGTTGGCTGCTGACTCATCCCAATGTCTGGCTCTGGTGCGATGCAGCGGCTCTAGCCTGAACAGCCCAAATCAGAGGCGATGAGCATCGACCCGGTGGAACGGCGTCTTGAGCAGAGCTTTGAGGCGGAACGCTGGACGCGCTTCATCCAGGAGTGTGAGGACCTCGAGCAGCTGCGCGAGACGGCTCTGGCGCTTGTGCAGCAGCTGGCTCAGCAGAAGGCGGCCAGTGCCTGGATGGCCACACGGGCCTCGGAATCAGAAAATGCCAAGTTGCAGATGCTGGCGCGGATGATTCGTCAGCAACCCGATGGCACAGAGGAGCAGGCGAGCGGGACCCCCTGAGGGGGGCCCGGCCGCCGGGCTGGTTGGATTTCAGTGTTCCTTTTGCCAGCGGCTCAGGTGGGACGGGGAGAACTTGTGACCATGTTTGGCACCGACCTTGACCACGCAGGAGTTGTCCTTGCCGCAGCGCTGCACCTCATCGCGTAGGGAGTCGTTGCTCTGCACCCGCGACATGAACGTCTCCAGCTGTTTCATGGACATGGTGATCCTCCAGAAGGGATGTCCACGGCCTAGCGATGGGGTTGCCCAAGGCTCAGTGGCGCAAGCTTTGGTTCGGATTTGCTGACAGCAGACTTCAAGGAGGCGTTTGGCGCTGATGAGATGCCGTTAGCCCATGGCTAAGACATGGCGGTAGAGCTGTTCGGGCGACTGTGTGGGCCTCAGATCACCTCGTTCATCCAGGTTTTGGAGGCTGGGATAGGTGCCCAACAACCGACTTGGGATTCGGTCACCCATCAAAAAGGCCACCGACGCACTGCCGTGATCCGTTCCGCCGGAACCGTTTTCCCGCAGCCTGCGCCCGAATTCACTCACCGCTAAGAGGGTCATCTGAGGCCGTTGTTTCATGGCTCGCAGACCGGCATCCAAGGCCGTTAGAGCGTGGGCCAAATTTTTTAGCACTCGCTGATGCCGGCGCTTCTGATTGCCGTGGGTGTCATAGCCGCCCTGGGCTAATGCCAACACTGGTGGGCATTGACCGCTACCAAGCAGGCGTAGTGCCAGCTTCACTTGCCGGCTCAGATCACCCGGCGGTAAGTTCAGACCCACAGGCGGCGGTGCCAGGGCACCGCGCAATCTCTCAATCTCCCTGGCACCGGCTGATTCCAGGGCAATCATCTGGCGAAGCACTGGACTGGCATCCATCGCCAGACGGTTCGGCATGAGCGAGAGACGGCCCTGCAATTGAGCAGTCCCAAGCTGCAAAGCCAGAGGAGAACCTCCTTCCATCGCCGCACACCCGGTGGCATGCAGAGCGACGAGCGGCCCTGCCTGTTTGCGAACGTTGTAGGCCCTTGCCAGCCAGCCAGCTCCTTCGCCGGATGGATCGCCGACGGCCCATTGATCGGCCGCCTTGAAATGACTGCGATTTGGATGCGACCAACCCACGCCGAGCGCAAAACCCAGGCGGCCACGACGCCAGAGAGGTTCCAACGAAGCCAGGGCTGGGTTTAAGGCGAGGCCATCGGTAAGAGCAATGGCGTCATCACCCAACGCCAGGGTTGGTCTGGCCTGGCGATAAGCGGGATCATGGATCGGCGCGAGGGTGTTTAGGCCGTCGTTGCCGCCGCGCAATTCCAACAGCACCAGCACATGGTTTGAAGCCGATGTCCCTCGACCGGATGCGAATGTTTGCGCCAATGCACCCAAACCACCGGTCGCTGCAGCGGCAGCAACACCAGACAGCAGGCTTCGGCGGGACAGATGCAACTCAGACATCAGGGCAAGGCAGGGGAGAGACCCAGCTGCCAGATCGGATCAGCGAACAGGGCAGCGACGCTGTCGCGATCGGCCGCCGTCGGTAATGCCAGAGCCAGAGGAGGCAGATCGGTGAGGCTGGTGGCCAGGGTTTTCGGTAACTGGCGTGTGTCCCAAACCTCTTCATCTGCCAGTAGCTGTTGAAGGGTGCGTCGACGGGCCTGTAACCAACGCAGGTTCAGCCACTCTTCATTGACGGGCCAACCCTTGACCGAGGGTGGTTCAAAGGGGGCCTGCCCCATGGCCCGCAACCCCCGCAAGCTGATGGCAAGTGCATCGGGGTGTGGGCTGTCCAGCAATTGCAGGCTGCGTATGACCAGCTCAAGGGGGTCCACAAGACGCAGACCCTGGCGTTTGCTCTGCTCAGCCTCAGGGGATTCGGCCAAGGCTTGCATCAGCCAGGGCAGGGAGAGATCGACATCCCGCCAGGCGGAGGCGATTGCCTCAAGGTGTGTTGGTGAAGGGTCAGTCCCAATGCAACGTCGCCACACCCGGCGTGTCACGTGACGAGCGGTGGCCGGCTGCTTGGTCAACCAGTCAGCAAGTTTGGTCGCATCGAAGGAGTCCGTGCGTCCAAGGATTGTGTGAGGGCCTGGATCATGGCGACGGTGCTTGAGCGCCATCTGACCGTTAGGACCCAGGCGATAGCCAGTGAGAGCTCGTGAAGCCTCCTTTACATCGGCTTCGCTGTAGTTGCCTTCTCCCAGAGAGAAGAGCTCCAGCAGCTCTCTCGCCAGGTTTTCGTTGGGTTTCTTTCGGTGATTGGAAGGTCCATTCAGAGAAATCTGAAGGGCGGGATCGAGCAGCATTGACTGGAGCATTTGGCCGTAAGTGCTGCCCAGATGCGACCGAATGGTGCCAACGGTGTTGTGCAACAAGGCCGGATTGCCAAGCTGCCTTCGGTGGATTGGAAAAATCCCAAGCCATAGCTGCACCTGCCAGGCCTCTTTGCCTTTCTGTCCGGAGGCACCCAATTCATCTAACCAGCCCAACTGCAGATCCTTGGACTGCTGGCGCCTGCAGCTGCGTCGCTTGTCCTGGGGTAAAGCTTTGCAATTGGAGAGAGGGGCCGCCAAAGCTGAGAAACCTTGTCATCCGGAACGTAAAACAGTTGGCCACTTCATTCAATGGACGTGCCAGCTTCAAGCAGAGCCATTGGGTCCCCTGTCTCAGCTTGGCTTTGTTTCCGACGTGGTTCTGAAAGCCGGTGCGTCAGTCGATCTCCAGCCCCTCGGCCAGATCAAGGTTGGCGCTGACGCTGCGCACATCGTCGAGCCCCTCGAGGGCATCCAGCAGCTTGAGGCAGCTGCGGGCGGTCTCGGGATCGCTCACTGAGACGCTGGTCTGGGCGGACCAGTGATGGCCCCACTCCCGAACATCCCAGTCAGCCCGTCGCAAGCCGTCCTGAAGGCTCTCCAATGCCTCAAAGGGGCCATGCACCATCACGGCCTCGTCCAAGAGCTCATAGCCATCGGCGTCCAGCTCCAGGAGGCTTTCCAGCAGCCGTTCCTCGTCGTCGGAACCGGCGTTGAGGATCACTTCGCTGCGGTGTTCAAACAGGTAGGCCACGCAGCCGTTTTCCCCCAGGTTTCCGCCGTTCTTGCTGAAGGCCAGCCGCAGATCTGCCGCGGTGCGGTTGCGGTTGTCCGTGAGCGCTTCCACCAGCACCGCCATGCCGCCGGGGCCATAGCCCTCGTAGCGCACCTCCTCCAGTTGGGCCCCATCACCGGCCTGACCTGACCCCTTGGCGATGGCCCGCTCGATGTTGGAGGCGGGCACCCCAGCGGCACGGGCTTTGCTGATGGCAGTCCGCAACTGAAAATTCCCGGCGGGATCGGCTCCGGCACGGGCCGCCACCATGATTTCCCGCCCCAGCCGGGTGAACACCGCACCACGTTTGGCGTCGACGACGGCCTTGGTGCGTTTGATCTGGGACCATTTGCTGTGGCCAGCCATCGCGTCAGGGCAGGGCGGGATGCGCTCGGAGAGTACTGAGCGACCTGTTGGTTTCAGCCTGCTGCATCGAAGACCACCTTGGGTCGCAGCAGATCTTCGCTCTCGCGGTGGCCGATGCCGGCCATGCTTCCATCCGCATTGCACACCACCACCGCCTCTCCAGGCCCTGGATCCATCGCGATGCGTCGGCCGCAGCGCCAGTCGATCTGCTCGGCTTCGCTGAGATCACGTCGGGGCAGGGCCCCCAGGGCCAGCAGCGGCGAGAGGGGATCGGGCGGCACAGCATCTCGCTCCGGCAGGGGATGGGCCTGATGCGCATGGAACCCCAGGGCTTGGGTGCGGCGCAGGGAGGCCAGACAACCTCCGCAGCCGATGCGGTCCCCCAGATCCCTGGCGATCGAGCGGATGTAGGTGCCGGCGGAACAGTGCACCTCGATGCTTAGCTGCCCCAGGGCCGCATTCCAATCCAACAGCTCCAGCCGGTGCACGGTGACGGCCCGTGGCGGCAGATCCATGGCTTCACCGCGCCGTGCCCTGGCGTGGGCCCGTTCGCCATCCACATGGACGGCGGAGACCTGCGGAGGACGTTGTTCAATCGCGCCCCGGAACGCCTCCAGGCTGCTGTTGAGCTCGGCTTCACGAAGGGATGGCCAGGCCTGCTGTTCCAGGAGCTCTCCGTCCAGATCGTCGCTGCTGGTGCGCCGGCCCAGCTGAATCACCCCGGTGTAGGTCTTCTCCCCGGGGAGGTAGGGCAGCAATCGGGTCGCCGGCCCTAGGGCAATGGGGAGAACCCCGGTGACGGCAGGATCAAGGGTGCCGCCATGGCCCACGCGCTTGAGGCCATAGCTGCGGCGCAGGCGGCTGACGCAGGCGTGGGAGGTGAGGCCTGCGGGCTTGTCGATCACCACGAAGCCGAAGGGGCCGTTCACCGGGGCTGGAGCAGGGTGCCCTGACTGTTGCATTCCGCCGGCTGCGTAGGTTGGCCGCTCCCTGATGCCCATCCATGCCCCAGCTCCGCAGCAGCACGGACGTGGACGTCTCCGCATTCCTGGCGGACGGTTTGGGCATCAAGCAACACCTCAGCCGCTACCTCGACCTGACGCTGGACCAGCTTGAGCAGCGTCTGCCCAGCAGCACCGACGACCTTGCGGATCTGCATCCCGGTGCGTTCCGGCCGGAGGACGCCACTGCCTTCTATGAGGACGCGGTGGGCACGGGACACCTGCTGGAGCTGGCGGCCTGGCACCTCTCCAGTGCGGACTACATCGCCGACACGCTGCGGCTGCAGGGCATGGCGGTGCAGGGCCAGGTGCTGGATTTCGGTGGTGGCATCGGCACCCACGCCCTATCAGCGGCGGCGCTGCCGGAGGTCGATCACGTCTGGTTTGTCGACCTCAATCCCCACAACCAGGCTTTTGTTCAGCAACGGGCGCAAAGCCTGGGGCTGGCGGACAAGCTCTCGGTGCATCGCGACCTCAGCAGCACAGGCGATGTTCGTTTCGATGCGGTGGTCTGCCTCGATGTGCTGGAACACCTGCCGGATCCCTCGGCGCAGTTGCTGGAGTTTCACCAGCGGATGGCCCCCGGGGCCATCGCGCTTCTGAACTGGTACTTCTTCAAAGGCCACCAGGGCGAGTACCCCTTCCATTTCGATGATCCTGCCCTGGTGGATGGGTTTTTCCGCACCCTGCAGGCTCAGTTCCTGGAGGTGTTTCACCCCCTGTTGATCACGGCCCGCCTCTACCGGCGTTCCTGAGGCTGCGGCAACACAAGCTGCTAACAAAAAAGCCCCGATGCCAGCTGGCATCGGGGCTTTGAATTGACGTTCGCCTTGAAATTCAGACCGCTGCAGTGATGTTGATGCGCTTGCGGTTGCGCAGGCCGCGGCGGATGGATTCGAACTTCACGATGCCGTCGGTGAGGGCGAACAGGGTGTCGTCCTTGCCTTTGCCCACATTGACGCCGGGCAGAACGGAGGTGCCGCGCTGGCGGATCAGGATGGAACCGGCGGTGACGGTTTCGCCGCCGTAGGCCTTCACGCCAAGACGTTTGGCGTTTGAGTCGCGGCCGTTACGGGTTGAGCCTGTGCCTTTTTTATGTGCCATGGGAAGAGATGCTGGTGGGGCGGTTGATGGGGCGAGGGGGAGAGGTCAGCTGATGGCCTTGCCGCCCACGGAGATGGACTCAACCATCACCCGAGTGAGTTCCTGCCGGTGACCATTCTTGCGGCGGGTTTTCTTTTTGGGGCGCATCTTGTAAACGATCACCTTGGGTCCGCGGCGATGGGCCATCACCTTCAGGGACACGGTGGCGTCCTTGACGTAGGGCTGGCCGAGGGTGGTGCCCTTGCCGTCCTTCACCAGCAGAACGTTCTCAAGCTTGATGGTGTCATCCACCTCAGCTTGGAGCCGATCGATGTCGTAGTAGCGGTTGGGCTGCAGCCAGATCTGGGTGCCCGACGCCTCAACGATGGCGTAGGTCCGGCTCTGTTCCGCGGATGGTTTGGTGTCGGCCATAAGGTGAAAAGACGCGTTCAGGCTCGGAGAACCGATTCAGGCCTGAGCCGCAATCGAAAGACAAACAAAGATCTTCGTCTCTGACGCGCCCCATCGTCAAGATTCAGATACCTCGACGCTGCGGATGCTCGGATGGCCAGGCCGGCCCTCACTGTTGCTCTCTTGCTGGCCAGCCCAGCCCTGGTGGAAGCCTGCCGCCCCTGGCTGCCGGCCAACCGTTACGAGTCTGTTGTTCTGACGGTTGATCCTGGGGAGACCCTGGCAGCTGTCCTCGGACCCCGCCAGGACGATGTTGACGCTGTGGTGCTCGAGCAGAGCTTGCTCGACGCTGAGGTCAAGGAGCAACTGCTGGCGGCGGGTCTGCTCTTCCCTGCCGTGATCGTTGGGGAGGTGAAGGGTCAGGTGGACTACCACCCCGAGGAGCTGCATCTGCCCGACGACCAGCTGGCGCAGCTGGGATACAACGTTGATGCGGCCATTTCGCGTTTTCTGCGCCAGGGGCGCGCCGATGGACGCCAGGACGACAGCAGCTCCTCCTCCCGCGCCGTCAGCAACCTCTCCGATCGCCTGCAGGAGCGACTCGGCTACCTCGGGGTCTTCTACAAGCGAGATCCATCGCGCTTCCTGGGCAGCCTGCCCCCCGAGGAGCGCCGGGATCTGCTGCTGTCGCTCCAACGCACCTACAGAGATCTTCTGGCGAGCTACTTCAGCGATCCGGCCGCGGCCAATCAGGCCTTGGAAAGTTTTGTCAACACCGCTTTTTTCAGTGATCTGCCGATCACCCGCACCGTTGAGATCCACGTGGATCTCATCGATGAATTCTGGAAACAACTGAGTCTGGAGGGCCACAAACATGACTTTCTTCAGGATTACCGACTTGCGCTTCTTGATGTGATGGCGCATCTGTGTGAGATGTACCGGCGCTCCATTCCGCCGGATCTTCCTCTGTCGGGCACGGCTTCCAGCCGTGTACGTCGCCCGACGGATCAGCTCGATGCCTCGGAGGAGTCGTCATGAGTCCCCGCAAGACCTACATCCTCAAGCTCTACGTGGCGGGCAACACGCCCAATTCGATGCGGGCGTTGAAAACGCTGCGCAACATCCTCGAGACCGAATTCCGGGGGGTGTATGCCCTCAAGGTGATTGATGTGCTCAAAAATCCGCAACTGGCGGAGGAAGACAAGATCCTGGCAACGCCAACGTTGTCCAAGATTCTTCCCCCGCCGGTGCGCCGCATCATCGGTGACCTCTCCGATCGCGAGCGGGTGCTGATCGGTCTGGATCTGCTTTACGACGAGCTGTCTGATACGTCGCTCAGTTCGAGCTTGATCGATGCGGTCGATGAGGAGACCGACACGTCGATCACGTCGGATCCTTAAGCGACATGGTGCGCTCCAGCACGGTTCATCTCCTGCTCACTACGGTCAAGTCATAGATGGTTGCCATGCAGTTCCCTCCGACCAGCGGTCAGCCTCAGATGCAGGTTCAAAAACTCCCGACAGGGATCGAGGGCTTCGATGATGTGTGCCAGGGCGGTCTGCCGATCGGCCGCAGCACGCTGATCAGCGGCACGTCCGGCACCGGCAAGACGGTGTTTTCGCTGCACTTCCTCCACAACGGCATCAAGCAGTTCGACGAACCCGGCATCTTCGTCACCTTCGAGGAATCACCCCTCGACATCCTGCGCAACGCCGCCAGTTTCGGCTGGAACCTCCAGGAGATGGTTGAGCAGGACAAGCTGTTCATCCTCGATGCCTCACCGGATCCGGACGGCCAGGACGTGGCCGGCAGTTTTGATCTTTCCGGTTTGATCGAGCGGATCAACTACGCCATTCGCAAATACAAGGCGAAGCGCGTCGCGATTGATTCGATCACGGCGGTGTTCCAGCAGTACGACGCTGTGTTCGTGGTGCGCCGTGAGATCTTTCGGCTGATTGCAAGGCTCAAGGAAATCGGCGTCACCACGGTGATGACCACCGAACGAATTGACGAGTACGGCCCGATTGCCCGCTATGGCGTTGAGGAATTCGTCTCCGACAATGTGGTGATTCTTCGCAACGTGCTCGAGGGGGAGCGGCGTCGGCGCACCCTGGAGATTCTCAAGCTGCGGGGCACCACCCATATGAAGGGCGAGTTCCCCTTCACCATGGGAACCCATGGCATCAGCATCTTCCCGCTCGGGGCGATGCGCCTCACCCAGCGCTCGTCCAACGTTCGGGTCAGCTCCGGTGTGCCCCGCCTGGACGAGATGTGCGGCGGTGGTTTCTTCAAAGATTCGATCATCCTCGCCACCGGCGCCACGGGAACGGGCAAGACGATGCTCGTCTCCAAATTCATCGAAGACGCCTGCCGCAACAAGGAACGCGCCATCCTGTTTGCCTACGAGGAGTCGCGCGCCCAACTGCTGCGCAACGGCACCAGCTGGGGCATCGACTTCGAGCAGATGGAGCAGGACGGGCTGCTCAAGATCATTTGCGCCTACCCCGAATCCACGGGTCTGGAAGATCACCTGCAGATCATCAAGACGGAGATCAGCCAGTTCAAGCCGTCGCGGATGGCGATCGACTCCCTCTCTGCTCTTGCGCGCGGTGTTAGCCACAACGCCTTCCGTCAGTTCGTGATTGGGGTGACCGGCTACGCCAAGCAGGAGGAGATTGCGGGCTTCTTCACGAACACCTCCGAGGAGTTCATGGGCAGCCATTCGATCACCGACTCCCACATCTCCACGATCACCGACACGATCCTGTTGCTGCAGTACGTGGAGATCCGCGGGGAGATGGCCCGCGCCCTGAACGTGTTCAAGATGCGCGGTTCATGGCACGACAAGGGCATCCGCGAATTTGTGATCACGGGCAATGGCCCTCAGATCAAGGATTCCTTCTCCAACTTCGAGCGGATCATTTCCGGTGTGCCCCATCGGGTCACCACCGATGAGCGCAGCGAGTTGTCGCGCATCGCCCGCGGCGTCTCCAGCGAGGACTGATCTAAAGCTCCACGGCCTCGGCGATGGCGTTGCGGCTGCGCCGTTCCGCCTGCAGTTGCAGCTCATCCTTGTCGGCTTCCGCCAAGGGCAGGTCAAACCAGAAGGTGGTGCCCACCTCGGGCTCACTCGCCATCTGAACCTGGGCGCCGTGTTTCTCGAGAATCCCGCGCACGATCGAAAGACCCAGTCCGGTGCCCACTTCCGTGTGAACGGCGTTCTCGACCCGGAAGAAACGATCGAAGATGCGCTCCTGATCAGCGCTGCTGATGCCGCAGCCCGTGTCGGCAATCTCCACCCTCAGCTTGGGCAGCGGTGAGGTGAGGGCGCAGGTGGGTCCATCACTGTTGGTGATCGCCGTTCCCTCCACCGAACAGGCGTCGGGCCAGGGATAGGCCCGCAGCGCCAGGGGGCCGCCAGGCCGGCTGAACTTGAGGGCATTGCCCACCAGGTTGTCGAGCACCTGGAGCAGCAGGTCCCAGTTGCCCAGCACCTCGGGCAGTTCTTCGGGAACATCCAGCACCAGTTCCACCTGGCGATCCTCGGCATTCAGCCGGTAGGTGCGCAGGGTCTGCTCCATGGCCGGGCGCATGCTGATCGGTTCGAACTGCAGCGTCCTCCCCGACTCCAGCCGGGAGAGGTCCAGCACATCGTTCACCAGCCGGGTGAGTCGATCGGTTTCGTCGTTGGCGACCCCGAGAAACTCCTTCTGTTCATCGGGGCTGAGCTGATCGCCGAGGTCGTGCAGGGTTTCGACGTAGCTCTTGATGTTGAACAGCGGCGTGCGCAGTTCATGGGAGACGTTGCTGATGAAGCGGCTCTGGGCCGCATTAAGTTCCACCTCGCGGGTGAGGTCTTGGATGGTGACGGCGATGCCCTTGAGGGTTTCACCGCTGGCATCACGCACCGCTTGCAGAACGATGCGCAGGGTGCGGGCCGGTTCCCCCACGCTGCAGCGCAGGTCTTCACTGTCTGCCGCGCCACCGAGCAGGGAATCGAGGGGACTGTGCAGTTCGATGGCCAGCAGTTCCGGCAGTTCCCCCACCAGCTCCTGGCCTTCCAGGCTGCGCCCTTCCCAGCGGAACAGACGCCGCGCTGTGGGATTGGCCAGCACGATGCGGCCGTCGGCATCCAGCAGCATGGCGCCGTCGGCCATGGTGGCGATCAACGACTGCTGCTTCACCTGGGCGGCGGTGAGCTCCTCGATGTTGGCCTCGTCATAGGCCTCGAGCTGGGAGGCCATGGCGTTGAAGCCGGTGAGCAGTTCCCCCAGTTCCCCACCAACTGGCAGGTCAACCCGCGCACCGAAGTTGCCGGAGGCGACGGAGCGGACCCCGCGTAGCAGCTCCTTCACCGGGCGGGTGATGGTGAGGGCGTTGAACACCGCGCCCAGGATCACCAGCACCCAGATCGAGATGAACACGGCCACGGTCACCTCCCGGGTGAGGGCTGCGCTGGCAAGGGCGGTCTCATTCGGGTTCACCCCAAGGCCGAGAACGCCGTAGTACTGACCCCCGCGGATCAGGGGGACGAACACATCGGTGACGGCACCCTGGGGCGTGAGGTGTTGCCGCACCAGGGGGTTCTGGGGGCGTCGACGCAGCTCCTCGGGCAGCTCCAGTCGTCGGTTGAGACGAAGCTCTCCATCGCCACTGCTGGGGGTTCCGCTGATCGGGATTCCCAGGTAGACGACGCCTTCGGGGTCGGCGAAGAAGATGTAGCGGACGCTGCGGCTGGAACGCCAGAACTTTTCGGCCACGTTGGCCAGCTCACGGTCCTGGCCCTGCGCCACCAGCTCAGTGACATTGCCGGCCAGCAGCAGGCCCAGATCCCGGGCGTAGCGCGTGTCGTTCATCACGGCATCGCGCTGAATTCCGTTCAGCGCGAAGAAGGTGATGCCCGTCATCATCAGGCTCACCACCAGGGTGGCAATCGCCAGCAGCTTGGTCTGGAGGGTGAATTCCGCCCACCAGGCGGTGATGCGGTCCAAGAGGTTCTGGTCGTCCCCCGGCGGCTTGCCATTGGGGGGAAGCGCCCAATCAGCGATTGCTGCTCCGCTGCCGCTGCTCATCCGCCCGAGCGCACCTGATGGCCGATGTCTCGACGGTAGGTGATTCCGGCGTAATCCAGCTGATTGAGGCCGTTGTAGGCCCCGGCAAAGGCGGCATCGAAGTCATCGCCCTGGGCGACGACGGCCAGCACCCGGCCCCCTGCGGTGAGCAGTTCGCCTGAGCTGTCGCGGCGGGTGCCGGCATGGAACAGCTGATGGTTGGGGCTGGGGGCGAGGTCGATGCGAATCGCATCGCCTTTGCGGGGAGCCTCCGGGTAGCCCTCGGCGGCCGCCACAACGCAGGCACTGCAGCGTTCGGCGATGCTCAGCTGCGGGGCCAGATCGAGGCGTCCCAGGGCACAGGCCTGCAGCACGGCGCCGAGCTCAGGGCCGAGCAGGGGCATCAAGGTCTGGCATTCGGGATCGCCGAAGCGACAGTTGAACTCAATCACCTGGGGGCCATCGGCCGTGATCATCAGGCCGGCGTAGATCACACCGCGGTAATCGATGCCCCGTTGGCGCAGGGCCTTCAAGGTGGGCTCGAGCACGATGCGGCGCACCTCCTCGAGGCCCTCGGCATTTAGAAGCGGGGCGGGGGCATAGGCGCCCATGCCGCCGGTGTTGGGTCCGCGATCACCGTCCTTGAGCCGTTTGTGGTCCTGCGCCGGGGGCAACAGCACCATCCGCTCCCCATCGCAGAGGGCGAACACCGACACTTCAGGGCCCTCCATCCGCTCCTCCAGCACCAGCTGGGAGCCGGCGGCACCGAAACGCCCTTCAAAGGCTTCGCGGATGGCGGTTTCCGATTCCTCCACGCTGTCCGCCACCGTGACGCCCTTGCCGGCGGCCAAGCCATCGGCTTTGACCACCAGAGGCCGTTGCACCTCCTGCAACACCGCCAGGGCCTCGGCTTCACTGGTCACCGCCCAGTGGCCAGCGGTGGGGACCCCCGCCTCCTGCATCAGCTGCTTGGCCCAGGCTTTGCTCGCCTCCAGTTGGGCCCCCTCCGCTCCCGGGCCGAACACGGCAAAGCCCGCATCGCGCAGGGCATCGGCAACACCAGCGGCCAGCGGCGCTTCCGGACCCACCACCACCAGGTCGACGCCGTTCTGCTGGCACAGCGCGATCAACCCAGCGCTGTCGGTTTCGCCCACCGCCATGGCGCTGCCTTCCGTGCCGCCGTTGCCAGGGGTGATCCAGACCGTGTCCAGGCCCGGACAACGGCCCAGGGCCCAGGCCAGGGCCTGTTCCCTGCCGCCGCCACCGACGACGAGGGTTCGTTGGAGGGCGGGCAGCGTAGTGGGACGGGTGGACGACATGGCCATGGTTGCGGGAGGAACGGTTTGGGCCTCGTAGGTTTTCCTTTGTAGACCGCAGCCCGCCATGGGGACTCCCCTTTTCCCCTTCACCCTCACCCTTCTGGCTGCTGTCACGGCAGCCCCGGATCCGCAGGTGATGCGCGAGGAACGCTTTCAGAGCGTTCTCGCTGAGATGGATCTGGCCGCGGCGGAGCAGGCTTGTCTCAACCCCCGCATCGCCAACTCCGACGGCCGTCGCCAGGCCTTGCGTGATCGGCTGCTTGAGCTGCATCCGGTGATCGATTCGTTGGAGCTGGTGCTGGCGAACGCCGAAGCCCTGATGAGCTGCGGTGCCCCCGAAGCTGCAGCCGTGGTGCTCAACCGCTACACCCCCCGCGTTGGCGATGAACGGCGTCAGTGGTTGTTGTTGCGCTGGCGTGCTGCTGCAGCGGCCCTGGATCACCGCCAGGCGGCTTTGGCGCTGCGCCGTTTGGTGGATGGCAATCTGAAGGCCCTGGATGCGCCTCTGTTCCCTGGAAAGCCGTTGTCGGATCAGGGCAATGGGCTCGATCAGTTGGCTTTGCATGAAGCGGCTCTGGGCCACAACGCTGTGGCTGTAGAGCTGCAGCTGTTGGGCGATCTGACGGGCGTTCAGGGGGCGAAACGACTGGCGCGGGCGGCGCAATGGTTCGATGCCGATCAGTTCGAGCAGGCCGATCAGCTGCTGGAAACCGCCTTGGACCAAGCCGCGGCAGCGGAGGCCTGGGGACTGGCCATGGACCTGCTGCACCAACAGCTGCACCTGCAGTTGGCGGCTGGGGGCGATGGCGCGCGGCCGCGGCAGCGGATCCAACGGCTGGCCACTGTTCTCAATGACCGTTATGCGCTCCAGAAACTGCAGCCGGAGGCCGAACCCGATCCCCTGCTGCGTTCACCGCGGGATCCAGGAGGCCATGCTGATGTAAGACCATCAGCCGTTGCACCGTCGCCATGACGCCCGATCACGGAGAGCTGCTTTACGAAGGCAAGGCCAAGCGGGTGTTCGCCAGCACGGATCCCGACCGGGTGCTGGTGGAGTTCAAGAACGACGCCACCGCCTTCAATGCCCAGAAGAAAGCCCAGCTGGACGACAAAGGTCGGCTGAACTGCCAGATCTCAGCACGCCTGTTCGAGCTGCTGGAGCGTGAGGGGGTGCCGACCCATTACTGCGGTCTGGCCGGGGAGACCTGGATGCTGGTGCGTCGGGTGGTGATCATTCCCCTTGAGGTGGTGCTGCGCAACATCGCCACCGGGTCGCTGTGCCGTCAGACGCCGATTGCGGAGGGCACAGCCATCGAACCCGCCCTGCTGGATCTCTATTACAAGGACGATTCCCTGGGCGATCCGCTGCTCACTGAGGCGCGCGTGCAGCTGCTTGGTGTGGCAGACCCAGCACGACTGTCAGCGATTGAACAATTGGCCCGCCGGGTGAATGCCGTGCTCCTGCCGTTCTTTGAGGGGCTTGATCTGCAACTGGTGGATTTCAAGCTGGAGTTGGGGCTGGCTGCGGACGGAACACTCCTGCTCGCCGATGAGATCAGCCCTGATACCTGCAGGCTCTGGGATCGCCGCAGCAGCAATGCCGAGGACCGGATTTTGGACAAGGACCGTTTCCGCAAGGATCTCGGTGGGGTGATGGAGGCCTACGGGGAGGTCCTTAAACGGGTCCAAGGCAGCTGCCCCAACCCCCGCAACTGCCTGTAAGGTCGGCGCACCTGTTTGTGGCCTCGGCCCAGCCTGCGTCTCGATGACCCGCCGTTCGTCCCGCCGCTCCTCGGTTGCTGTTCGTGGCACGGTTCTGGGTCTGATGCTGGGGATCCCCCTGGTGGCTCCACCGGTGATGGCTCAGGAGGCCATGCCAGTGAATCCAGCTGCTGAGGCTGAAGAGGTTGTTGGTGGAAACACCGCTATCGAAAACACCCTGGTGGAACAGCCCCGGGTGCTGATCTCCGAGGTGCTGATTGAGGGCATCGAGGGCCACCCGGAAGAGGAACGTCTTCAGATCTCCACCTACGACGCCATGCAGGTGCGTCCGGGGATGCGTGTGACCCGCGAGGAGCTGCAGAACGACCTGAATGGCATTCAGGCCACAGGCTGGTTCTCGGATGTGCGGATCGTTCCTCAGAACGGACCGCTCGGGGTTCAAGTGGTTGTTCAGGTGCAGCCCTTCCCTCCGCTGAGTTCCGTGGAGATCAACGGTGATGAGGAAAATCTCCTCTCGGATGAGCTGATTGAGGAGACGTTTGCCTCCGATTACGGCCGCACGCTGAACCTCAACGATCTGCAGCAGCGGATGAAGGCCCTGCAGACCTCCGTGGCCGGTCAGGGCTATTCCCTGGCGCGGGTGTCCGGTCCGGAACGGGTCAGCCCTGAGGGTGTGGTCACGCTGAAACTGCTGCAGGGCAGTGTGTCTGGCGTTGAAGTCAAATTCCTCACCAAAGAGGGGGATGACACCGATGAGAACGGCAATCCCATCCGCGGCAAGACCAAGGAATGGGTGATCACCCGGGAGGTCTCGATTCAGCCCGGCGATCCGTTCAACCGCAACCAGCTCGAGCGGGACATCAAACGGCTCTACGCCACCCAGCTGTTCAGTGATGTCAAGGTGACCCTGCGGCCTGTACCCCAGGAGCCTGGCGATGTTGTGATCGTGCTTGGCATCGTCGAGCAGTCCACCGGCCAGCTCTCCGGCGGTCTCGGCTACAGCCAAAGCCAGGGTGTGTTTGGCCAGTTGCAGTTGCAGGAAAGCAATTTGTTCGGCCGCGCCTGGAATCTGGGCACCAACATCACCTACGGCCAATATGGCGGACTGGCCAACCTCAACTTCACGGATCCCTGGATTTACGGCGACCAGCACCGCACGCGCTTCAGCACATCGGTGTTCTTGAGCCAGCAGGTGCCCCAGGTCTTCCAAAGCGAAGACAACGGCAACATCCGCACGGCGAAGGACTACGCCGACAACGGCTCCAACAAGGCCTATGAGACAGGTCGTAAATACGGGTTCACCGATGGAGACAAGGCTCCAGGAGAGGTCAACAAGGCCGACAGTGAGTACCCCAACCGCAGCTGGTTCGACTACGAGGGCGACACCGTGGTGCTGCGCAAGGTTGGCGGCAACTTCTCCTTCTCCCGCCCCCTGAACGGTGGTGATCCGTACAAGGACAGCAAGTGGAATGTTCTGGCTGGGATGTCCTTCGCGGAAGTGCGGCCGATCAACTTTGCTGGTGATACGAGGCCCTATGGCATCTCCAATAAAAACTTGCGCAAGGGCAAGGTCAACAACGACGACGTCATCTGTGTGTCGTACAACTGCGCCGACACCAACAGCTTGATGGGGGTTCGTTTCGCCACCACCTACAACAATTTCAACAACCCACGCAATCCCACCAGCGGCAACTTCTTCACCGCTGGCACCGAGCAGTTCATCGGCGTCAACAACGACTCCCCCACCTTCAACCGGCTGAGGGCGAGTTACACCCAGTTCTTCCCCGTGGACTGGCTGAAGATCCACAAGGGTTGCCGTCCTAAAGCCGGTGAGCAGGCTGATTGCCCCCAGGCCATCGGTGTGCAGATCAAAGGTGGCGCGATCATGGGCGAAGCGCCTCCCTACGAAGCGTTCTGCATGGGTGGATCCAACTCGATTCGCGGCTGGTACGACTGCGATATGGCGGTGTCCAAGGCCTTCAGCGAACTCACAATCGAGTACCGCTTCCCGTTGATCAGCATCCTCTCCGGCGAGGTGTTCATGGATGCCGGCACCGATTTCGGTACCCAAAAGGATGTGCCCGGCAAGCCAGGTTTGCTGCTGGGTAAGGACGGTTCCGGTGTCTCCCTGGGAACCGGTGTGATCGTGACCACGCCGGTCGGCCCGATCCGCGTTGAGGTGGCCACCAAAGACTTCACCTCCGATTACCGCTTCAACCTGGGCGTGGGCTGGAAGTTCTAGTGACCAGCTGGCCTCAGGACTACTCCGCTGCCTGGACACTGGCGGCGGAGACATCACGATCTGGCGTTGGCCTCCACAGTGGAGCTGAAGCCACGGTGGAGCTTCGGCCGACGGATCAGCCGGGGTTCCACATGCGTTTGCCGGGGATGGAGCGGCCGATCCAGCTGCGGCCGGATCAGGTGCGCGACAGCCAGCTATGCACCACCTTGGATCTGGGTTCCAGCAAGGTGGCCACCGTCGAACATCTTCTGGCGGCCCTGGCCGGTTGTGGACTGAGTCACGTGGAGATCGTGCTCGATGGCCACGAAGTCCCTCTGCTGGATGGCTCGGCCCTGGGCTGGGTGGAAGCGATCGCTGCGGCTGGTTTGGTCCCGGCGGCTACCCCGCGGCCGGCTGCACCGCGGCTGGAGCAACCGCTGCTGCGCACCCGCGGCAACAGTGTGATCACCGCCACTCCGTCCGATCGTTTTGGCGTTGTGGGGATCATCGATTTCCCGCAGGCGGCCATCGGGCGACAGCAATTTGCCCTGAAGCTCACCCCCCAACGCTTTGTTGATGAGATTGCTCCGGCACGCACCTTCGGTTTCCGGGAGCAGGTGGAGCAGCTGCGCGCTGCAGGATTGATCCAGGGCGGAGCCCTGGACAATGCCCTGGTCTGTGACGGTGATCAGTGGATGAATCCACCGCTGCGGTTCGAGGATGAACCAGTGCGCCATAAGCTCTTGGACCTAATCGGCGACCTGGCCCTCGTCGGTTTTCCCCAGGCACAGGTTCTTGTGTACAAGGGGTCCCATGGTCTTCACACCGATCTCGCAGCCGCTTTGTGACTGAATCCACCACCCCAGATGTCGTGCTGACCAGCGAGCAGATCGCCGGTCTGCTTCCGCACCGTTACCCCTTCGCGCTGGTGGATCGGGTCATCGCCCATGTGCCCGGGGTTTCGGCCACGGCGATCAAGAACGTGACCATGAACGAGCCCCAGTTCCAGGGGCATTTCCCCGAGCGTCCGCTGATGCCGGGGGTGCTGATTGTCGAGGCGATGGCGCAGGTGGGTGGTCTGATCGTCACCCAGATGCCCGATCTGCCCAAGGGTCTGTTCGTTTTTGCCGGCATCGACGGGGTACGCTTCCGGCGCCCTGTGGTTCCCGGAGATCAGCTGGTGATCCGTTGTGAACTGCTCAGTCTCAAGCGCAAACGCTTCGGCAAGGTCAAGGCTGAGGCCACGGTGGATGGCGATCTGGCCTGCTCCGGCGAATTGATGTTCTCCCTGGTGGACTGAGCGGGATGTCGCAGCAAACGACGTCACAGCAGATCCACCCCACGGCGGTGGTGGACCCGAAGGCCGAGCTGGCCGCCGGCGTGGTGATCGGCCCCGGTGCGGTGGTCGGCCCCGAGGTGGTGATCGGGGAGAACACCTGGATCGGTCCCCATGCCGTCCTGGACGGTCGGCTGACCCTGGGCCGTGACAACAAGGTGTACCCCGGCGCCTGCCTTGGTCTTCCGCCACAGGATCTCAAGTACCGCGGTGCCAACACCGAGGTGTTGATCGGTGATGGAAACACGCTGCGGGAATGCGTGACGATCAATCGCGCCACCGAAGAAGGCGAGGTGACCCGCATCGGCAATGGCAACCTGCTGATGGCCTACTGCCATCTGGGCCACAACTGCGATCTGGGCAACAACATCGTGATGTCCAACGCCATTCAGGTGGCGGGTCACGTGGTGATCGAAGACCGTGCGGTGGTGGGTGGCTGTCTGGGCATTCACCAGTTCGTTCACATCGGCGGGATGGCGATGGTGGGCGGCATGACCCGTGTCGACCGGGATGTGCCCCCCTATTGCTTGGTGGAAGGGCATCCGGGCCGGGTGCGGGGGTTGAACCGCGTCGGCCTGCGGCGCAGTGGCCTGGCTGCCAATCATGACGGCGCTGAACTCAAGCAGCTGCAGGACATCTGGACCCTGATGTATCGCTCTGACCTGGTGATTGCTGACGCGCTTCAGCAGGCCCGCAGCCAGCCCTTGCTGCCGGCGGCTGAGCACTTCTGCCGGTTCCTGGAAGCCTCCACCGGCCAGGGCCGACGGGGGCCGATGCCGGTGCAGGGCCGCTGATGGTTCGGCTGCTGATCAGCACCGGGGAGGTTTCCGGTGATCTGCAGGGCAGCCTGTTGATTCGCGCCTTGCGGTTGGAGGCGGAACGACGGGGGCTTGAGCTGGAGCTGCTGGCCCTGGGTGGCCCGCGTATGGAAGCGGCGGGTGCGGTGTTGATCGCCGACACCGCGCCGATGGGAGCCATCGGCCTGTGGGAGGCCGTTCCGTTGATTCTTCCCACGCTGCGGCTGCAGGCCCGGGTGGATGCGCTTTTGGAGGAACAGCCCCTTGATGGGGTGGTGCTGATCGACTACGTCGGGGCCAATGTGCGCTTGGGCACACGCCTGCGGCGCCAGCAGCCTGAGCTGCCGATCACGTATTACATCGCCCCCCAGGAGTGGGCCTGGCGCTTTGGCGATGGCAGCACCACCCGTCTGCTGGACTTCACCGACAGGATCCTGGCGATTTTCCCGGCGGAGGCCGAGTTTTATGCCTCCCGCGGTGCGGATGTGAGCTGGGTGGGTCATCCGTTGCTGGACAGCTTCCAGAACCTGCCCGATCGCGCCAGCTCCCGTCGCCAACTGGGTCTGGATCCTGAGGCCCCGGTGCTGTTGCTGCTGCCGGCCTCGCGGTCCCAGGAGCTGCGCTATCTGATGCCACCTTTGGCCCAGGCGGCTGCTTTTTTGCAGCAACGCCACCCCGATCTTCAGGTGCTTCTGCCCGCTGGGCTTGCGGCGTTCGAAGCGCCCCTGGCTGCGGCGCTGCAGGAGGCCGGGGTCCGTAACGGACGGGTGATTCCCGCCGCTGAAGCGGATGGGCTGAAGACCACCTTCTGTGCGGCGGCGGATCTTGCCTTGGGCAAATCCGGCACGGTGAATCTGGAACTGGCCCTGCAAGGGGTTCCCCAGGTGGTGGGTTACCGCGTCAGCCGACTCACGGCCTGGGTTGCCCGGCATGTGCTGCGGTTCCAAGTAGACCACATTTCGCCGGTGAATCTGTTGCTCAAGCAGCGCTTGGTGCCGGAACTGCTGCAGGACGAACTCACGGCTGAAGCCCTGGTGGAGAGGTCGCTCCCCCTGCTGACGGCGACACCGGAGCGGCAGGCCATGCTGGATGGCTACGAGCAACTGCGGGCCACCCTGGGAGCTCCTGGTGTGACCGAGCGGGCGGCCAAGGCCATCTTTGATCAGGTGATCGGATGAAACGAACGCTGCTGCTGCTGGTCACCTGCTTGATGCTGCTCAGCTGGCCCCAGCGCGCCATGGCAGAGCTGCAGACGGCCGTCTTTGCCGGTGGCTGTTTCTGGTGCCTGGAGCACGACCTTGAGGATCTGCCGGGGGTGCGTGATGCCGTGAGCGGTTACAGCGGCGGGCAGCTGGAGCGCCCCACCTACCGGCAGGTGAGCAGTGAGACCACTGGGCATCAGGAAGCTGTGCAGGTGCGTTTTGATCCGGATCAGATCAGTTATGCGGAGCTGCTGCGCAGCTACTGGCGCAATGTGGATCCCCTCGATGGCGGCGGACAGTTCTGCGACCGCGGCGATTCCTACCGGCCGGTGATCTTCACGGCCAATGCCGATCAGGCTGAGGCTGCTGAGGCCAGTGCGCAGGCGGCGGCCAGCGAGCTCGGACAACCGCTCTCTGCCTTGAAGGTGGAGCTCAGGCAGGCGGCTCGCTTCTGGCCGGCCGAGGGCTACCACCAGAACTATGCGGAGAACAACGCCGTCAAATACAACTTCTATCGGTTCAGCTGCGGTCGTGACCGCAGGCTCGACAGCGTCTGGGGCGACAACGCTCGCTCCGGTAACGCCTGGGGGAAGTGAAGCTGCCGCAGCTTCATTCCTCTGCTGAGCGCCCCCGGATGCGCGCACGGTCGCTCAGCCAGATGATCACCCGCGTGATCGCCCACGCGATGGCGACGCCCAACAGGATCGAGAGCAGCGACTCCACAGCACAGCACTTGAGGACATCGGCAGTTGCCGGATGCTCCTCAATATGCCGATCTGAGCAAGGAATGCGTGGGGACTGTTGCGATCAGTCGCTTGCTTTGGCGTCCTTGTCCTTCTCTTTTGCTGGCTGTGTTGTGGCCTGAGGCTTGGATGCTGCCTTGCAGGCCAGGGAGGCTTCCAGGCGCTGCAGCTGCGCTTCGCGCAGGGCATCGGAAATGCTGAGAGTGCGGTCAGTCATCGATTGGCGTTCTCGACGGCGGCAGGCTCAGGGCCTTGTGCGATCGAAAGGGGGCCTACGGGTCTGAACCCAGACGCCCATGGGTCAACGTCCAGGGAGCAAAACTGCTTACGTCAGTGTCTGGCAACACGTCTGTGCTTCAACGCCAGCGCGATTGATGGCTTGCCAAACCCGCATCGCCATAGCTATGAGTACAGGCGTACTGATTTGCGGGTGGCTCATGTCGGTTGATCACGGTGATCTCGCGGTGAAGGCTGAGGCTCCCTTTCTCCACGTCCGCCCAGGGCACTTTGTGATCGTTGCTGGAGACCAGCTCGATCAAGGGGATTGGTGGATGGGGCAGGTGATCTTCTGTGAGGGAAGCGCTCGTCATCCCAGGCTTCCGTCTTTGTTCCAGGTGGCTGATGTGGATACGGGCGTCATCAAATGGATCAATGCCGACGCGGTTTCGGATGTGATCTGGTCGATGGATGGGTGGCCCGCCAGTGCGCCTGCTTCTTCGGGGTGTTGATCGAGCAGGGTTGTTGATCGAGTAGGGGTCTTGATCAAGGGGCGGCGTGTGTTCGCGCGAACGGCGCCGGCTTGACGGCTGTCCTAAAAGTAGTTTGTAGCAATCGCTACAAAACGTTCACCCCCCTCTTGAGGGGGCGCAGATGCTCCAAGCCATGGAACGGGGACTTGGATTTCTTCGAGGAACATCCAATGACTGCACTTCTCTATCGAGGCCACACCTACGCAGCAGCTCCAGCCACTCCCAAGGCCTGCGTTGAACTGACCTACCGCCGCGAGCACTACAACACCTGCCGCCAGGAACTTATGGGCGAGAGCCGCCGCACCCTCACCTACCGGGGCGTCACTTACACCAAGTAGCCCGAAGCACGCGTTGGTTCCTGCCCCTGCCCTCTTTCAAGGGCAGGGGTTTTTTGTTGGGCAGTCGGATCGAGGCAAGCCACGGTCAAAGGGAGATCCCGGCATCCTGTGGGCGAGCCAGTCAGCATTCGCCGATGGGATCGGATCTCACCGCCATCGTGATCTCCTCGGTGTTTCTTGGGGTGGGTTTTGTGATTGCCAAGTTTTTCCCCGAAGCCGCGTTGCTGGCGGCGGTGTTCCTGGTTGGGTTGGCGATTCTCAACGTCGCCCTTGTTCTTGTGGCCTGATGCCCAAAAAAAGGGGGGGTGTTCCCTAAGTACCCCGCTCGACGCATTGCCCCTTCACCGAAAGAAGCCCCCGCAGGATGGCCTGGGCTCCCGTGGCTGGTCCTCGCCACTACAACAAAAAGGCCGGGCTCTGCGGGCGCCCTTGCTGCGATGACAGGGGCCGCACCATGAACATGTTCACTATGAACTTTTTTCATGGCAAACGTTCGCGAGATGGTCAACACCCATCTGCCCGTCGCGCTCAAGCTGATCAACAGCGCCGCCCTGGTTGCGATCGCGCTTTCAACCCTCTGTGCTGCTGGCTCTCTGCGTGAGATGTCTGGCAGGTCTGCTGCTCCAGCGGCTGTCACTGAAGCCAACTGAGCCCGATGAAATGGAGCGATACCCCGTATCGCTCCAGGGGATTTCGCCGGCCGTTACTTGATCAAATCTGGTCGAATTCCTTAAGAAACCAACATCCAACCTGTTGAAAAGATTAAGCGCGGCAACCTGATTGATTCAGCAAGTTCTCAGTGAACAGACGGGTTTCCGGCCATCGACGATGCTTCACCCCATGTTTACGATCAGGCGATGAGAGGAGGGTTGTATGTATCTGCTGACCATTAAGGATGGTCTTGGCACCCGTCATATCGGTCCCTACGCGTCGCCGAAGCACGCATCGGATGATCTCGATCGGGTGTTGGAAACCTGCTCCGAGCGAGCACGGTGGCAGATTCATGCACTTGAAACCCCAGACCGCTCACTCGAATTTCAGGCGGTTGCCTCCTGAAGGGCTGTTTCGTACTGATTGGCTGTTTTGATCTGACCCCGCGCCCTGATCAGCTCTGACGTCGCCCTGGAAAGCCTCGGGTCAGCCCGCTGTCGATCATCAGACCGATGCCGGCGTTGATGCAGATCAGGCTGAGGGTTCCGTACCAGAACCAGGGGCCTGCGTCCTTGCCCAGCATCTGAACCACCTTGCGGCTCACCGCCTCGCCGAACAGGCAGAGGCCCACCGGGAGCAGCAGCACTCCCAGCTGGGCCTTGATGTACCAGCGCACCGGGGAGCGGCTCATGACTGGGCCAGCACCCAGTTCACCAGGGTGCGCACGCCGTAGCCGGTGGCACCAGCGGGATTGACCCCTTTGCCCTTGTCACTCCACACCGGGCCGGCGATGTCGATGTGGGCCCAGGCGGTGTCTTTGGCCACGAACTCCTTGAGGAACAGGGCCGCTGTGATCGAACCGCCGGGCCGCGGGCCGGTGTTCTTCATGTCGGCCAGCAATGACTTCAATCCATCCCTGTAGGACTGCCACAGTGGCATGCGCCAGAGCCCTTCACCGCCCGTCTGAGCGGCGGCATCGAGGGCCTCCGCCAGATCGTCATTGTTGGACCACAGCCCGGCCATCTCATCCCCCAGAGCAATCACGCAGGCTCCGGTGAGGGTGGCCAGATCCACCACGGCATCGGGCTTCTGCTCACAGGCGTAGAGCAGGGCATCGGCCAGGGTGAGGCGGCCTTCGGCGTCGGTGTTGTTGATCTCAATCGTCATGCCGTTGGCGGCCGTGACGATGTCGCCGGGGTGGACGGCGGAGCCATTCACCATGTTTTCGCAGGAGGCCACCACCATGTGCACCTCAACGCCGGCCGGCTTGAGTTCGGCGATGCTGCGCATGGCACCGATCACAGCGGCACTGCCGCCCATGTCGAACTTCATCATGTCGATCTGGGCGGCCCCCACCTTGAGGTTGTAACCGCCGGAATCGAAGGTGAGGCCTTTGCCCACCAAGGCAACGCGGCGTTTCACCTCGCCCTCGGGGCGATAGATCAGGTGGATGAACTTGGGGGGTAGATCGGAGCCCTGGCTCACCGCCAGGAAGGCCCCCATGCCCTTGGCTTCGCAGTCGCTGCGCTCGAGCACCTTGAGCTCAAGGCCATGGTCCTTGGCGATGACAGCGGCCGTGTCGGCCAGGGCCGCCGGGGTGACCACGTTCGGAGGGGCCGCCACCAGCTCCCGGGCCAGTTCCACACCGGCGCAGGTGGCATTGACGGCCGCAAAGCCGCTTTCGGCGGCGGGGTCGAGGTCGATCAGCTCCAGGGCCTCGGGGATCCGGCGCGGGTCCGGCTCCTTGCGGAAGCGCTGGTCTTTGTAGAGGCAGAGCCGCACCGCTTCAGCACAGATGCGGGCGGCTTCTGTGGCCTCGGTTCCCGCCCAGGGCAGGTGTAGGCCGAGGCTTCCCTCACAACCGATGGCGGCCTTGGCGGCTCGGGCGGCGGCGCCGCGCAGGCCCTCGGCATCGATCCCATCGCTCTCGCCCAGGCCCAGCACCACCAGGCGCTGCGGGCCTCCGCCCAAGGGCGTTATCACCAGTTGATCACCGGGCTTGCCTTTGAACTCCTGCTGCTTGAGGGCCTCGGTGATGCCGGCAAAGCGTTGTTCCAGGGCCGTTGCCGTGGCATCGACATCGCCCTGGGGCAGTCCCACCGCCAGCACATCGCCGTTCCACTCCTGCAAACCGGCGGAGGACAGGGAGAAGCGCATGGGTGGACGCGTCAACAAAGGATGAGCGTAGCGATCCTGTGCGACGCCCTCGGCCCCTAAAGCTCTGCGGTGAAGGGGGTGGCCCAGCGCTGGCGGGTTTCCTTGTTGAACGGCGGCCACCAGCGTTGGATTAGCTGTTGTTCCAGGGCCCGCCGGGCGCGGGTGGCCCGGGGTACATCGCAGCTGAAGCGGATGCTCAGCTGCGCGCTCAGCTCACAGCGCTGCAGGGCTTCGCCGTAGGCGGCGAGGTAGGCCTTGCAGTCGTGATCACCTTTCCAGCGGCGCTCGGCGGCCAGTGTTTCGCCCACATACAGCAGAAGCGGCTGCTCCAGCTGGGCTGGCCTGTCCATCACCAGATAAATCGCTGCTCCGCGGTGGGACGGTTCCGGCCAGCGCCAGAAACTCATCGCCAGGGGGGTCAGGGCCAGTGGATCGAGGGCCGCTGCAGCGTCGTCGGGGCTGGCACCGAACAGATCCCCCTGGGCCGTGCTGGCACGTTCGCCGCGGAACAGTGGCGCTTGATGGGCATGCAGCCGTTGTTGCCAGGCGAGCAGCTGCTCCCGTTGCAGGGGCAGGTCGGGCCCGTTGTTGAAGGCCAGCGCACCGGTGGAGAACAGATCCCCCTGCATCAGGGCAGCGGCAGGCTGGGCCCGGCGCGGCGGCTGCCGAAACTCACCCGGCCGATCAGGGCTTCAATGCTGCTGGCCGGCAGGCAGAGCCGCTCCTGCAGATCGGCCAGATCCTTGAAACCGGTGCGGCGGCGTTCGCGCATCAGGTTGGCCAGCCTTTGTTCCGGCCAGCCCAGCAGCGCCAGCTGATCGGCACTGGCGTTGTTGAGGTCGAGGGGAGCGGCCTGCGGCTGCGGTGGGGCATCGCCGTGCCACTGGAAGAGCAGATGGGGGGTCCAGAGCCTGGCCAGATCATTCGGCAGCTCCAGCAGCCGGAACAGATCATCGGCACTGGCGAATTGCACCCCACCCCGCTGCAGCCGCACCAGCAGATCGGCTGTGTCCTGGCTGCAGCCGGGCAGTTGCAGCCACTGATCGCGGCTGGCCCGGTTCACATCCATCACCCAAGCCGGCGGCTCGGGCACGGTTGGTAAAGGTTGCGCTGGAGCCTGCCGGGGTGATGCTGGCAGCAGTCCGGTGGCCTGCAGCACCCGCCTGGCCAGGGGATCCAACCAGTGGCTGCGGGGCATGCTGCTCAGCAGAGATGGGCTGACCTTAACGAGGGTGCAGGGGCTGCGTCAGCGCAACTGGCGCATCTGGTTGTTCTGGCATCGAACGGGTTCCTTCAGGTCGAGGGGGTCCAGCGGGGAATCGGCAGCGGTGGATCCACCAGGTTGCGCTGAAACGCGATCAGCACCGCCTGGGTGCGGCTTTTGGCATCGAGTTTGCGCAGCAGTCCGGTGACGCAGTGCTTGGTGGTTTCAATCGAGAGGTGCAGCTGATCGGCAATCTCCTGATTGCTGAGGCCCTTGCAGAGCCCGCGCAGCACGTCTTCCTCCCGCAAGCTCAGCACGTCGCTGAGGGGATGGGCGGCGCCTCTGGGGCCGCGGTCGTGGTTGGCGACGCCGGCAATCACTGGATCCATGTGGCTTCCATCGCTTTCCATGGCGCGCAGAACGCTGAGCAGGCCGCCGTTGCCGATGCGCTCATGGCTGCAAAGCCCTTCGCATTGCGCCTTGGCCGCGGCGTGAATCGTGCTGAGCAACGGGCGCTGAATCAACATCAGGCAGCGCAGGGAGGGCTGCTGGGCCTTGGCGGCCGCCACCAGGGAGGGGCCGGTGCCGCGCTCGAGCTGGTCGCTGCAGATCAGTAGATCAGCTGCTGTGTTGCAAAGGCAGGCGAGGGCTTCTGTTTCGGTGCTGGCGGCCCCCACCAAGGAGCCAATGCCATCAAGGCTGTGCACCAGGCCGCTGATCAAGACGCGATCGGCGGAGGCCACCACGATGCGGCGCCCCTCCAACAGGTGCCGGTGGCGCTGGGGAAGCTCACGCATCGCGCCGAGCTGAGCGGTGAAGTCCACATCCTGAAGGCGGCCCGAAACTCACCATTAATTTGGATGCCGCTGGAGGGTGGTGCGGGTCAGCAAGACCGTACAAAACCTTTCCGTGAACGACCATCAAAGGTGCGGCGATCACCCCCGTTGTCCCTGGCGAATCCTTGGCAGACTTTGCCGAAGCAGTGCGCAACGCCGACGATGGCCTTCTTCGATTCCGACATCGTTCAGGACGAAGCCAAGCGCCTGTTCAGTGATTACCAGCAGCTGATGCAGCTGGGCAGTGAGTACGGCAAGTTCGACCGGGAGGGCAAGAAGAAGTTCATCGAGACGATGGAAGAGCTGATGGGCCGCTACCGGGTGTTCATGAAGCGCTTTGAACTCTCGGAGGATTTCCAGGCCAAGCTCACGGTGGAGCAGCTGCGCACCCAGCTCAGCCAGTTCGGCATCACCCCCGAGCAGATGTTTGAGCAGATGAACTCCACCCTGGAGCGGATGAAGGCGCAGATCGAGCAGCCGCCTTCCAGCTGAAACAGCCCCGGCTGAGCCAAGACTCGTACGATCGCCAGCGCTTGCTCGTTGCGCCTCCCCATGCCGGACTCCATCCCGTCGTTGCCGGATTGGCTGTCGCGGGGCATGGCCGACCTGTTCCCGGCCGGGGATCCCAGTGATGCGGATCAGGCCCTGGCGGCCCGGTTGGCCCAGGCCGAAAAAGAAGGCCGGCCGCTGCGGGTGAAGCTGGGCATCGACCCCACCGGCAGCAACATTCATCTGGGCCACAGCATCCTGTTCCGCAAGTTGCGGGCCTTCCAGGACGCGGGCCACACGGCGGTGCTGATCATCGGCGATTTCACGGCGCGGATCGGCGACCCCACCGGCAAGAGCGCCACGCGGGTGCAGCTGAGCAAGGAGCAGGTGGCCGCCAACGCCTCCACTTATTTGCGCCAGTTGGGGCAAGACCAGCCCAAGGAAACGGCGCTGCTCGATTTCGAAACCCCCGGCCGCCTTGAGGTGCGATACAACTCCGAGTGGCTGGAGGGCATGGACCTGCCGGCGGTGATTGGCCTGCTCGGCACCGGCACCGTGGGCCAGATGCTGGCCAAGGACGATTTCTCCAAGCGCTACGGCAGCGGCACCCCGATTGCGCTGCATGAATTCCTCTACCCGCTGCTGCAGGGCTACGACTCGGTGGCGGTGAATGCGGATGTGGAGCTGGGCGGCACCGACCAGAAGTTCAACGTGGCCATGGGCCGCGACCTGCAGCGCCACTTCAACAAGGGCACCCAGTTCGGGCTGCTGCTGCCGATCCTGGTGGGTCTGGACGGGGTGCAGAAGATGAGCAAGAGCCTCGGCAACGTGGTGGGGCTGGAGGAGGATCCCCTGTCGATGTACTCCAAGCTGGAGAAGGTCGGCGATGCGGCAATCGACGACTACGTCACGTTGCTGACCGACCTGGATCTGGCGTCGTTGCCGGAGAACCCGCGCGAGAAGCAGAAGACGATGGCCCTGGCGGTGACCGCCAGCCGCCACGGCATCGAGGCCGCCCAGAAGGCCCAGAGCGATGCCGCCACCCTGGTGGGGGGCAGTGGTGATGCCGGCGCTGATGTGCCCGAGGCGTCTCTGGCGGAGGTGAATTTCCCGGCCAAGGCCTTTTATCTGTTCAGTGCCGTGGGGATCTGCGCCAGCAGCAGCGAGGCCCGCCGTCAGATCAAGGGTGGTGCGGCGCGCCTGGAAGGCGAGAAGATCACCGACCCCAACCAGGAGTTCGCCTCAGCGGCGGAACTGGAGGGCAAGGTGCTGCAGCTAGGCAAGAAAACCTTCCGGAGGCTTGTTGCCTGATGGAGAACCTGCATCCCGCCGATCGGATCATCGTGGCCCTCGATGGCATGGCGCCCGAGCAAGCGCTGCGTTTTGCAGCCCAGGTGGAGGGCCTGCGTTGGGTGAAGGTGGGCCTGGAGTTGTTTGTGCAGGCGGGGCCTGAGGTGGTGGCCCAACTGCGTGAGCAGGGCTTGCGGGTGTTCCTTGATCTCAAATTTCACGACATCCCGGCCACGATGGCGGGTGCTTGCCGGCGGGCAGCAGCGCTGGGGGCCGAACTGATCACGGTGCATGCCTGCGCTGGCAGCGAAGCACTCAAGGCAGCTCAGGCCGCGGCAGTGGAAGGGGCCCAAGGGGTTGGCCAACCCGCACCAACGTTGTTGGCGGTGACGGTGCTCACCAGTTGGGAGGAGCAGCGATTGCAACGGGAACTCGCCATTGCCCAGGGCATTGCCGAACGGGTGCCGGCGTTGGCGCAGCTATCGGCGACTTCCGGCATCGGCGGTTGCGTCTGCTCACCCCTGGAGGCCGCGGCATTGCGGGCGCAGCACCCCGAACCGTTTGCCTTGGTCACCCCAGGCATTCGCCCCAAAGGGGCAGCGGTAGGTGATCAGGCCCGGGTGATGGGGCCGGCTGAGGCGATTGCCGCCGGTGCCAACCAGCTGGTGATCGGCCGGCCGATCACTAAGGCTGACGATCCCAGTGCGGCATTTGCAGCCTGCTGCGCAGAGCTCATCGGCTGATCGCTGCCGGCGGCAGTG
>CAJXPL010000017.1 GCA_913057985.1 uncultured Synechococcus sp.
GGTGCTCGGGGCTGAGGCCGCCGCGGTGCGTCTGCAATTCGTCAGCGGCACCCATGCCATCGCCGCCGCGCTGTTCGGCGTGCTGCGGCCCGGCGACCGTCTGCTGTCGATCACGGGGCGTCCCTACGACACCCTTGAGGAGGTGATCGGTCTGCGCGGCAAGGGCCAGGGTTCCCTGGCGGAATTCGGGGTTGCCTACGACGAAATCGAGCTGCAGCCGGATGGGGCGGTGGATCAGGCGGCGTTGAGCCAAGCCCTGGAGGAGCCCTGCCGGATGGTGCTGATCCAGCGCAGCTGCGGCTACAGCTGGCGTCCTTCGGTCACGGTTGAGCAGATCGCCGGGCTGTGTGATCGCATCCATGCCCGCCAGCCCGACTGCGTTGTTTTTGTCGACAACTGTTACGGCGAGTTAGTGCAGGAGCAGGAGCCGACGGCGGTTGGGGCGGATCTGATCGCTGGATCGTTGATCAAAAACCTCGGCGGCACCATCGCCCCCACCGGCGGCTACATCGCTGGACGGGCTGATCTGGTGGAGCAGGCCTGCTGCCGGCTCACCGCGCCGGGCATCGGTAGTGAGGGTGGCACGGGATTTGATCTGCAGCGGCTGGTGCTGCAGGGGCTGTTCCTGGCACCGCAGATGGTGTCGGAGGCCTTGATTGGTGCCGATCTGGTGGCGGGCGTGTTTGAGCGGCTGGGTTTCCCCGTCAATCCAGCGCCCGGGGCGGTGCGCAGCGATTTGATCCAGGCGGTGCGGCTGGGCAGTCCCGACGCCCTCAAGGTGGTGTGCCGTGCCTTCCAGGCGATGTCGCCGATCGGGGCCTACCTCGATCCAGTGCCGGCCTCGATGCCGGGCTACGCCTCGGATCTGGTGATGGCCGGGGGGACCTTCATCGACGGTTCCACCAGTGAATTTTCGGCCGATGCGCCGTTGCGGGAACCGTTCAACCTCTATGTGCAGGGCGGCACCCACCGCGCCCACATCCGCCTGGCCCTCTCCCGTGCGTTGTGTGACCTCAATACGGCAGGACTGATCAATCTCCCGCAGACTGGGACCACCTGAAACTGCCTCGATGGCGTTCGCGTTCCCCGACTCTTTTCGCTTCGCCGACAGCCACGAGTACGCCAATGCCGATGGCGAGCTGGTGCGGGTGGGCATCAGTGCCTTCGCCGTTGATCAGCTGGGCGACATCGTGTTTGTGGATCTTCCGGATGTGGGCGCCAGCCTGGCGAAGGGCACCAGCTTTGGCTCGGTGGAGTCGGTGAAGGCCGTGGAAGACATGTACGCACCGATTGCCGGTGAGGTGGTGCAACGCAATGAAGCGGTGCTGGCCAGTCCGGAGGAACTGCAGAACGACCCCCACGGTGAGGGCTGGCTGCTGGTGCTGCGTCCGTCGGATCCCTCCGAGCTCGACAGCCTGATGACCGCCGAGGCCTACGGCGCCAAGGTCAACGCCGGCTGACATCAGCGCTGGCTCTCATCAGCGCCGGGGCTTCGCTCTTACGATCGTCCGGCGGGCTGTGCATTCGACGTTGACTTCTCCTTTTGCGCAGCGGCATATCGGCCCGAGTGAGGCGGAACAACTCCGCATGCTCAATGCCCTGGGCTACAGCGATCTTCAGGAGTTCATCGCTGATGTCGTGCCCGCCGACATCCTTGATCCCAAGCCGCCGGTTGAGGCCTTGCCCGAGGGTTGCGGGGAGGCTGAGGCCCTCCAACAGTTGAAGCAGTTGAGTGAAACCAACACGCTGCGTCGCTCCCTGATCGGGCTGGGTTACTACGGCACGGCAACCCCGGCCCTGATCCAGCGCCACGTTTTTGAGAATCCGGCCTGGTACACCGCCTACACCCCCTACCAGGCGGAAATCGCCCAGGGTCGTCTGGAGGCCCTGCTCAACTTTCAAACCCTGATCAGTGAGCTCACGGGCTTGCCGATCGCCAACGCGTCGCTGCTCGATGAAGCCACCGCCGCCGCGGAGGCGATGAGTCTCAGCTTCGGGGTGTGCCGTCGCCCTGAAGCGACACGGTTCCTGGTGGACGCCAATGTTCTGCCCCAGACCTGGGCGGTGCTGCAGACCCGCGCTGAACCCCTCGGCATCACCCTCGAGCGGGTCAACCCGGCCACGGCGCCGATCGATGCGTCGGTGTTTGGTGTCCTGCTGCAGTTGCCTGGTGCCGATGGATGCCTCTGGGATCCAACCGCCGTGATCGAAGCGGCCCATGCCGCCGGTGCCTTGGTCACCGTGGCGATCGATCCCCTGGCGCAGACCCTGATGGCGCCCGTGGGATCCCTCGGGGCCGACATTGCCGTGGGCAGCGCCCAACGCCTGGGGGTGCCGATGGGATTTGGTGGTCCTCACGCCGCCTTCTTCGCCACCGTTGAGGCCTACAAGCGCCAGATCCCGGGCCGTCTTGTGGGGCAGTCCAAGGATGCGGAAGGCCGTTCGGCCCTGCGCTTGGCGCTGCAAACCCGTGAGCAGCACATCCGTCGCGACAAGGCCACCAGCAACATCTGCACGGCCCAGGTGCTGTTGGCCGTCATGGCCTCGTTTTATGCGGTGCACCATGGCCCTGATGGTCTGCAGGCCATCGCCCAACGCATCACTGGCCTGCGCAGCCAGTTGGAGCAGGGCCTGCGGGCTCTGGGTTATCCGCTTGAGCTGGCCGACCGCTTCGACACCGTCACCGTGCACTGTGCGTCGGCACCGGCTGTGCACCGTGCTGCCGCAACGGCTGGTTTCAATCTGCGGGTGTTGCCCGATGGTGCAGCGCCGGCGGACGCCACCGGATTCGGCATCAGCCTCGATGAGCTCTCGGATCAACAGGAGCTGCAAGCCCTGCTCGCATTCCTGGCTGAGGCCTGCGGTCAGGCCACCCCGCAGCTCGAGGCTGAGCAGCCCCCGTCCCTTTCCCTGGCGCAGCGCAGCCAGCCCTGGCTGAGCCAGTCGGTTTTCCATCAGTACCGCAGCGAATCGGAGCTGCTGCGCTACATCCAGCGGTTGGTGAGCCGTGATCTCTCGCTGGTGCACGGGATGATCCCGTTGGGCAGCTGCACCATGAAGCTCAACGCCGCCGCTGAGCTGCAGCCGGTGAGCTGGCCTGCGTTTGCGGCCTTGCATCCCTTTGCCCCAGTCGATCAGGCCCAGGGCTATCGCCATTTGGCCGACGATCTCGAGCAATGGCTGGCTGCCCTGACGGGCTTTGCCGCCGTGTCGTTGCAGCCCAATGCCGGTTCCCAGGGGGAATACGCCGGGCTGCTGGTGATTCGCGCCTGGCACCGCTCCCGCGGTGAAGCCCATCGCGACATCTGTCTGATTCCCACCAGCGCCCACGGCACCAACCCCGCCAGTGCCGTGATGGCCGGCCTCAAGGTGGTGGCTGTCGCCTGTGATGACGAGGGCAACATCGATCAGCAGGATCTGGCGGCGAAGGCGGCCGAGCACGCCGACCGGCTGGCGGCGCTGATGGTCACCTACCCCTCCACCCACGGCGTGTTTGAAACCGGCATCCGTGAGATCTGCTCGGTGGTGCATCGGAACGGCGGGCAGGTGTACCTCGATGGGGCCAACCTCAATGCCCAGGTGGGGCTGTGCCGTCCTGGTGCCTTCGGTGCCGATGTCTGCCACCTCAACCTGCACAAAACCTTCTGCATCCCCCACGGGGGCGGTGGCCCAGGCGTGGGGCCCATTGGTGTGGCGGCGCATCTGGCACCCTTCCTGCCGGGGCACCCTTTGCAGGCTCGCGCTGCATCGGCCATCGGTCCGGTGTCTGCAGCAGCGCTCGGCAGCGCCAGCATCCTGCCGATCAGCTGGATGTACCTGCGGATGATGGGGGCGGAGGCCCTGCGGCAGGCCAGTGCCGTGGCGCTGTTGTCGGCCAATTACCTGGCCCATCGGCTTGATGCCTCGTACCCCGTGCTGTTTCGCGGCAGCACCGGCAGGGTGGCCCATGAATGCATCCTTGACCTGCGCCCGCTCAAGCGGGATGCGGGGATCGGTGTGGATGACATTGCCAAGCGTTTGATGGACTACGGCTTCCATGCGCCCACCGTCAGCTGGCCGGTGGCCGGCACGGTGATGGTGGAGCCCACCGAAAGCGAAAGCCTGGCGGAGTTGGATCGTTTTGCCGATGCCCTGGTGGCGATCCGGGAGGAGATTCGCGCCATTGAAACCGGCACCAGCGACCCTCAGAACAACCCGCTCAAGCGTGCTCCTCACACCCTGGCGGCCGTCACAGCGGATGACTGGGATCGTCCCTACAGCCGTCAGCAGGCCGCCTTCCCGATGGAGGGGCAGCAGGAGAGCAAGATCTGGCCCGCTGTGGCACGGATTGACAACGCCTTTGGTGACCGCAACCTGGTGTGCACCTGTCCGTCGGTGGAAGCGGTGGCTGTGGCGGCTTGAAGCCCTGGTGCAAGGGGTTCAGAGCGTGTAAATTTTCACTGAAAGTGGAAAAATTGGTTTGATTCCGTTCATCGCCCTTGCGAGTTCGGTCAAACTGTTCGACAACTGATTCGTCTGTCGGGGGACACCATGGATCGGGACAACAACAAGAAATCTGCGCTCAGTAGCGTTGAAGGGCCTGCCCTTCCTCAACTTCCTGAGGGTCTGGAGTCGGCCTTCAATCGCGGCCACACCTTGTCAATTGAAGGAACCAATGTGATTCGGGTTCCCTTTGGCACGCGCCGTTCCCGTCGTAGCCGCCCCGAGCGGCCCGATCACTGGGCCACCCTGGTGATTCCTTTTCAACCGGTGGGCGATCCCACCCCTCCGCCGGCAGCGGCCTGAGTCCAGGCCACGCCGATCTCCGATTCTTCCTGGGCCAGACGCCAGTCCAGTAGGGCTTTGACGTCGGCCAGTGAGCAGGTTGGTGTGCGGAAGGGCAGCAATCACATCGGGCTGCGTTCCGGCCTCACCAGCCAGCTCCGGTTGGTTTGAGGCATCAAAAGAAAGCCGCGGTACCGAACCGAGGCCTCCTGACCGTTCATGAATCCCATCGCTCTAGGGATTGTTTGGAAGTGACCCCGTCATTTCAGGGCACAAGATCTGGTGTCGTGCACTTGCACCAGATCTTTTCCGGATTGCTTCACGCCAGGGCAAACAGCAGCACGTCGGCGCGTTCACTGAGGCCCATCAGCTCACCTTGTGTTGCTGCCGTCTGGATCAGGCCCACCCCATCGCCCCGCCGCAGCGCCTGCTTGGGGGAGCCTTCACGGTTGAGCGTCAGCTCCCCATCAATCACCTGAATCCAGAGCCATCGCTCCTTGGCGGCGGGCAAGGGCAAGGGTTGTTGGCATTGCGGCTGGGCACGCCAGAGGCGCACACGACGTTCAATGGCCATCGCTTCGCCAGTGGCGTCGGGCTCAATCAGGGGCGTCCAGCCCTCGCCGATCGCGAAGGGTTTCTGCTCGTAGGCAGGCTGGATGCCCAGCTGTGCTGGCTCAATCCAGATCTGCAGCAGCCTGCAGGGCGCGCCGGTCTGGTTGATCTCGCTGTGCATGATGCCGCTGCCGGCACTCATCCGCTGCACCTCGCCGGCGCGCAGCACCGCGCTGTTGCCCATCGAGTCGGTATGGGTCAGGGCCCCCTCCACCATCACCGTGATGATTTCCATGTCGCGGTGGGGGTGCATGCCGAACCCCTGGCCTGCAGTAATGGTGTCGTCGTTGATCACCCGCAGGGGGCCGAAGCCCATCCAGTTCGGATCCTGATGGCTGCCGAAGCTGAAGCTGTGCCAGGTATCGAGCCAGTCCAGCTGGCTGTGAAAGCGCTGGTCTGCGGGTCGCAGGATCAGGGTTGGCGTGCTGGTGGAGGGCGTCCGGGGCATGGGGCGCTCAGAGTTGGAGGGGTTGCATCTGCAGAAGCCGCTGCACCAGGTCGTTGATGCTGTCGTCCTGCGCTGGTTTGGCGTGGTTGCTCAGCAGCTGGCGTCCCACCACCTGAGCCCCAAGGTGGGTGAGCTGGATGCGCAGCGACACCAGCAGTTCCATGCCACCGCCACCGGAGAAGGTGGCCATGGCGATCGGCCGTCCGTTGAACAGGGATCGGAAGTCGTCGTCGGTCACCGAGAGCCAGGCAATGGCATTGGTGAGCGACGGCGGAATCGAGCCGTTGTATTCCGGGGCGCAGATCACCCAGCGCGGTGTTTGGTGCAGCTGGTCGCGCAGGGCCACCAGGTCAGGACCCGCCCCTGCGGCTTGGACCCGCGGCGTGAACAGGGGCAGGTCGAGCTGCGTGAGATCGATCAGCTCGGCGCTGGCGTTCTGAGCTGCTGCGGCCTGCACGAAGCGTTCCGCCAGCTTCAGGTTTTCGCCATTGCTCGCCGTCAGAACGATGAGGTCGGAGGCCATGGAGACGAAGGCTCTTGATGGAATCGTGCAAGGGCGTCAGGCCGCTTTCAACTCGGCTTCGCGGTAGGGAACGAAGCTGGCTTTGCGGGCGCCGCAGATCGGGCAGTGCCAATCGTCGGGAATCTCCTCAAACGGGGTGCCTGCGGCGATGCCGGAATCCGGATCCCCCTCGGCGGGGTCGTAGATCATCGAGCACACCTTGCAGATCCATTTGCCCGGGATCGGTTGATCGGCCTGGCCGGCTGTTCCCTTGCCTTGCAGGGCCTCGAGGGCAACGCCATAGGTTTCGGCGTGATGCTGCTCGATCGGGGTCAGCAGGCCGAAGTTCTTGGCGGCGGTGCGGAATAGGCCGGCATGCTCCTTCGATTCGCTGCTTTGCTCGGCGAATTCGGCTGCGGCTCCGCTGTCCCGCTCCTGCCGTGCCTGGGCGGTGAACTCCGGATACATCGTTGTGTACTCGTACGTTTCGCCTTCAATCGCCAGCTCCAGGCAGCGGCTCAGGATGGCCTGCTTCTCCTCGTCGCTGAGCTGCTCGGGATCGCTCACCACCAACTCAGGGTGCAGCAGACGGAAGTGGGCAAAGGCATGTTCCGTTTCCTGCGCTGCGGTGTCACGAAACAGCTTGGCCAGGTCCTTGTGGCCCAGTTGTTTGGCCACCTCTGAGAAGAACAGGTATTTGCGGTTGGCCATGCTCTCGCCGCCAAAGGCGGCTTCGAGGTTGGCGTGGGTGGAGGGCTTGGAGATGTCCATCGATGGCACCAGGGGAAGTACCACCAGCCTACCCCTAACTCATAGTGAGTATGAGTTAGCCAAGGGGTTCGGTTTGCCGGCTCCGGCTGTCAGCTCAGTAGTTGGCGCCGCTGCGGCGCTGGTGCACCGCGGTGTTGCCTTCTGCATCCAGCACCCCGCCGTGATCCACTTCGGCGTAGATCAGCCAGTGGTCGCCGCATTCCATCCGCTGGCTCACCTTGCCGTCCAGCCAGGCCAGGGCATCCGGCAGCAACGGCTGTTCGGCGGGGCTGGTGTCCAGCTCAAGGCCTGCAAAGCGATCGGCACCGGGTTCGAACGGTTGCAGGAACTGCTTCATCAGGGCGGTTTCGCGTCCTTCGGCCAGCACGTTCAAGGCGAAGCGATCGCCCTTGTGCAGCAGTGCTTCCACAGCACGGTCCTTGGCCACAGCCACGGTGATGCCGGGGGGATTGAAGCTGGCTTGACTCACCCAGCTGGCCACCATGGCGCCGCTCAGATCGGCTTTGCGGGTGGTGAGCACGCAGAGGGAGCCGATTACACGGCCCAATGCCAGCACGGCTGGATCGCTGCGGCTTTCGCTCAAGCCCCCCGCACTGCGCCGTTGCGCCCGTTTCTGACTCTGCAGCAGCTGGCGGGCGAAACGGGTGCCGGTTTCCTCCAGCTCCTTCACCCGGGCAGCATCCGGACTGAACTTCACCCGGATCGGCTCGAAGCCAAAGCTGAAGCCGCCATCCCGCAGCTTCGTTTCCAGCAGATCCACCGCCTCGCCGCTCCAGCCGAAGCTGCCGAACACCCCCACGGGCTTGCTGCGATCCCCCTCCGCCAACAGGGTTCCCAGGGCCGAGACGATCGGTGTCGGGGCATGTCCTCCCAGGGTGGGTGAGCCGATCAGCACGGCGTCGGCCTGCTGGATCGTGCTTACCAGTTCATCGGCGGGTGTGAATTCGCAGTTCAAGCTGCTCACCCGGATGCCGGTGCGGCTGACCCCGCGGGCCAGGGCATCTGCAATGGCTGCGGTGTTGCCGTAGGCGCTGGCGAACAACAAAGCCACCGTCAGGCTGGCGTTCTGCTGGCCTTCGCCCCAGCGACGGTAGTCATTCAGCAGGCTGCGCCAACTGGCTTCGATCGCCGGGCCATGGCCCGGCGCAATGGTGCGAATGTCGAGTTCTTCGAGCCGTTCCACCAGGGCATCCACCTGACGGGCCATGGGGGCCATCAGGCAGTCATAGAAGTGACGACGCTCTTCTTCGGTGCTGCTGCGGTTGCTTTCGGCCCAGCTGTCCGTGCACAGGTGGGCGCTGAAGAACTTGTCGCTCATCAGCAGACCCAGGCTGTCCTCGAACGCCAGCAACCCGCCTGGCCAGCGGGGGGTTGGAGCCGGAAGCAGCATGAGGCTGCGGTGATGGCTGAGGGAAAGCGTTTGCTCCTGGCGGATGACCCGCAAGGGTGGCAGGTCTGGAAGTGGTGGTTGCTCGCTCGTCTTGCCGGGAGGGGCCGGTTTGCGTTGGCTCCACAGCTCCTCGATCAACTTGGCACCGGGGTTGGAGACGATCAGTTCCAATCCGGCGTAGGCCTCCGCCAGATCCCGCAGCAGGGCAACGCGGTTGGGATTGACGTGGCCAACCACCACCAGCAGCGATGCATCGCTGCTGGGCAGGGCTTCGGCAAGCACTGGCAGAAAGACTTCGCTGTAGGCCACACCTGGAGGGTGGACCAGCACAGCCGGCGCACCATCACCGGCCTCGAACAACACACTGTTGGCCGTGCTGCCCCGTTCCAGGGCGTACTCCAGTTCAAAGCGATGCCGTTGAGGGCTCAGACCGCGCAGACCAACGACCCCATCATCGATCGGCAGTTGGATCGTGCGACGCGTGGTTGCGGTGCTGGTCACGCTCATCTTCGAAGCCAGTTGAATGTAGGCGTGTTGTTGATGGGAGCAGCAGGCCGGTGGCCCAGAGCGTTGTTGTTCTCTCCTCCCAGCTGATCACCACCCTCTCGGCTCTGGCCTATCTGCGCTGGAGGGGCCTCCGGGGGTCTCGGCTGGCTGTCGTTTCGCTCTATCGCGATGACCTCAGCCATTCGGCCAAGGCCTTCCAGCCGTTGCTGCAGGGTCTTGCGGCCCAGGATGGGCATCACTGCCGGTTCATCACTGGCGACAGCGCATTGGTTGGGCCGGAGCCCAGGGCCTGCAGCCTGCTGCTGCTGCCGCGGTTGGACGATCGCGAAGGACAGCAGATGCTGCGCGATTACCAGGCTTCAGAGGTGGTGGAGCTGGGGGAATCGATTGGGGTCGAGACGCGTTTGTATTCAGAGCAAGCCCAGCGCAACCGGATCAGAGCGCTTGAGTTGTTGCATCAATCTCACGCCATGGCTTCGGTCCGTCAGGATCCGCTGGTGCCATTTGATCGTCCTGTGGAGCCGTCGCGGCTCCAGGACATGCTCAACATCTGTGCAAGTTTCCGGAGGGCATGGGTCGATGCCGAAGCGATGCCTCGACCGCCGGCCCCGAGCGCGCTGATCTGCCTGCCTTACTTGAGAGTGCCCAAATGGCGGGTTCGCTGGCGGCTTTTGGGGCGATCGTTTGGTTGGCGCTGGACGCTGGGGATCGAGAACCGGGCCTATTTCAGGCGCGCCATCCGTGCCGGACTACGACCTTTGCCCGCCGATGTGCCGTTGTGGGTGCAAGCCCATCCCAAGAACGAAACACACCATGGCTTGATTGAACGGCTGTTGGCTCCGCTGCGGCCAGTCAGGTCCTGGGAGCTGCTCCCCGCCGATGACCCTCTGGAGGTGCGGCTGTTGCACGGATGGTGTCGCGAGGGCAGTGGTCGTAGGCCCGTGCTGGGTTTCGGCACCAATCTCTTGGCTGCTGCGGTGTTCCTGGCGCCCCACCACCGCGGCGTCACCCTCTGTCAGCCGGCGGAGAAGGGTTGGTGGTGGCGCTGCTCAGATCCTCGGGTCAACCGGCGTGAATGGCGGAGGAGCCAGCACGTGGGCGCCCTGCTGAGTAACCTGCTGGATGCTCTGGATCAGCTGCAGGCTCAGTAGTACATCCTAACTTTGCTTTCGCTTACTGGTTCGGTGAGCAGTTTTAATTGTTTTCCAATTCCCTTTATCACCTTTCAGCATCCCCTCTAGCTGCGTCAGTCCAACCATTATGGGTTCTCCGTTGGATTAGTGCGTTAGTAGGGTAAGGGGTTTCTGTGCCAGTGCTGCAGGTAGTGCGATAGCGACACGCGTTTATATAATCTTTCGGAATTTTTTAATTAATAGTCTTGCTGATTTTCAGTATCTTTCAAAAGGGTTCGAATTGATTATGCCAATGGATGGTCAGGATATATGCCGAGATCAAAAATCCAGGAATCGATAGCTTGAGCTCTTTCAATTAGTTTTTTGTTGTGAAATAGCTCATGAGCCTTGAATTTTTTTATGCGAGAATTGTCTCTTTCTCTATAAAGCTCTATCTTTCCTTTGCAGGCAATTGCGTGTTTTTGGGCAAAGGCTTGCAGGTCTTCACTCAGGTTCTCAACTCGAATAAAGTCGGTCATGACGAATTTTTCTTTATAAAAAACAATGTATTTGTCTGATTTTGCGCGAAAGCCGTATGGAAAGAGCTCATTGTGTGGAGTAGCAAACAACCATTTTTCAAATAACTCTATCGCTTCCGCAAGCGAGTCGCTTTGCTTTGGAAAATTCTTGCCCCACGTAGGTTGAAAGTAAAATAGTGAGGCCAGTCGTGAGAAAGGATTCCTGACTGTGGTTACACGAGAGTATGAAAAAAATTTTTCTTCGCCTATTCGGTTGACAACATTCGTTGCACCCATATGATGCCAAAAGAAATCAGGATCTTGCTTTCTTTTTTTTAAATCCATAGATGCCCTTGCTCCAACTATGCCAAATTCTGTAACCGAAGGCTCTTTATTTTTTAGTATCACTTTGTGTTCAGGTGGAGCGCAAAATTGCTCTAGTGCTAACTCGACAGAAGTGGAAGCAGTTTTGTGAGTTTTTAAATAAATAAATTTGTACTTTTCGGAAAGGAGCATTCCGCTTTTAGTGCTAAAATAATTTTAGCATATTGACTTATGAGTTTTGATTAAGCAAAGTCTTAAAACTTCGCTAAAGACGTTAAAGGTTTCGTTTTTTGATTTTTGCTAGTGCATCAATAGCACTTATAAAATCACCAACATCCAATCCCCTTTGATGCGAGTAGAGCATCAAAGGGGATTGATATACGCTGTGATGTGGTAATCGTTCAAGTCTCAACTCGTTATCAACGGGAGCGGATGGTGTGTTCCATTTCTAAAACCAACTTAACGGATCCTCAATTCGTTTTCAATTAATGTTTTTGCTGACTCTGATGTTAAGGAATGTAGATTCCGCAACTGATGTCAGCGATTGAACACCAAAAAGTGGAATTCAGTAGTGGTTGCCCACCTTGCGGTGGTGCACCGCAGTGCTGGCCTCGGCATCGGCAACGTTGCCCTGTTCCACCACGGCATAGATGATCCAGTGGTCGGGGCCTTCCATGCGCTGCTCCACCCGGCAACCCAGAAACGCCAAGGCATCGGCGAGCACCGGGCCGCCATCGGCGGTTCCCTCCAGCACGTTCACCCCAGCGAAACGATCGGCACCGGGGGGGAAGCGCTTGAGGAAATGGCGCATCAGTTGTTGGTGGTTGTCCTGCCGTAGAACGTTCAGCACGAAGCGGTCGCCCACCTGCATCAGGGCTTCGATCGCGCGGTCTTTGGCGACGGCGATGGTGAGGCCCGGTGGGGTGAAGCTGGCCTGGCTCACCCAGCTGGCCACCATGGCGCTGCGGCGTTGCGACTCGCCCTCCCCCTGGCTGGCGGTCACCACATAAAGGCCACCGCTGATGCGACCCAAGGCCTTGTCGAGGTCGCCATCGAGGCTTTTCATCGCCGCGATCGTCTTCTCTTTGGTCAGCAGCTGGCCGAGGTCGGTGCCCGACTCCTCACAGCGTTGGTAGTCGCTGCCCTGGGGCAGCTGTTTGATCCGCAATGGGCTGAAGGCTTGCTTCTGCCCCTGGCTGCGCAGTTGATCGGCGACGGCGTCGATCGGTTCGTCGTTGCCGCCGAAGGCGTCGTACACCCCCACCAGTTGTTTGGGATGCAGGGCCGCCAGCAGGGTTCCGATCGAGGCCTGGAGATCTGGCTCCGGTTCAGCGGGCCAGGTCGGCACCACAACAGCCTTGGCATCGCCCACCAGGGCGGTCAGCTCTTGGGGGTCGGTGGCCCGCAGGTCCACCAGCTGCACCTGGGCATCCGCCTTGCCGATGCCGTGGGCAATGGCCTGGCTGATCCGATCGGAGAAGCCGTATTGGCTCAGGTAGCAAACGGCGGCATAGCTCTCGCCTTTGCTGCGCTGGCCGCTCCACTCGCGGTAGTCGCTGATCCAGTGGCTGAGGTGATGCCGCAACAGCGGCCCGTGTCCAACGGCGATGGTGTTGATCTCCGGCAGGCCATCCATGCGCTTGAGAGCCTGCAGCACGCTGCGGGCATTGGGGCCCATCAGGCAGTCGTAGTAGAAGCGGAAATCAGGGGCGATGGCGCCGGGGTCGGCGTCGAAGACGTCGTCAGAGCAGTAGTGGAGGCCGAAGGCATCGCAGGTGTAAAGGATGCCGGTGCCGTGATCGAAGGAAAAGATCGTGTCCGGCCAGTGCAGGTTCGGAGCACTGAGGAATTCGAAGCGGTGCTGGATGCCGCTCTCGGGGTTGGTGCCGAGATCCAATTCCTCGCCGGACTTCACCGCACGGGATTTGAACGGCCTGTGCACCTGGTCCTTGAGGAACTGCAGGGCCACCTTCGATCCCACGATTTCAATCTCAGGATTGAGATCGATCAGGTCACCGATCAATCCGGAGTGGTCGGGTTCGGTGTGGCTCACGATCAACACATCGATCGCAGTTGGATCAATCTGCTGCTTGAGCAGGGGGATCCAGGTGTCGCGGAACTTGGCGTGGCTGGTGTCGATCAGGGCGGTGCGTTCCCCCCGCACCAGGAAGGCGTTGTAGGTGGTGCCGTTACGCAGGCCGAATTCAATGTCGAAGCGGCTGCGGTCCCAGTCGAGGGAGCGGATCGTGGTGGTGTCGGCGGCGATGGCCTCGCACTGCAGCGACAGCTTCGGAGCAGCGGGAGCAACGACCATGAAACCGACCGTGACGGATGTCGATTCTACGGAGATTCAGCGGGGCAAAGCGGCGGAGACTCTTATCAACTGCAACCTTGTGATGGCGTCATCGACGCTGCGACGCAGCATTGGACCCGGGATCCTCTTGGCCGGTGCCTGCATCGGTGGATCCCACTTGATGTCGTCCACGACGGCGGGAGCCCGATTCGGCTTTGCGCTGGTGGGACTGATCTTGCTCACCAATCTGATCAAGTACCCGTTCCTGCGCGTGGGCACCCGCTTCACAGCGGCCACCGGACTGTCGCTGCTGGAGGGTTTCCAGAAACGCAATTCCCTTTACCTGCCGCTTTACCTGGTGGTGAGCCTGGTCACCGGCACCTTCACCATCGCGGCGGTGAGTTTTGTGGCGGGGCTGCTGCTCACCAACATTCCTCTGCTGGCGGGGCTCGACCCCTATGGACTGTCCATCGCCGTGCTGGCGGTAAGTGGCCTGGTGCTGCTGCTGGGGCACTACCGGGCGCTTGATCGTCTCTCCAAGTTGTTGGTGGTGCTGCTCACCCTGCTCACGGGGGTTGCGGCTGCATCACTGCTGGTCCGCGGCCCCGTCGGCGATGTGGCGGCCAGTTGGGTCAGCACGGATCCCAGCCCCTGGACCCTGGCCAACCTGGCCTTCCTGATTCCCCTGATGGGCTGGATGCCCGGACCGGTGGAGATGTGCGTGTGGCCATCGTTGTGGATGTTCTCCCGTGCGCGCGACACCGAGCACACCGCAACGCCGAAGGAGGCCGAGTTTGATTTCAACCTCGGCTATGGCGTCACCGTTGTGACGGCCATGTTCTTTGTGATCCTGGGCGCTTACACGATGTACGGCAGCGGTGACGGAATGCTGGCCGGCAGTGGCGTGTCCTTCGCTCAGAAGCTGATCAAGCTTTACACCGCCGCCATGGGTGGTTGGGCGGCCTGGGTGATCATCCCTGCGGCTTTTTCTGCCATGTTCAGCACCACTCTCACCTGCCTGGATGCTTATCCCCGCAGCATTGCGGCGATCCAGGGCTTGCTGCGTCATCGCGACAGTGGGGATTCAGCACCTGGGCCCATGCAGCGTCGCTTCGACATCTGGGTGATCGTGCATTTCCTGGCCGCTGTGCTGGCGCTGGTGGTGGCCAAGAGCGGCGGAATCGGCGTGAAGGATTTCGTCTTCGGGGCGATGACCGGCAGCTTCCTCACCGCTCCTCTGTTCGCCTGGATGGCGATGGACACGATCAACAGCCCCTTGGTTCCAGTGGAGCACCGTTATGGGCGGCCCACCCAGGCCTTCTGCTGGTTTGGCCTGGTGTTTTTCAGTGGCTTCAGCCTGCTGTTCGTTGGTCGATTTTTTTTGGGGCTCGGGGACTAGTGCCTTTAGGTCAAACCTTCTGGGAGGACCCGATGCAATAACCAATATCACTTGAAAATAATGCTGCAGCTTGACCTAAACTCTTTACCTCTTATTCGAGGATTAATATTCTCAAAAGCAGCTTTAATCTATTCGGGCATCCCCCATACTTCCCGGGTAATTGGGAATTTTTCTCCCATGAATTCATAGGTGTTTCTGTAATGTTTTTGGAAAGCCTTTTTGTGTTGAATTGGCTCTGCAAGTTTTAGTTCGCTCGAGTCTTTTACTTTAATGAGCTTTGTGGGTGGCTCTAATTCAAGGTACTTGAATAAGGGATTGAGATTGTGGAGTATATTTCCGGAAAATATCTGCTCAAAAATGCCTATGTAAATTTCATTTCTTTCGAAGGTCTTTTCTATATTAGTAATTACCTCTTCGTATTTAGTCCGCGCTTGGTAGCGCTCTGAAAGCATTTGTTTTTTAAACCATTTATGTGCTGCTTTGATAGAGCCGCCTTCGTTCAGGTAGTTATTCCCGAGGTTCATCCTGGCGGCAGACCAGCATCTCTTGAAAGGATCTCTAGCGATAAAAATAGTTTTGATCTTGAATCCTTCTTCTTTCAGAATTTTTTTGGTGTATGTCAGCTCTGCTATACTTAGTGTGCAGTAAGCTGGAGTGAAGTCCCCTACGAATCTCTCTTCGCCAGAATGTTTATTGAAAATTTGTGCATACTCCCAGGGATCAATAAATAATTTATTTTTTACTTTTCCTGCGCTTTTTGGGAAATTGTATCTGGGTTTAAAGCATTTATTTAGAATATGAGCCTCATTTCCAAATGGGAATATAACTCCTGCTTTTTTAAGCAGCCCTGTAATTGAAGTTGTACCGCACTTCTGGCTTCCAAGGCCGAGGATGAAGGTTTTCATTTGCTGCATATGTGCCTATTTGATATTAACAGGATCTGGTGATTTTGCTTTAGAGATTTGTTCTCTGGTTCCTTTGTATTCCTCTGTTTGCCTGGATGGCCATGGACACGATCAACAGCATCCTGGTGCCGGCTGAGCACCGCTATGGCCGCTTGACCCAGGCCTTCTGCTGGTTTGGCCTGGTGTTTTTCAGTGGCTTCAGCCTGCTGTTCATCGGCCGCTTCTTCCTCGGCCTCGGCGGCTGATTTCGCCCTGGCTTCAACAAAAAACCCCTGCCGTGGGCAGGGGTTGGGCTTCCGTTCTTCTTGTCTTGGTGTGTTGGGCTTGTCCAGCCCAAGGCTCAGTGCTCAGGTTCTGATTCAGGACCTGCTCAGCTCTCCACCTTCACTGAAACGCTGGTGTGTTCCACCGCTTTGCCGGCGTTGATTTCAAGAATGCCGTCCCGATAGCTGGCCTTGAGCTGGTCACGATCAAGGCTGTGGGGGAAACGGAAGCTGCGGCTCCAGGTGCCGCTGCGGAATTCGCTCAGCAGCAGTGCGTTGCTGTCATCGCTGCCTGTTGCTGGGCGTTCAGCGCTGATCACCAGGTTGCGATCGGTGGCCTTGACGTCGATTGAGTCGCGGTCCACCCCGGGCAGTTCCAGCCGCACGGTGTAGCCGGTTTCGGTCTCGCGGATTTCGGCGTTGGGAACGCGCTCAGCGGTGGCCAGTTGCTGCTCGAGTCGCTCGAACAGATCGAAGGGGGATTGGCGAAGGGTCAGCATGATGATGGCTCCGAAGAATGAACATCTGCGGACTGGGTTGATCGCCCGCCATCACAATCTGCGCCGGTTGGATGAGAACCAGAAGCGCGAGAACCGTCCGTTTTGATTCGGTCTCTACCACCAGGTTCGGCTGGCACCACAGGGATGGTGTTGAAACCGAATCTCCTTAAAGCCACCACCAGTCGCTGAAGCAGGCCGCCTGGCCGCAGACCCGTTCTTCTGCATCCCAGAGGGTCCAGATCCGGGCCTTGTTGATCATGAATCGCCGTCCTTTGCGGCTGATGCGAATGCCGCGATAGTTCTGCACTGCATCGAGGCGTTTGGCCTGGCCCAGTGCGCTGCTGCGTTCCGCCCGTTCGGTCTCCGGTGCAGTGAGCCGTGAGGGCATGCCGATCAGCTCATCCCAGCGGGTTTCCCACAGCTGCAGGGCCGCAGCGTTGGCGTAACTGAGCTTTGGATCTTGGCCCGCGCCGTGGGCCAGCACCGGAAAGCCGCAGGCGAACAGGTTCTGGCAGAGCAGCCGCTTTGAGTCCGACCGGCTCGACTGGGCGGAAGCGATCAGCGGCCTGCTGAAGGCCCGTTGATGCGATTCCAGCAGCACTCCGGCGAGCTCTTGTTTGTCGGTGGTGAGCCAGGCGGCTTCGCTGGCCATGGCGCCACTCCGCTTCAGCCGCCGGCTGCCATGGCCTGCAGCATCGCCTTCTGGGCACTGGCCTGGCCGTGGGCCTTGAGGTTGCTGAGGAAGGTGTTGCGCGCATCGGCGAAGCGTGGGTCCTCCGCCAGCGGCAGCTCTCCGGCAGCATCAAGGCCTGTGTCGCCATCCATGGCTGGGGTGATCACCACCAGGTCGCCATCGAGGCTGCGGTTGTAGCGCCACCAAAGAGCCGGGTCTTGAACGGCTGCATGGGGGGGTAGAGGAGTGGCTTTACTGGCGGAGTTGCTGTTTGTTTTTTTCTTCGCTTGTTGGGCTAAGTCCGCGAGGGCTTTGCGTCGGTATTCCGCCAGGTCTTCCAGCAGCCGGGCCCGGTTGCGGCCCCGCAGTTGGAACAGCACGAAGGGATCTTCACTGAAGCGATCCCCCATCAGGAAATACACCGCGCTGATGTGTTTGCAGGGGTTGGCTTTGTCTGGACAGGTGCATTCGCTGCGCACCTCCTGCAGCTTGAACGGGAACAGGCGCTTGCCGCTGGCGGCGAAAGCCCTTTCGATGTCTGCTGGCATGATCCCCGCCAGTAATTGGGCCGACCAGCGTGCTTTCTGGGCCAGGGCTTCCAGCACATAGCCCCAGTCCTCATCGTTGAGCACGTCGAGCCAGAGCTTCACCTTGTAGGGCGCTTCATCGGTGCCCTGCACGCGGGCATGAACCCGGCGGCCTTCGAAGCGGATCGAGGTCACATGGCCTTCGCGGGCGTAGCCCCAGGCCCGCTCCAGCCGTTTCTTGAAGCGGTAGCCGTTGATCAGCTCCATCCATTGCTCAACCCACCAGGGCTGTTGGCCCAGGCCGTCGTCACCGATGGCGGTGCTGCCGTTGGAGCTGACGTTGGTGAGGGTCATGGTCAGGTGTCCTCCAAAGAAACGAGATCGCGCAATTGATCGCCACCGAGGCTTCCCAGCCAATCTTCGCCGGAGCCGATCACATCTTCGGCCAGGCGTGATTTCTCCCGGATCATGCGGTCGATTTTTTCCTCCACCGAACCGCTGGTGATGAATTTATGCACCATTACCCGGTTGGTCTGGCCGATTCGATACGCTCTGTCGGTGGCCTGGTTTTCCACGGCAGGGTTCCACCAGCGATCAATGTGGAAAACGTGGCTGGCCCGGGTGAGGTTGAGGCCCACACCACCGGCCTTGAGCGAGAGCAGGAACAGCTGCGGACCGCGGGGATCCTCCTGGAAGCGATCCACCATGGCTTGGCGTTCGCTCTTACGGGTACCGCCGTGCAGGAAGGGCACCTCTGATTTCCAGCGTTGCTGCATCCAGGCCTGCAGCAAATGGCCCCATTCGGCGAACTGGGTGAACAGCAGGGCCCGATCGCCCGCTTCGATCACCTCCTCGAGGATTTCCTCCAGCCGCTGCAGCTTGGCTGAGCGGCCCAGGAAACCATCGTCCACGGCCCCTTCGCTCAGGGCCAGGGCGGGATGGTTGCAGATCTGCTTCAGCCGGGTGAGCAGGGCCAGCACCTGACCGTGGCGCTGCCCGCGCGGCGCCCGGGCAATGGCATCGAGGGTGTCTTCCACGGTCTTGCTGTACAGAGATTTCTGCTCCTTGCTCAGCCCCACCCATTCGCTCAGCTCCACCTTCTCCGGCAGGTCGGAAATGATCGTCTTGTCGGTTTTCAGCCGGCGCAGGATGAACGGACCCACGCGGCCTTTCAGGTCCCGCAGGGACGACATGTCGCCGTAGCGCTCAATCGGCATCCGATAGCGCTGGCGGAAGAAGTCCTCTTCCCCCAGCACCTTGGGGTTGAGGAAGTCCATCAAGGCCCACAGTTCGCTCACCCGGTTCTCCACGGGGGTGCCGGTGAGTGCGATGCGGAAGCGGTTGCTCTTGCTGCGGCCGGTGCGGGCCAGATCCCGGGCGGCTTGGCTCTGCTTGGCGCCGGGGTTCTTGATTGCCTGGGCTTCGTCAATCACCACCCCCTGCCAGTCCTGGGTTTCCAGCAGTTCGCTGTCCCGCTGCAGCAGCCCGTAGCTGGTGAGCACCAGATCCACCTCCTTCAACGCTTTCTTGAGTTCGGCGGGTGTGGAGGGGCGGCGTGGGCCGTAGTGCTCGATTACAGCTAACTCGGGTGTGAAGGCTTCCGCCTCGCGTCGCCAGTTGGTGAGCACTGATGTGGGGGCCACCAGCAGCACCGGACGTTTCAGTTCCTGCTCCGCTTTGAGGTGCTGCAGAAACGCCAGCAACTGAATGGTTTTGCCCAGGCCCATGTCGTCAGCCAGGCAGGCTCCCTGGTCGAAGCGGTGCAGGAAGGCGAGCCAGCCGAGGCCCCGCTCCTGATAAGGGCGCAGTTGGCCGCTGAATCCCTCGGGAGCCGGCAAGGGGTCGGGGGCCTTCTGCTGGTGGTATTGCTCCAGCACCGATTGCAGCCGTGGGCCGGCGTCGAAGCGGTGCACCGGCATCCGCATCAGCAGTTCCCCTTCCGTCCCCGTCAGCCGCAGCGCGTCGTCGAGGCTCAGTTCAGGTTTCGCCCCACAGAACCGTTCGGCATTTTTAAGGTCGTTGGGCCGCAGTTCGATCCAGGCCCCCTTGTGGCGCACCAGGGGGCTGCGCTTGCCGCTCAGGCGCTCCAGTTCCCGCAGGGTGAGCGTCACCCCGCCGATCATCAGATCCCACTCCCAGTCCAGACACTCACCCAACGTGAAACCGCTCGAGCGTTCGGGCAGTTCCGCTTTGATCGAGAGGCCCAGTCGGCTGGCCAGGCCACCGGAGAGGCTGGGCGGCAGCTCCACCCCCACGCCGGCATCCCGCAGCTGCCGGGCGGCCGTGCGTACCAGCACGAAGGCTTCGGCAGGGGTGAGCTGCATCGTTTCAGGTGTGGCGCTCTCCAGACCCCGCTCAATGGCCGGAAACACGCTCAGGGCGCGGCCCATGCCTTCCAGCAGCACTTCACCCGGTTGGTCCACCCGGATCTCTCCAAGCTGTAGTGGTTCCGCACCAGCCGCCCAGGCCGCGGCAGCCGGGAGCTTCAGGCTGGGGTCAGCTTCCGCCTGCAGCCCGAAGCGCAGCTCCCAGAGATCCTCCCCATCCGGTGGGGTGTGCAGTTCAAGGCAGGTGCGGGCCGCAGCAAAACCGCCGGCGATGCCCTCCCGCCAGTGATGGCTGGCGGTGGCCAGGCGTTCGGCCTCTTCATCGCCGATCTCGATCACCCCGGTCTCCGACCCCAGGGCCTCCTGCCAGAGGGTCAGCAGGGGATCAAGCCCATCGGTGGAGGGTTCAAAGTCCTTGCGCAGCTGCGCGTCCACCAGGTCTTCCAGCAGCGTCGCCACCCGCAGGCGTCCGCTGCGGGGCCGGCAGCTGGCCACAGGGTTGGCGGCTCGCATCGCCTCCGGTCGCAACCGGGTGGTGCGGTTGCTGCGGCGCCCCAGGGGTTCCCGCCAGGGCAAGGCGCAGGTGGCCACCAGCGGCAGGCTGGCCGCCAGTTCCTCCAGCCGGCGCCGGTCTTCTTCCCGGTTGAGCAGCGGCACCCAACGGGCCCGGTGGGGATAGCCCTCCCCTTTGCTGAGTTCCATCTGGGGAATCCAGCGGCCCCGGGCCACCAGGCTCAGGGCCCAGCGCTGCAGATGGCTCCACCAGCGCAGTTCGTCAGCCAGGTCTGGATTGGTGCCGGAGAGCGGCAATCGGGACAGCCACTCTGTGGCTGCCGACGGTTCCACCGCGAGCCCCTGCACCTGCCAGGGCCACCATTCGGTTTGCTTGGGGATCGGTTCGCCGGCCTGCATCGGCAGCCCGGTCCAACCCGGTGGTTCCGGCGTTGGCTCGTCTTTTTTGCTGCGGCTTTTGCGCGGCTTCACCGTGCGGCTCGGCAGGGTGAGACACGCCGTGGCATCAATGCAGCCGCCGGGCAAAAGGTCGCGTTCGCTCAGCCAGGCCCTGAGGTCGTCATGGCTGAGGGTGAAGGGGTGCAGCGCGGGGGTGAGGCCCGGGCCTTCCGGTGTGGCCACCCGCCAGGTGTCAGCCCAAACGAGCAGTGCCGGTTGACCGGAACTGCTGGAGGTGCGGATGGCGGGAAGCCAGGTGGCGTGCAGCAGGCTCATGGCCGCGACGCGGGCAGGAAGCGAAGGGTGCCGTGGAGCAGGAGAGCACTGCCGATCAACGGCAGCCAGGCCTGAAGTAGCTCCAGTAGTAATAATGCCAGGCCATCGACCTGCCAGTTGTCAAGGGGTAGGGGCATGCCGAGGCTGCGCAACCCGCAGACCGCCCCCACCAGCCCCGCCTGCAGATGCCCGTCATCAGGGTCCACCCGTTGCAGGTGGAAGGCCAGCAGGCCGTAGAAGAGGCCACAACCCCCCGAACGCACCGCTGCTTCCAGGCCCCAGGGCAAGCTCAGCAGCCCAGCACTGATCCCGGCAGCCAGCGCCCAGCCGATCGACTGCAGCCGCAGTCGCTGGCGAATCTCGGGATCACTGGGTGGAACGGCCACGGGCGCCGGCGGTTCAAAGGCGATCATGACGGCAGGATCCCCCTTTCCTGTCATGGTTGCCGCCGCATCGTCGTCTTCTGCAGCGTCTGCACCGCGCAGTGGCGAGGAGATCCGTGAGGCCTTCCTCAACTTCTACGCCGAGCGCGGTCACAAGCGCATGGCCAGTGCCTCGTTGATTCCCGAAGACCCAACGGTGCTGCTCACCATTGCGGGAATGCTGCCGTTCAAGCCGGTGTTTCTCGGCCAGCAGGAGCGACCTGCGCCCAGGGCCACCAGTTCGCAGAAGTGCATCCGCACCAACGACATCGAGAACGTGGGGCGCACGGCCCGGCATCACACCTTTTTCGAGATGCTCGGCAACTTCTCGTTTGGGGATTACTTCAAGCAGCAGGCGATTGAGTGGGCCTGGGAGCTCAGCACCGGCGTTTACGGCATCGACCCCAAGAACCTGGTCGTGAGCGTCTTCCGGGAGGACGACGAAGCCGAGCAGATCTGGCGTGATGTGGTTGGGGTGAACCCCAAGCGGATCATCCGCATGGATGAGGCCGACAACTTCTGGGCGTCGGGCCCCACCGGCCCCTGTGGCCCCTGCTCGGAGATCTATTACGACTTCAAACCCGAGCTCGGGGATGAGGGCATTGATCTCGAGGACGACGACCGGTTCATCGAGTTCTACAACTTGGTGTTCATGCAGTACAACCGCGACGCGGAGGGCACCCTCACGCCGCTGGCCAACCGCAACATCGACACCGGCATGGGCCTTGAGCGGATGGCCCAGATCCTGCAGAAGGTTCCCAACAACTACGAAACGGATCTGATCTTTCCGCTGATCCAAGCGGCCGCCGATCTGGCGGGGGTCGACTACCACCAGCTCAACGACAAGGGCAAGACGTCGTTGAAGGTGATCGGCGACCACAGCCGTGCGGTGACGCAGTTGATCTGCGATGGCGTCACCGCCAGCAACCTCGGCCGCGGCTACATCCTGCGGCGCCTGCTGCGCCGGGTGGTGCGCCATGGCCGCCTGCTGGGCATCGACAAACCCTTCCTCGTCACGATGGGCGAGGCAGCGATCGCCCTGCTCAAGGGGGCCCACCCCAGCGTGATTGAGCGTCAGAAGGTGATCCTGGCCGAGCTCCAGCGGGAGGAAGCCCGCTTCCTTGAGACCCTCGAGCGCGGCGAGAAGTTGCTCGCCGAGGTGCTGGCTTCCAAGCCCACCCAGATCAACGGTGCCCAGGCCTTCGAGCTGTACGACACCTATGGCTTCCCGCTTGAGCTCACCCAGGAAATCGCCGAGGAGCAAGGCCTGGCCGTCGACCTCGATGGCTTCGAGGCGGCGATGGAGGAACAGCGCCAGCGGGCCAAGGCGGCCGCGGTGAGCATCGATCTCACCCTGCAGGATGCGATCGACCAGGTGGTGGCGGATCAGGCGGCCACCTGTTTCGAGGGCTATGAAGCCCTCGATCACGCCTCCTGTGTGCAGGCGTTGGTGGTGAACGGTGAACCAGCCAGCACCGCCAAGGCGGGTGATGCGGTTCAGGTGGTGCTTGACACAACGCCGTTCTATGGAGAAGGCGGCGGTCAGGTGGGCGATCGCGGCGTGCTTGCGGGCAGCGATCTGATTGTTCGGATCGAATCGGTGAGCCGCAGCCGCGATGTTTTCGTCCATGCCGGGCGGGTGGAACGCGGTGAGCTCGCCTTGGGCGACACGGTGAAGGCCCAGGTGGACCGTGCCTGCCGGCGTCGGGCCCAGGCGAATCACACGGCCACCCACCTGTTGCAGGCAGCGCTCAAGCAGGTGGTGGATCCAGGCATCGGCCAGGCCGGATCACTGGTGGATTTCGATCGCCTGCGCTTCGACTTCCACTGCCCCACGGCGGTAACGGCGGCTCAGTTGCAGCAGGTTGAAACCCTGATCAACGGTTGGATCAATGAGGCCCACGCGCTGCAGGTGCAGGAGATGGCGATCGATCAGGCCAAGGCGGCCGGTGCCGTGGCGATGTTCGGTGAGAAGTACTCCGATGTGGTGCGGGTGGTTGACGTGCCCGGTGTGTCGATGGAGCTCTGCGGCGGCACCCACGTGGCCAACACCGCTGAGATCGGCCTGTTCAAGATCGTGGCGGAAAGTGGCGTTGCGGCCGGTATCCGCCGGATTGAAGCCGTCGCTGGTCCCGCTGTGCTCGCGTATCTGAACGAGCGCGATGCAGTGGTGAAGCAGCTGGGGGATCGCTTCAAGGCTCAGCCGGCCGAGATCGTGGATCGTGTGGCGGCCCTTCAGGAGGAGCTCAAGGCCACCGGCAAGGCGCTGGCCGCGGCTCAGGCGGAACTGGCGGTGGCGAAAGCCGGCGCTCTGGCCGCTAAGGCCGAGGCCGTGGGCGACTTCCAACTGCTGGTGGAACGCCTCGACGGCGTGGATGGTGCTGGTTTGCAGGGTGCAGCCCAGAGCCTGGCGGATCAGCTGGGGGATGGTGCGGCCGTGGTGATCGGTGGACTGCCGGATCCAGCCGATCAGGGCAAGGTGATCCTGGTGGCGGCCTTCGGCAAGTCGGTGATTGCCGCCAAGATTCAGGCAGGCAAGTTCATTGGCGGCATCGCCAAGCTCTGTGGCGGTGGTGGTGGTGGCCGCCCGAACCTGGCTCAGGCCGGAGGTCGTGATGGCGCGGCGCTGGATGGAGCTTTGGAGGCAGCGCGTGATCAGCTGTCGTCCGCCTTCCGTGCTGGTTGACGATGGGGTGAATGCAACAAGGATGGTGACAAGTTGATTGTGACGTCGTCTGCCGCCATGCATCAGCAATCGATTCGATGCGAAGTCAAGGAATGGTCGGCGGCCGTGGAGCGAGTGCAAGCGAAATTTCGTTTGGGCTATCGCCCAAACGCATGGTTGTTGTCCGCCCATCTCTTTCGCCACGGTGTCGTGATTGCGCTGGCAGTACTGATTTCTGAATGGTTCAAGAGTTGGCCTGTCTATCTGGTGGCCGTGATGCTGATTGGTGCCCATCAAGTGGGGATCGGCATCATCGGCTTCCATGAGGGTGCACATTCTTTGCTGCATCGAAAGAATGGATGGAACCTTCAAATCGGAAAGATCTTGATCACCCTTGTTGGTGGTCAAGTCTTGCAAGGCTATGAGCATTTCAAGGCACGGCATTTGACGCACCACCGTTATCTCAATAGTGCTTTAGATCCAGATGCTTGGGCTCCTTTGGCGATAAAGCAAAAACCTGTGTGGAAGCACGTTCTCTTTTTTGTCAGTGTGGCGTCTGGTGTTCAGTATATAAAGTTCAGCATTGGCTACATCAGAAAACTGATTCGATTTCGACATTTTTTTGCTGTGTCTTCGCTTATTGCAGGATCATTGCTCATTATTTCGGGTGCAGTGATTGGTGTTGACCTGTGCTTTCTGTTTATCAAATACTGGTTTATTCCGATGGCGACATGGGGGTTTGTCGTCTTCTATGTTCGAAGTTATGCAGAGCATCCTTGTGTTGATGTTGCTTCTGATAGGCCGCTGATTTGCTACACCCGGGAAATCAGTCCAACATGGTTCGACGCGCTCTTTTTGTCTACAAGTGGATTTAGTTATCACCTTTCTCATCATTTGACTCCCTGGATACCTTTTTATTACCTCCCTAAGGTTCACAAAACTCTCTTTGCTGATCCTGTTTTGAGAAAGCAGGCGCTCATCAATCGTGGTTACCATCATCTCTTGATTAAAATTTTTCGCAATCGATAGTTGTGGTTTGTCTTGCAAGCGATGAGTTGACGCTTTGAAAATTAGTTCAAGCTTAGTGTGTAGTCTCAGCAGGTTGTTGTGCTGTCAAAGGGGTGTGAGCTCGAAAGTGTCGGTGCGTCAGCCCTGCCAAGACACGCTTTTATGGTATCAATATTTCATAACATCGAAATGTGTTCGATTGCTTTAAATTGCCGGTGAATTTCGCTGGATTGCTAGAACAAAATGACTGAATTATGACGCAAGTATGTAAATAGATCGTAAATGATTGTATTTAGACGATAAATGGTTTTTTATAGGATTTTGACTTCTTGAGCGTTAAAAACCGCACTTGCCCTGGCCACCCGCCGCAGAAGCAAGCATCTCTGCAGTCATCTCAACATCAATTTCTTCGTCGTCTAGGCTATTAAGGTGGTCAATAACTTCTCTCGTTGAAAGTGTAACTCCGCGTTCAGCAGCAAAAGCAACAATCATGCTGGCACCGCGCTCATCGTCTTCGAGAAATGCCGCGTAAATACTGTTCCGCAAATCTTGATTCTTGTCGTCTTGCAGAGCTCTTTGAATAGACAGAACATTCATTAATCTATAAGATCATTCTCTCAACCTTAAGCGAATCTTCTTGCGTTGTCAATTATTAACAGAATAAAGACTTCATTGAAATTAATGGCTTGTGAATTTACGTCAGTGCAGCGTCATAGGTTCTTCATTGTTCTACGAGCAATGAGTGTTAGTGTTTTGTAGCAGCTTGTTCAGCGCAGCTTTAGGTACCGCACTCAACAAGGCGCGTGTTGAATTGAAGACCACTTTGGAAGGATGATGGCATCGCGTTGTCGGGTTGAAGAAGTGATGTGATGGATCATGGGCGAAAGCTCAGATCTGGGTTTGTTGATGAATGCAGCCTTCTTGGCGCATGAGAGATAAGCACATAGCTGTGATTATCTTTTTTGTTTGAGCGCTGACATTCTGTATTTAGGAATTCATCCATAGAAAATGTTTATACGGCTTTCGGTTGGGATCTCTTTAATTTATTTTACATTTTAATTGATTTGCGAGGCGATGATCGTGCAGTTCCAGTCGCTACTGCAAGTTCGCAGGAAAAACTTTTTTGCGATTGACTTGTTCCCTCCTAAGCTTCTTAGTCATTGGTTGTCGTTCACAATTAAAAGCTCCCCAGGCATTGCCTCAGTATGCGAATACGATAGTCAAAAAGAATTTCAGAAAGGTGATTAATGATGAAGGGCAAATAGCAAATAATAATGCTGTTCAATTTACATCGTCGGGACGTGGCACTGTGACTCAAGTTTAAGTTGATGTTGGACAACAGGTCCAAAAGGGTCAGGTTCTGCTTGTTTTAGAACATGAGCAGCAATCGGCCGCTCTTGATACCGCGAAGGCCAAAGCCGAGGAGGCCAGATTGAAGCCTCTCGATATTAATCCTTGGCTGCTGTGGGAGCAGCATTTCGAGAGGATGCAGAAGAGAAAAAAATTGCCGCAATCGCTCACGCGAGTAATTACATCGATAAAAAAGTTCAATTGAGCCATCGATTCATTAAAGCACCTTTTGATGGTGTCATCGGCTCTAGTTTTATTATTAATGTTGGCGCATTTGTTCAAGAAGGAGGATATTTGTTTTATCTAGTCAATAACGATGAGCTACTTGTTGCAATGAAAATTCCTGCGGGTCAATCCAAAGCCATCGAGATGGATCAACCCGTGCGTATTTATCGAGATGGTTCCAATAGAAGTATAGCCAAGGGGAGAATTAATTATATTGCGCCAGCTTATGATGTTAAACCTGAAGCTCAGTCTAATATTCCACACAACACATTGGCGGTACAGGCATCATTCCCAAATGTAGGCGTCGGGCTAAAGCCTCTTGAATTATTGAGAGTAGAAATTGTAACTGGACTCCACAATTTTCCTGCCATACCCACTGCTGCAATCACCATGAAAGCGCAGCAAGCTTTTGTGTTTAAGCTGATTCCTGTTGACACTTTTCTGCACTTGAATAAGCTTGACGAACAACAAAGTAAACTTCTGAAAGCTTTGTCTCCCAAGTCTTTGATAGTGGTTGAATCGCCTGTTAGTTTAGGGCCGCTTTAGAACAACCAGTTCCCGGTGCTGAAAGGATTGGTGCTAGGTGAAAAGGTGGCAATTAGTCAAACAAAAGTATTGAGTAGTGGAATGCCGGTCCTAACTTTGCCAAATCTTTCAGCAAAATAATCTGATGTCCTTTTCCGATCCTTTTATAAAAAGACCCGTCCTCACGAGTGTTTGTAGCATTGTAATTTTTGTAGCAGGATCGATTGCGTATCAAACACTTCCAATTGAATTTGTGCCAGATGTCTCACCATCCCAGATATAAATTGTGGCGAATTACCCTGGTGGCAATGCCAATATTGTTGAAAAATCAGTAACTGATAAATTAGAGGATCTGCTCTTCGATACTCCTGGTGTTGATTATTTAATATCTACCTCAACAGCAGGTACCAGTTTCATCCAGTTGTTTTTGCCTCTGGAAATCTCACCGGACACAGCAATGTTGGATCCACAAAATCGTATCCAAAAAGGTCAGTAAGACCTGCCACAAGCAATACAATAATTGGGAGTGAGTGTTAGCCAGACCACTGATACCAGGCTAAGTGCTTATGTGATTACATCCGATCAAGGCCAGTATAATTAGGCATATCTTGCAACCTTGATTGAGGATAATTTGAAAATACAAATTCTACTCATTAATGGTATCGGCAAAGTCGAAATTTTTCCTTCGAATGCTCAATTCAGGGTGTCCTTAGATCCTGAATTTTTGAAGGCTTATCAGTTGACAGCCGATGAAGTTTTTCAAAAAATACAATTGCAAAATTCTCCATCATCAGCTGGTAAAGTCGGAGCACCTTTTATCAATGACGATGAAGACTACTCTTATCCAGTTCTGGTAAAAGACGGTGGATATATTCAGACAGTCGAGCAATTTGAAAGTCTTGCGGTAAGAACAGCTGGTAATGAAGCGCTGATCCTAGTGAAGGATATTGGTAAAGTTCAATATATTTCTGACCAAAATATTTCTTTGAAAATGCTAGATGGTTATCCCGGAATTTAGCTCAGCATTAGTCAAAAGTCAGGCAGTAATGCGGTTCAAGTGGCGAGAGATATTGAAAATACCATCAACGATTTTAAAAAGAGGCGGCTCCACTTGGGATACGGATTGTGCAATACGAAAATAAAAAAGATTTTATTTTGGATTCCATTGTAAATGTTGCCGATGCTCTTGGATTGGCCATCATTTTGGCATTGGTTACACTTGTCTTGTTTTTGAAGAAGTGGCGAACTGTTCTGATCCCTGCCTTTGCCATTCCAGTCTCTATTGTGCGTACTTTTCTGTTTTTAGGATTGTTTGGCTTGACTTTGAATTTTCTGATTCTGACGGGATTGGTTCTTGCCACGGGGTTAGTGGTGGATGATGCAATCTTGGTGGTTGAGTCGGTCTCTAAGAACATGGATACAGGCATGCCACCAAAACAAGCGGCGATCTCCACCATGATTGAGCTCTCGGGTGCGGTGCTCTCGGCCTCTTTGGTGTTGATCACGTTGTTTGTTCCGGACACGTTGGTTGCTTCGTCTGTAGGGAAGATTTATCAGCAATTTGCTGTAACCATTATTTTTGCGATTGCAATATCGACGTCTAATGCACTAACTTTTTCCCCTATGATGGCGGGCTTGATACTTCTTCCTGGTGATCAAAAAACCACATCCAAATGGATTACTGGGATTGGCGGTTTAATTGTTGGAGACTTGTTTGGAATGTTCACCCGTGCAAACTTTGGTGATTGGATTGTGCTAATTGCGATCGCTTCTTTTGGAGCTTTAGGCTTTTGTCTCAATAAAGTGTTCCAGTTGTTTGAGTTTGTATACGCAGAGATCGAAAGAAAGTTTGCAGTTCTTGTGAAGTATTTAATTCAAAAATATCGAGTTATTGCGGCTGGCTTGGTTCCAGCTTTCATGCTTACGATCTTCTTATTGAATTCAACTCCTTCTGCTTTGATTCCTCAAGAAGACCAGAATCAGATGTATGCCATGACGCAGTTGGCTTCAGGCTCATCTCTCCCTGCAACAGCCAAGGTTTCTGCCCAAGCCTCTTCAATTATGAAAAAAGAGCAGCAATCAAAAGAGTCTGCACTGAAGGATGCAGTTGTCTTAGCAGGTATGAAAGGTCCTGAAAGTATGACGATTGCAACCCTTCTTAAGCCTCTTGAGGATCGATCTCAAAAATCGCAAGGTGCAGATGCTCAGCAGCGATCTCTAGCGGCAAAATCATTTTCTTTGCCAACTGCCCTTCCTCCAACATTTTCCCAACCCCCAATGTTTATTGTGGCGCAGGACTCTTCAATTAATACGCTGCTTGCTGATAAGAGTAATAGGGTTTACACGTTGACGGAATTAAATAAATTCGCCAATCGATTCAAGGAATTGGCTCAAAAAGATTTGTCGATTTGTAGTATTAATACAGCTTTTTCTCCCGATGCTCCTGCTTACGAGTTGATAATTGATCGTTCTAGGCTTGCGTTTTTAGGCGTATCTTTTGATAAAGCGCTGCTGTGCTTTCAAAGCTCGCTGGGGGCATCAGAGTAAATCAAACATTCGTTCCTGGTGGACTCAAAGAAGTTCAGCTTATTAATGAATCAGGAGGCAGGCGAGAAATTCATAATCTCTTGAGCTGTTATATTGAATCAGCAGATGGCGATATGGTTCAAATAAGGCAATTCGCTGATGTTGAATTAATTAGTGCTCCTCCATCAATTGACCATTACCGCTTTCATCGGTCGGTAAAATTTAATGTTCAGGCTGCGCCTGGCTTCACGCAGGGGCAAGCGATTCAGTGTCTTAAGGAAATCTTTGCTGAGAATAATTTCAAGGACCTTGATTATGGATTTGTTAGATTAGCGCGAACACAGAATGAATCAGGTGGACAGGTTTTGATTCTGTTTGCTTTGGCTGGCTTGGCAGTGTTTTTGATTCCTTCGGAAACCTATGAAAGCTATATTACGTTGACAACGATTTTATTGACTGTACCGCTTGCCATATTAGGAGGTCTGCTTTTTGTGAAACTGAGGTCAATGAATATCAATGTCTTTCCCTAGGTTGGTTTGCTCATTCTGATTGGCCTCGCTGCAAAGAATGCCATTCTTGTTGTGGAATTTGCTGATCAACGTATGGCAAATGGCTTGGGTCAGCTGAAGCGGCTTTTGAAGCTGCAAAATCTCGATTGAGACCAATTCTGATGACGTCATTGCCTCTCTAGCAGGTTTCTTTCCCCTTGTTGTTGCAAGGAATGCCGGCGCTAACGCTCAGCAATCGATCGGCACGGTTGTCTTTGGGGGCCTTCTCGTCGGTACCATTCTTTCTTTGGGTGTTCTTCCTTCTGTTTACGTCTTCATCAAGAATTTGGAGTCTCGTTGGTTGAAAACTTCTCAACCAGGTCATCCTGAACCCTGAACTCATTGGAATACCAGCGTGCCAAAAGCTGACTGAACTGTTTCCAGGCTCTCCATGGATCCGTAATGCTGTTGTTGGTAGAGATTTCTGCAACAGAGCCATGAGATTCCCCCTGTGTTCTAGGGATTGCACTCCACAAATGGGATGTGGCTGACTTCCCGTCAGCCTGACCAAGTCTTTGTGATGGAACAGGTCTGGGAGGAAACCTTCAAGCGCCGATGTAACGGCGCGTCTCTTGGTTGCCTTCGCCGATGAGTGGGTCGGCATCGCCACGACCCAGGTTTCGCTCCGGAAGTCGCTGCGGAGATGTGCGTCTTTGCTTCAAAGTATTGGGCAGGGTTTGATTTGCAGCGGTGAAGGTCAAGATGGGCTCATCGTGTTGTTGTTGTTGTATGGATCCGATGTTTATTCCAGTGGAGCAGCCTCTCGACCTTTTGATTCTCCTCATCTTGGGTCACTTTCTGGCTGACTTCCCTCTGCAGGGAGACAAGATGGCGGTCGAGAAATGCCCTGGCAAGGACGTCACCCTCGATTGGCGGTGGTGGCTGTCTGCCCATGCCGGGACCCACGGATTTGTGGTGAGTGTGTTGACGGGGATCCCCCTGCTTGGTGTGGCGGAGATGATTGCCCATGGTCTGATTGATTACGGGAAGTGTCGCTTTGGTTACAAGCTAATCGTGGATCAAGCGATGCACTGGGTCTGCAAGTTGATCTGGGTGGGCTGCGTGGTTGCGATCTGGTAGGAGACGTTGTTATTGCACTTGGGCATTAGAAAGATGCCCAAGTGTTGACTGCCTCGACAACAGCTTGAGACAAATATGGAATGAGTTCGCACGGATAAGGGTGACCCTGCCTGCTACCAGGGCAGTCCAAGCATGATGTGTGCAGCCCAAAAGAATGGATGATCGAAGCGACTTTTTAGCTTGCGTTGTTGGTTGGGGGTGAGATTGTCAATCAAAATTTCACCGTCTCGGTCGTAGACAGACTGACCACGGAGTTCGATTTGATTGTTAGCAAACTCAGCTCTGACTTGCCGCATTGCTTCGCCTTTGGGGAGGCCACGATCAAGCAAACGATAGAAACGAATGAAGTAAATGGAGGTTGCTATATCGTCGACGTACCAGAGTGAACCGATTGCTGATTTAGCACCTGATTGGAGGGCAAGCCCTGCCAATCCAAGTTCACTATCGCGATCACCCAGAGCAGTACGGCAAGCGCTAAGTGTGAAGAGTTCTATTGGATTCTCTTCACGAGCCAATCGCAACTGGCTGAACTCATTGAGGCTTAGAGCGCCATCTCCTAGGTAGATTTTTGACTTTTTTGGACCCCCTGGTAAGAATTCCGCATGCGTTGCAAGATGCACAAAGTCAATATCTTTTTTTTGTGAGAGCGATCGCAACACGTCCTGCGTGAAGTTTTCGTTGATGTAGGTCTTGCCTGCTTTGATTTTGCCGATCTGGCTGATTTCTTGCGGGACCATTGGTAGTGGTGCTAATTCATCAAATTGCGATGCTCCAGCCAAAAGGCCCCTTGTCATCCCTGTCGATGCGCTTTGGCCCTGTTTCATGAGGCTCAATGATGGTGTTAAGGAGTAGGAATATTGTGTGCCAAACCATTCATCACCATCGTGTAATGCTGCGAAAGGAACTGCTTGCAAGCCTGTATTGGCGCTGATGAGTAATGTTGTGATGTTGCGGTTTCGAATCTCTTCGTGTAGGGGGCCAATGAGGATGTCATAAAGCCGCCTCGATGGCGAAGAGGCATTGGATGTCTTGAGTAGGCGGAGCGAAGATACTTCGGAATAAAATTGACTTAATAGACGCGTGAACTCTTTGGGATTGATTTGGGTCCGTTGAGCAACGGAGTCACCACTAGCTGGGATTAAAATAATGTCTAATAAACTACTTTCCGAAGCAGAGGGATTAATCGTATAAATGAGTTTGAGAACCGCGGGGTTGTGGCTCTTGACAGATTCACTTTCCTGGATCTGACTTCGCCCAGGATTGATCTCAGAAACAAGGATCATGCTGACCCCCATTAATTGGAATCCAAAGCGCTTGAAGTGTTGGATCAAAAACTTTTTCATTATCTTGAAGTATTCATGATTTGCTGTCCTGAAGTAAGCATTTGCTGTATTTCTTGAATCGATAAAGGTGCTTGTCGTGTAAGGCCAAGTTTTGAGGCAACAAAATCAGAGTTTATTTTTTCACTCTTGTCGTGAGATTCTTGAATCGCTTTAGCACTTAACTTGGTTGACGATCCTACGTTTGTGTTTGCCTCATCCTTTTGTTGCTGCTTGGCGGTTGATTCGTTGGCTTCATCTGTTGCGTTGTCTGTATTGTCTTCAAGTATTGTGTCTTGACCCGAGCTAATACTGGTTTCATTAATGTCGATTGAACCGCCGGCTAGGATGTTTGTGTCTTTGCCAGAAGTAATGTTCGTCTTTGAAATATTGATATTGCCCATCGCATTAATTGTTGATGTACCACCGGTATTAATGTTGGTGTCATTAATGTTGATATCATTGTCTCCTGTGATGAATGCATCGTCGCTGACGGTAATGTCTATATTTTCAATAAATTCGACTGAGGCATTTCCAAAACCTCCGGCACCTTGCGATTCGCCGAACATCTTGATTGAGCCTTCAATCTCGTAGGAGGTATTTTCAGTTAATATTCCACCTGTTAAATTGGTACCGTTGCCGCCTGCTCCGAAGATATTGAGAAGAGATGGTTTGCTTCTGCTTCCAACCGCTACAGATGACGATTCACCAATATAAATACCGAAATTATTATCCCCTGATGCTTTCAATCCACCTACCCCGGACAGATCGAGGTCTTGATTGGTTGACACAATATCGGTGGCTTTGATGGATAAGCCATAGTTGTTATTGGTACCGCTATAGGCTTTGCCTTCGATGCGATTGTCAAGTGAATGGTCTGTTGCAACTGTTGCTGCAGATGTCAAACGAGATTGATTAATTGATGTTCCACTGTTGTCGTTTCCTGCAATCGGTTTTCCAGCTTCCCCACTGATAAAGAGTGCATCGTTTGAATTAATCTCCGAAGTTGTTATATTAATTCCTTGAAGGTATGAGGCTTTGCTGACTTTTTCGATGTCAGTATTGGTTTCTGGGTTTGCAATCTCCTCTATTGAAAGACTTCCGCCACTGCCTAATACAGAGATACTTCCGCTTGTAGCTACTAAAGAGCTATTATCAATATTGACACCAGCATTGTTAGCAGTTTCTTCAAAAGTGTCCTTGCCATCTTTGTTGATTGCTCCTTCTTTTAATGAACTCGTCCCGCCGAATCCTATGATCTCAATAGCCTTTGCTTCAAGTGAGCTTTCAACGACCTCGTCCCCAATTTGTATGCCTACAGCTCTCTTGATGTTGATCCCATCTCCTCCAGTTCCGCTCAAGCTGATTATGCCGTCTGCCGTAAGCTTCGCTTCAATCAATTCGATACCCGTATTGTTCTGACCTCCATTACCTCCTTGGCCAATAAAGTTGTGAGCTTTGCCACCTTCTATTGTAGTACCCGACAGTGTAATACCAGGGTTGTTGATAGAATCAATTTTATTATTTGCCGATGCACCTTCTCCGTTGATAGATAGTGTGTACTCATTATCTAAACTAATAGTATCATTAATTGTGGCGACCCCATTTCCATTTTCTATCAAATTGGCCTGTCCTCCGATCCCTTCTATGGAGATATTGCCGGCGAGAGCTTTTATATTGTTTTCAGCAGAAAATATGCCTTCAGCAAGTGTAACCTTGTCTCCAGCTCCACCTTTACCAAATAAGTAGATGTCTCCAGTAGTTGCTATTGAATTGGCATGCATTTCAATCCCTGTGACAAGTAATCCACCGTCACCACTATTTCCAGTGAACGAAATAGCACCGCCCTCAATGTAGTTATCCTCAAGGTAAATGCCTTGGTTGGCTTCAGAAAAACTTGTATCTGAGATGAAGTCATCAAGGATTCCGCCATTGCCATTAATAGAAATGTTATCGTTTACATTTAAAACGCTGGAGTTAATTGCAACTCCACGAGCCTCTGTTACGGACCTGCTTTCAGTTCCGCCACCAAGACCATTGATGAGTAGATTTCCATCTGCATCGATGGTACCTTCAAATACGGTCACACCATTGGCTTTACTAACAACTAAACCGTCACCTGCTTTGCCGGAGATGTCGATATCACCTTTCGCTTCTATTGATGATTGATTGATATGTATTCCGTTAGTATCCTTAGTTTCGCCTTCTGAGCTACCACCTTTTCCAATAATATAAACATCTCCATCAGTACTGATGTTTGAACCGCCGACAAGAGATATTCCGTTCGCCGCTTTTGCTATCCCTTCAATGTCGTTAGCATTTCCACCTTTACCTTGGAGTGTCACGCTGCTTGTCCCATGAATGAATGCGTTCGACATGTACTGGCCGTTAGAGGCAGCTGTGCTCGATCCGGTACTACCTTGTCCATCCATATAAATTGAATCACTTATAAGACTTGTATCTACTACTGAAATACCGTCTCCTTCTTGTATTTCTGCGTTGATATCGTTGGCTATTCCATTTATGTCTATTGTATTTGTACTTGAGATAGTGGATTCAATGAAATCGACTCCATTGATATTATAATTGCCTCCACCACTGAAGCCGTTGATCAAGATAAAGTTGTTGAAATCCCTATCCTTTTTTTTGATTCTAATGTTTGATTTCCAGATCGAAACTCCTGCAGTTGATTGCTGGATCAATTCACCGTTGTTGTATCTAGCACTTGGTTGTGTTGGTGTAGCGCCGTATCCTTCGAGAACTAAGGAACTTGCTTGTATCATGTTTTGGTCTAGAAAAATGCCATCGGCAAACTTAAGGACTTTAGATTTTGTTTTACTACCGTCTGCAAAAATATCAATACCTCCTTTCGTTTTTATTTCTGATCTTTCGATGTAAGTTCCAGTTGAACTTTCTATTGTGCCGTCTGAACCACCAGGTGTCCCACGAATGATTATATTGGAGTCATAAGGGTTAGCGATATCAGTCAAAGGATTGGGAGTATCTACTGTCAATTCTGCATTCTCTATGTAAACTCCGTTTAAATATATATCTTCGCTGTATTCTCCGCTGCTGTTTCCAGCTTCGCCGTTGATGTAAATTCCTGAACCTGAATTGACTTCAATGTTCGATAGAAAAACTCCGTTGCTATCTTCGATATTGGTACCTGTTCCACCTTTACCTTCGATAATAATCTGATGTCTAGCTGTTAAGTCTCCGTTGTCTACATCAGTTTCCGTTGCTTCCAATGCCACTCCGTAGATATCCTTTTTCCCAGATCCGCCTTGGCCTTTGATAAGGATTGAACCTGCGCTATCGATTTTTGCTGTACTGAAAACTCCTCCACTGTATTCTAGGCCGGTACCACCAACGCCAACGAGCTCAATATCTCCATTCTGTTCTTGAATTTGATCAGAGATATAGATCGAACCAAGATCGTCGTTGTTTGAATTTGTATCGAGTGTACTGTCAGTTAAAATGTCAATACCGATACTTGTGTTTGAATTCTCTAGTTTGCTTGTCTTCCCACCCGTACCAGCTATTTTGATACTTGATGCCCTTAGCGACGTCTTTGAAATTTCTACTCCAGAGCCGAGTTCGAGCGACTTTCCTGATCCCCCCGTGCCATCAATCGAGATTTGTCCAGCAGATGTAAATAGTTCGGACCCGCCAATATCAACGCCTTTACTTGTAATGATGTTAGCCTTTTTTGGGTTTGTATTAGCTGCTTTTCCAATAAAATCTATTTTTTCTCTTGCCGTTAATTTGCTGTTAAAGATATTAATCCCACTGGAGTTTTTGATTTCTCCACTTTGACTGGCTTTTGAGCTTAATCCTCTTGCTCTAATTTTATTCGCTGTCAGTGCACTATTTGCTATTTCGATCCCATGCCCAAAGTTTATTTTTGAGCCGAAAGACCCTGTCCCTTTAAGTTTGATTAGGCTTTTTTTTGCATCAATGTTGCTGCCTTCAATAATGATTCCAGTCCCGTCGTCAAAGTCGTAATCGCCAGAGCTGATTTTTTTGTTCCCTGTTCCTCCAATGCCCCTTATGAGTATGTCTCCTTTTGTCGATTTAACTGAGGAGTTTAGGATTTCTGTTCCTATCAAATATTTATTATTGATCGAGCTTGACTCGTTTCCTCCGCTGCCGTTGATGTTTATGTTATTTTTTGCGCGAATGCTGGCTTCTTCGATGAATACTGCGAGAGGCTGATCAATGCTGCCTTTGGCGTCGACATTGAGATTGTTGGCATCAATTTGTACGTTTCTGATGAGTACTGAATCTGTTGGTGCATTAGGGTCTTTTACTTTGCCGTAAGTTCTCAGGCTGAGGCCTCCGCCAATTTTTACGTTTCCTTTTGAGTTTGCACTGGCTTGGTCAATATCAATTCCCCCCACGCTATGGAGCAAAAGATCGCCATCAATGCTGAGCAGGTCACCCACTTTGATGCTGATTTGACCTGCTTCTGCTTGATTGTGGCTAAAAGCAGACTGGGCAAGATTAAGTACGGCTTTCATGTTGATTAAATCTGCTTGTTTGGAGTTTTGATAATGAAAGGTTTCCCCTCCAATCGTGAGATTTTCTGCTGTTGATAGGGCGACTGTATCCACGTTTTTGAACCGACCAAGGCTTCCGATTTCAATACCTTCAGGAGAGAGAATAATTAAGTCTGAGCTGCTTTTATCAAGCTTAAAGGGGGTATTGATGTAAGTTCCATTCCTGCCAATGTTACTCAGAATGATGCTTCTGAAGGTTTCTGATTTGCTTCCAGGGATCAGGTTATCGAGGGTGATCTTATCAATGTTGCTGTTTGTTCTCAGCTTGGATAAGCGATGAAAAAGATTGCTGCCACTTGCTGTTCCACCGCTGATACGGCAGTGTCCACTGTTGCAAGAACCTCCCAGAGTTTGACTGTCTCCATCTCCTACTTTTGTGCCGAGACTGTTGATACCTGAAGCCGCTTGAATCCCTGAGTCGTTATTGATTTGGGCTCTCGCTGCAACGCCAGGGAGCACCGCAATGATCAGTGGCAGGAACCAACGCAATCCTTTCAGGGTTGTTGTGGTGCTGAGCCTTGCTGTCATGGGCTTTGAGGTCTGGTGCGTTGTTTCAGTGAGCGTTGGAATTGTGTTGAGACTTTAGAAGTTCAATGTGGCCCGGGTGATCAGTCCCTGAGCCAGGCTCCAGTTCTGCCAGGAACGTTCGATCAGGGGTTGTGAGCTGATATTGCCTGTCCATCCCAGATCGAATGAGAGCTTTCTTGACGGATTTGTCAAGCTGAGCAGTGTGCCAAAGCTGCTGATGGACCTGCTTTCAGCTCCCTGGCTGCTGACGACTCCATATCCGTAAAAGGGTTTTAATGCAATGGGCCATTGGTTGATTGAGCCAAGGGGGACCAAGAGTTCCGTTGTTGCCTGGAGACCATTCTCCCCGCTGAGGACAGTGCTTGGTAGTCCCATCAACCCACTGTCGGCTCCAATCTGAAACAGCATGGAGGTCATCAGGGGGCCGAAGGCTTTCTGGCCAGCGAGGCTGAGACTCAGCTGCATTCCATTCTTGAACAGAAAAATATTGCTGATGGCGGCGCCAACTGCGTTTGATTGTTCGGGGGTGATGCCAATTTCCTTGAGTGTTCTGAGCTGATCATCCGGAGAGCTTCCCGAAACAGCTTGGGTGACGTACAACTGCGCGCTGCTAACGGCGCCTCGACTGATTTTGTTGGCTTCCACTCCAAGCCTGACGTAGCCAGACTGCGGTTTACGGATCAAATTGGGAACAACGGATGGAAGTTCTTTGTCATGGAGATAAAGGTTCGATCTCAAGAATGAAAATTGTCCGATCATTGATACATCATGGTCATACGAATCAATGAGTTTCCTTTTCACAATTCCGATGGCTTGAAATTGATTGGTGCGGAAGTTTTTTGCGACACCTTCTAGTTCAATGGGTTTAATCCTGCCGAATCCAAGCGAGGCCGTTGCATCTGTTTTGATACCAAGCGGTTTGGTGTAGCTGAGTGAGTAATTGATGGATCCTGTCTGGGGACCTCCACTCCATGTTTTGTCCACATAAAGCAGCCAACGGTCGGCAAACTCAAGCAACGAGTCTCCAGTTGCGATGGCTTGATTTCGATGCTGTCCGGCACTAATTTTTCCTTCGTTGTCGTAGGTCAACAGTGCATTGAATTGTGCGCCTCGGGGCTCAGTACTCACGATCAGGCTGCTTTGGGTGGCGTCACTTCCGATTCGCCCCAGTCGCCCGCGAATGTCTTTGGTTCCTGGTTGGCGTCGCAGCAGTTGAAGGGCCCATAGCACTTCGTTGACATTGAGAACTTGGTTCTTCAGTCTTGACAGCTTCTGCTTGGTTCTGGCGTTAAGTGTTTCGTTCCGCCCATTGACGCGTAGTTCCGTTAGGCGTCCTTCGGAGACATCGAGCGAAACGTTGGTACCACTTCCTGAGGCAAAAACCCTCGTGTTGATATATCCATCCTTTTGGTATTGAAGGGTGATACACAGTGCTGCCCAGTCTTCAGGTGAGAGCGTGTTTGGGGCTTGGCTGCAGTTTTTTACGAATGTTCGGATGGTTCCGTCGTTGTAGACGGTGTTGCCTTGAAGTTGGAATGCTTGTTTTTGATAACGTCGAATCAGGCTTTGATTGGTCTTGCGTTCTTGGTCAGTTTCACCATCGCTTGATTCCGCTGGTGTCCCTTCCAAGGTCTTGTCTTCTGAGTTGGGACGCTCTGGAGCGACGATGGGGGTCTGCTGGGGGATGCGTGCTGGCCCCGGTTGAAACTTCGGCTCCAATTGTGCTTGAGCTAATATCAGAGCGTCAAGCACAATTGTTAAAGGATGTCAAGTCAAACTTAGGGCTTTATTCTGAACTTTCCTCTGTCCGCTGGTCGGTCCTGACTTCGTCCACCGGTCTGTTCCGCGTTGCTGGTGATTCTCTCTACATTCTTTGTATGGTTCGGTCTAGTGAATGGAATGCATGGGTGCCCCCCCTTGTGCCCCTTGTGTTCGTGCTGAAGCGTGAGGAATAGCGCCTTATTGACGTTGATGGTTGGACGCCTGTGAGGATTGTTGCCAAGCTGGATCCATCATTCCATTCCTTCCGTTATGGGGCAAGTCTGCTTTCGAACCATGCTCACTTCTGCTGCAGTAGCAGCATTGGCTTTGAGTGTTGTCGGGGTGGTTGCTGACGCCCAGGGAAGCATGCGCAGTTCATTTCCAGGCCGCCGTGTGGGGGGTGGAACGCGCGGTGAATGCAGTGCACGCACGCTTGTGCACCTCGTTCCCGAAAGCAGCGTATTCGCCCCTGGTTCATCAGGGACCCTTGGACTTGTCCAGGGGCCGACGGCTAATCCGGTCAGCCTGAAGGTAGTTTTCAAGCCAAATGATGTTGGTACTGAGAGCGTACGCACTTTGGCCGCTTCCCATGCCAGTCTCATTTTGCTTAGCAGTGCTGTTGTAACAGGCCCTACCATTTGGGAATCAAGCTTCAACTGTGCAAGTTTGCTGGACGATGACGATTTGGATCCCATGGCCTTTGTTCAGACCACGTCACCTCCAGCATTGAGCCTTCTTGTTTCTGATTCTGAAGCCAGTGATCAGACGCTTCAGATAGTTTTGAAGTCGTTACTTTCACAATGTGGTTCGAGTGTGCCTTCGAAAGACACGATGGCCCAGTTCGGCTTGGCAGATCTAGTGACAGATGAATGGCCAGAGTCGCTGCCAGTGCGATGCCTAAGCAGAGAGAAATAATCTGCAAGTGTTATTTAATGTACTCCGTTGAATCCAGGTCTAGCCATTTACCCAGCAATAGGTTATGGAGGGATTCTCCTAGTTCACTCCGATTGCGATTCGAAGGCTTTCTGAGGTGAATAAATGAGTTTGCCATTCTTTTGCGGATTAAGTCGAACTTCATGCGGATACATTATGTACTCCTATTGGATCTCTTTTTACCAGTGCTAATAAGAACACATCCAGGCGAGGAAGAGCAACACATTGCCCAGCGAATCATACAATTGATGCTCTTTAAGGTGCTGATTTTTTAGTAGTTGTTTAATCTCACTGACCGAGGGCTTGTTGCTGAGGTTAATAGCTGGCGCTTCTTGGGGTATTTGGTCGGTTTTGGCATGATGAACCACCACCGACTCCGATACAATCGCCTTTTAAAGAGAGAGCCTTCGAAAGCCGGTGATTATTGAGTTGATGTTTAATATCTTCTCATTCCCAGGTTGTGTAAGCTTATCTTCGCCGGATTATTGATGCATCAATTGCTCGGGTTAGCAGGCATCGTAAGATTCGCGATGAGATTGCTAAGATCAAAATATTTCGAGTGCCTGATGACCTGCGTGGGATGACATTGCAAGACTAAGGATGTGTTTGCGTTGGTGGTAGCATTCAACAACATTTATCGAGTTCGGGCGTTTATCCGCATCGATAACGGCATCGATTTCATTGCTCACGTCGTGCTGCTTTGGTGCAAAAAGAGTGCTACTGCAATCATTTATGCCTTTCCAGGTATTCGATCTCGCATTGTCTACGCCGAGTCGGCTGACCTTTGTCAGACTGCGTTTATATTGACCTCTTACGCGATGACATTCTCATAACCGACCCATTCGTCAAATCGGCTGAAGTCCATGGTATGAGCAATTGTTGGTGTTGGGAATACAAAAACCTCTGCTACCACTCTGTTCTCCAGGAGCTTGCACCCCTGGAGAGAGCTCAATCAACTGCTATACGACCACTAACACTCATTGCCTGGACCATAAACGGGTTATATCACTTTCTCAGGGACAGTCTCTGTGCTGGCAGCCATTCATCGAGTACTCATTGCTTCTATTTTTGAATGAAGTGTTCTGTATACAGTTGTTGTTTGTTATGGAGATTTGGTTATAGGATATCTGATATCAAATTCTTGAGACCTGAGAGTTTTTGGTTTGGCCTATGCTTGTTGCCGAGCCTTGCATTATAGCTGGTTTTCAAGACAGAGTTTGAACTGTTGATCATGCATTCTATCTCAAGATTCTCGTTTCTTTCTCCCGTAGAAGCGTCTAAATGGTCAGATCAGGTTGTTGATTTGAGTATGCATTGGCTGTGCCGTGCGAAGGGAGTTGATTTTTATACTTTAGGTGCGGCTCATTATTTGGATCTTAATCCCTATCAATCAACCGATCGCTATCAGACTTTTGTGCGACGATATAATCCAATTTTGTGGAAAAATTTTGAGCCTCTTTATCGGCATTTGTTGGAGTTTTGTTCTAATCAATTTGAACATCCTTTTGCGTATCATAAGGAATTAGCCCTTCCTGGTTTTCATATTTTTGGTCCTAAGCCCAAGTCTCCACATAAATTCTTTAATTCTGTCTATTTCAGTCGAGGGGGAAGTATCCATGTGCATCCAATTCCAAGATTACTTCCGTCATTACTTAGTATGTCCAAGCAGGAGCTTGCTTCGTCTTTGTATTCTCTGACTATTCCGCTCAGTCTTCCAGCTAGCGGTGGTGGTTTGAACGTCTGGAACGATAGCTGTAAGGATACGAAGTCTTCCTTTTATCCCTATCAGCTCGGTTATATGTATGGCTTCGAGGGAAGTCTAAAGCATCAAATTGCACCTGTTTCGCTTCATTATATGGATTCTGTTGACAGCAGGCGAATTACAATACAGTGCCATCTTATCGACATTGATCATGTGTCCTACTTATTTTTTTGAAGCTGATAGCTTTAACCTTAATTGCCTGGCAAAATATTATTTTCTGATGTGAGGGAATGTATGGATTGTCTTGTTGTTTTGAGTGGTTGTGGAACAGCATTGTTGACTGATTGTATCTCTTGTTTTTTGCCGTTTTGAGCATCAACCTAGAAGTAAATTTAGGGTCTCTATTATTAATTCTATGGTATTGCAGATCACGCTGTCTTAGCTGAAAAGTAGTCTCCTTGTTCTGTTTGTCAAGATCTAATCCAATGCGTTTGATTTAATATTGTCTGCGTTTCCAACTGTCAAAATTTCTAAACTGTCCAAACTGTTATATGCATGACTCCTGCTCGTCCATGTGACTTCTTTTTGCTACATACAACTCTCCTCCCTGCAAGTGCTGTCTTTGCCGCGAAGATGGTTGTCTTGTTGGCCTTGATTGATTGTGGCAGTTCGCTGATCGGAAACACCAACTGCTTTGGGAGCTGTTAGATTGTATTTTAAGTTTTGCACATTTCAAGTGAAGGCTGCATCATGCATTGTCTCTTTTATAGGGTTTAATCGTCAATGCTCCGCTTTCCTAGATCGGTATCATTGGAATCAATATCGACTTCTGATTGTACTTGCTGTTCTTCCTTGTATTTTTGCTTGGAAACAGGTCTCATCGCTCCCAAATGGTTTACTTTATTTGGCAAGCTGGCTTTTAGTTGCAAACTTAGGGCTGACTATTGGTTACCATAGATATTATGCGCATAAGCAGTTCTTAGCTTCAAATTTTTTCAAGATTATATTGGCTTTTGCTGCCTCAATGAGTTGGCAGGGAAGTCTTAATTCTTGGGCTCTTCAGCATCGAATCCATCATTCTTTGTCTGATCAACAGGGTGACCCTCATAGTCCACGAGACTTTTCTAATTCCCAAAAGCCAGTTTCGTTTAAAAGTTTTTATCACGCACATTATGGCTGGATGTCACATGTTGGCCAGCAAATTCGAGCAGGTGAAAAAGGCATGATCTCGTCCGGTAGAAATTTGGCTTATGTCAATCGACTCTCGAAGATTCTAGGCAATAACAATAGATATCTTGATTTTGATGGTCAATATAAATACGCTCATCCTTACATTTTGGATCTGGTTCAAAACCCGTTAGAAAGGTGTATGTCTGATTTCTATGCATTATTTTCATTGTTGTCTGTTATTCTTGTTGTTGGTGTATCAATATTCGTTGCGTTTATTCAGTCTGGTTCATTTGACGATCAACTCATTTTGGCAAATGTTATCAGTGCTATTTATTGGGGCGTCATTGTCCGATCAGTTCTGACACAAGAAATGTCGAATATTACTAACAGTCTAGGCCATGCCTTTGGTTACAGGAATTTTGAAACAAAAGACTGCAGTAAGAACAATATATTAATTGGTCTGCTTACTCTTGGTGAAGGCTTTCAAAATAATCATCATTACAATTCAATGTCAATTAATTTCTCGCGTAGATGGTATGAAATCGACTTGGCATCATATTTTCTTAAAATTCTTTTCCTGACCCCACTAGCGAAGCCAATCCAAAAACAATCATATTAAATAATATATCATGCTTATTTCTGCGTTGTCGCTCGTTAATGTGCGAGTTTTTTGATTTATCTTAGTATATAGTATTGTTGTTCGATTTAATCGATAACGTTTTTGTGTCATTCATTGATTTCATGTGACACTGGTGTCACATGAAATCAATGAAAGCCTTCTGTGCATTTGTCAGCCTAACCACCTGTGCATTTGTCAGCACCCGCAACACCCGCAAGCATTTCGCTTGTTAGTTCTACATCAACTTCATCGTCATCCATGCTCTTGAGTTGGTCAATAACATCTTGTGCTAATAGTGTGATATTTTGCTTTGAAGCGAAAGAGATAATCATCTCGGCGCCACGTTGGTTGTCCTCAAGAAATGCTGCATAGATGCTGTTGCGCAACTCTTTATTTTCATCTGCTTGAAGGGCCTCTTGAATTTGTCTTAGATCAGCGGCGCTCATGCTCAGCTATGCAAAGTCTTATACTATGTCCATTTTCTCGTATTTGCAACATATTGATCTCGCTGAGGTTTTTCTATCTGTCTTATCCGTAGCTTTTGCATCACAGTTGTGACAGTGAAGTCTTCTCCACTCGCTTTTAGGGAATGTCGCACATGGAGATGTGGCTGAGTGATTGCTTTATGTCTCTACATTTAGTTGTCGTGGTTGCAGTCTTGTAGATCAATTGCCTGTATCTTTCTAGTTTTTGAGGTTTTCGTCTGTATTGCTTTGTTGCTCTCTTCCTGCTTTGAGCTGCTAATGCTCGCTTGTGGATATTTAAGGATTTAAATAGTTCCAGCGAACAAGTCATTTTGCCCGTTGTTTCATCTGGTTAGATTGTGCTTTCTATCCTCCTGAATTGCTTTGTACTTTGCGAGTGACTATTGGTTTAGCTCGTGTAATTTATAAGCTGTTATTTGTCTAACCATTTTTCTCCCAGATTGAGTCTGTTCTGGTGGCTCGCGCTGCCGGTCAGTCGTTTGCTTGCAAAATTGTTCATCATCGCATTGTCTGTGCGGGATATAAAAAAGCCCTTCTTCCACGGTGATCCTGAGTCATCACCCTTCTCTCGATCGTCCGGTTCTGATGAAAAATGAGCTGCGCCAATGATCTCTGTCAGTGCTTTGATTGCTGTCAGTTTTGAGGCAGAGTTCCGATGGGTCTTGGTCGTCCAGAGGATGTGATAATCGAGCGTCTCTTGATCCACTGCGATAGTGATCAGCCAGCCAATAATGCATTCGTCTTTATAGATCACGCGCGAGTACTCCTGCTCCGCGCGATCAATTTGATGTCGGTCTAGTTGTGCCCATTTTGGCGTACCATCTGCGCCAGAAGCCTGAATGAGTGCATCGTGGTCGCAATCCAGCAATGACCTGATGCTGAATCCAATCGTTCCCCTCTTTATTGCTTTGTTGAGCGATGCAACCGTTGGCCACACCTTTTCCTTGCTTTCGAATAGAAATCCTGTTAACCCTTCGTTGATTTGCCAACCATTACTCCTGTGTATTAACGATTCGACTGCATTGTTTTCTGTGTTGTAGATGATTGTCAGTTTGTTGACTCTTTCGCGGATGCAGGTTTTTTCTGCTTCCTTCAATAGTGCGGTTCCAATTCCCAGACGCCTCCAGTCTTTCTTGACGTAAATGCAACTCATTGCCGCTTCCTTGTTCTTTTGATTCGAGCTGGACGATATCTGCAAGACTGCAACGCCAAGAGTCATTGTCTTCTTCTTGTTTTTTGCTGCTAAGACTAAGACCCTCGTTCTTGGCGTGTTTCCGCTGATTTTGAAAGGTTTTAAGCAGGGAAATTGGCCTTCTATCTCTTGACTGTCTCTTTTGTTCTGAAGCTCTTCAATGATTAGATTGTTTTTGAGAATTGTTTTCGTCATTTTGAATTGTGGCTTTTGCTTCCCTCTTGGCTTGTGTGGTCTTCTTCGGTTTCACTTAAATTTTGAAGAGCTTTTTGCGTTAATATTTGTCTGCATTTTTTGGATTGCCTACCGCTTGGGTGGAGCAACCTTCGAATTTTACTTCACTCACATTGAGTGGCTTGTCGCGCCCCTTGACTTGAACGGTTCCCCAATCTTCAAGGCTCAGTGATGCACGGAATTCTGTTGGCAAAAGTTCCAAGGTGGTGCTGGACAGCAGCACCCTGAGAACCCCTTCATGTCGATGTTTGTCATAACTCTCCAGGCGAGACGCGCAGTTCACGGCATCGCCGATCACGGCGTATTCGATCCGTTCCGCACTTCCCATGGATCCCACTAAGGCCTCGCCGGAGTGGATGCCCATGCGCACACGCATCGTGGGAGCCCCCTCGGCAATCAAGTCGGCATTCAGCCGTTTCAGCCCGTTGTTGATCTCGAACGCCGCTTCGACGGCTGCCTGCGCTTCTGCTGAGGGATCGCCTGGTAGAGGCACTCCGAACACGGCGAGCATGCCATCGCCGGTGAACTTGTTCACCATTCCGTTCCGTTGGGTGACCGCGGGGACGCACACCTCCATACCCCGGTTGAGCCAGTCCATCAGCTGCCGTGGGCTCATGCCCTCGGACACGCTGGTGAAGGATGCCGTATCGGTGAACAGAGAGGTGATCGGGAGCTGTTGACCCATGAAGCGACCGTTGCTCAGAAGGGCATCGCGCTGCGCCCAGAGTTGTTCGGCCACGGCGGGCGATGTGGTTTGGCCGAGCAGTTGCCGGATCTGCTGCGAATGCTGCTGGCTTTCCACACCACGACGAAGCCAGGCTGCGCCTCCGAAACTCAGTAAGGCGGCGATGGGCATGGCGATGCCGGCCCAGATGTGGTTCCAGAGCAGCAATCCAAACCCACCAGCTGCCGATCCAGCCACGAGCACGACCACCAGGATGCTGACCCGTTGTTTGTGGATTCGTTCGCCAAGCAGCAGGCCGCCTGCGGCGAAGCCAAACACCAGTAGCAGATTGCCCCATCCGGGCATAATCCAGCCCTGAATCAGCGTGCCATTGCGTTCATCGATCAGCGTGGCCAGCCGGTTCGCATGCATCTCCACGCCGGAAATCTGGAACAAGGTTTCACCTTGTCTGAACCGCGTATGGGGGACCTCAAAGAGGTCGCGTAATGACGCTGCGGTGCTGCCAATCAGCACAATGCGGTTCCGCAGCTTGACCTCGGGGACGCTGCCGGCGACCAGGTCGCTCAGGGAGTAACTCGGATAGCTACCGGGTTCCCGGAACCGCATCAGGCGTTGGTACCCCCAAGCTGCCTCGGCTTCGTTGTGGTATCCACCGCCATTGACGCTGAGCCAGGCACCGTCGTGCGTTTCTGTTTCAAGGGAGGAACGGATGACGGTGTCGCCTGTTGCCACCTCCAGGACGCGCAATGGGAAGGAGACGGTGGCCTCGTCCTGACCAGTGACATGCACCAGATCGCGGCGTAAGACACCATCCGCATCCACGCTGATGTCGTTGTACGACTGGCGCTCGGGAGGCGTTCCTGGAACCGGAGGGATGTCGGACGCCACGTTGAAGATGGACACCAGGGTGGGTTCGTCTCGAAAGCGATCGCGCAGGCACTGCTGGTTGGGCCCGACGCCTTTGTCCCGGTAGATGTCAAAGCCGATGGCCACGACGCCTGCGGCATTCAGTGCATCGAAGGCTTCGCAGAACACACCGTCATCAATCGGCCACCCGAAGCGTTTGATGTCATCTTCATCAACGCCCACCAAGGTGATGGGTGTGTCCTGCCCGGAACCCTCAGCCCTCTGGCTGGTGATCAGGTCGTAGACCACCAGATCAAGGGTCTGGGCCAGGCCCGTGCTGCGAAGCAATATCAGCACCACCACGGCAGCCAGGTAAGGGCCTGCAAATTGCACCAGCCGGCGGATGCGCTTCATCCCTCGAGGTAGGTGGTCTGGTCCAGGCTGGCTCGGAGATGGCTCATCAGCAGCCTGGCGTCTTCGATCTGCAATGTTCCGTGCTGGATTGCCGTCTCCGAGGCCTGCCGCAGCCGCTCCAGGATGAGATCGGGGTTGTGCTGCATCTCCTCGAGCACGTCTGCATTGGTGTGTCCCCGCACGACGTGATCGAGCAGGTAGCCGTTGCCACGGGGGTTAAGCCGCACATGCACAGCATTCGTGCTTCCGAAGAGGTTGTGGAGATTGCCCATCACCTCCTGGTAGGCCCCGCCCAGAAACATGCCGATCCAGTAGGGCTCGTCCTTGTTGAGGGGATGTAATTCCAGCAGGGCTTTCTCGGCGCCGCTGTCGATGAAGCGCGCCAACTTGCCATCGGAGTCGCAGGTGAGGTCGGCGAATTGCCCCAGCTCACTGGGGCATTCATCGAGGCGATGAATCGGCATCACCGGAAACAGCTGATCAATCGCCCAGGTGTCCGGGGCGGAACGGAAGATCGAGAGATTGGCGTAGTAGGTCCACGCCAGCGCGCGCTGGAGGCCGCGCAGATCCTCGTGGATCGGTTCGTTGACGGGCAGGCGTGCGCTGATTTCCTTCGCGCAGGTCCAGCTCAGCTGTTCCGCCATCGCACGCTGGTTCAGGCGGATATATCCCAGTCGGAACGCCGAGAGGGCATCCTCACGGAATTTGATGGCGTCATTCCAGGCCTCCTGCAGCAACGAGGGGTCCGGAGAGTCCAGCGACCGGATGCGTTGCAGGGTTTCGCGCAGGTTGGCGACAGGGAGCGGTTCATCGGTCTCCAGAGCAGGCTCCCCATCGGGAGCGCGACTGCAGCCGAGCACGTTGAACACCAACACCGAAAAGTGACTGGCCAGGGCTCGGCCGCTTTCACTCACCAAGGTGGGAAGGGGAACACCCAGGGGCACACAGCATTCGCGAATGGTGGCGACGACGTCGTTGGCGTAGTTCTGCAGCGAGTAATTGGTGGACGCGGCGCTGGCGGTGCGGCTGCCGTCGTAATCGATGCCAAGGCCACCACCCACGTCAAGGAACCCCATCGGAGCCCCAAGCCGGGTGAGTTCGACGTAGATCTGACCGGCTTCCTGAAGGGCGTCCTTCAGCACGGCGATGTCATTGATCTGGCTGCCGATGTGGAAATGCAGCAGCCGCAGATCCTGCAGCAAGCCAGCCTCGTCCAGCGCCTGCACCGTCTGGAGCATTTCGGTGAGATCCAGCCCGAACTTGGCGCGACTGCCCACGGAACTGCCCCAGCGGCCGGTGCTGCGGCTCGAGAGCTTGGCGCGAATGCCGATGAACGGGGATGCGCCAAGGGCCTGGCTGGCCTCGATGATCCGCTGGATTTCGTCGGCCTGTTCGATCACCACCACAGGCTGGTGGCCGAGACGCCTGGCCAGGATGGCCGTCTCGATGTACCGGCGGTCCTTGTAGCCATTGCAGATCAGCAGCGCCTGCTGGTCCCGCATCAACGAAAGGGCAATCAGCAGTTCCGCCTTGCTGCCGGCCTCCAGGCCGAAACTCCAGCGCTGTCCGCTGTCCACCAGCTGCTCCACCACATGGCGTTGCTGATTGCATTTGATCGGAAACACCCCCTGGTAGCGACCGTCGTAGTCGTAGAGGGAGATGGCTCGGTCAAAGGCGGCATGCAGTCGCTCGAGACGGTCTTCGAGGATGTCGTCGAAGCGGATCAGCACGGGGGGGTTCAGATCCCGTGCCGCAAGGCCTTTCACCAGGTCCACGAGATCGAGTGATCCACCTCGATCTCCGCGGGGTTGCACCACCACATGCCCCCGGGAATTGATCGCGAAGTAGGGGTCGCCCCAGCGGTCCAGGCCGTACAGCTCGGCACTGCGGGAGAGGGACCAGGACCGATCGGTTTCGGCCAGAACCATGACCCTTCTTCGGCGGAATGGTTGAAATGTAGGGGCAGTGATTCCAGCCGTGCTTGCCAAGCGGTGGGTCGGCAGCAGACGATGGCCGCACACTGATGCTTTCCCCATGGCTGCCGAGCGTTCTTTCGTTGCGATCAAGCCCGACGGCGTGCAGCGGGGACTCGTGGGCGAGATCCTGGGTCGCTTTGAGCGCAAGGGTTTTAAGTTGGTCGGCCTGAAGCAGATCACCCCCAGCCGTGCTCTGGCTGAACAGCACTACGGCGTCCACAAGGAGCGCCCCTTCTTCGCAGGCCTGGTGGATTTCATCACCTCCGGCCCTGTGGTGGCCATGGTGTGGGAAGGCGACGGCGTGATCGCCAGTGCCCGCAAGCTGATCGGCGCCACCAAGCCGCTCGAGGCCGACCCTGGCACCATTCGCGGTGATCTGGCCGTGAACATCGGTCGCAACGTCATTCACGGATCCGATGCGCCTGAAACGGCAGCCTTTGAGATCGGACTCTGGTTCAGCGCTGAAGAGCTCAACGACTGGACGCCTGCTGATCAGACCTGGCGTGTCGAGGACTGATCACTCACGCCTGATCAGACAATGAGACGGACCTTGGTGTGGTGACCGTGCCCCAGGGTCCCGTTTTTTCAGAGCTGGGCAGTCATGATGCAGCGCTGATTTGTTGGTGCTGAGTCTGAGGTGGCCGCCTTTTCATTTTTGGCTTTGTGGACAGATCCGGCGGCGTCGACAGGGATTCTCCCGTTGATTCCATACAGGAGATGGATCGATGGACGAGTAGAGGCTGTCTTGGCGTTTCACCAACCTGCAGCCCACCAAGT
>CAJXPL010000018.1 GCA_913057985.1 uncultured Synechococcus sp.
TGCTGCATTCAGATTGAATCCGCAGATGCCGATCGACAATGGGTCGTCATGTTGGTTTTTAAAAACCGGGCTTAAGGTCGACAGACTTTCCTAGCTTGCATGTCCCCCGTACGCCAGAGGCAACTTGCGGCAATTTTGCTGATCCTGGGTGCCATCGCTGCGATCCTTCTGCCCTTCATTTCTGCGACGCTGCTCACGCTCGCCCTCGGTGGAATTGCCTTCTCCGCAGGGGTGAGTCAACTGTTGCGATTCGGCCAAGACCAGGCCAGCGGAAAGTTGTTCCGTCTGCTTTCCGCCCTGCTTTACATCGGCGGTGCGCTGTTCATCCTGATTGACCCCATCGAAGGAGAAATCAGCCTGACCCTCTTCGCCGGGGTTGTGGTGTTGGTGGAGGGAATGATGGAACTGGCGGCGGGGGCCAGTTCAAAAGCGCCGATGGCCGGGCTCGTGCTGCTCGATGGCTTGCTCTCCGCAGGCATCGGCCTGCTGTTGGTGCTCGAGTGGCCCAGTGACAGCGTCTGGGCTCTGGGAACACTCTTCGGCATCACCCTGTTCTCATCAGCCCTGAAACTTCTGCAAAAGCCCAGTGGAGCAATTGTCTGAATCAGACGTTTTATCTTTGTAACGGGAAACCTTGGACCTTGGGGTCAGGTTAATCCATCCCAACATCGCTTAAAGAGCATTCAACAAGCATCAAATCCCAACAGGATCCTGTCCTGCAAGGCAGCGTGATTGAGGCCAGGACGGTGCAATTGCAGGGCCGGAAGAAGATCGAGCACAAGATTGTTGGCCCGGCGGGATTCAACGCAAACGCCAACACGATCCCCCATGGACCGCGCCAGACGGATCTGATCCATCACCAGCTGCAACTGGAACACCTGCTGGTCGAGGCTTCTGGCGTGGGCAGCCCCGCTGAGACTGCAGCCCAGCAGCAAAGCCAACCACCAACCCTGTGATCGCATCGGCATCACACCACCAGAAGGCATCCCCCCCTCAACGTCCCATGCCGCCTCCCCCTGGGGTGAGCATGCGAATGGCCTCGCCTGCCAGGAGCTCCAGCTGCACGGCACCTGGCAGGGGATGGGCCACCCCCTCACGATCCAGCCGCAGGTTCTCGCCACAGGCACCACAGGCCCCGCCGTTGAGACCGAACGGGGCAACCTTCCGAGAGCCACTGATCAGCGACACACTCATCGGCTCGAGGAAACGGATCGTGCGCTCCAAGCCATCGCCCCCTGGCCACCGGCCCTGGCCGCCACTGCCGGAGCGCACCGCGAAGGATTCCAACCGCACCGGATAACGGCTCTCGAGCACCTCGGGATCCGTCAGCCGCGAGTTGGTCATGTGCGACTGCAGCCCCACCGATCCAGCAAAGCCCTCACCCGCGCCGCCACCACCGGCCACCGTTTCGTAGTACTGGCAGCGGCCATTGCCGAAGCTGACGTTGTTCATCGTTCCCTGGCCGGCCGCCTGGGCGCCGAAAGCCGCAAACAGCAGATTGCAGAGGGCCTGAGACACCTCCACGTTGCCGGCCACCACAGCGGCGGGGGGCCGCGGATTCAACAGACAGCCCTCCGGCACCACCAGATCGAGTGGCGCGAAACAGCCCTCGTTCAAGGGGATGTCGCTGTCGAGGAGACAACGGATCACGTACAGCACAGCCGCCCGCGTCACCGCCAGGGGGGCATTGAAATTGTCCGGCCGTTGCGGCGATGTTCCGCTGAAATCCAAACGCAACCGTTGGCGTTTGGGATCAAGGCACACCTGCACCACCAAAAAAGAGCCGTCATCCAGGGCCAGCTGATGCCGGGCGTCCGTCAAACGCAACAGCAGTTGTTGAACACTGCGGGCTGCGTCCTGCTGCAGCAGGGTCATCTGCCGTTGCACCAGGGTCAGCCCCTCCCGCTCCACGAGGGATTGCAGCGCCACAATCCCCGCCTGATTGGCCGCCACCTGCGCCTGCAGGTCGGCCAGCAGTTCCGGAGGGTTGCGGGGCGGCGTCGCCATGCCGCTCCACACCGCTTTCAGATCAGCGGCAAGAACCCGGCCCTGGCGCACGAACAGCTGGTTGCGCAGCAGCAGGCCCTCATCGGCAATGGTGCGACTGAAGGACGGCATTGATCCGGGAGCGATTCCACCCACATCGGCGTGATGGCCACGGCTGGCCACAAAGAAGCTGGGCTGATCCCCGTTGCAGAAGACCGGCGAGATGGCAGTGATGTCGGGCAGGTGGGTGCCGCCATGGAAAGGGTCATTGCTGAGCAGCGTGTCGCCGGGCTGCAGCGGTGCGACATCACCGTTCGCCACCTGGGCCAGCAGGTCGCGAACGCTGTCGCCCATCGATCCGAGGTGCACCGGAATGTGGGGGGCATTGGCCACCAGGGCCCCCATGGCATCGAACAACGCACAGGAGAAATCCAGGCGCTCGCGAATGTTCACGGAGCGACTGCTCTGCCGCAGCTGTTCCCCCATCTGTTCAGCGATCGCCATGAAGCGGTGGCGAAACAGTTCCGCCTGCAACGGGTCGTGCTCACCGGCCTGGGCCAGCAGCAGTGATCCGTCTGCGGGATGCAAGCGCTCCAGCAACAGCGTGCCCCCCTCCGCCACCCGGGCCTGCCAGCCCGGCTCCAGCACTGTGCAGTCCGTGGCTTCAGCGATCAGGGCCGGGCCTGCAAGCCGCTGATTCAGCCGCAGGGCAGCGCGGTTCAGCAACGGCACCTCCATCCAGCCGCTCGACTCCAGGTGCATCGACACATGCGGCGATGGCTGCACCTCTGGCGTTGGTTCGGCCTTCTCAGCTGCGGCTGTTGCTGTAGCTGCGGTTGTGGCGTCGAACTGTTGCGGAGCTGTGACCTCAACATTGAGCTGTTCGACGATGAGGGCCTGATCGGCATCAATGCAGTAGCCGTAGCGTTGCTGATGGCTCGCCTGGAAGGCAGAGATCACGGCATCAACGCCTTGCTCGGCGGACCAGGGGAGCACCAAGGTCTGCTCGGCAGAGGGATAACGCAGGGCGAGGCTGACCCAGACCTCCGGCTCCCCCGCCTCGGCATCAGCACCATCCCCCTGGCGATGCAAGGTCTCCTGCGCTTCACCCATCAGCCGCTTCACCTGATCCGGCAGGGCCGCCAAGAGTTCAGGCGAGAGGGCAGCACCGAGATGCATCTGCCGCCGGCAGCGCTGGCGGGCCTGACCCATACCGAAAGCGGAGAGAACGCCGGCCATGGGATGCAACAGCACCGTGTTCAGCCCCAGTTCATCCGCCAGGCGACAGGCGTGCTGACCACCAGCCCCTCCATAGGCCACCAACACCCCGCCGCGAATGTCCTCACCGCGATGCAGTGACACCCGGCGAATGGCAGCAGCCATGGTTTCCACCGCCAGTTGCAACGCCCCGGATGCCACCCGCTCCGAGGTCTGCCCCAGCGCTGCCGCGAGCTCGGCGAAGCGATGCCGCACCACCTCCACATCCGGTGGCAGATCCCCGGAGGGGCCAAACACCGCCGGGAAGCGGTCCACCTGCAGCCGCCCCAGCAACAGGTTGGCGTCGGTGATGGTGAGCGGTCCGCCGGCGCGATAACAGGCCGGGCCCGGTTGTGCTCCGGCGGAGCGAGGTCCCACCCGCAACCGCTCCCCCTGGAGCTCCAGCACTGATCCGCCACCGGCCGCCACCGTTTCAATCGGCAGTCGGGGGGCGAGCAACTGCAAACCGGCGATCTCGGTCTGCTCCTTCACTTGCCGCAGGGCCTGCACATCGGCGCAAGCCACACAGAACACATCCGTCGACGTGCCACCCATATCGAAGCCCAGCACCGGCACCCCGTCAAAGCCGGCCATCCGCGCAGCGGCGATCGCACCAACCATCCCCGCCGCCGGCCCCGAAAGGATGGTGTCTTTGGCCTGCAGCCTGTCTAGAGCCTGCAACGCACCACTGGACGTCATCACCCGCAGGGGCGTGGCGGCGCCCAGTGCCCCTTGCACCTGCTGCAGGTAACCATCCAGCACCGGATGGACGGCCCCCTCCACCAACGCCGTCTGCCCCCGCGCCACCAGGCGGGGCACCACGCTCACCTGATGGGAGCAGACCACGGTGCGAAAGCCAACCTCCTGCAGCAATGCGGCACATCGCTGCTCATGGGCTGGGTTGCGCTGAGCATGCAACAACGCAACCACGGCGACGTCCAGGCCGGAACGCCGCAGCTCCTCAAGACGCCGCCGGAGCGGCTGATCCAGCACCAGGGGCTCCACCTCTTCACCCCGGGCATCGAGCCGACCGGGCAACTCCAGCACCGTTTGCGCCAGGAAGGGGCGCTGGGGCTGCTCAAGCGCGAACAGATCGTCGCGATGTTGATCGCCGATCCACAGCTGATCCCTCAGCCCGGCATTGGTGAGCAACAGCAAAGGAGCACCAGCCCCCTCCAGCAGCGCATTGGTGGCCACGGTGGTGCCGAGGCGCACGTCGTCGACGTCCCCCAGATCCACGGGCGGTGAAACCGACGCCAACATCGCTTCCATGGCCGACACCGCAGGGTCTCCAGCACCGGCCTGCTCCGAGAGCACCTTGCGCACGTGCAGCTGGCCATCTGGATCCCGACCGATCAGATCGGTGAAGGTGCCACCGCGATCAATCCAGAAGCACCACCCCATCTCATGCCCTGGCCAACGTCGCCCCAGCCTGCCGCGCAGGCCGATCAACAAACCATGTCAACGCCCCCCGATGGGCGAGCTGAACTGAGAACGTTGAGAAGCAACTGCCGCCCAAACGCTTGGACAAGCTCGCCACGGCCTGGGCGATCTTTCAGGGGTTACTGCTGGAAGCCGTTCCGTTTCTGCTGCTCGGCGTTGCCATCGCAGGGCTGGCCCGATGGGCGGTGCCACCGGGTGCCTGGATCGAGCGGCTCCCGAAGAACCCCGTGCTGGCACCGATCATCGGAGCCCTGATGGGCTTTGCACTTCCGGCCTGCGAATGCGGCAACGTCCCCGTCGCCCGTCGTCTGCTGGCCAGTGGGGCACCGATGGGCACGGCCTTCGGCTTTCTGTTTGCAGCTCCGGTGCTGAATCCCATCGTCCTGGCCAGCACCTGGGCCGCGTTTCCTGATCAGCCCTGGCTGCTGGTGGCCCGGCCATGGGGGGCCTTTCTGCTGGCGATCCTGCTGAGCTTGTTGCTGGTGCAACTGCCCGAGACGCAGCTCCTGGCAACGGCGCTTCTGGAGGAACGCCGCATGAGCCAGCCCCTCAGCAACCTGGGGCTGCTGCAACGCAGCAGTGGTGTGATCGGCGGATCACCCAGCCCACCCCGATCCATCAGCGGCAAGCGCCTCAAGGCCTTTCAGGTGCTGGATCAGAGCTGCCGCGAATTTCTCGATCTGCTGGCTCTGCTGGTGCTGGGATGCGTGATTGCGGCCCTGGTTCAGACCTGGCTGCCGCGCAGTTGGCTGTTGGCCGTGGGGGGTGCGCCGACGGCATCAATCCTGGCCTTGATGCTGCTGGCGGTGGTGGTGTCGGTCTGCTCCAGCGTGGATGCCTTTCTTGCCCTGGGGTTTGCCGCTCAGATCACCCCCGGAGCCCTGCTGGCCTTCCTTTTACTGGGGCCCATTGTGGATCTCAAACTCGCGGGCCTGTTCACCGTGCTGATGCGGCCAAGGGCGATCCTGATCACGGCGATCGGTGCCAGTCTTGGCGTGCTGCTGATCGGTCAGTGGATCAACCTGTGGCTGCTGTGAGGGGCCGGTCGTGTTGAAGCGCGGAACCCTGCTGCTGCTCTGGGGCCTGACGCTGTTGTGGAGCTTACACAGCGGTCGCCTCGATCTGCTGCTTCGCGGGGTCTTCCATGGCCTGGTGGGGGTCACCGGCCTGGTCTTGCTGATGCTGGGCGTGGCTCTTCTGCTGAAAAGAGAGAAGCAAGACGAACGCTGGCGATGGCCCTGGTTGCTCAGCGGCGTGATGGCTGCGCTAGTGCTGATCCTTCCGCCCAACCCCTCCTTCAGCGATCTGGCCAGCAACCGCCCCCAGGGCCTGCCCGATCCACCGGAGTTGGCCTTTGTTCTGCCCCCCGAACAACGCAGCCTCACGGAATGGGTGCGCTTGCTGCGCAGCCAGCCCGATCCCGACCTTGTGGCCGGCAATCCTGTGCGCATCAGCGGTTTTGTCTGGAGGCAACCCCAGGGCCCACCGCTGATCGCACGTCTCACGGTGCGCTGTTGCCTGGCCGATGCCACACCCGCTGGCCTGGCCGTGGAGTGGCCTGAGTCGTTCAGCCCCCAAACCAACCAGTGGTTGGCCATCGAGGGAACGATGGGCGTGCAGACGCGGAAGGAACGGCGCATCCCCGTCGTGATTCCCAAAAACATCACGCCGATTGCCAGGCCCGAGCGGCCCCTGGAACCATGACGCGGCGGCCCTTGCTGCTGATGCTGTTGGCCTGCGCCGCAGTTCTGGCGCAGCAACAGCTGCTGTTGCGACAGCCTCCACGGCTGCTGCGCCTGATGCCTCAGCAGGTGCAAAGTGGCAGCGCGGCCCTGGATCTGCAGTTCAGTCGCCCGATGGACCGGCCGAGGGTCAGCGAGGCCACTCGAATCACTCCAGCCGTACCCCATCAGTGGCTGGGGGAGACGACAGCACTGCGGATGGTGATTGATGCGGATGTCGTGCTCACGGCTCCGCTCGAGCTATCGGTCGCAGGGGACGACCAGCGCGGGCTGCAGCTGGGGCAGCAGCAATGGTGGTGGGACCCGAGACCTTGGCTGATCGCAACACGGCCCGTGCCGGGAGGTGAGCAGGTTCAACTGCAGACGCGATCGGGAGCATGGATGCCGATCAGTCGGATCTGGCCCGCCATCCCCAGCGTCGTCCCCCTTGGGAATGGCCGGGGCATTGCCCTGGTGGGACGCGATCAGAACGGCACCGAACAGGTGTGGTGGGACCAACTGACACCCCGCAGCACCGCCAACCGCCTGGCGGCCTTGGGGCCACCAACGCTGAGCCGAACGGAACCCCTGTTGAAAGGGGAGGTGCTCTTCGCCCATCTCAGCAGCAATCTCAATGGTGATCTGCTGGTGCAGAGCGGTGGGTTCCAGCCGGGCAGTGACCAGGCCCTGTTGCTGCAGGCCGATGGCAAACGCAAGGCTCTGGCACTGAAACCCTCCGGGCCGATGCAGTTGCTGCCGGCAGGAGGGGGCGTGGTGATGCCCACCAGCAACGGCCTGAGCCTCCGCCCCTTGCAAGCAACCGAGCAAAAGCCGCAGATGCTGCCGGGCAGCCGGGAGCTGGGGGCCTTCTGCGGTGCCTCAGGACGGGCCGTGCTGATCCGGCACTGGCCGGATTACAGGCGCTCGATCGAGCTGGTGGTTCCAGGGCGGGCACCAAAGCAACTGCACCTCGGTGATCAAGCGGTGCTGGGGGTGGCCTGCGACAACCGCGGCAAACGGATCTGGGCGGTGCTGGGGCGCTGGGAGCAGCAACGGGGCAATCACGAACTGGTGCTGATCAGCGACGCGGGAGAGGTGACACAACGCAGGGCCCTGGAGCCATGGACGCTCAAGGCGGGCAGCCCCATCCAGTGGAATCCAGTGACGAATCAATTGCTGATGACGCTGACGCGAGCGAAGCAAACCCATGCCCGTGCCGGCCTGATCGATGGCGACAGCTTGAAGCTCATCAAGGTGATCAACACACCCATCAGCGAAGCCCAGTGGCTGAATGCAGGATGAGCACCAAAAGCTGAGCAACAAAAAAGGAGGGCAAAACTGCCCTCCTGATCAAACAAAGTTCAAGCGATTGTTGAGACTTAGAAGGTGAATGTCACGCCAGTGCCGACATGGTGCTGCCAACCTTCACCCCAGCCAGGAGCATCTTCCCAGCTGTAGGTCTGCTGCCAGTGCAGAAAAAGCGTGGCATCACCGACGGGTACCGAAAGTTCGATTTCACCCGCAAAGTCTGTGCGGGGATCCAAGCCGGCGTAGCTGCCTGGAACGTAGAAGCGAGGACCAGCTTCAATCATCAAGGAGATTTCATCACCACCAAATGTGAATCCCAGGCCAACACGAGGATCGGTGTAGTTGCCCACATACATCCCATCAGATTCCCATCCCTGACGATGATCCACTGACAGATAAACACCATTCACCAGATCTTCGATGCCATCGCCGAGGGCGAAGTTCACATCTCCATCACCCAAAGCCCAGATCGCCTTGGCTCCAAGCTCATTCTTCAAGCCCTGAATATCCTCACCCTGATCCTTAGTGACGTAATAGGGGTTCCAGGACAGCTCAAAACTTAAGCGGTCATTGGGTGCATATCGGGCCTGGAGGAAGCCCTTGATGTCGGTGCGCTTGAAGTCGGTGTCATGGTCGTGAGCATGTCCATGACCTTCATGGTCATGATCTTCATGATCGTCGTCGTGATCATCATGATCTTCGTCATGATCATCATGGTCGCCATGATCGTCTTCATGGTCATGATCTTCCTCATGATCATGATCGTCGTGTTCTTCTTCATGGTCGTCGTCGTGATCATCGACGTGAACCTTGCCGTAGAAGTGTTCTGCTTCTCCCCAAACCAAAGCAGGCCCAATGGCAACTTCGATCGCAAAAGAGCCGCCATTGCTAAGGCCCCACTCAAAGACGCCACCAAACATGCCATCGATGGCGTAGTGCTTGGGATCCCCCTCAAGGTTGGTGTCAAATCCACCATGGCCTTCGATGGTGATGATGGGCGTGAAATCGAATTCACCGGCCTCGAGAGACTCTCCACCGCCACCATGGGAGCCATGGGCCTCGGCAGGCGAAACGGAAGCGAACGGGCTCAACAGAAGAGCCAGAAGAGCAAGGCGTGAACGGAACATGAGACGAGACGGAAGAAAAAGAAGACCGAAGAGGAAAAAGCGTTACGTCACCGGATCGATGACCACTGCGCGTTCAAGGCATTGGCTCCCGCGGTGTCGCAGGAACCTCCCTGGCCCTTGACGATCGTGCACACGTTGAGGGTCGCCGTCGAAACAGCATTGCGACCGGCAGCAATCCCCTCTCCATAGAGCGGTGTGGACGCAATCGGCAATCCCGTGGCCTTGCTGATGCGCCTCAGGGTTTTGTTCGGAGTGGCCGAAGGGGAAAAGATGGTTTTGGCACCGGATGCTTTCACCTCTTGGGTGATTGTTTTGAGGCTGGAGGGCCGCAAAACGCCACCGGTGGTGTGACTGTCCAACATCGCAATCTCGACAAGTCCGAAGCGATCCGCGAGATGGCTGTAGGTCCTGTGATCGGTCACCAGGACCCGCTGGGCCGGGGGCAAAGAACTGAACTGCTTGGCTTCCCAGCTCTGCAAAGCCTGTAAAACAGCAACGGCACGAGCCGTGCGTTGCTGCAATGCCGCACGATCACTGGGTGGAAGAACGGGGGCCAGAGAACTTGAGATCACCCGCACCATTGCTGCGGAATTGGCCGGGTCGTGCCAGACATGGGGGTCGCTGCCGCCATAGGACGGCAGAGCGACTTCACCGACGGCCACCACCGTTCCAGGTGACTGGAGCTTTTTGGCCGACGGGGTCAGCCCGAAACCGATGTGCACAACCAGATCACTCTTGGCGATCTGGCTGCGATCACTGGGCTTCAAGCGATAGGAATGGGGATCACCACCAGGAGGGATCAGGCACGTGACCGACGCGGCACCGGCAGCCAGGGTCTTGGTGAGATCACAGAGCGTTCCGTCAACGGCCACCACCACAGGTTGAGCCGCATGGGCCGGAACTACGGCAGCTCCAATGGCCAAAGCAAGGCTGACCCCCGCCGATCGAGCCAAAACAGGACGCATGGACGTCTTGATGAGAATGATTATCATTTTGCTGAGCACTTGATTCCTCGCCAACATGAGGTGTGCAAAACATCAAGAGGCCCAAGTCCGGCCACCGAAGAGTTGATGAGCCATTCGTCGTGCGTGCTGAGCACAACAGAGCTGTGCTTCAGCTACGGAGGTCGCAACACCGTCGACCGCGTCAACCTGCAACTCCAAGCGGGAACACTGACGGCGCTGGTGGGGCCCAACGGAGCCGGCAAATCAACCCTGTTGCATCTGATCGAAGGACGACTGAAACCCAGCCAAGGAACAATCAACACCAGCAAGCCAATCGGCCTAATGCCCCAGCGGGCAGCCATTGATTGGTCGTTTCCGATCACCGCCCGCGACATGGTGCAGCTAGGGACGCCCAAAAAGGGCAAAGCCACAGCAGCGCACCACTGCGAACAGCTGCTGGAACGCGTCGGCATGGCAGCCATGGGTTCACGACGCCTCAACCAGCTCTCGGGCGGCCAGCAACAACGCGTCCTGCTGGCAAGAGGATTGATGCAGCAGACCGACATCCTGCTGCTGGATGAACCCTGCAGCGCCATCGATCCACCGACGCGCGAGCACCTGCTCAAGGTGATGCGGGATCAGGCGGAAGCCGGCCAGACGCTGCTGGTGAGCAGCCACGATTGGGGCAGCGCCCTCGACAGCTACGACCAGGTGGTCGTGATGGACGGCCAAATCCTGGCCAACGGATCACCCAACACGGTTCGAGAAAAACTGAGCGACCTGACTTGCATGATGGGGAGCCACTGCTGTGGTTGAGCCCGACGTCTGGTGGCTTCTACCACTCACGATCTCGCTGTTGATCGGGGCCATTTGTCCGGCCACTGGAGCATTGCTGATCACCCAACGCCGGGTGCTGCTGGCCAACCTGATGGCCCATTCCGTTCTTCCCGGTTTGGTGATCGCCCTGGCCATTGGCATCGACCCAAGCATCGGCGGCCTGATCAGTGGACTGCTGGGAGCATTGGTGGCTGAACGCTTGAACCGACGCTTCAAAGGCCGGGAAGAGGGCGCTATCAACACTGTGCTGGCAGGCTTCACGGCCCTGGGCGTGCTGTTGGTGCCTCTGCTAGAGGCACGGGTGGACCTGGAGACAATTCTGTTCGGCGATCTGCTGGCTGCCACCACAACAGATCTGCTGCGAACAACCATCTCAGCCAGTGCCCTGTTAGCGATGTTGGTGTGGGGCTACCGCGACCTGGTGTTCGTTGGCATCGACCCCGAGGGAGCAGCCATCGCCAAACGACCGGTGCTCTTGATTCGGCTGATCTGCAGCCTGATCACCGCCCTGGTGGTGATCAGCGCCATCACTGCCGTGGGGGTGATTCTGGTGATTGGCCTGCTGTGCGCTCCGGTGCTGATGCACGTGGAGCGCAGCCGAAGCCTGAAGGAACTCATGCTGCGCAGCGCGAGCACAGGGCTGCTTCTGTGTGGCGGCGGAATGATGCTGGCGATTGCTATTGACCTGCCACCGGGTCCACTGATCGGAACACTGTGCTTGGCTCTTCTATTCAGCTACAGGGGCAACACTGCAGAGCAACGGTGATAAGGGAAGCCTTCTTTACGGCTTTTGCTGCAGGAACATCCGATTAAGGCGGCGCCGCATTCTCCGCATCAATGTGCGTTCCTGCTCCTGGCGGAAGGTGCGCCGAAAGGCCAGGAACAACACAGTCAGCGTTGGGGCCATGCCGACGCTGAATAGGGCGATCAAGCTTGCGTCGCTCATGACTCCATCCACCCCGCTATTGAACAACGGCCAACCAACCACCAGCCAGGGCTGCAATCAAGCCACAGGCGAGGGCTTGAAGCACAAATTGGCCTGAATCTTTCTTGTCCCAACGATCAATGGCCTTCGATGCCGTCACAAATGGTTCTTTATTCCTGATCAACTTATCGATGTACAGCTCGATAAATTGATCATCGAGTTCAAGCCGCCGCAGCTTGGAACGAATCTGGTTGAGCTCAAATTGATTCATCATTCGAAAATCTCACAACTTCGCAGCCATGAACATTGCATTACATTGCATTACCGTTCCGAACGAATCAATGCTGAAAACACCAACCATGTATCAACAGAGCCGATCTCAAAAAAGAAGATCAATCATTTTAGCGAGACCGAACTCTTGACGTGGTCCCCCAAGAAAAGAAAGCTCACTGCTGGCAGAGCAAGTCATCCCAAACTCGATTGACGACGGTAGGGCTCCTCAAAATCCCTAAAAACCTTTGGCACTGCCGCGTCGCTTCGGTTGCATCACTTCAATCGTCTTTGGCCGTGTCTTGCTGGAATACCAAACGCGTTGCGCTGCGTCGTAGCTCTCAACATCCTTGAACGACCCATCACACAACCAGACGCGGTAGTGGTGACGGTCATAGGGGTCGGAACTGGTTTCGGTGAACTGTTTCATGCAACTCAATAACGATCGTGTCGAGCCAGGTCTGCTGGTCAATCAGAGCCAAGCCTGGTGAATGCTGCGCGGCGAGGATCTCGATACCGCTCCGCCACATGCTTGCCCCATAAGCCTTCCCAGTAGAAGAAGATCACGCCATGACCGCGTTGCCGGGCCAGGCGGACTTTTTGTTCCAGAACGGCCATCGAGGTGGTGCGTTTGCCGAATCCCGCCAACACGCCAATCTGCGAGGGGATGCCCCAGCTGCGGGCTTTGCGCAGCGCCGGCTGATCCAGGTCTTTGGCGAATCCTCGAACCGAATAGGCATAGTTCTGAACCACCAACTCTTCAATCAGCCCGCCCAAAGCCCAGAGCTCCCAGTCCTGCAGCCAGAGGTTGTAGGCCGAACGGAAGGGGCCTGGAGACAGGCTGATTCGGGTGGAAAGGCGTTCCTGCTTGAGACGTTGCCGCAACTCACGCAAGAGAGAGGTGAGTTGATTGCGCCGCCATTTCATCCACTGCCGATTGCTGTGATCCCGAGGAGGTACCAGTCCCGTCTCCTGCCGGTACAACGCCACGGTGGTGGGGTCATAACCGAACTGAACCGGCCAGGCGAAGTGGTCGTCCAGTTGCAGGCCATGCATCGGACAGCGCTTCAGGGTTTCCACCACCAAACCGATGAAGCGGGCACGAACCTCCGGATGGGCAGGATTGAGCCAAGCCATCCGATGGTTGCCATGCATGACCATCCAACGTTGGCCATTGGCTTTGGCCAACACCCAGCTGGGGTTGTTGCGCACAACGGATGAATCGGCCGGCTCCATCAGGCCGTACTCAAACCAGGGCATCACCTTGATGCCGCGGCGCCGACCTTCCGCCGCCAGGGTGCAGATGGGATCAAGACCGACCCCAGCCTTCTGCAACGGCGGCTCCACTGGAGCGAAGCGGCTGCGATGAAACGTGGTGCCACGGCTCCAGACGTTCGGCACCACGCGATTGAAACCCGCATCCTGCAGCTGTTGCATCGCAGCGCTGATGCGCGTCCGGTCGTAATAGAGCTGGCTGGGGCTGTTGGTCAGCCACACCCCCATCGTGCTGCGGGTTCGGTGCAACCGGTCCAATCGGGACTCAGCCATCAGAGGTGCGGGAAGCCCCGCCATCAGGCTGGCCAGAGCAACACCAAACAGAGGCTTCCACCGCTGAGCCAACGCCGTTGAAGCACCGGGCCTCAAGGATGGCGCGGATCAACCGTGATCAAGCCGAACCAAGCCCGCTCGTTCAACAGTCCATGGGCCCGCGGCCAACGGTCAGCGGAACATCGAGCTCACAGAGCTCTCTTCATGGATGCGCCAGATCGCTTCCCCAAGCATGTTGGCCACGGAGAGCACCTTCAGCTGAGGGAAGACCCGGTCCTGCGGGATCGGGATGCTGTTGGTCACCACCACCTGCTCAAACAGGCCCTCAACGGACAGGCGTTCGCTGGCGGGGGGAGAGAAGACGGCGTGGGTGGCGCAGGCCAGCACCCGCTTGGCTCCTTGCTCCCGCAGCAAGCGTGCACCGGCGCAGATCGTGCCGCCGGTGTCGATCATGTCGTCGATCAGGATCGCCGTCCGCCCCGCCACATCACCAATCACCGTGAGGCTTTCGGCCATGTTGTGGCCGGTACGGCGCTTGTCGATGATCGCCAGCGGGGCATCGTTCATCTGCTTGGCGAAGGCCCGGGCCCGCGCCACGCCCCCAACGTCAGGAGACACCACCACCACATCTCCCAGATCCTGGGTGGAGAGGTAGTCCACCAGCACGGGAGAGCCGTAGATGTGATCGCAGGGGATATCGAAATAGCCCTGAATCTGGGCGGAGTGCAGGTCCATTGCCAGCACGCGGTCAACGCCCGACGTCACCAGCAGGTTGGCCGTGAGCTTGGCGGTGATTGATTCACGACCAGCGGTCTTGCGGTCGGCACGGGCGTAGCCGTAGTAGGGCACCACAGCGGTGATCTGCCGTGCAGAAGCCCGTCTGCAGGCATCCACCATGATCAGCAGCTCCATCAGGTGATCGTTCACCGGTGCGCAGGTGGGCTGGATCAAGAACACGTCGCAGCCACGGATCGACTCCTGGATCTGCACGTAGAGCTCACCGTCGGCAAAACGCTTGCAGACGCGGGGGCCATCAGGCACCCCGAGATAAGCGGAAATCTCCTTGGCCAGAGCAGGGTTCGAGGTGCCGCTGAACAGGCGCAGACGGCGGCTGTCAGGGGCCAGCTGCTCCTGTTCGGCACGGGCAGCTGTCAGGAAACTTGTCACGGCGCCCGCGGAACGAATTCTGCTGTAATCCGATGGTAAAGGTGAGCAGTGCCCCCATGTCCACAGGTTTCCCGCTGCTGGTGGGTGCGGGCCCCCTGCCTGAACTCAAAATGCGCCAGGCCTGCGAAGCCCTGGCCAGGGCATGCCGATGCCCCCTGACCACCGTGGCCAGTGGTGCATCACCGGCCGAAGTCCTGCAGGACAACCCCGCGGCTGAAGGGTTGGTGCGGCTCAGTGGTGACGCAGCCAGGCCCACGCAAGAGGGTGATGCCAGCTGGCTCCAGGCCCTGGCCGACTGGCGTCAGCCGGTGCTGCTGCTGACCACTGCTGAACAGGACGGTTCAATCTCTGGCGCAGCCGCGGCCTACGCCGCTCTCTGCCGGGAACTGCAGGTGCCCCTGTTGGGCCTGGTGCAGCTCCAGGGCCCCTGGAACGGCCCAGCGCGACGCCGGGACGGCCTCAGCTGGCTGGGCTGGATCCCCGATGAGAAGCATCCGGATCAGGCCGAATGCGTCGACGCCCTGGCCCTGAGACTGCAGCTGCGGAACCCCGCTTAAGGCTGGGGCCAGAGGGGACGGCGGGCACCGGCTTTGATCTGGCGCAACGTCTGCTCACCGACTCGCTCGTCCAAGGGAAGGCGGCTGATCCGTGCAGGTTCAGGGCTGGCAATGATCGCCGCGGCCAGGCTCAGCTGCTCCGAACGATTGAGGTTGGTCTCCACCTCGGTGTTCAGTTGGTTCAACAAGGCAGGAATCACCGCGATGCCACTGGGGTCCTTGACCTGTTCGATCAGCCCCTCCACAAGGATGTTCTGACGCTGGCGACGCTGGGCGACAGCCTTGGGGTCGGGCAGGTGGCGCACCAGCTGTTCCGCCTGGGCGCCATTAAGACGCTGTCGCCCGGCCTGGAGCAGGACGGTGTAGCCCTGCGTCTTGTCATGGCGCTTGTAGGAGTCGCTCAACACCACCTCCACCTCGCCCAGACCATCCACCAGGCGGCGCAAGGCCGCACGGGGCATCACCACATAGCGATTGGGATCACCCGGCTGAAGACCAACAATGTCGCTGATGGCATCGCTGAGAAGACTGACGCCACCCCGTCGCCACAACTGAGCCAAGGGGCCCGGATTCTCTGCGCCAGGGAGCTGAACTCCGAGCTCCGTGGGGATCTGGAGCACCTGAAGCGGCTCCTGGGCGGCAATGCGAAGCAACAGCAGTGCATCGGCATTGGGGGGCCCCTTGGGCGCGGCCTGATTGGAGGCGGCACCCAGCCGATCCGCATCAACACCGATCACCAACACCGTCACCGGTACTTCCGGGAAGGGGGCCAGAGTTTCAGGTTGATCCGCACTCAGCGGAGCGCCCGCGGCAACGCGATCGGGTTTTGGCCAGAGGGTCGCCATCAACCACCCGGTCACACCAATCCCGAGCACGGCAGCACCGACGCACAGCGCACCGCGAACTCGGGATGGCGACAACCAGATCATTTCGCTGGACGAACCGCAATGGCGCTTAGTTTCGCCCAGATCTCCAGTTCCTAGCCTGGGCCCCGTGAAGCCGTCATCGATGTCCCTCCGCCACGACTACCGCAGCCGACCACCCGAACAGGTGCGCGTGGTGGTGTTCGGAGCCACGGGCTACATCGGCCGCTTTGTGGTGAAGGAACTGGTGGATCGGGGCTACCAGGTGATCGCCTTCGCCCGCGAGCGCAGCGGCATCGGTGGTCGTCAGAGCAGGGACGAAGTCATCGCTGATTTCCCGGGTGCTGAGGTGCGCTTCGGGGATGTCACCGATCCAGCCTCAATCGCCGCCGAGGCCTTCGATCAACCCACGGATGTGGTGGTGAGTTGCCTGGCGTCACGCACCGGCGGCCGCAAGGATTCCTGGGCGATTGACCACGCAGCCACCCTCAACACCTACGAGCAGGGACGGGCGGCCGGGGTGGCCCACTACGTGCTGCTCTCGGCCATCTGTGTGCAGAAGCCGCTGCTGGAATTTCAGAAGGCGAAGCTGGCCTTCGAAGCCGTGTTGCAGGCGGATGAGGAGATGAGCCACTCCATCGTTCGCCCCACCGCCTTTTTCAAAAGTCTGGGCGGACAGGTGGAAAGCTGCCGCAAGGGCGGCCCCTACGTGATGTTCGGAGGCGGAACCCTGGCCAGCTGCAAGCCGATCAGCGAAGCCGATCTGGCCAGGTTCATGGCCGACTGCATCCATGACGCGTCCAAACGCAACCAGGTGCTGCCGATTGGGGGGCCGGGTCCGGCGCTGAGCGCCCGGGAGCAGGGAGAGATGCTCTTCCGCGCTCTGAACAAGCCCGAACGGATGCTGTCAGTGCCGATTGCCCTAATGGATGCACCGATCGCCGTGCTGGGCGCCCTGGCTCGCGTGTTCCCAGGCATCAACGACACGGCGGAATTTGGTCGGATCGGCCGCTACTACGCCAGCGAATCGATGCTCGTCTGGGATGAGCAGAAGCAGTGCTACGACGCGGATGCCACGCCGTCCTATGGAACCGACACGCTGGAGCAGTTCTTTGAGCGCGTGGCCCGGGAGGGCATGGCCGGGCAGGACCTGGGGGATGCGGCGCTGTTCTGAAGCCGCCATCCTTGGGTGACCAAGCCCCCCCCCATGGATCACTCCACCGTTGACCCGGCCAAGGCCGGAAGGGGGCGCAGCACCGGGGTGCTGCTGCATCCCACCGCGCTGCCAGGCAGCCCCGTCTGCGGCAGCTTTGGTGAGCCCTGCCGCCGTTGGCTCCAGCTGCTGGCCGACCATGGCATCGGCGTCTGGCAGATGCTGCCCCTGTCCCCGCCGGATCCCACCGGCTCGCCCTACAGCTCTCCCTCCTGCAACGCACTGAACCCCTGGTTCCTTGACGGCCAGGACCTGGCCAACGAGGGATTCATCAGTCATGACGCCCTCAGAGCTGCTCCCGGAGCTGATGCACCGCTGGAGGGTGCGGAGCGTGTGGAGTTCAACCTGGCCCAGCAACGGGCCACTGCCCTGGGGGATGCCCTGCTTGCCGCCTGGCCTGAGCAGGATCCAGCGCGACATGCCGTCTTCGAGCGCTGGGCGCAACGACAGCGCAGCTGGCTGCAGGACCATGCCCGTTTCCAGGTTCTGCACGATCAACACAACACCGCTTGGTGGGAGTGGCCGCTGCCCCTGGCCCGGCATGACAACAAAGCCCTCAAGGCCTGGGCGCAGCAACACCAAGACGCGTTGCTGCGGGAACAGCTGATCCAATGGCAGCTCGACCGGCAGTGGCAGGCGATCCGCCGCCAGGCCACCAACCTGGGCATCCAGCTGTTTGGCGATCTGCCCTTCTATGTGAGCAGTGACAGCGCCGATGTCTGGAGCAACCGTTCACTCTTCACCGTTAAGGAGAACGGCCAGCTCACCACCCAGAGCGGTGTTCCGCCCGATTACTTCTCGGCAACCGGACAGCTGTGGGGCTCACCGGTGTACCGCTGGGGACAGCATCGGATCACGCGCTTCCGCTGGTGGCGGCAAAGAATTGCGCGCCAGCGGGAGATGGTGGATCTGCTGCGCCTGGATCACTTCCGGGCCCTTGCGGCGTTTTGGGCCGTCCCCGGAGGAGACAGCACCGCAGAGAACGGACATTGGCAGCCCTCGCCGGGTCACGCCCTGCTGCGCAAGCTGCGCAGAGATGCCGGTGGTGCTCTCCCCTTGATTGCCGAGGATCTCGGCGTGATCACACCGGATGTGGAACAACTCCGCGATGCCTTCCGGTTGCCGGGCATGAAAGTGCTGCAGTTCGCATTCGACGGCGCATCCGACAACCCCTATCTGCCGGAAAACACCGATGGACATCGCTGGGTCGTCTACACCGGCACCCACGACAACCCCACAACGCTGGGCTGGTGGAACGGGCTGGATGCCGACAGCAGGGGCCGCATCGCAACGCGGGTGAATGGTGAGATCAGTGCTCCGGCCTGGCATCTGCTCGACATGGCCTTTGCCACGACCGCAGGCCTGGTGATCGCCCCATTGCAGGACCTGATGCACCTCGACGACCGGGCCAGGTTCAACACCCCCGGCACCTGCGAAGGCAACTGGAGCTGGAGGCTGGGCAGCTTTGATGCCGCGCTGGGGAATGCCCTGTGCGGCTACGGGAGCAGGGGAGCGGTCTGGGGACGGTCGCTTGCGGGAGCAGTCAGTTTGTTGACCCGATAAACCCCCGGCCGTTCTTGATCCACAGTCAGAGGCTCTCCATTCCAGAGCACCTGATCCTCAGCACCAGCGGGGGGATCCAGAAGGACCTCAATCGGGGCCTGCAACTGCAGGGTCAACCTGCCGGCACTGGCCATGAATTGAACCCGGTCTCCCCCACCGCTGGAGAGCTTGAGCGCTCTCGGCTCAGCCACCACAACCTCAAGCACCCCCTGGGACTGCGGCATGGCGTCCCGCACCAGCTCAAACCACTGCTGAGGCGTGCGTTGCTGGACCTGTTCCAAGGGACGCAGGGCCGCGATGCCTTCGTCTGAACCCGCCAGGTTCGGACCGCGGCTGATCGCCTCAACATCGGCGCGCACGGGCTCAAGGCTGAGGCTGTTGCGCAGAGCCAGATCCTGTTGTTGGCGGTTAATGGCCAGCAGGCTGAAGGCGATCACCGCCGCATAAACGACCGTTCCCTGCCAGGTGGTGAACACATCGATGTTGCCCAGGGTGAAGCGACCCAGTCCCGCTTTGGCGGGTCCTCGGCGGAGCAACACCGGCGGGGGGAGCAGGGGGTTGAGGCAGCCACCGGGCAGGGCCAGACGACGCTCGATCTGCGGAAGCATCGAGGCGAGATAGGCCCGCTCGGGCAGGCGATCTCGCCAGCCCCGCTCCAGAGCTTCGATCACGGGGGTGGTGATGCGGGTCTCGTTGGCGAGATCACGAAGCGAGAGGCCCAGTTCCTCACGCCGCCGCCGCAGCATCAGCCCCAGATCCTGGCGCTGTTGCTCCTGGGCCTCTACCGTGCCGGCATCAGGGCTGGAACCCTTGCGGGGACGTCGCCACCAGAGTCCTGGACGCTTCAGTCGCATGGGCTGTTGGGCAGATCCATCGAACCAGCCCGCTCGAGCAGGGGCTTCCATTCTCCCTCGCTCAACCAGATCCAGCACCCCTCGGCCAGATCACCGAGCGGCAACCCGGCAATCGCCGTGCGCTGCAGGTCCAGAACCGGATGGCCAAGAGCTTCCGCCATCCGGCGGATCTGTCGGTTGCGCCCTTCCCGCAGCTCAATCTCCAGAAGCGAGCGGTCACCCCAAGTCCGCAACTGGCGCACCCGAGCGGGGCGGGTCAAGCGCCCATCCAGGGGCACACCCCGACTCCAGCGATCGAGGACCGGCTCCGGTGGCACACCCTGCACCCACACCCGGTAGGTCTTGGCGTGGCTGTAACGCGGGTGGGTGAGTTTCAAGGTGAGTTCGCCCAGATCGGTGAGCAGAAGAGCACCATGGCTGTCGGCATCCAGGCGGCCAACGGGGTGAAGACCAGCCCGATGCTCAGGAGGCAGCAGGTCAAGCACCGTACGGCGACCCTGCGGGTCATCACAGCTGCAGATCACGCCCATCGGCTTGTTCATCAGCAGGACCCGTGCCACTCCACGGGACGGCAACGGCTGACCATCCACATGAATCGTCTGCTGCTGCGGATCGGCCTGGTCGCCAACGCGGGCGACCTGACCATCCACCGTCACGCGGCCGGCCTGCAGCCATTCCTCAGCCCGGCGCCTGGAGCAGAGGCCGGCAGCAGCGATCAGTTTCTGCAGGCGCTGCCGCGTCATTGCAGGGGCTCCCGGGGCAGGAGCAGATCCATGCAGGCTCCACCGGCGGGATGGTTGCGGGCTTCGATGCGGCCACCATGGTTGACGGCGATCTGCTGCACGATGGCCAGTCCCAGGCCACTGCCGCTGCGATTGGAGCGGGTGCGGGAGGGATCCCCCCGATAGAAGCGTTGAAACATGCGCGTGAGATCGGCCTCACTCAAGCCAGGGCCATGGTCACGAATGCTGAGCAACCACCAGCCGCCGCTCTGGCGGACGGACACGTCGATGCTGCTCCCATCAGGGGAGTAGCGCAGGGCATTGTCGAGCAGGTTGAGCACCGCACGGTGCAAACGGCGCTGATCACCACGTAGGGGGCCGGATTCGCTGCGGTCCAGCTGCAGCGTCACCCGCCGTTCCTCCGCAATCGGGCCAATCGATCCCCAGGCGCTGTCCACCAGCTCCTCCAGGGTTAGGGGCACATGCTCGCTGTCGTCCTGAGGCAGGCTGTTCTCCAACCGCGACAGCTCCAGCAAGTCCTCCACCAGCAGCTGAAGACGCCGGAGTTCCTTCTGCAGCCGCTGCACCAGAGCCGCGTCGTCCTCCTTGACGGCCAGCTCCAGCCGATCGCTCACCAGCATTAGTGCGGTGAGGGGGGTCTTGAGCTCATGGGCCACATCACTCACCCAGCGTTCCTGCTGCTGTTGCTGGGCTTCGAGGGACTGACGGCTCTGGATCAGCACCAGCCAGCATTCGTCGCTGCCTGGCAGAACAACGGCCTCGAGCGGGGTCCCCTGTTGATCCCATTCACAACGCTGGGAACGCAGCTGATAGCGGCTGCTGAAAATCAACTCCTCCAAGGCAGGAATGTCGAGGACATCCCGGAGCTTCATGCCACGAACCAGGCGATTGGAGGGGATTTGAAGAAGGCGTTCGGCCCGGTCGTTGATGTAAGCGATCGAGTGATCCGGGGCCAGGATCATCCAGCCCTGGGTGGCCGCATCAATCCAGGCCAGCAGCTGGGGAGCGTTCAAGACGATGAAGCGCTCCTTGGGCGTTCGCTTGGAAGCCAGAACACGGCGGCGACGCTGCAGCAGAAGCGTGATCCCGATGCCAGCTGCAAAGCCGAGTGCGGCGGAGATCACCACAGCACCCTCAGCCGAAGCGATACCCGAAGCCGCGGACCTTACGGATCAACTGAGGCGATGAGGGCTCCTGCTCCACCTTTTCCCGCAGCCAGCGGATGTGAACGTCCACGGTTTTGGTGTCGCCGATGAAGTCGACACCCCAGATTTTCTCCAGCAGCTGATCGCGGCTCCAGACGCGCTTGGGGTTCTGAATGAACAGCTCGAGGATCTTGTATTCCTTGGGGGAGAGGGTGAGGTCCATGCCATCCCGGGTGACCCTGCATTCACTGGGGAACAGGCAGAGGTTGGCGTGAGTGAAGGAATGCGGTTGGGAGGGCGACGTCTCCGATTGACTGGACCGCCTCAGCAAAGCCCTGCAGCGGGCCACCAGCTCCCGCAGGCCAAAGGGTTTGACCAGGTAATCGTCGGCGCCCACCTCCAGCCCCAGCACCCGATCGGTCTCACTGTCGCGGGCGCTGATCACCAGGATCGGTGTGGTGTTGTTGATGCGACGGAGCTCGCGGCACAGATCAAGCCCGCCCAAACCCGGAAGCATCAAATCGAGCACGATCAAATCCACCGGATCTGAACTGCCGGTTGTGATCAGAGTGAGGGCGGAGGCGCCATCGGCGCAGGTGTTCACCTCGAAACCTTCAGCGCGCAGGGCCTCTCCAACTGTTTCGCGAATGCTGTCGTCGTCTTCCACCACAAGGAGACGACGGGTGAAGACAGCCGCAGACAGGGTTGTCACGTCCAAATGGCAAGGACAGGTCCATTTTGGTCGGAGGCGCATCCCAACGAAGCAGAACAGCTGCTTCGCTTAAGGGCTCAGAAGAATTCGTCGAAGTTGTCGAAATCAACCGCTTTGAACTTGCCCGCTTCCACCTGCTGCATCAGGCGCTCGAGCTGAGAAAACAAGGCTCCACCGGTCAGCAGCGAAAGCAGCAGGGCCACCAGCAGAGCAGCGCCTGAGGCAAATCCGAAGATCTGAAGGCAGCAGCCAATGAACAACGTCACCCCAATGAGGGTGCCGGCGTAGCTGAGGTTGATCTCCGCAGTCCCCAGGGGCATCAGGGGAAGTCGATCCTGTTTCCAGCCATCCAGCTTGTTCTGCACCTGACGGCCGAAGGTGAGGCCGCAGAGCACACCCATCAACAGACCGATGCCCGCCAGCAGGTAGGGGGGCTGGGGCAGAGTCATCATCTGGAGCAGCTGCTCAAGCTCCTGGGCGCTGATCTCCTCAGGCATCGACGCCGATCTCAAAGAGCTGAGACCTTAGCGGTGGGTTCGACAATCTCGCTGAAGTTGTGATCTCCGGATCAGGCTGCCGCCAATGGATTGAGACGCTGCAACAGCCCGCCGGCCAGACGTCCTGGGCCAAAGGTGCGTCCGAGCAGACCGACCAGGGCACGCACGTCATCGGTGTGCAGACGATCGTCACGGATCAGCGTCATCAGCAGACGCTTGCGCAGGTCGGCACCATCGCGGCTGAGCAGCAGCCGCAGGCCTGCCCCGGCCACAGGGATCAGTTCCTTGCCAGGAGCAGGGGCGTCCTGACCCACCACATCCAGCAAACTCTCCAGCCGATCCAGGCGCAGGCGGCCTGATTCATCAAAGATCACCTCCAGCAACTTCTCGCGCATTTCGCTGGTGTCTCCCGCCAGCAGTCGACGGGCCACGTAGGGATAGGCCACAGCGATGATCCGGAAGTTCGGATCCAGCCGCAAGGCAAGCCCTTCCTGACTGACGACGGCCCGGATGATCAGAGCGAAGCGCGCCGGCACCCGGAAGGGGTAATCGAACATCAGCTCGGAAAAGCGATCGGTGATCGCCTTGAAGTTGAACGATCCAACCGAGTCGCCAAGGCTGCCGCCGAGCACCTCTTCCAGAGCAGGAATGATCGGCGTGAGATCGGCCGTGGGGCTGAGAAAACCCAGGGATTGGAAGTCCTTGGCCAACCCAGAGAAATCACGGTTGATCAGATGCACCACAGCGCCGGTGAGGGTGAGCCGGTCGCTGTCGCTGATGGAATCCATCATTCCGAAGTCGACATACCCCACATGGCCGAGATCGCCGGTGCGACCCGGCAAGGCGAAGAGGTTGCCGGGGTGAGGGTCGGCATGGAAGTAACCGAACTCCAGCAGTTGCTGCAGGCCGCAGATCACGCCCGTGCGGATCAACGCCGTTGGGTCAAGACGCTTGGAACGCAGCTCTTCGCTGTCGCGCATTTTGGCGCCGTCGATCCAGGTGGTGGTCAGCACCCGGGTGGAGCTGAGCATCCGCTCCACCTTCGGGATGTAGACCGCGTCGTTGTCCGCGAAGAGCGCGGAAAAACGCTCGGCATTGGCCGCTTCCAGGCCGTAATCGATCTCCTCAAACAGGCTGCGGCCAAACTCATCAATGATTCCGCCCAGCCCGAAACCCAGATTGAGCGGCAACAGCGGCGCCGTCATCACCCCCAAAGCCCGGATCAACACCAGATCCCGCCGCAGGATGAAGGTGAGGTTGGGGCGCTGCACCTTCACCGCAACCCAGTGCTGGCCCTGCAGACGGGCCTTGTACACCTGGCCCAGGCTGGCGGCGGCGACCGGCGTGTCGGGGAACTCCTCAAACAACTCGTCCGCCGGAGCACCGAGTTCCTCCCGGATGCATTCCAGGGCGATGGCATGGGGGAAGGCCGGCAGATCGTCCTGCAGGCGCGTCAATTCCTCCAGCCAATCCCGACGCACCAGGTCCGGCCGGGTGGAGAGGGCCTGTCCCAGCTTGATGAAGCAGGGCCCCAGACCCGTCAGGGTGTTGAGAATGCGACGCGCCAGCCCCTGCTGAACGGCGGGGTCACTGCTGCCTCCACGCAGGAGCAGCACCAGCACCAGCCCCGCCAGGGACCACAACACCTGAATCAGGCGCGGGATGGCGACCCAGGGACGCAGCAGCAGCCAGCCGAGATCCCGCCCGGGGTCGTAACGCATCGCATCGCGCTGGATAGAGAGGGAGACTTTAAGAAGATCAGACGGATTTGATGGCGCTTCTGCCCCAGCTCACCCGTCGCCTCGGTCAGCCCCTGTTTCTGCCGGCCCATGGACGGGGGGCTGCCCTTCCGGATGGACTGCGTCAATTGCTGCGACGCCGCGCTGGCATCTGGGACCTGCCGGAACTCCCGGCCCTTGGCGGTCCGCTGGAGGCGGACGGCGCCATCGCCGACAGCCAACGTTCCGCCGCAGCACAGATGGGAGTGGCGCGCTGCTGGTACGGGGTGAACGGGGCCACGGGGTTGCTGCAGGCCGCACTGCTGGCCATGGCCCGGCCCGGAGAGCGGGTGCTGCTGCCCCGCAACGTCCATCGCAGCCTGATTCAGGCCTGCATTCTTGGGGACCTGCGGCCAGTGCTGTTCGATCTCCCCTTTCAAAGCGAACGAGGCCAGCCGGCACCGGTGCATTCGGCCTGGATCGAGCGGGTTTTGGAGGCCCTACCCCGCGATGGAGCACCGATCCGTGCAGCAGTTCTGGTGCATCCCACCTACCAGGGCTATGCCAATGACCCAACGGCGGTGATTCAGCGGCTGCAGCAACAGGGCTGTTGCGTGCTGGTGGATGAAGCCCACGGCTGTCATTTCGCCGCTGGGGTGGACCATCCCCTCCCCCCCAGCGCCCTGCACTGCGGCGCTGATCTGGTGGTGCATTCCCTGCAGAAATCTGCTGCTGCACTGGCGCAAACGGCGGTGCTCTGGCTGCAGGGGGAGCGTCTGGATCCCATGCGGGTGGAACGCAGCCTGGGCCTGCTGCAGACCACCAGCCCCAGTGCGCTACTGCTGGCCTCCTGCGAAGAAGCCCTTCAACACTGGCAGCGGCGCAAGGGACGCCGGCAATTGCTGCGGCGGCTGCAGGAGGCTGAAGCGCTCGCCAATGGACTACGCCACAGCGGCGTGCCTCTGCTGAGCAACCAGGATCCGCTGCGCCTGATCCTGCACACGGGGCAGGCGGGCATCACCGGCCTGGATGCCGACGATTGGTTCCTGGCCCGCGGTTTGGTGGGCGAATTGCCGGAGCCAGCCAGCCTCACCCTCTGCCTGGGGCTGGCACGCCACCGAGGGCTGGGACGGCAGATGCGTCACCACTGGCAGAACCTGCTGCGGAGCTTCCCCGATCGCACTCCCTTGCCAGCCTTCGAAGCCCCACCGCTTCCGCTGGTCACCTCCCCAGCCCAGTCACCGACCCAAGCCTGGACGGCGGAGCATCAACAGGTGGCATTGAAGGATGCGGAGGGGTGCATCGTGGCTGAATTGCTGTGCCCTTACCCACCGGGCATCCCCCTACTGATTCCCGGCGAACGGCTCGATCGCCAGCGGCAGCGCTGGCTTGAACGCCAGCAACTGTTCTGGGGAGACCAGATCCCAGACGCACTGTCTGTGGTGAGCGGGGGGTGAAATCCAGCCCCACAAACGCTTCAATCCATGCATTCGGCTGCGGGGGATGAAACATCGGATCTGGCTCGTTATGGCGCTTCTGGCTTTCCCCTCCGTTGCGGCCAGCCCAAGCAGCGAAGAGTTCGTGATCGAAGACCTAGAAGACGGCGAAATCATGCGAACGTTCACACAACGAATGGAGGGACATGAAGTCAGCCAACCAACAGCTCCCAGTGTTCCAGCACTCCACCCGTCGGCCACTTCGACGCCCCAACCAAGCAAATTAATTCGGGTGGTTCAAGGTGCCGCAAGCTGGTACGGGCCTGGGTTTTACGGCCGCAAAACTGCCAGTGGTGAGCGCTTCCGCAAGGGCACGATGACGGCGGCCCATCGAACACTCCCTTTCGGATCCAAGGTGCGCGTCACCAATCTGAACAACGGCCGCAGCGTTGTGGTTCGGATCAATGACCGTGGGCCGTTCAAGTACCACCGAGTGATTGACCTCGCCCATGGAGCAGCACAGGAATTGCGAATGATGCAAGCCGGAGAAATACCGGTGCGACTGGAGGTGCTCAAAGAGGAAATGGAAAGAAATTAGAAACCAAGTGACAAACAAAAAGCGCGAACTAGGGTTAAACGATGATGGCCAAGGTGGAGATGACGGCATCAACCGCGCTTAAGCCGCTTTCGACAGGGCTGATCAGAGCATCTGCAGGCCTCAATCTCTGCCATGAAAACGCGGATGAGCTTTACAACCAAAGGCCAGAACTAGACTTCATCCAAATCCACCCTGAGCACATCATCCAAGAAGAGGGCGGAACTTACAGGGAACAACTAGATGCCTTGAGGCATCACTACAACGTGATTCTCCATGGTTTCGGATTATCAATTGGATCATCCGCACCACTTGATCGCGACTACCTCCTACTCGTCAGGGATCTGCTAGAGGAACATCCAGAGGCCGTGTTCTCAGACCATTTCTCCTGGAGTTCACTCTCCAAGCATCACTTCCACGACCTAATACCGTTAATTCAAAACAAGGAAACAGTTGACTACATGGTCGAAAGAATTGATACAGCGCAGGAGATCATCGGATCGCCGATTCTCCTTGAAAACATCAGTAGCTACATGCGATACAAGGAGTCAACAATGAGCGAATTTGAGTTCATTAATGAGATCACAAAAAAAACCGGTTGCTATGTCCTGCTCGACGTCAACAACATTTGGTGCAATGCCGTCAATTTCAAGGAAGACCCATTAGCAGTCATCAGCACTCTAGAAAAAGACTCTGTCAAGGGTTACCACCTAGCTGGATGCAGCCTGGAACACATGGGCAATGGCCCGGTCTACATCGATTACCACAAAGAAGCTGTACACGAAGAAGTCTGGACTTTATACAAAAATTGTCTGGAGCGATTTGGTCCATGGCCGACGCTACTGGAATGGGAGAACAACGTCCCAAAACTCGAAAGGACCCTGGAAGAAGTTCAAAAAATAAACAAATATCTCCGCCCCTATGCTGGAGGAGTCGAATCATGAGATCCCCTCAAATCGTTCGACTTCAGCAACAGTTTCTGGCCAGCCTCCATGACAAACCACGGCAATGGCTGATTGATCAAATCATTCCTGCGCCTGGCTTCGAAAATGCAGAGGAAATTTTAAAAATCTACTTGCACCGAGCCAAGGCAAGAACGGTCGATCCACTCAACAGCATTTACAACTGTTTGAGATGGCTGATTGGAGAGGCAGCGCTGCATAAACTGATCGACAAATTCTATGCAGACTCAATGGGAGAACCACTGAACTCCCAAACAATGGCAACAGAATTCGGTGCATTTATCGGCAATCTGAGCGCAGAAGAAATGAGAGATGCAACATCAGATATGGACAAGACGATTGAAAGTGAATCAGATGCATGCACGGCAATGGTCTCAGCAGCCTTACTGGACTGGCGTTGTCACTGGGTAGCGATGATTGAGCATCGATCCGAAGAAAATACGGCTGTGCTCAACAAAAAATTGATGCATCGATCATCAATGTGGTTGAGACCGAGAATGAACAAAACCACACGGCTCTGCACATCAGGCATTGCACTCGACAGCTTTTGGGAAAAAGCTCAAGCCAATTCAACTGACAAATCAATTCCTCACTGCAGCGATGGACCAAAAACTTTTCTAATCCACGCGGACCAGGCACACAAACCAGTCGTGAGGGATCTCAGCAACGATGAAGATCACCTTCTCAATCATTGCGACGGGACACACACCATCGCCTCTCTTTGCCATGAAGCAAAATTCTACGGAAGGTCAAAGGAACAGACCGTAGAACTGATTAGGAAGCTCATCGATGAAGGCGTAATCAGGAATCTCGACGACTTGTTGATATAAACAGATGGAGTCACCCATGACAACTGCCGACCAGCTGTTGAGTCAGGTCGAAGCCAAGTTGGGCGCGGCGCAGACCATTGAACTACTCAAAAACTTAGGAGCGCACCCAACACAACTTGACTCTGGGACACCACCCGACGTTGGGCCCGTCAATCCAGAGACGCGAATCGTTGTGGTGGGAGCAGGCGTTGCAGGTCTGGCCTTGACCTATGAGCTTGCAAAAAGAGGGGCAAATGTTGAGCTTTGGGAGGCCACAGGAAGAGTTGGGGGGCGAAACAGGAGTATCCGGCATGGTGAACGATTGGAGGAGATCGGGCATCCGAGCCAACGATGCAATCTGCCCCATGAGGGGTATCTCAATGCTGGTCCAGGACGCATTTCACACCACCACCGTGCAGTGTTGCACTACTGCAGGAAGTTTGCACTAACACTGAAGCCGTATCAGACATTAAATCGAGCGGCGTTACTGCACCGATATTTCCCGGAAGTGCAGCAGGACCTTGTGATACGCAATCGTCAAGTTCAGTTTGATGGGCAAGGAAGAATCGGAGAACTGGCCGCCAAGGTTGGGCCGTGGATTGCTACAGACAGCCCAGTGACAGCTGAATTGGCCGATGCAATGCGCGACTGGTTGCGCGACAACTTTGAAGTGAGTCAGCAAGGTGATGGGGAATGGCAGTACCGAACCAGTGGACGAACAGGATATGAGAAACAACGAGGCGGTCCAGATGATCAGGGGGTCCCGGAAAAACCCCTATCGCTGGAACAACTGCTGGGGTTGCGACTCTGGTACGACGACCCACGCCGAAGTCCAGATGTCATCGACGAACAACTCAGCATGTTCGAACTGGAAGGTGGAAATGATGCACTCGTACGTGCATTCGCAGATCAAATCGGACCCAGAGTAAAACTCAATCGAGAACTCAAGAGAATGAGGGTTAACAGTAATGGCACAGTCGAGTTAGTGGGAGACGACCAAGAATATGGTCAGATCAGAAAAGAAGCTGACCGGGTCATCCTGGCGATGCAACCCCAGGTGATGATTGAGATGGACCTTGAGTTACCAGAAACAATCAAAAATGGAATGAAAGATCTTCCGCCGAGATATGCCGTCAAAGTAGCCGCATGGATGAAGCGACGATTCTGGGAAGAAGACTTAGCCATCTACGGAGGAATTACATTCACCAACATGCCGAACCAACAAATCTGGTACCCCAACAGTGGTTTTCATGATCATCGCGGCGGCCTTCTTGTTTTGGCCTACGCAGCCTTAAATCATGGAAAAACATTGGGTGAGCTGCCACCGCAGGAACGTTGCCAAGCCACAGTCGCGCTGGCCAAGCGAATTCACCCACAGATCACGGGGGAGATTGACGAAGATTCATTAATCACAATCGCATGGCAAAACATTGCGCATATCCGAAGCCCGTGGGTGGCCTGGACACCGGATCGCTATCAACGCTGGTTCAAGTTGATGACACAGCCCATGGAGTCTGTTGCGTTCGCCGGTGACTGGTGCAGCCATTTACCGGCTTGGCAAGAGGGAGCCATTCGTTCTGCTTACTCCTTGCTGTCGTGGGCGACGAAATGAGCAACAGCAGCACCAATCTTGAATGGAAAAGCCTGACACTCCTGTGCTTGCCGACACTCTCCATCTCGCTAAGCACGAATATCGTTGTTGCCGCACTATCAGATATCAATCATGCCTTCAAAGGAATTGAGGGGTTAGGAAGCTGGACTTTATTGCTGTACTCAGCAACTGCAGCCAGCCTCTCCATTGCAGCAGGAGAACTAGGTGATCGGGTCGGACTCCGTCGCGTGTACGGACAGGGGCTCATGATTTATCTGATTGGCAGCTGTATCGCTGCTCTCGCCATCAATGGGCCAATGCTCTTGGCAGGGCGAGTGGTGTCAGGAACCGGTGCGGCCATTCTGGCACCCGTTGCTTTGGCATTTCTGAGCCGAATGTATCAAGGTCGAGACAAACCAATCGCCTTTGGATATTGGGCTGCGAGCGTCACGATTGGAAAAGTCGCTGGACCAATCCTTGGGGGATTGATTGAAGCCATGAGCAGTTGGAGGTGGACGTTCATCGTCGCCGCCGCACCAGCACTGCTTGGCTTAATCATGATCAGAAAATTGCCTCGATTCGAGAGGACAGAAGACACAAAAAATCAACCAATCGATCTGATCGGCATTGGAGGACTATCAACACTCCCAGCCATTGGATTGATCACACTCAATCTATCCACTCACATACATACAAACATCCTGGCGATATTAACCATCATTATCTTCGCGATAGGTACTTTAACTTGGAGACACCTGAACAGTACACAACATCCCGCTATTCCACTTGCGCGCCTTAAAGAAAGCTCCTGGTGGAGACCAACAATCTTACAACTGATTGTTCGCATTGTATTCATGGCAATGCTTGTGATACTGACAAGCTATTTTCACAGCATACGTGGCGAGAGTGAAATCAACGCATCGAGAGATCTTCTGCCATTCTGCATTGCAGTGGGTATCATGTCATTCTCAACTGGCTATATCTGCCAATCACTGGGAGTTCGTAAACTGCTTCAAAGCGTCTTCGTGTTAGCTACAGCAGGTGCTGCAATACTGTTGTCAATAACTACAAGTGGGTTCCGACCAATTGATTGGGCCGCAATCATCACCATCGGTATTCTGGCAGGAAGCACATCACAACTAAGCCGTTTAGCGCTTTCAAATTTCGCACCAGAGGAGGCTATGAGAGGAGCATCTCTGAACACACTGGTGATTAATTTAGGATTAGCACTGGGCGCAGCATATCCAAACATGATTCATGGAATCGTCTCCAATGAACTTCACTTGGGCGGCCTGATGAGTCAAATAGAAATGCTATTCACAATGCGTCTTGAAATCATGATTCTACTTTTCCTCTTTATAGCAGGGACCTGGCAAGCAGGGAAAATCAAAGAGGCATAAACAACTTGATTAGTGTAGATGGGCAAAATCACTTTCACGCGCTGAAACACTGGCAGTGAGGAATTCAACCTCATAGGCAATCACATCACAATTGCCAGTATTTACGGCGTTATGCAAAAGGGGCACTTTGTGCGTCACAGCGGTTCCAGGCTTGAAATGAGTTTCACGGCCTATTGCCGAAGAAACCTCTTCAGGACCCTTGGCAATGTAATTCGTGAGAGTGCCTTCAGACAGCTGTATTGTAAGAAAATCCAGGTGATGAAAGTGCCATCCAGTCTTCTCACCAGGCTTCAAGACGTATTTAATCACTCTCGCCAAACCACTTTTCTCTAAGACCTCGATGTGATGCGCACTATCAGAATCAGCACTAAGCAAAAATACTGAGAAGATGAATTGGAAGAGAAGAGTTTTGTATAAGAGCCATCAGGGCCTAGCGAGTCACTCACAGCGATGGAATCAAAGTGTCACTTTACTATGGCAAGGGCACCATCAAATGGCAAGCAAGATTCCGGCAACTGGGCAAACCAATCAAAATATAAATAAAGGATTTGAAAAGAAGACCCTCTGCAGGAGATGGCTAGATTTAGAAATGAACAATAGACAAATGAGATGAATTTCATCATCGGAAGCCTGTTTCCAAAAGGCTCTGACGGAAAAGCAAATATTCAACTATCATCCAGATTTGAACAGGTCAAAACCGATAACGGTGAAATCATTATTCGCGAGAAAGACGACAACGACAAGACAAAAAGGCATAAACTCAAGTCAAATCTAGATATCACGAGCAAGCCTGTAACCATTACGAATGCCTCGGGCTTCATCAATAGCTGGTTCAAGGATGGAATCACATCAATTTATGATGAAGATGGGAACTTAGACAGCTCCTCAATCTTTGGCGGTGTTTACAGCAGAATAAAAAGTAAATGGACAAAGCAGCCAATTAATCAATCATTGAAATCATTGGTGATGCTTGGCTATGGTTTCACCAACAAAGATGCACCAGGGGCAGATCAGGTTGCCTCCACAGATGCCGAATGGATGGCCAAGGGTAAACAGGATTCGGAACTATATAATGCCGTCTTCAATCTAGAAAACTATGATCCAGCAGCAATGTGGGATCAATACAGTGGGTCCGACCTTGTTATCTCAAACTACGAAACGAAAAACCTACGACAGAATCTACCTGAAGGAAAAGCACAGTTAGAAGAGGGAGACAGCCCTAACCTCTGGCTCCCGGCTCTGCTATACAGCTATGGCGTAAAAGGAAAAGGCACAAGTTATCCAGGTCCCGTATTGATGGTGGCACCAGGCGATAAAATCAAGCTCAATTTCAGAAACAGAATCCGCATCGGGAATCTCAATACTGAAGAAACTCAGCAAGCAACATTGGTTAAAAATAGCACCTATGGAAATAGTGCTAGTGATGGTCTTGGCGGCACAACATCAACCAATTATCACTTTCACGGCTCACATACAAATCCCAATGGATTTGGAGACAATGTTGTATCCCGATTCACAACTGGTCAAAAATGGACAACGGAAATTGATCTACCTGAAGATCATGGCCAGGGCTCGTATTGGTATCACCCCCACTACCATCCCTCAGTCAACCAGCAGGTTTATGGAGGAGCTTCAGGCTTCATTCAAGTTGGTGATCCACTGAGTAAGATTCCCGGCTTTGAAAATATCCCCAGGAATCTTGCCATCCTGAAGACGATGGATCTTGGTCTCGATGAAAAATCGGGGCAGCTGCAGCTAGGGGCCTTTGACAACTATGGCGGTCCGTTGACCAATGCGATGACGATGGTCACGGTCAACGGAGAGTTCCAACCGCAAGCGGATGCAAAGCAAGGAGGGTGGCAATCGATTTCACTGAGCAATCAGTCCAACCAGGCTTTCTACAACGTCTCCCTAATTCATCAGGAGTCAGGAGAACGTCTCCCCCTCTACATTTACGGTGAGGATGGTCATCAGTTTCCAGAAATCAGACAAGCACATGGGACACTCTCTCAATCCACAAGCGCAAAAACTGGATTAATCGACGGGTACAAGCAGCAAACCGATGTCATCTCCATGGCACCGGGTAAGCGCGTTGATGTATTGGTGTATCTGCCTGATGGCAAGACGGAGATGGTGTCGCAATACAAATTTGTTGATGATGATGGCACGGAATTTACGACCGCCAATATGGGGGGATATCCAGATCTCAGCAGTGAAGCGAACGCACTAAAAAATGCAGACGGATCGCCGGCTGGTGCAACTGGCGGACAAAGTGCTGGAGCACTTGCAGTGTTTAATGTAAGTGATGGAACTCCTTTACTAAGTCAACAAAAACTTGATCGCAAGATCAATAGGGCCAATCAGAAGATCCAAGTTCAAGACATCGAGCCATCCACAAAACCAGAGGACTACAACAGCGAAGCTGTTCCCAGCGTGAATCTCTTCGAGCTCAATGGCAAAGGCAAAGAAATTTGGTCACCATTGCGCAAAAGAATCTTCAATTGGGCCAAAGAAACACTTGTAGGACCGAAGAAAGAATATGATCTAGCAACACGAGAACGCATCAAGTCATACAACAAGGGTGTTGATGCTGAGAATCGCTACAAACGATATGAAACGATCAACGGGTTGTTGGATGAAGAGAATCCAACATGGTTTGGCTATGAAAAACCATTTCTAATTAATGATCATGTATTTCCCAATGGCTCAATGACCATTGCCCAACTTGGGACAATGGAAGAGTGGACACTCAGGAACTGGAGTGTTAATGGACCTTCCAAATACATTGGCCACCCCTTTCATATTCACATCAATGACTATCAAACCAAGAACAGTGACACCGAATTAGACCAGAAGCGGAGCCTCGAAGATGTCACGATGCTGAATTCCTCGGGCTATCAATATATTGATACCAGCCCAAGTGCATCTGAAGGCAACAATGAAAAGTCTTTGGAACCGTTCCGTGGAAATTTTCACTCCATTGGAGTGAACGGACCTGACTATGATGCAACAGACAAAAATTCGCCCGTTGGCACGTGGGGAGCAAATGATCAAACAATTCGAATGTTATATCAAGACTATATCGGAACTTATGTTTTCCACTGCCACATTCTCCCGCATGAGGATGCTGGAATGATGCAAGTGATCACCATCGTCGAAAACACCGATAGCAGTTGGATTGTGCCGGCAGAATCCGACAACTATCTGAATTCCGACGGCTCAATCAACCTCAGACGTGCTCAGGACTTTCAAAAGTATTCCCTCATCCCTTCGGCAGTAAGTGGCTCCATACAGAGAATCCAGGTCGGTGATCTGACCCATGATTTCAGCCAAGATATTGCCATCAGCCGTACGGGCATCGATGGCGAGGGCGGCGTGGTTGAGTTGTATGACGGGGCCTCACTACTCAACAAGACAACACAACAACTGAGCTCCCTTACCCCCTATGCAAGATCAACAATCGCACCCTGGGCCTTCATCGAAGATTTCACAGGTGATGGAAAACGTGATTTAGTGACCGCTGGATTCAAGGGAGACAAAATTAATCTCTCAGACTTAAAAATCAAAGCCTGGACATCGAAAAAGAACGGCAAAGAATGGAGCCAGGCCTTTAAATTCAACCCGTTTGATGATATTGAGACTGATCTGCACACCGATGCTGGTCATCGCATGCCACACAGCAATCTGACAGCAGATCAAGTTAGTGTTGCCATGGCTGATATGAATCTGGATAATTTTCAGGATATCGCGATCACCTATGCCCTTAAAAATGGAGGCATACGTTTTGTTGTTCTGGATGGTGCCGCTTTATCGCTGAACTATCAAACCAACACGATGGAGGGGGGCTACCTCCCCGACGACAATGTTCTGGTTGACGCCGTCATCGATGATCCTGCACTCGACGCTCTCAGCAACATCGTGCTCACTGCTGGTTTCAGCAGCTATGCACAATCGGCACTGGAAGACGTGATCATCACCGCTAAATCAAAAGACAACAAACACAAGACAGTTTTTACAACGCAGCTCCAGGCCGGTCATTTCATTGCCACCTCCGAAATGGAGGCCTCAGATGATGGTGGTTCCCATGCTGGGCATGGCATGCCAGCACCGGATGACGAGCGTGTGCTCAATCTCCGCCATGATTCGATGCCTCTTCAGATTGTTGAAACCCAGACGTTCAGCAAATCAGGTGAAGCGGCGACTCCAACCATTCATGGTGTGTTTGGAACAACAGGGCTAGCCATTGGTGACAAGTTGGTGATTGCCCAAGGCATCAGCAGTCAGGACGGTGAGACCAGCTATGGCAATGCTTCGTCCTCCAACAATCTGTTCAACACATCCCAACAACTTGCTCTGGATCTGGATGAATTGACTCGCGTTAATTCCAAGGATCTCCGCGGTGTCGTGGGATCTGACCTTGACACGACGTACAAACCCAGGCAAACCCAGCAGCGGGTGAACATGGCGAATTTGCTCTACTTCGCTTACACGGGACAAACCATGGCCCCGTCCGACCTGGCCAATGCGGCGGGTTCGGAATTGGGCGGAGGGAAAAGTGCCAAGGAACTCGCCTTTGACTTGCTGGACGGTGAAGCGATCAAACCAGCGATGACCACCAACTTCAAAAGGAAGAATGTCCCTCTGGCCGAGAAATCGGTGAAGGACATCGTGACAGGAACCACCAAGAATCTGTTCCACCGTCGTCCAACCTCAGCTGAGCTCGATCGCTGGACAGCCGAAGTGGACAGTGGTCTCGACAAATCACTGCTGCCTCTCGCCGTTCTTCAGGCTGTCGATGGTGATGACGTGTACCGCACCAGTCTGCTGTCAGCCATCGCCCAATGGAATCAAGCTCAATGGAGCACCAACGCAGTGCAGAAAGGGGCCTTTGGCCAGGGTTTTAGCAGCGACAAAAAGCGCTTCCGCGCCACGACCAAGCAGATCTCAGACATCGGACTTCAAACCGGCTGGGACAGCGCCCGCGATGCCTTCTCGACCTACACCGAAGAGACCTTGGAGCGTCTGATTGGCACTGAGATCTCGAAGTCCGGCTTCTTCTGATCCATGGTCCGAAGCACGATTGATACGCTGGATTGATGAACCTCGAGCCAGCGTGATCAGCGAGGTCATCAACAAGGAATCGGCCGCAGCCTACCGATCAAACACTCTGCGCAAACGTCTCCTCAGTGGCCTCGGTGTGGGCGGCTTTGGCCTGCTTGTCGTGAGCCTGGGGGGGTGGTGGTTCACCGCCGCGCTGGGGGGAATGGTGCACCTTGGCCTGCTGGAGTTCTTCCGGATGGCGCAATTCAAGGGGATTCGCCCCGCCACCAAAACTACCCTGGTGGCCTGCCAACTGCTGCTGTTCACCACCCAGTGGGCGATCCAGGGCGGGCTGCCGGCTGATGTGGCCCATGCCGTTCTGCCCCTCTCTGGAGCCGCCATCTGCGGTTGGCTCCTGCTGCAACCGGTGACAGGTTCCATCGCCGACATTGCGGCATCGATCTTCGGGTTGTTCTACCTCGGTTTTTTGCCCAGCCACTGGCTGAGTCTGCGCGGTTTGGACAACGGTCTGGAGATCACCCTGTCGGCCTGCCTGATGATCGTGGCCACCGACATCGGCTCCTGGGCCGTGGGACGGCGTTACGGGCGCCGGCCCCTCTCACCGATCTCCCCTGGGAAAACCATCGAGGGGGCGATCGGGGGATTCATCTCGGCCATGCTGATCGGCCTGATCTGCGGCCAGCTGATGGGCTGGGCGCTGCATGGCCTGCCGGGCCTGCTGCTGGGGGCGCTGATCGCTCTGTTCGCCCTGGTGGGAGACCTGACGGAATCGATGATGAAACGCGATGCAGGCGTGAAGGACTCCGGTGACGTGCTGCCCGGCCATGGCGGGATCCTGGACCGAATCGACAGCTATCTGTTCACCCCAGCGGTGGTCTTTTACGCGATCGCTCTATGCCAACCGCTGTTGGCCCCATAAGCAGCGCTAAGGGATGACGCTGGCCTGGCCTTTGAGGGCCATCTGGCCACCCGCCAGCTGCACCTGCTCGATTCGAATGGCGGGATCCATCGGCAGCAAGGTGCGCGGTTCATCGGCGGTCTCCGGCCGGAAGCACAGTGTTCCCTGCTCCGCATTGAGGCGGAAGCGACGGCAAACAGGGTCTTGATGGGCCGCAACGGGCACCTGCAACTCGAGCAGATCCACGTCAATGCGCAGCGCCCCCAACGGGCTGAGCCCCATCAGCTGCTCAGCCATCCAGTCCCCGAGCCAGCGCCAGGGTTCGGCCAGCAAGGCGCTGTTGAGCTGACGGCCGTTGAAGCTCACCTCACCCGCCACCTGGAACGGCTGCTTCAGGGCCAGCATCTGACCGGGACTGAGCAGCTTCATGTCCACCGCAATCGAACCGCTGCGCAACTCAACATGCTGCAAGGGCAGCCCCTGGAAACAGGCATCCCTCGCCGTGAGGGTCACACCATCCAGACGCCCCCGCAGCAATGACCAGCTGGAGCCGTTCAGGGCCAGTTCGAGGCTGCCGATGCTGTCGCATTGGCTGCGAATCCACAGGCGCAGGGCCCCTGCCAGCACATTGAGAACAGGATCAGCCATGGTTCAACAGCGCCTGACACCGCTCAGCCACCTTGCGAGGCTGATCGATATGGGGGAGATGGCCGCAGGAAGGGAAGGTCTCCACCGGCTGATCCAACAAGGCCTGAAGCGCCTGCTTCTGCGGTGCACGCAGAATCCGATCGTTGTCACCCCAGATCACGTGCAGTGATTGGGAGGGCAGGGGATCCCCACATCCGGCGAAACCACCGCTGCGGGCGAAGGCCGCCAAGGCCTCCGCCCAGCCGGGGCATTGCAGGTGCAACGAGGCGATTTGCTCTTCCGGAGCACCCACATCCGCATCGGGATCAGCGAAAGCCTGGCGACACAGCCCCCGCCGCACACCAGGACGCCCCAGAAACCAGGCACCAAAACGATCCAACAGGGGCGGAACAGGCATCGGACGCCCCGTGAGACCGGCAGGAGCCAGCAGCAGCAGAGAAGCCACACGATCGGGATGACGCCGGGCCAGCTCCACGGCTACTGACCCTCCCATGGAGGCCCCGATCAGGCTCAGGGGAGCGTCTGTGGGAAGCCGCTCAAGCAGTGCATCGAGATGGCGCAGCACCGGCTCCGGACCGTAGTCAAGCCCGAGGGGACGGGGGGAGAAGCCGAAGCCGAACAGGTCGGGGATGAACAGCTGAAAGCGATCCGCCAGCAAGGGAGCCAGACGCCGATATTCGAGAAAACTGCTGTCAAATCCATGCAGCAGCAGCAACGGAGTGCCCTGACCCAACATGGCTACCGGGAAGGGGTGATCAAGGCCCAGGCCAGGGAGGTCCCACCACTGCACTTGGGCGGCCAGGGACTTGGCCTGCGGGTCAAGCAGAGCCGGCCGCAGTTGATCCAGAAGCGTCTTCAACGGCTGACGGGGCTGAGTTCAGCGGCACCCACAAGGGCCTCCAACAAGGCACCAGGCGTCACGGGGAAGGGCAGATGATGCAGGTCGGAGCCCTCGCGACAGGCAAAGCGGCACACCTCCTGCAACTGACTGAGGCTGGCCTGAGCCAAGCCGAGATCATCGAGGCTGACCGGCAGGCCCAGCTGCCGCAGCAGCGGTAACAGTTGACGGTGCGCCTGGCCGGCAAGCCGGTTACCACCCAAACGTTCCTCCAGGCGAAGCTGCACAAGGATTCCAAACCCCACCTTCTCGCCATGCAGAACGTGGTGACAGGCCTCCAGCTGGGTGAGGCCGTTGTGAACGGCATGGGCCGCAACCGTGCGGCAACGGGCACCGCCCAGTCCCCCCATCACGCCAGCAGTGAGAGCACAGGCTTCGGCGGTGCGCACCCAGGCTTCACTGTCTGGATCCTTCAGCGCCGTAAGGCTGTCGATCAGCAATTGATCCCGCAGCACCCGTGCCATCTGCACGGCCTGCTGCACCAGACCATCGCTGCTGTCGCCGCTGCTCACCGAGGCCTCATACCACTTGGCCAGGGCATCAGCGACACCACTGACCAGCGTGCGGGGTGGGGCCTGGCGCACCAGGCCGTGATCGAAAACAAGAAGATCAGGACAGCGATCAAGGGCCACATCCCCTTCGAAAGCACCCTGAGGGGAATAGATGTTGGAGAGAGCCGTCCAGCCGGCACAGGTGGAGGCGCTCAGTGGAACGGTGATGCAGGGCAGGGAAAGGCGATGGGCCAGCAACTTGCCGGCGTCCAGAACTTTTCCGCCCCCGGCAGCCAAAACGGCGTCACAGCGCTGGGCTTCAGCAGCCACCCTCCGGAGATCCTGCTCACAGCAGTCGAACTGAAGCTGAGCTTGGAGGGGTTTGAGCCCCTGAGCCAAGAGATCCGACACCAAACGCTGACGCTGATCGGCAGTAGACGCACTGCGACCCAGCACTAGCGGACGTGAGCAGAGATATTTGATCTGAGGCAAGGCCTCATCCCAGGCTCCATCCCCCCGCAAAACGCTGGCGGGGGCAATGGAGTGGGACGAGATGGATCGACCCATCAGATGCTGGCACCGGCGAGTTGCGGTGCCATGTCCACCTGACCTTTGTGACGGACCACCACCTTCTTGCTCTCATCGACATCAACTTCGGCGTGGTCGCCGTCCTTGATCCGACCCGACAGCACCTCTTCGGCGAGGGAATCCTCGAGAAGACGCATGACGGCCCGACGCAGCGGACGTGCGCCATAGGCAGGGTTGTAGCCCTCCTCCACCAGGCGCTCCTTGAAGGCATCGGACACGGTGAGGGTGATGCCCTTCTCGCCCATGCGGCCAAAGACCTCCTTGAGCATGATCTCGGCGATCTCCTTGACCTCGTCGCGGTTGAGCTGGCGGAAGACGATGATTTCGTCGAGACGGTTGAGGAATTCAGGCCGGAAGTACTGCTTGAGCTCCTCATTCACCAGGGAACGGATCCGGGTGTACTGAGACTCCTCAGCGCTTTCACCGGAGAACTCGAAGCCGAGGCCGCCGCCACCCTTCTCGATCACCTTCGAACCGATGTTCGAGGTCATGATGATCAGGGTGTTCTTGAAATCGACCGTACGGCCCTTGGAATCGGTCAGACGGCCGTCTTCCAGAAGCTGCAGCAGCAGGTTGAACACATCAGGGTGCGCCTTTTCGATTTCGTCGAAGAGCACCACGGTGTAAGGACGGCGACGCACCGCCTCGGTGAGCTGACCGCCTTCGTTGAAGCCCACGTAGCCTGGTGGCGAGCCGATCAACTTGCTGACCGTGTGGCGCTCCATGAATTCCGACATGTCGAGGCGGATCATCGCCTCTTCGCTGCCGAAGAAGTATGTGGCCAGAGCTTTGGTGAGCTCGGTTTTACCCACACCGGTAGGGCCGGAGAAAATGAAGCTGGCGATCGGGCGGTTGGGGTTCTTCAAACCGACCCGAGCACGGCGGATGGCCTTGGACACCGCCTTGACGGCTTCGTCCTGACCGATCAGACGCTTGTGGAGGGTTTCCTCCATGTTCAGCAGCTTGACCGACTCGCTCTCGGTGAGTTTCTGCACCGGAACACCGGTCCAGGAGGCGACGATCTGGGCGATGTCCTCCTCGTTCACCATTGGTGAGCTGTCTGAAGCAGGCGCTTCAGTTGCAGCTGTTTCACCGGATTCAGAGGTTGCGTCAGCCTTGACCTCAACCTTGTTGGCCTGAAGCAGAGAACGGATCTGCTCCCGCAGTTCCACTTCCTTCTCGCGCAGTTCACCGGCCTTGGTGAAGTCCTGATCGCGGACGGCATCTTCCTTTTCCTTCTGGACGGAACGCAGTTCCTTGTCCACTTCCTTGGCCGCGGGGGGCAGCTTCGAATTGAGCAGACGCACGCGGGAACCGGCTTCATCGATCAGGTCGATGGCCTTGTCGGGCAGGAAGCGATCCGAGATGTAGCGATCGCCGAGGGTTGCAGCCGCCACAAGGGCGTCGTCGGTGATCTTGAGGCGGTGGTGCTGCTCGTAACGCTCGCGCAGGCCACGCAGAATTTCGATGGTGTCGTCGATGGACGGCTCGCCCACGTTCACCGGCTGGAAGCGGCGTTCCAGGGCCGCATCCCGTTCGATGTGCTTGCGGTACTCATCCAAGGTGGTAGCACCAATGCACTGAAGCTCACCGCGGGCAAGGGCCGGTTTGAGGATGTTGGCGGCGTCGATCGCGCCCTCAGCAGCACCGGCTCCGATCAGGGTGTGCACCTCATCGATCACGAGGATCACGTTCCCGGCCGCCTTGATCTCCTCCATGATCTTCTTGAGGCGCTCTTCAAACTCACCCCGGTATTTGGTGCCGGCCACCAGCAGGCCGATATCGAGGGTCAGAACGCGCTTGTCTTCGAGGATGTCAGGAATGTCGCCCTGCTGAATGCGCTGGGCCAGGCCCTCAGCAATGGCGGTCTTGCCGACGCCAGGCTCACCGATCAGGACGGGATTGTTCTTGGTGCGACGCCCCAGAATCTGGATGACGCGGTCGATTTCGTTCTGACGACCGACAACCGGGTCAAGCTTCGCTTCGGTGGCGAGCTGGGTGAGATTGTTGCCGAACTCGTCGAGGGTGGGAGTTTTGGTGGATCCCTTTGCACCACCGCCACCGCCACCGGCGGAGACCTCAGCTGTCTCACCCAGCATGCGAATCACTTGCGTGCGCACCTTGGCCAGGTCGACACCGAGGTTCTCCAGAACGCGGGCAGCAACACCTTCGCCCTCACGGATCAAGCCGAGCAGCAGGTGTTCCGTGCCGATGTAGTTGTGACCAAGCTGGCGAGCCTCTTCAAGAGACAACTCCAGAACACGCTTGGCGCGGGGCGTGAAGGGGATCTCAACCGCAACGAAGCCGGACCCGCGACCGATGATTTTCTCAACTTCAACTCGGGCATCCTTGAGGTTGACCCCCATGGATTTGAGGACCTTGGCGGCAACCCCCGTTCCCTCGCCGATCAGACCGAGGAGGATTTGTTCGGTACCAACGAAGTTGTGACCAAGTCTGCGTGCCTCTTCTTGGGCGAGCATGATCACCTTGATGGCCTTCTCGGTGAAGCGTTCAAACATCGCTGGGCCAATGCAGTGATGTGACCAAGCTATCAGGGCTGAGGGAGCGTTGCGAGTGTTCGGTTTGTACGGTCACTTTCCAGTCTGAGACTGGCCTGAAGCGCACAAAAAATAACAATGAATCCCTCAAGATTCACCGCTTTTTTGTCTCCCAGGGACGGGAAACCGAACAACTTCAAGTCGCCGGCGTGGGCGACGGCGCTGACGGGATGCGACACCACTGAATGAGGGCATCGCGACCATCGGAGTAGTACCCGGAACGGGTACCGGCGGCGCGGAAGCCAGCTTTGGCGTATAGCGCCAGAGCGGCAACGTTGTCGCTGGCCACTTCGAGGGTGGCGTGCACGGCACCGTGCCGTCGTGCCCGTTGCAACAGTGCTTGCAAAAGCAAACCTCCATGGCCGCTGCGGCGCCGTTCTGGATCCACAGCCACGGCGGTGATGTGCAGTTCATCGGCCACCAGCCAGCCGCAGGCCACACCCAGCAGAGTTTCAGAAGCAACAAGCCCAATGCAGAGCCGCCGGGGATCGTCCAGCTCCCGCCGCCATTGCTCTGCCGTCCACAGTCCATCGAGGGCGCGCTGATCCAGCGCCACACAGGCCTGCAACCAGGACGGATCCAAACGCAGGATCTGCGGGGTTGATCCGACGCCCGCAGCATCGATTCTTAGATTGCCCTTCGATGCCGCCACTCCGTGACCCAAATCATCACCAGTCAACGGCCCTTCGAGGTCAACCGGGATGCGGAGAGCCCCAATCGCAATCTGACCCCGATCACCACCGAACTCGATGGCACCGAGCGGCTGGTGGTGGGCGGCTGCCGTCTTAGCGACCTGGCGGAGCGCTACGGCACACCGTTATATGTGCTCGACGAGGCGACCGTTCGCAGCACCTGCCGGGCCTACCGCCAAGCCCTGGAGAAGCACTACGCCGGGCCCTCGCTGCCGATTTACGCCTCCAAAGCCAACAGCTCCCTGGTGATGAGCAGCCTGGCGGCTTCCGAGGGGCTGGGTCTGGATGCCGTGTCCGCCGGGGAACTGCTGACGGCGTTGCGCGGCGGCATGCCGGGAGAGCGGATGGTGCTGCACGGCAACAACAAATCCGATGAGGAGCTGCTGCTCGCCTATGCCAACAAGGTGACGATCGTGGTGGACAACCAACACGATCTCGATCGCCTGGCCGCACTGGTGCCCGCAGGAGCTGAACCGGCACACCTGATGCTGCGCTTCACCCCTGGCATCGAGTGCCACACTCACGAATACATCCGCACAGGACACCTCGACAGCAAGTTCGGCTTCGATCCCGACCAGGTGGAGCCCGTGCTGCGCAGCCTTGTGGGACAACCCTGGGCCCAGCTCACCGGTCTGCACGCCCACATCGGATCCCAGATTTTTGAACTGGAGCCTCACCGGGATCTGGCGGCGGTGATGGGCGACAAGCTGAAACTGGCCCGCGACCTGGGCCATCCCGTCAGCGACCTCAACGTGGGGGGCGGCCTGGGCATCCGCTATGTGAAGTCTGACGACCCGCCGAGCATTGAGCAGTGGATCCAGGTGGTGGCCGAGGCCGTGACCAGTGCCTGCCGCGAAAGGGGCCTCGAGCTGCCCCGGTTGATGTGCGAGCCGGGCCGGTCCCTGGTGGCAACCGCGGGTGTGACCCTCTACACGGTGGGCTCCCGCAAAACGATCCCCAACGTGCGCACCTATGTGGCCATTGATGGCGGCATGAGCGACAACCCCCGCCCGATCACCTACCAGTCCCTCTACACCTGTTGCCTGGCCGACCGGCCCCTGGCCCAGCCCGACGAACGCGTGAATCTGGTGGGCAAGCACTGCGAATCCGGCGATGTGCTGCTGAAGGACCTCCCCCTGCCCTCCACCAAGAGTGGTGACATCGTCGCCGTGTTTGCCACCGGTGCCTACAACGCCTCGATGAGTTCGAACTACAACCGGATCCCGAGGCCCGCTGCCGTGCTGGTGCATGACGGGTCGGCGGAGTTGGTGCAAAAGAGGGAGCAGCCGGATGACCTGCTGCGCTACGACGTTTTGCCAGAACGATTCAACGCGTTACGTTGAAGCCATTGGTGCGAAGTGCGAAGTGAACGTGTTGGCGGTGGTGGATCCGCGCCTGGTGCTCGACGTTCTCTTTGCCTCTTCCATCGGCTTTCTGCTGTTCTCGCGCGTCAACGAACAGCGCACTCTTTGGTTGCTGAGGGGCTGGCTGTTCCTGGTGGCCATGGCCTGGTTTGTTCAGCGCTTCGCCAACCTGCCCCTCACCACCAAACTGGTGGACGCGCTCGTCATGGCCTGTTCGCTGTCCCTGGCCATCCTCTGGCAGGGCGAGCTGCGTCGCTTGATGGAGCTGCTGGGGACCGGTCGTCTGGCGGTGCTTCTTGGCAATCCCCAGAAAGAGTTCCGCGCCTCAGCCGGCACCGTGAGCCAGATCACCGAAGCTGCCGGCCGGCTGTCGCAGCTGCGGCGTGGCGCCTTGATCGTGGTTGACCTGGGAAGCGACCTGCGGCCTGAGGATTTTCTCAACCCTGGCGTCCCCATCGGGGCGGTGCTGAGTCGGGAATTGATGCTGAATCTGTTTGCCGCCGACACGCCCCTCCATGACGGCGCCGTATTGGTGCGGGGCAATCGCATCGAGTCGGCAGGGGTGATCCTTCCGCTGTCCCGCCACAGCGTGAGCCGTTTCGGCACCCGCCACCTGGCGGCACTGGGCATCACCGAACGCTTCGACCGCTGCATCTGCATCGTGGTGTCGGAGGAAACAGGAACCCTGTCCCTGGCCAACCAAGGCAAGCTGGAACGACCGATCACCAGCTCTCGTCTTCAGGAGCTGCTTCAGGAGTTGTTCAGCACCGCCGAATCGATGCCGCCGGCACGACGTACGGTGGGTAGTGCCCCGTCCGAATCGCTGTCTTGAGCCGCCCTCCGGCCACCAGCACTGACACGTCCGATCGTTCGCTTCTGCCGGCGGACCTTGACCCCGGCCGGCTCCCCCAGCACTTAGCGTTGATCATGGACGGCAACGGACGCTGGGCCAAGTCCCGCGGCTTGCCCCGCGTGATGGGGCACCGTGCCGGTGTCGAGGCGCTCAAGTCCACCCTGCGGCTCTGCAGCGACTGGGGCATCCCAGCCCTCACGGCCTACGCCTTCTCCACGGAGAACTGGTCGCGGCCAGGAGAGGAGGTGAATTTCCTGATGACCCTGTTTGAACGGGTGCTTCAGGCCGAACTCAAGGCCCTGGAGGCCGAACAGGTGCGGATTCGCTTTCTTGGTGATCTGGACGCCCTGCCCCCGAAACTGCAGGAGCTGATTGCGGACGCCACGGCCCGAACGGCAGCCAACAACGGTATTCACTTCAACGTGTGCACCAACTACGGGGGGCGCCGGGAGCTGGTGCAGGCCACCCAGCGCCTGGCCCGACGCGCTGCAGCTGGGGAGCTGGATCCCGACAGCATCGACGAGAACAGCATTGCCTCCGAATTGTTCACCGCCGGCGAGCAGGATCCCGACCTGCTGATCCGCACCAGTGGCGAGTACCGGATCAGCAATTTCCTGCTCTGGCAGCTGGCCTATGCCGAAATCCACGTCACCAATGTGCTCTGGCCCGATTTCAATGCCGCTGCCTTGAAAGACGCCCTGCTCGATTTCCAACGCCGCAACCGCCGCTTCGGCGGCCTCGATCCGATCCGCCCATGACCCTCAGCACCCGCCACGACTGGACCACCGCGGAGATCCAGGCTCTGCTGGAACTCCCCTTAATGGAGCTGCTCTGGCAGGCGCAGACCGTGCATAGGGAGGCGAACCCGGGCTATCGTGTACAGCTGGCCTCCCTGCTGAGCGTGAAAACAGGGGGCTGCGAAGAAGACTGCTCCTACTGCTCCCAGTCGATCCACAACAGCAGTGACGTCACAGCATTTGAGGCCCAGATGCAGGTGGAGCCGGTGCTGCAGCGCGCCAGGGCTGCCAAGGAGGCAGGTGCCGATCGCTTCTGCATGGGCTGGGCCTGGCGGGAAATCCGCGACGGTGCTCCCTTCGAAGCGATGCTGGAGATGGTGCGCGGGGTGCGCGGCATGGGCATGGAGGCCTGCGTGACCGCCGGAATGCTCACCGATCAACAGGCGGAACGTTTGGCCGAAGCCGGGCTGACGGCCTACAACCACAACCTCGACACCAGCCCCGAGCACTACGACCGAATCATTTCCACGCGCAGCTATCAGGACAGGCTGGACACCCTGCAACGGGTGCGCAAGGCCGGGGTCACCCTCTGCTGCGGCGGCATCATCGGCATGGGCGAAAGCCTGCGGGACCGCGCCTCGATGCTTCAGGTGCTGGCCAGCATGAACCCCCATCCCGAAAGCGTGCCGGTGAACGGTCTGGTGGCGGTGGAAGGCACCCCTTTGGAAGAGCAAGACCCCTTTGACCCGCTGGAACTGGTGCGGATGGTGGCGACGGCCAGGATCCTGATGCCCCATGCCCGGGTGCGGTTGAGTGCCGGGCGGGAGTCGATGAGCCGGGAAGCTCAGATTCTCTGCCTGCAGGCCGGCGCCGACTCGATCTTCTACGGCGATGTTCTGCTCACCACAGGCAATCCTGATGTGGAGGCCGACCGCCAGCTCCTCGCTGATGCGGGGGTCACCGCCAACTGGCAGGAGGAAGCGGCGGCTCCTGCCAGCTGTTCTCCCCGCTGATCAGACGCACCCATGTAACGATCGCCCCACTGGCACACAGGCTGAGCGGATTCAGGGCTAGACCGAAAACAGCCCTTCGATGAGGCGCCGTGATTGATCCCGTCGTCATCCTCTCGCTGTTTGGTCTGTTTGTTCTCTCGGTCATCCTTGAAACCATCAAGGACGACAAGCAGCGCCACCACCATCACCGCTATTGAGATCCGGCCAGACAGGTGATGCGCGGACATTCCCAACTGTCACCAACCGGAAACACTGCACAAAACACTCATTGTGGGTGGCATCCCGGGCGAGCTACACCGTGCTCGTCTGTGGCTCAGCCATGAAGATCGACAGCGCCAACGCTCAACCGATGGGAAGCCTGATCTTTGAAGGAGGGCACAAGCCCTTCCATGCCCTGGCCTGTCCCCTGAAGCCGGCTTCGGTGCGCATCAGCAGGAAGGCCTGACGACGAACCACGGGGGCACGCCCCGGCCTGATGCAGGCTGGAGGACTCTTGAACCGGTAAGAGCGTGGATCCAAGCAACCTGGAGCCTGTGCTGGTCAAGGACAGCCGACTCCTGGTGGCAGCGTTCTATGCCTTCACGCCCCTGAATGACGGGCGTCGGGAGGCGTTGCTGACCCGCTTGCCGAGCCTGGCTCGCGAAGGCAGCGTGCTCGGATCTGTGTTGGTGGCCCATGAAGGGGTGAATGGCACGATTAGCGGACCAGAGCACGGCGTTGATGCGGTGCTGGATCACCTGCGCGCCTCGTTGGATCTGGGCGACGACCACTACGCACGGCTCGAGGTGAAGCGCAGCTGGGCCGACAAACCGGTGTTCCGCCGCTTCAAAGCCCGGCGCAAAAAGGAGATCGTGACCATCGGCGTGGCCAGCGCGGACCCCAGCGCCAGCGTGGGCACCTATGTGGAACCCGAACACTGGAATGCCCTGGTGGATGATCCCGACACCCTGGTGATCGACACCCGCAACAGCTACGAAACGGCGATTGGCACGTTTGAGGGGGCCATCGACCCCAGCACCGAGAGCTTCCGCGACTTTCCGCAATGGGCAGAGTCCACGCTGAGACCCCTGATCGAACAGCAGGGCAGCAAACGCATTGCCATGTTCTGCACCGGCGGGATCCGCTGCGAAAAAGCCAGCAGCTATCTGCAGCAACAGGGTTTCGGGGAGGTGCACCACCTACGCGGCGGCATCCTCAAGTATCTCGAGCAGGTGCCAGAGGCCGAGAGCCGCTGGCAAGGGGAGTGCTTTGTTTTTGATCAACGGGTGGCGTTGAACCATCGGCTGGAACCCGGAGAGCACAGCCTTTGCCACGCCTGTGGTCTGCCGGTGTCAGCCCAGCAACGCGAACTGCCGAGCTACATCAAGGGGGTGCAGTGCCTGCACTGCGTGGATCGCTTCAGCGATGCCGACCGGGAACGCTTCGCCATGCGGCAACGCCAGATTGATCAACGTCAGATCGATCAACGCCAGATCGACCAACACAACATCGCCCAGCAGCAGGCCTAATCAGTCAGTCCGCATCGGACAATCCCTGCCAGGGACCACCCCGATGCCGTGCTGCCGATGCTTTACAGCTTTCGACGCTGCCCCTACGCCATGAGGGCCCGCTGGGCTCTGCTGGAGGCAGGACTGTTGGTTCAGTGGCGGGAAATCGCACTGAAGGCCAAACCGGCGGAGATGTTGGCGGTCTCCCCGAAGGGCACCGTGCCCGTGTTGGTGTTGCCGGACGGCAGCGTGATCGAAGAAAGCCTGGCGGTGATGCACTGGGCCCTGGATCAGGCGGACCCTCGCGAGCTACGCAACGCCGGCGATGCCTCAGCGTTGATCGAGCAGAACGACGGCGCGTTCAAGCATCATCTCGACCGGTTCAAGTACACCGACCGCTACCCCGGCACCAACAAAGACGAGCAACGCGCCGCCGGGCTGGCCATCCTTCAGAACTGGAACCAGAAGATCGCTGATCAGGGCTGGCTGCTGGGCGAGCGCTGCTCGCTGGCGGATGCCGCCCTCTGGCCGTTCGTGCGGCAGTGGCGCATCGCCGATCCCGAGGGATTCGACAACGACAACAGCCTGGAGGCCCTCCGCCAGTGGCTCCAACGTTTCCTTGAGGATCCCCGCTTCGAGCGGCTGATGCAACGGGCCGATCCCTGGAGTGCCGGCGGACAACAACACCACTTCCCCGCCGATGCCGTGGCGGTGCCCCTGGATCAGCCCCTGTTTCACCTCGCCCTCAAGGCCGACTGGCAGGCCGCCCAGGCCAACGGCAGTTACCGCATCTCCACCCGGGGAATGAGCCTGGAGCAGGTGGGCTTCATCCACTGCTCCTGGCAGGAGCAGGTGCAGACCACCTTTGAGCGGTTCTACGCCGACGCCGGCGAGGTGCTGCTGCTGGAGATTGATCCCGCCGCCGTGAACGCTCCCCTGCGGGCCGATGCCATCCCCAGCGGCGAACTGTTCCCCCATCTCTACGGGCCGCTGCCCCTGAAGGCAGTGCGTTCGGTCGGCACCATGCCCGCGGCAGCATGACCGGACGACCATGACCGTGGCCAGATCCCAATCGATGCTTGAGCAACTGGAAGCCGAAGCCCGTGATCGGGGACTGCTGCTGAGGTTGCAGGTGGGCCGCCCCCTGGGGCTGTGGAGCCTGCGGCTGGTGGTGGCCCAGCAAGCCTCCAGCGGCAGCCTGCTGCTGCTGGGGGAAATGAAGGGATGGGCTTATTCCGCCGCCACAGGCCTGCAGCTCGACACGATGCGGGTGATGCCAAAGGCGCCTGCCGGCGTGGGTGATCTGATCTGGGCGGCCACCATGGTCTGGGCCCAGGAGGCCACCCCCTGCTCACGGGCCCGGTTGCTGGCCATCCGCGACGACGAGCAGCAGCACCGCCGGCTGGTGCGCTACTTCCGCCAACGCGGCTTCAGCAAAACTCGCGATGTGGAAGCGGCGCTCTGGGATCTGCCCCTGCGCATGGTCTGGGGCGGCGCCGGGGCCCTGATGAGTGGTGATGTGGCCACCGTGCTGGAGCGCAGCCTGCGGGGCTGGCGTCAGTCGGCGGCGTGATAACTGCTGCGCACCAG
>CAJXPL010000019.1 GCA_913057985.1 uncultured Synechococcus sp.
AGCTCGCAGCCGCGGGCATGGCCGCAGCGGATCGCCACCCGCAGTTCCGCATCACCGGCGCTGTCGATCCAACCGATGGGAGCCGCATAACTGCCCCGTTCAAACGGTTCGAGGGTTCGCAACCAGGCCATTGCGTCGCGGCGCGGCAACCCGGCAACGGCGGGGGTGGGGTGCAGCTGTTCCGCCAGCGCCAGCACGGGCTGACCATGGGTTTCCGCTGTGATCGGGGTGTGCAGGTGGGTGAGGTTGCCGTGGCGGGCCAGTTGGGGTTGGCGGCGGCGGCGGGGGGTCAACCCGTTGCGGCGCAGTTGGTCGGTGATGGTTTCCACCACCAGTTCGTGTTCGCGGCGGTCCTTGTCGGAGCGCAGCAGCTGCGCCCCGGAATCCCCTTGACCCGCCGTGCCGGCCAGGGCATCACTGCGCAGCCATCCGGCGCGCAGGCTGAGCAGCCGTTCCGGTGAGGCACCGAAGAAGGCATCCCCGGCATGGCGCTGCCAGAGGAAGCGGCAGCTGCCGGCTTGCTGCCGCCGCAGCCGTTTCAACAGCGGTAAGGGGTCGAAGCAGTCGGCCAGAACGATGCGGTGTCGCACCGCCAGCACCAGTTTGTGCAGGTCGCCGCTGTTGACTAGATCAATGCCGCGGGTAAGGGCTGTGGCATAGCGCTGCCGCCAGGTTTCCGGTTCTGACGCCGCCACCAGCGCCTGGGGCGTGAGCCGGGTTGGCGTGGCCGGCGTCTTGAGCAGCTGTTCGTGCTTGAGCCAGAGCTGTTCCGCCAGCTCGCGGCAGTCCGCTGCACTGCTCACGACCCCATTCAGCCGCAGCCAGCCCCGGCGTCCCTGACGGCTGAGCTGCCAACGGGGCAGCACCGCCTGCACCGATGGCACCACCGCTTCACTGCGGCGTCGCTCACTCACCTGATCGAAGAAGCGGAAGCGCAGCAGCACCCGAGGCCGCGCATGGGCTGGGCTGTCCGGTGCTGTGTCGTGCAGACGGCTGAGGCAGAGGTCGGCGAAGCGCTGGGCCTGCTCAAAGCGACGGCTGCCCGCCAGCTCCAGTTCCTGGCAGGGCCCTGCGGCAGCCAGGCAGAGGCCTGGCGCGCTGTCCCACAGCACCTGCAGGCTTTCCTGCTCCGCCAGCTGCGGCAAGGCCAGAAGCGGGTCGATCCCTTCGATCGGCAGGGCCAGGCTGAGCAGCGCTTCATCGCCGTCACAGGCCAACCATCCCCGCTGGGCAGCGGAGAGGAGGGTGCTGAAACAACAATCAGCCGACATCCGCGGCGTTTCCGGCCAGGGTTACTGCTCAAATGTATGGGTCTTCGCCCTGCGGGAACGGGTCCTGTCCATGTCTGAGCCGCAGGCTGTCGCATCCCGTTACGCCGATCGGCGCCGTTTGTGGAAGGCAGCGATCAAGTGGCCGATGTATTCCGTTGCCGTGATGCCTGTGCTGCTGGCGGCTGGATGGCAGTTCGGGGTGGCGGGCTCCCTGCGATGGCTGCAGCTGGGGGGCTTTGTGTTGGCGGCCATCCTGCTGTTGCTTTGGGAAAACCTCAGCAACGATGTTTTTGATGCGGCCACGGGTGTGGATGCCACCGGTAAGCCCCATTCCGTGGTGAACCTCACCGGCCGCCGGGACCGTGTCGCCCAGGGGGCGACTGCTGCGCTGGTGCTGGGGTTGCTGGTGATGGCCGGGTTGGCCTGGAACAGCAGCGGTGCGGTGCTGGCCCTGGTGCTGGTCTGCTGCGGTCTGGGTTACGTGTACCAGGGCCCTCCATTCCGTCTGGGCTATCGCGGCCTGGGTGAGCCCCTGTGCTGGTTGGCCTTTGGGCCCTTCGCCACCGCAGCGGCCCTGGTGGTGTTGCAACCAAGGGGCATGGCGTCAATTCCTTGGGGCACCGCCTTGATCTTGGGGGCGGGTCCCGCCCTGGCGACCACCCTGGTGTTGTTCTGCTCCCACTTCCATCAGGTGGAGGAGGACGCTGCCCATGGCAAACGGTCGCCGGTGGTGCGTCTGGGCACGGCCCGGGCGGCGGCCTTGGTGCCCTGGTTTGTGGCCCTGACGCTGGCGCTGGAATGGGTTCCCGTGCTGCACGGGGACTGGCCTCCGACGGTGTTGTTGAGCGCTCTCGGCCTTCCTGCCGGCGTGCAGCTGATGCGTCTGCTCCAGCGCCACCACGACCGGCCGGAGCTGATCAGCGGCAGCAAATTTCTGGCCTTGCGCTTCCAGGGCTGGAATGGTCTGGGGCTGAGTGCGGGCCTGGCGCTGGCTCGTTTCTGGACCGGCGGATGACGCTCCGGTTGCAGCGTCGCCGCTTTCGCTTTGCCCTGCTGCAGCCCCTGCGCACGGCATCCGGCGAGCTGCGGGAGCGCTCTGGCTGGTTGCTGCGGCTGGATGACGATCAGGGGGCCGTGGGCTGGGGAGAAGTGGCTCCGCTTCAGCCGCATCAGTTCACGGCCTGTGAGCACGCCCTCGCCGCGCTGCCGGACGTGCTTTCTCAGGCTCAGCTGGAGATTGTGTTGCAGGAGGCCCCGGGGCCGGTGGGTTTTGGCGTTGGTGCGGCACTGGCGGAGCTGCAGGGTGTGGTGGGCGTTGCTTCGCCCCAGGGCTGGCTGAAGGCTCCGGCCCCGGCGCTGTTGCTGCCGGCTGGCGAGGCGATGCTTTTGGCCCTGGAGGCTGCTGCGGCATCGATGGGTGGCCTGGAGCGCTGCACCTTCAAGTGGAAGGTGGCCACGGCGCCGGATGCTCTGGAGCGTCAGCTGCTCGAGCCTCTGCTCCAGCGGCTGCCGCTCACGGCCCGGTTGCGTCTGGATGCCAATGGCGGTTGGGACCGCAGCACGGCCCAGGCCTGGATGCAGCGGTTGCGCGATGACCCGCGCCTGGACTGGTTGGAGCAGCCGCTGGCGGTGGAGGATCAAGCCGGCCTGGAGCAGTTGGCGGCGCTGGGACCGGTGGCCCTTGATGAATCGCTTGACCAGCAGCCGGAGCTGCGCCGCAGCTGGAGCGGCTGGCAGGTGCGCCGGCCTGCGCTGGAGGGTGATCCCCGCCTGCTGTTGCGGGAGCTGCAGGCGGGGCTGCCCCAACGGATGCTGAGCACGGCGTTTGAAACCGGCATCGGTCGGCGCTGGCTGGAGCATCTGGCCGGGCTTCAAGCCCAGGGCCCCACGCCGGCGGCACCGGGCCTGGCCCCCGGCTGGACGCCAGCGGGGCCGATGTTCTCCAACGATCCAGAGCAGGTCTGGGCCGCGGCGGCATGAGCGAGCTCGGGCGGCTGGAGCAGGGGCTGGCGGCGGAGCAGTGGGTCCCCCTGTCGCCCGAGGCGGACGCGGCCCCCATCGCTCAATTGCCTCCGGGCCCGGGGGTGCTGGTGCGCAGTGGTGGCAGCAGTGGCGGCAGCCGTTGCTGCGCCCAGCCGTCGCTCCATCTGGATCGTTCAGCCGCCGCCACCGCCCATTGGTTGACGGGCATCGGCGTTGATCCCGCCTCCACCCTGCTGCTCAATCCTCTCCCACTGGCCCATGTGAGTGGTCTGATGCCCTGGTGGCGCAGCCGCTGCTGGGGCGCGGGGCATCAGACACTGACGCCGGGGTTGATGAAAACCCCCACCGAATTGCTCGCGTTCTGTCAGGGCCTGCCCGCTTGGGAGACGAATCCTGCCGTGCTGTCCTTGGTGCCCACGCAGCTGGCACGTCTGCTGGCCCATCCCGATGGGGTGGCCTTCCTGCAGCAGCTGCAGCTGATCTGGATCGGTGGTGCGGCCCTCCCTTCTCCGCTGGCGGATCAGGCACGGGCCTTGCAGCTGCCGCTGTCGCCCTGTTACGGGTCCACGGAGACGGCGGCGATGGTGGCGGCGTTACCGCCGGAGCGATTCCTGGCTGGAGAGGCGGGGTGTGGGGATCCGCTGGTGGATGTGGAGTTGCGGCTGGCTCCTGATGGGGCGCTTCAGGTGCGCACCGATCGTTTGGCCCTGGGCCGATGGAGTGCTGATCAGTCGGATCGCTGGGAACCGCTTACGGATGCCGATGGCTGGTGGTGCTCCGGGGATAAGGCCGCGTTGACCCCCGGTCTCCAGATTGCCGGGCGCATCGATGGCGCCATTCACTCCGGGGGGGAAACCGTGTTCCCCGAGCAGCTGGAGGAGCGCTTGATGGCGGCGCTGCAGGCGGCATCGCTCCCGGTGAGCGGCGTGCTGTTGCTCGGGGTGGACGATGTGGAATGGGGGCAGCGGCTGGTGGCCCTGGTGGGCAGCTCTGATGCTGCAGTGCTGCAGCGCCTTGAGCTGCTGACGCGGCCTTGGCCGCCGGCGGAGACGCCAAGACGATGGGTCGTATGCCCCGGCCTGGCCCCTTCGGCGCTGGGGAAATGGCAGCGCCAGCGCTGGCGGGAGTGGTTAGAGCGGCTGGATGCGGCCGAGGCTTGACGCTTCCAGCCAACGGTCCACGCCATCGGGCAGGGCACAGCGGCGCCGGGTGTTGGCGTTGATGGCGACATGACGCAGGCAGCCTTTGGCCACCAGCTGCTCCTTCAGCAGCACCTGGCTGTTTACTCCAAAACTGCTGGGATCGAGCCGTTCCGGTTCCAGGCGGATCAGCAGCTGGTCGCCCACCTGCACCGGGGCGCGGAAATCGGCATGGCAGTGCACGATCGGCAAGGCCACGCTCGGTTGCCCCCCGCGGCCGCCGGGGAACACCGAACCCGCCGGCAGACCAAAGCGTTCGAGGCTTTCCTCCCAGGCTTGGTGGCACCAGCCCAGCAGCTGCTGGAAGTGCATCACGCCTGCTGCGTCGGTGTCGCTGAAGCGCACGGTTCGGCTCAGCTCCAGCCAAGGGGCAGAGGTCATGGCGTTGTGTTGTTGAAGCCGGTTCCGACTGTCACCCTGACAGAAGTTCAGCCTGAACCATGGCCGCGCCGATCGCCTTCGAGCCCCCGTCCATCCAAAAGGCCTGGCAGGCTTTCCTGGAGCACATCCCTGTGGTGCTGGTGATCTGGGTGGGCTCCATCGTGCTCTCGCTGCTCGGTGTTCTCGCCTATGCCCTGATCCTCATCGCGGTGTCCGCGACTCTCGGCAGCAGCGATGCAGCGCTGGGGTTGGGGGGTGTTCTGGCCCAACTGGTTCAGCTGCCCTTCTCGCTTCTGGCAAGCCTGTTGTCGGTGTTGTTGGTGGCTGTTCCTGCCCTCTATTACGAGAGCGGTGAGGTGGTGACGATTTCAGCGGCTATCCAGCTGCTTACAGGCCGTTGGTGGCGTTATCTCCTGGCGGGGCTGTTCTTTTCATTCGCCACGACCATCGGTTTTCTGCTCTGCATCCTTCCCGGTATTGCAGTGGCGTTGGTGACGCCGGTGTTCGTGAATCGCATCTTCGTCACCGACATGGGCATCGGCGAAGCGTTCTCCCAGTCATTTCAGGTGGTGTATCGCTCCGAAAATGGCCTGAGCTTTGTGGGCCTCGAGGTATTGACGGGCATTGTCGTGGCGTTTCTGGCCTTGGTGACCTGTGGTCTGGGTGGCTTTGTGGTGATACCCATGGCCAGCTTTTTCCTTCAGAACGTGGCCTATGAGCGCGGCCTGTTGCGCTGAAGGCTCAGCCGCTGGGCCAGCTGTTGGTGCCCAGCCGCAGCAGCCAGTAGCTGATCAACCCTCCAGTGATGACCGGCAGGGGCCAGAAGGGCAGGTCCTTTGGGATGAGCCGCTGTTGCCTGAGGGCCACCACACTCCAGAGCACCAGCACAACGGCAACTACCGGGCCGAAGAGATGCCATTGCAGCGATCCGCCCAGATCACCAGTGAGTGCTGCGCTTGTTGCTCGGGTCAGAAAGCAGGTGGGGCAGGGCACGCCGGTGAGGGCGCGAAGCGGGCAGCTCAGGCCGGGTATCCCTGGATGCAAGCCTTTGAGCCATACCGCGCCCGTGAGGGTTGCGGGTAGCAAGAAACCCGTGCGTTGCAGCCGACGAAGGAAACGGTTCAGAGCTTGATGCGACCAGCTGGCCTGGCCACAGTCTGATCAGTGATGTCCAATGAGGCGATGGCTGCTCTGATTCGAGCCTTGCTGTCCAACGTGCCGGTCTGGACCTTGATCCTGGCGCTGCTGTTGGCTGTTTTGCAGACCCGTCGGGCTTGGCGGGTGGATCGATGGGCCGAGGCATCCCTGATTTGGATTGCCTTCTGGGTGTTGGGGATCGGCGGTGTTTACGGCTTTGTGGCTCATTTGGCCTTCGGGCCGTTCTTGGCTGAACAGATCGGCTGGCCCAACAGTCCGTTCCAGAACGAGGTGGCATACGCCAACCTCACGATCGGCATCTTGGGTTTCAGCAGTGTCTGGTATCGCCGCCGGGACTACCTGTTGGCGGCCATGGTTGCTTACGGAAGCTGGTTTTTTGCCGACGGTGTCGGCCATGTTGTGTCTCTGTTGGTGGACAACAACAATGCCCAGTTCAATGCCGGCTCGATTCTCTACACCGACTTATTGACCCCGTTGCTCGTGGTGCTCTTGCTTTGGCTCAGTCGCGCTGAGCGTTATCGGTTGCGTTGATCAGCGATCCACCGATCCCATGATTACGTCGATGGAACCGAGGATGGCCATGATGTCGGCCACCTTGTGTCCCTTGAGGATGTGGGGAAGGATCTGAAGGTTGTTGCTGTCGGCAGCGCGGATCTTGAAGCGCCAGGGGGTGACGTCGTTGTTGCCCTGGATGAACACGCCGATCTCGCCCTTGCCGGATTCCAGCCGGGTGTAGAGCTCGCCGTTGGGGATCTTGAAGGTGGGTGCCACCTTCTTGGCCACGTACTGGAAGTCGAAACTTGCAGCGTCGCTGCCCTTGCCTTCATTGAGGCGCTTGGCCTCGAGGTTTTCGGTGGGGCCGCCGGGAATCATGTCGCAGGCCTGGCGCAGGATCTTGAGCGACTGGCGCATTTCTTCGATGCGCACGCGATAGCGGGCGTAGCAGTCGCCTTCCTTCTCCCAGGCCACCTGCCAGTCGAAGTCGTCGTAGCACTCGTAGTGATCCACCTTGCGCAGATCCCAGGGCACGCCGGAAGCGCGCAGCATCGGTCCGGAGAGGCTCCAGTTGATGGCGTCCTGCTTCTCGATCGTTCCCAACCCTTCAATCCGGCGCCGGAAAATCGGGTTGTTGGTGATCAGCTTTTCGTATTCGTCGATCTTGGGGCCGAACCAGTCACAGAAATCACGGCATTTCTCCAGCCATCCCCAGGGCAGGTCAGCGGCGACGCCGCCGATGCGGAAATAGTTGTTGTTGATCAGCCGCTGGCCGGTGGCAGCTTCCCAGAGGTCGTAAATCATCTCCCGCTCGCGGAAGATGTAGAAGAACGGGGTCTGGGCCCCCACGTCTGCCAGGAAGGGTCCAAGCCAGAGCAGGTGGTTGGCGATGCGGTTCAGTTCCAGCATCAGCACCCGGATGTAGCTCGCCCGCTTGGGCACCGGGATGTTCGCCAGTTTTTCCGGGGCGTTCACCACGATCGCCTCGTAGAACATCCCCGCCGCATAGTCCATGCGACTCACGTAGGGCACGAACATCACGTTCGTGCGGTTCTCGGCGATCTTCTCCATGCCGCGATGGAGGTAACCGATCACCGGTTCGCAGTCGACCACATCCTCACCATCAAGGGTGACCACGAGCCGCAGCACCCCGTGCATCGAGGGGTGGTGGGGCCCGAAGTTCACCACCATGGGCTCCGTGCGCGTTTCCAGCTGCGTCATGGGAGCGGTGGTCCGATCGATGAGTAGATCTTAAGGAGTCTTCGCCTGTGGCTTGTGTCCCCCTTCAGCCATGTGCCCGTGCTGGCCGATGCGGTGCTGGATGCGGCCCGGCAGATCCCCCGTCCGGATGGACTGTTCATCGACGCCACCCTTGGGGGCGGCGGCCACAGCGCCCTGTTGCTGGAACAGCATCCCGGCCTGCGCTTGATCGGCCTGGACCAGGACGCCACGGCCCGGGCCGCGGCGGCGGAGCGTCTGGCCCCCTTCGGTGATCGCGTCTCGATCGTGGCCACCAACTTTGCCGACTATGTGCCGCCCGAGCCCGCCGTGATGGTGCTGGCGGATCTGGGGGTGAGCAGCCCGCAGCTGGATGTGGCGGAGCGGGGCTTCAGTTTTCGCCTGGATGGTCCCTTGGACATGCGGATGAATGCTGGCGGTGAGGGGGAGACTGCGGCTGAGCTGATCGATCGCCTGGAGGAGAACGAGCTTGCGGATCTGATCTATGGCTACGGGGAGGAGCGGCTCTCCCGCCGCATCGCCCGGCGGATCAAAGCGGACCTCAAGGACAAGGGCTCCTATGAGGGCACCGCGGCCTTGGCCTACGCCGTGGCCGGTTGCTATCCCCCCAAGGCGCGGCGGGGGCGGATTCACCCCGCCACCCGCACCTTTCAGGCCCTGCGGATTGCGGTGAACGATGAGTTGGGGGTGCTCGATCGCCTTCTCCGGCAAGCCCCCGACTGGCTGGAGCCCAATGGTCTGCTGGGGATCATCAGCTTCCATTCCCTGGAAGACCGCCGCGTCAAGACCGCCTTCCTGCGCGATGAGCGCTTGCAACGGATCACCCGCAAGCCGGTGGTGGCCACCGAGCAGGAGGAGGAGGCCAACCCCCGCAGCCGCAGTGCCAAATGGCGTGTGGCCCAGCGTTTGGCCCCTGCTTAGCGACCGCTGAGGAACCCGGCGGCAGCTGCGGCGTCGGTGATCGCTGTGATGGCCTGCTCCACGTCGCGGGCTGTGGTCTGGCGCCCCAGGCTCAGCCGGAGAGAGGCTTCGGCTTCAGCTCGTGAGCGGCCGATTGCTTGCAGCACGTGGGACGGGGCACCGTTGCTGCAGGCGGAGCCACTGCTGCAGGCCAGGTGCGGGCGCAGGGCCCGGTGCAGGCGGCTGCCGTTCACCCCGGGAAGGCTGATGTTGAGGTTGTGGGGCAGGCGCGGCTGCAGGGCCCCATTGAGCAGCACGCCGGGGAGGCGCTGCTGCAGGCCCTCCCACAGCTGATCGCGCAGGTGCTGAAGATGGCTGTTGCGCTGCTCCTGTTCCTGCAGCGCAAGGCGGGCGGCGGCGGCAAAGCCCACGATCAAGGCGGTGGGCAGGGTGCCGGCCCGGAGCCCGGCTTCCTGGCCGCCCCCCCACTGCAGCGGTTCGATGGCGATGTCCTCCCGCAGCACTAGGGCGCCAATGCCCTTGGGCCCGTAGAACTTGTGGGCACTGAGGCTGAGCAGGTCAACCCCCAGGGCATCAGGGTTCAGCGGCAGCGTTCCGAAGGCCTGGGCCCCATCGCTGTGCAGGGTGATGCCATGGCGGCGGCAAACCGTTCCCAGTTGCTCGAGCGGCTGGAGCACGCCGATTTCGTTGTTGGCCGCCATCACGCTCACCAGCCGCGTTTCGGGGGTGATCACCGCCTCCAGCTGCTCGGGGCTGATCAGTCCATCGGGGCCTGGGGCAAGCAGGCTGACGTTGAACCCTTCCCGTTGCAGTTGCCGGAGTGGATCCAGCACGGCGTGGTGTTCGGTGGCCACGCTGATCAGATGGCCTCTTCCCAGGGCGCGGGCATGGCCCAGCAGCGCCAGGTTGTTTGCTTCGGTGGCACCACTGGTGAACACCAGCCGTTCCGGCTTCACCCCCACCGCCTCCGCCAGCTGGCGCCGCGCCACGTTCACCGCGGCTGAGGCACTGAGGCCGAGCCGATGTTGGCGGCTGGAGGGATTGCCCCAGTCCGTACTCCAGAAGGGCGCCATCGCCTCCACCACCTCAGCCGCACAGGGGGTGGTGGCCTGGAAATCAAAGGCGAGAGCCGAGCCGCTCAGGACGGTGCAGGCAGATGTTGCGATCATGGTGCTGCATTGCGAACAGCACAGGCATGGGTCTGCGATTGCCGATGGCTCTGCTGGGCTTGGGCGGGCTGATCTGGACGCAGCCTGTCGGCAGCTTTGATCGTCAGCAGGTGCTGGAGCGGATGCGGCAATCGCGGCCAGCCGATCTCAAGGTGTTGATTGAACGCCCGGCCCCCATCGGCACCCTGTCGATCGGGATCTATGGGGTCAAGCCAGCGCCGTCGAATCCCGATACCCGCATCTACAGCTTGTGGGAGGAGTCGGCATCGGATCTGAACGTCTATGTCGAGAGCGTCAATTGCTCCACGGACAAGCCTCTGAGGGTGAAACGCACCCCTTTGGCGGTTTACGTGCGCACCATTAATCCCGGCGGTCCGATCACGGACGTGAACCGGGAGGATCACCTGGTGTGGTGGGCGGCCTGCATGCCGGAGGTGGCGGGAACCGACCCTGCCACGTTGCGCCAGAAGGCACTGGATCTGGGCTTTTCCACCCTGATTCCCGAACAGCAGGAGCAGTTACCCGCACTGGCCCGTTGAGCTTGCTCTCCATACATTGCGGCCAGAGCGATTCCAGCCATGAGCGACGCGCCCATCCCCACCGCTGAATCCGCCGAGGCCGCGGTGCCGGCACCGCGCCTGTTGCTGGTGGACGACGAGCCGGGTCTTCGCACGGCGGTGCAGGCCTACCTGGAAGACGAAGGCTTTGAGGTGACCACCGCGGTGGACGGGGAGGAAGGCTTCGCCAAGGCGCAGCAGATGCTGCCGGATGTGGTGATCAGCGACGTGATGATGCCGCGGCTAGATGGCTATGGCCTGCTGCAGAAGCTGCGCGCTGATGAACGGCTCGGTGGCACCCCGGTGATCTTCCTCACCGCCAAGGGCATGACGGCCGACCGCACCCAGGGTTATCTGGCCGGGGTGGATGACTACATCCCCAAGCCCTTCGATCCCGATGAGCTGGTGGCGCGGGTGCGCAACGTGGCTCAGCGCCAGCAACGGCTGCTGCAGGAGGCGGCGCGCTTTGCGGATACCGACATGGGTCAGATGGCCAAGCAGATCACCGAGATCCGCTCGCTTCTGGCCCAGGCCGAAGCGCTGCCCTCCACCGAGCCGGTGGTGCACAGCTTCACGCCGCGGGAGGCGAGCGTGCTGCAGCTGGTGGCCGAAGGCCTGATGAACAAGGAGATTGCCCGCCAGCTGGAGACGTCGATTCGCAACGTCGAGAAGTACGTGAGCCGGCTGTTCAACAAGACGGGCACCTCCAGCCGCACCGAACTGGTGCGCTACGCCCTGGAGCACCGTCTGGTGACTTGAGAGCTGGCTGGCGCGAGGCTGCGCTCAACCACGGCTGGACCTACCGCGACAAGGTGCCGCCAGCGGATGCCGGCATCTTGGTGAGCGATTGGCTGGCGAATCGCTACCGCCACTCCAATGGGGTGGTGTGGCAGCAGCGGATCGCTGCCGGTGAGCTGGATTGGAACGGAGTGCTTCTCACTGGCGATCGAGTGCTGCAGGGCGGCGAGACTCTTGGTTGGCGGCGTCCGCCCTGGCTGGAGGAGGCGATCCCTGACCAGTGGGAGACGATCCACGACGACGGTGACCTGTTGGTGATCAACAAGCCTTCCGGTTTGCCGGTGATGCCCGGTGGTGGCTTCCTGCGCCACACACTCACGGCCTTGCTCGAATCCACCGGTGCGCGGCCGGTGCACCGCCTGGGGCGGTTCACCTCCGGCCTACAGGTGTGTGCCCGCACGCCGCAAACCCGTGCCCTCTGGTCGAAGCAGTTCCGGCCCGACGGCGGTTGCCGCAAGGTGTATCAGGCCTGGAGCCGCCTGGTGCCGGGGTTGGAGTTGGGGCAGTGTTTGACGCTGAGCAGTGATGTGGTGGAACGGCCGCACCCGCTCCTGGGCTGGATCTGGGGGCCGGAACTGCTCGATGATGCGCCGATTCGCAAACGGCTCTCAGCCCACTCCGAACTGGAGCTGTTGGAACGCACGGCAGAGGGCGATCGCTTGCAGGTGACGATCGCCACCGGCCGGCCGCATCAGATCCGCATTCATCTGGCGCAGCTGGGCAGTCCGTTGCTGGGGGATCCGTTGTATTTGCCTCATCGCGAGATTTCAGCAACCGCAACCCCCGGGGATGGGGGCTATCGATTGCATGCCTGGAGGCTGGTGGCAGATGGATTGGCCCTGGAGTCTTCTCTTCCCCTCGATTGGGGGATTCGCTGAGCGATCGGCATCCCTCTTTTCAGGGATGTGTAATTGCAAATATTGTGCAACTGAACTCGTAGTTGTTTATACTTGTGTCAAATTTACTCATCTTTCTCAGTCGCTTTTCAGAGAGAATGTTGCTTGGGTTTTTAGGTTTAAAACAAGTTGAATACTCCTGTTTTGACGCTTCAAGCATCCGTTTCCGGCAGCCTCTATTGGGGAGGGATGTCAGGTCAGTTGACCTTGATCAATTCCGGTGACACGTCTCTCACGGATTGGTCGTACACCTTTCGCACCACCCAGGCAGATGTGAAGGTGTGGTCGTCCACCTACGACGTTGTTGATCTGGGGGACGGCACCTATGAGGTGACCGTTGGCCCTCCGAGTTGGGGGGCGTCCATTCCTGCCGGAGGCTCCTTGAGCCTGAGTTTCAACGCGGTCAGCGTGGATCTGCCCAACAGCGGAACATTGACGGATGAGATGTTCTTTGCTGATTCAACTGGTGCAGATTTGAGCTCTGAACCGGAGCCTTCTCTCGAGCCGGAACCAGAGCCTGTTCTGGAGCCTCAACCGGAGCCTGAGCCTGAGACCCAGCCTGAGGCTGAAGCACCGACGGCCGATGCACCAGCACGCGTTTTCGAGGTCGACGTCTATTCAGGGGAGGTCACCGACTTCCGCGCGGGCATCGATCGTCTGGATTTTGGCGACAAGTCGGTCCACAACTTGATTCTCGGCAAGACGGAAGAGGGCGACGTCACCTTCTTGAGCCCCTGGAATGACGCCCAGAAGATGACCCTGGTGGGGGTGACCTACGACCAGCTGGCCCTTGGGGACTACGGCGTCGTTGGCAATGAACACCTGCGTCAGGACCTGGGTGGCGTTGTGTCGTGGGAGTTGGGCGTCGGCGAGAAGGATCCCAACACCGTTTACATCCGTTCGCACGAGTACGGGAAGGTCGAGACCATCAGCGACTTTGATCCGGCCACTGACAGGATCAGTTTTCTCTATTACGGCACCCGTGAGCGTCTTTCGGTGACGCAGGACGGTGCCGACTTGGTCATTTCGACCAAGCCCACCGGGCAGACCTTCATTTTCCAGAACATCAATCTGGATGACATTCCTGGGGCCAGCCTGGAATTCCACTTTGATCAGATCGTCGAAGACAACCTCGAGATCCCCTTTGGTCGCGCGGTGGAGTCGTTGACGCTCAAGGACCGCACTGCTCTTCTGACTCCGGCCGCTCCTGCGGGTGAGCAGACGGATGGTTACCAGACCCAGTCCGGCGACACGGCCGTGAATGAGCAGCCTCCCCACGACAGCCATTCCATGGGCGACCACGCATCGATGGACATGGATCCGGACATGGAGATGGCCCCCGAGACGGACAGCGATTCCGAGCCGCCCAGCGATCCGGAGCCGACCGCTGAGGTTGAATCCGCTGCTTCCGGTCTGGAGGTGTCCGCCACGATCACCGGTGGTTGGTCGGGGACTTTCGCTGGAAACGTCACGGTCACGAACACCACCGGCGCGTCGGTCGGCACGGACTGGACGGTGAGCTTTGTCTCCGATGCACCGTTGAAGAGCGTCAGCAACTTCGAGTTCACCAACACCCTGCGAGACGATGGCCGCTACACCGTCACCCTGAGCCCTAAGTCCTGGTCTGCCCCCCTGGCGGCGGGTTCTGCGCAGAGCTCTTACTACCAGGGCTCCGGAGACTTCTCGGATCCGAACCAGGTGTTTGATCTCGCTGCTACGAGCGCCGAGGTCCCTCAGCAAGAGTCCGAGGCTGAGTCGTCTGTGGTTGAGCAGCCTGACGCTGCTCCGCAACCGGACGCCAGTGACGCTGTGGAGCCCCCCGATGCTGAGGCCGCTGTTGTTGATGACAGCCCGGTCACAGACGACAGCCCAGACACGGGCGACATCTCAGTGACGGAGGGGGGCACGGTCACCATCGACTATGAACGCCCTGACGGCACGACCGACAAGCGGGTGGTGACCTACTTCGAGGAGTGGGGCATCTACAGCCGTGACGTCAATCTGTCGGACGTCGATGGTCAGTCGATGACCCACATGAACTACAGCTTCTTTGATGTGAAGGCGGATGGGTCGATCACCCTGTTCGATGAGTTCGCGGCCCTGCAGAAACGCTTCTCCCAGTCCGATCAGGTCAGCCGCACCTTCAGCTCCAGCGACTACGCCGCCATGGCTCCGGAGCTGCTCGACGTCTACGAAACCTCAGGGCGCTACACCGTCAGCCAAAACGGTGACGCCATCACGGTGACATCGGTACCCATCGGTTGGAACGGCGTTGGCACCAACGACGCCGGCAACTTTGCGCAGCTGCGCCGCTTCAAAGAGCTCAATCCTGAAGTCAACCTCGGTTTTGCCCTCGGTGGCTGGACGCTGTCCGATGAGTTCAGCACCGCCTACGCCACCCAGGAGGGTCGCGACAAGTTCGTCGGCGAGACCGTGCGCATTTTCGAGACCTACGACTTCTTCAATGTCGTCGATTTCGACTGGGAATATCCGGGCGGCGGCGGCAAGGCCGGTAATGCGGACTCCCCCAGTGATGGTGCCAACTTTGAGTTGGTGCTGCGTGACCTGCGCACCGCCCTCGATGATCTATCGGTTCGAACCGGTCGTGACTTTGAGGTGTCGATCGCCACGGCCGGTGGCGAAGAGAAGCTGGCCAACCTCAACCTTGCAGGCATCGACCCCTACGTCGACTTCTACAACGTGATGACCTACGACTTCCACGGCGGTTGGGAGAACGTTACGGGCCATCAGGCCGCCATGACCGGTGACGCCAACAACTACGACGTCACCGGGGCTGTGGATGTGTTCGAGACGGCGGGGATCGAGCTCAGCAAGGTGGTGATGGGGGCCCCCGCGTACACCCGTGCCTGGGGGAACGTTGCTGATGGTGGAACCTTCGGTTATCAACAATTCGGCTCCGGCCGTGACGCCACCGGTTCGTTTGAAGCCGGTGTCTACGACTACAAGGATTTGCTCGACGACGTCGTGACGGGGACGCGCAATCTCTACTGGGATGACGACAACAAGGCGGCCTTCCTCTACGACGGCGATGAGTGGAGCTCGATGGAAACCACCGCCACCATTGCCGGTAAGGCGGCCTATGTGGAAGAAAAGGGACTGGGGGGAATGATGTTCTGGGCCCTCAGCAACGATGCCGAAGGTGACGCCAGCCTGGTGGCAGCCGCCGATGATTTGCTGCGCCAGGGGGCGAGCTATGCGGAGGTGATCGAACGCGCCCCAGCCTTCGACGCCATCATTGGCGGCAACGGTGATTTCAGCCTGTCGGATTTCACTGGTCTGGTTTGATCTGAATCTCCCTCAGTTGAGGGAGGTGGTGGCTGTTGAACCCTCCCTCAACTGAGGGAGGGTTTTGCTCTGGAAGAGGGCTCTTCAGATCTGATCAAGCCTTGCGGAATTCGATCAGGCGCGAGAAGTAGAAGGGGGCCTTGTTCAGGCTGCGGCGCACCAGCTTGAAGCCGCAGGCTTCCGCCGCTTTGACGATGCCGTCTTCCTTGAGGGTGTAAGCCCGGGTGGTTTTGCTGGGGCCGGGGAACAGCTGACCGATGCCCTTCAGCAGCGCCAGCAGCGGCGTGTAGGGAGCAAAGCTCACGATCAAGCGTTCTTCGGAGAGGCTGCAGAGGTGTTTCACCATCTCTTCGGCTGGCTCCTGGGGGTAATGGATGAACACATCCAGGCAGCACACCGTGTGGAAGGAGCCGCTCAGGCTTTCCAGGTCGCTGGCGAAGAAGTTCAGCTTGGCCATGTCGAGACCAGCCTCGCGTCCTCGGCGCTCCGCCTCCTGGGACATGGCCTCGGAGATGTCGCTGGCGCTGATCGAGCCGGCCCCCATCGCTGCCAGTGGCAGGCTGAGGCTGCCCACGCCGCAGCCGGCATCACAGAAACTCACGTTGCTGAGTTCACCGCTCTCTTCGATCCAGGCCAGCACCTCATCAACGGTTTTCTGGTGACCGATGCGGATGTTGCGCTGCACCTTGTTCACATCATCGCTGTCGCTGTAGATGCGGTTCCAGCGGTCGAAACCCGTGGTTTCGAAATAGCCCTTCACCTCTTTCTTCTCGGCCTGTTTCTGCTCCAGCAGTTGATCGGGGGCCATGGCGGAAGGGTTTGCGTCGGCGGGATCCTAAGCAGCGCAGGCCCAGTGCAGCTCACCCTCTTTCTGGTGCCAGCGCAGCAGTTGCGTCAGTGGCCGTCCCATCAGGGCATCCATGCACCCCGTTGCATCGCCAATCACCTGCCGCGGTGCCACCGTGGCGCTCCAGATCGCAGCACTGGGAGCCTCACTCCAGCGGGCCAGCCGTTTCACTCCCTCCAGTTGCGGCAGGGTCACCCCCGCCAGGGTGCCGTCCTCGAGGCGGCAGGTGCCGTTCTCCACCAGCAGCACCCGCTCATCCCAGCGGTGCTCTCCGTCGGCCAGGCCGTAGGGGGCCAGCGCATCGCTCACCAGCACCGTCTGCTCCGCTGCCAGCCGTTGCAACAGCACCGCCATCGTGGGGTGCACGTGCACGCCATCGGCGATCAGCCCCAGGGCTACCCCTCCGCGCCTGCAGGCTTCCCCAAGAGGGCCCGGTGCCCGGTGGTGCAAGCCCGGCATGGCATTGAAGGCGTGGGTGAGCATCGCCACCCCCTGATCGAACCCGGTGCTGGCCTGTTCGGCCGTGGCGGCGCTGTGGCCCAGGGCCGCGCTGATGCCCAGCTCCCGCAGTCGCCCGATCACCGCAGCGGCTCCCTCCAGTTCGGGGGCCAGGGTGACCAGGGCAATCTCCGTTTCGAACCCACCGATTCGTTCCTCGAGAGCCTCCAGGCTGGGGCTGGCCAGGTGTTCACGGGGATGGGCACCGCGGCGGGCTTCGGCCAGAAAGGGGCCCTCCAGATGGGCCCCCAGCAGCCGGCAACGGCCGGGTTGATGCAGGTCCCGCGCCTGCCGCAGCACGGCCAGGGCCTGGCGCAGCGGCGCGATGCCGCAGGTCACCAGGGTCGGTGCGATCGCTTCGACCCCATCGCGCCACAACAGCTCGAGGAGCTCCTCCAACCGGGGCAGATCCCTCTCGCTCAGTTCCGGGAAGGCCAGCCCCAACCCGCCGTTGATCTGCAGGTCAACACCCCGGGGGCTGAGCCAGTCACCGTTCCAGTTCGCATCGGTTTGTTGAGCCTCTTGTTGCGCCTCGCCGCCAATCGCCTCGATGCGGCAGATCAGACCCTGCTCGTCCAGGTCGATGGCATAGCGCTGCTCTCCGTCCCTAGGCAGGGGACCCGGAAGTCGAATGTTGGTGATCCGGTGCATCAACGCAACACTGGCTTCTGCAGCCATGAGGGGAGACGATGGCAGTCTTGCCCCTCTGCGTTGTGCCGCCAGTGCTTCCCCGTGTTGCCGTTGTGATGGGCAGTGACTCTGACCTGCCCACCATGGAGCCTGCCGCCGCGATCCTGCGCGAGCTGGGGGTGGATGTGGAGGTTCGGGTGCTCTCGGCCCACCGCACTCCCTTGGAGATGGTGAACTTCGCTCAAGCGGCCCGGGACCAGGGGTTTGGGGTGATCGTCGCCGGCGCCGGCGGGGCAGCCCATCTCCCCGGCATGGTCGCCGCCCTCACCACGCTGCCCGTGATCGGCGTCCCGGTGAAAAGCCGGGCGCTGTCCGGGGTCGATTCCCTCCACTCGATCGTGCAGATGCCGGGGGGGATTCCGGTGGCCACGGTCGCCATCGGTGGAGGCCTCAATGCCGGCTTGCTGGCGGCGCAGATCCTTTCTGTGGCCGATGCTGGCCTGGCCCAGAAACTTGAGGACTTCCGCAGCAGCCTCCACGATGCTGTCGTCGCCAAGGATGCGCGCCTGGTTGATCTGGGCAGCACGGATTACCTCTCCCAGATGACTTCATGACTGTTCCCGTTCGTTCCACCCTGCGTTCCACGCTGCTTTGGTCGGTGGTGCCTGCGGCCATCGTTTATGTGGTCGCCCTGGTCTGGAGCGCCTCGGAGGGCATCAGCGCCAAGATGGTGCTGAAGGACTTGGCCCAGTCCTGCAAGGCCCCTCTAGGAGAAGGGTTTCTCTCAAGCGTGGGCTATCTGCTTTGGATGGCGTCGGCGGCTATTGCCTTGTTTGCGGCGTCCACCCGGCAGATCCAGGGCTCCGTTGTGAACCGTCAATTCGCCTTCTGTGGGGGCGGTTTCTCGCTCTGGCTCTGCCTCGACGACATGTTCCTGGTGCATGATCGCTACCTCGGCGAGGCGTTCCTCTACATCACCTACGCCTTTTTCACCGGGCTGCTGTTGTTCCGCTTCCGTGGCCCACTGCGTCGCTTCGGTGGCAACACCTTTTTGGTCTCCGTTGTCCTGTTGGGCCTGTCGGTTCTGACCGATGCCCTGCAGGGGCTCTGGCCGAATTCCTACGAGACGGTGCAGATCTTTGAAGAGGGTTTCAAGTTCCTCGGGATTGCCGCCTGGCTCAGTTTTTGGTGCCATTACGTCAGTTCCGCTTCCAAGCCGGCTTCCCTTGAGCAGCACTGATCGATTCGCGTCATCGAAACGATGACGCCCTGGCCAGCCTGGTTGAGACTCGGTCTTCTGCTGCCGGTGCTGGGCTTAAACGCCTTTGTGCTGAAGCGTTTGCTGGTGCAGTTCGCCCCATTCCCCGGGCTGTTCCTCACCGCGGCCTTGATCGCCTTTTTGTTGGACCTGCCCTGCCGCTGGCTCGCGCAACGGGGTCTGCCTCGCCCTTGGGCGATCGTGAGTGTGGTGCTGGTGACCCTTGGGCTGCTGGTCTGGGCGGCTGTGGCCCTGGTGCCGCTTTTGATTGAACAGCTCAGTCAATTGATCAGTGCTTCGCCGTCCCTGCTCACGGCGGCAGAACAGTGGATCGATCGGGGTCAGCTTTGGGCTGTGGACCATGGCTTGCCCGCGGATTTTGCTGATCTCAGCAGCGATCTGGTGTCCCAGTTCAGCCGTCTGGCGACGCAGTTGAGTCAGCGGCTGTTGGGCCTGCTGGGGGCGACGGTGGGCACCACGATCAATGTGGTGATCGTGGTGGTGCTCGCGGTGTTTCTGCTGCTTGGGGCAGATTCGATCGTCGACGGTCTGGCTCGTTGGCTGCCCGACCGCTGGCGGGGTCTGGTGCAAACGACCCTTGAGCGCACCTTCCGCGGCTATTTCGCCGGCCAGGTGCTGCTGGCGCTGATCCTCAGTGCTGGCCAGCTTCTGGTCTTCACCGCCCTGAACATTCCCTACGGCGTCTTGTTCGCCGTGCTGATCGGCTTCACCACCTTGGTGCCCTACGCCAGTGCGGTGTCGATTGTCTCGGTGAGTGCGGTGCTGGCGGTTCAGGACCCCCGCACAGGCTTTGAGCTGCTTGCCGCGGCGATCGTGGTCGGTCAGATCGTGGACCAGGTGATCCAACCGCGGCTGATGGGAAGCATTGTTGGCTTGCAACCGGCCTGGCTGCTGATTGCCTTGCCGATCGGCGCCCGGGTGGGCGCCCTCTATGGCGTGGGGGGTCTGCTGGGACTGCTGTTGGCGGTGCCTGTGGCCAGTTGTGTCAAGACCCTGGCGGATGCCGCCAGGGCCGACGACGGTGAACTCAGGCCGCCGGAATCACCCCACGATCCTGGAGCGCTTTGATCACCAGTTCCACGGAGTCGGCCAGATCCTGCTTGCCTGTGTCGATCTTGAGCTCGGGAGTTTCGGGGGCTTCGTAGGGGCTGGAGATTCCGGTGAATTCCTTGATCTGCCCCGCCCGTGCTTTGGCGTAAAGGCCTTTGGGGTCGCGGGATTCGCAGACCTCGAGATCAGCGGCGCAGAACACCTCGAGGAAGTCACCGTCCTCCACCAGCTCACGGGCCTTGTCCCGGTCTGCACGGAAGGGCGACACAAAAGCGGTCAGCACGATCACGCCCGCATCCAGGAACAGCTTGGCCACTTCACCGATGCGGCGGATGTTCTCTTCACGGTCGGCATCGGAGAAGCCCAGGTCTTTGCAGAGGCCGTGGCGGATGTTGTCGCCATCCAGCACATAGGTGGCGAGCCCCCGCTCGAACAGGGCTGCGTTGACGGCATTGGCCAGGGTGCTCTTGCCGGAGCCGGAGAGTCCGGTGAACCAAAGAATGGCGCTGCGGTGCCCCCGCTGCTGCGAGCGCTCGTCGCGGCCCACGGAGGCCTCATGCCAGGCGATGTTGGTGGACGCACCTTTGTTGGTGAGTTCTCCGTAGGTCGAATTGGTAGTCATGTTTTGAAATTAGAGGTAGCTGGAATTAATACTATTTTTAACTACTCTACGGTATCAGAAGTGAGGTCCTTTGATTGGGGCAAGTTCTCATGAAAGAGAGCTGTATAACTTCAAGGTTGTCAGGAATCTGATATATTGAAGCTTCTGAATTTGTAATTTATTGTGCAGAAGAATTTCTTTCGCGCAAACTTCAAGATCCTCAAGTATTAATCAGTTAAATTATCGTATAGAATTAATTGCTCTTTTATGTAACCAGACAGCAAGTTGAGATTTTCTTTCAATTTTTGAGATCATTTCTTTCGATAGAAAAGGATTAGAATTGCTAGCAATAATATTTCTTGAAAGTTTAGAGGAATTCTTTAATTCAGAATCCAAGGGAAATGCTTCCTTCCATGTTGGTCGTAGATGAAGAAAATCAAGCTTGCCGCTATCAGAAAGCTTGTGAAAATATAAATTCATGTGTTCGGTTGGAAGTAATACGGTTGGGAGATAGCGCTTAAATCTCCTTTCGAAAAACTTTTCTTTGCGTTCCGAATGCAGTTTAATGGCCAGCTTGCAAAGGGTTTTTTTGTTTGGAACTAGTAGTCTTAGGATCCTGTAGCTGTATAAATCTATTTTTATATTCCCTGTTAAAAAAGTTCGTGGCTCTAAGACATAATTCAGAAAATTTGAGAAGCAGGAAACACTTTTTTCGCCATATAATAGATCGATTTGTTCTTTTTTAAGGTGCTTTTTAGATTTCTTCCATACACCACCTCTTCGATCTAAGCCGTAAGACCAGAGAGAGAAGTAATAAGTAGAGGGGTCCCTAATGGTTAAGAGTGTTGGGAGCTTGAGATCTTTGTTAGAAGGAACAGAATGCTTCTTACCCATTAACTGAGAGCATTCAGTTATATTTGCGAGTTTATCTCTTAAAAAAGTACATCCAGTTTTCTGAAGATCTAAATACAACCAGGAATCGCTTTTTAGCATCGTTTTGGATTAAAGCTCTATTTTAGGACAGAAAGTGATCTTTTTAATCACATGAATTTTTACTCCTTGTAGTCATGTGTTTTCTTTTATTTTCGACGGAGATTCTTTGCTCTTTGTTCTGGATTAATAAGATGAAATAATTCAGCGCATTCTTCATGGCAATGAGAGATGACAGTTTCTTCGTCGTGGGCGTATGAACTATCCTGCAGCATTTTCAAGTACTTCGTATAAACTAGGTTGAAACTTTCCCATGCGGATCTGTCCCCTGACATATAACTCGCGCTGACAGGTACTATTTGGGAATAGTATTTCATGCCTGAATAGTAGTGTGAAATTTTTCCACGCTTGTCTTCTTGTTTGATAAAGTTGGCTCTTATTCTTTTCGGGTTAAATCTTGCTACTGATGCGTCGCACCAAGCGAAATGCTTGAATTCAGAATATTCTTCTCTTGAGGCTATGTCAGCAAGAAGAGGTACTTTACTCAGCCAAATTGATAATACTTTTTTGTAGCTATCGACGCTTTTGCCGTTATAGTCTCTGAAATAATGTTTTATCCCCTTCTCTTGTATAGTTCGATAATTATTCCAGCTAGATTTTGGTGATATGGCTAATTGCATCCTCTGACATGCCTTAACGTAATTATCGCTTACAAGTACTGCGGGAAGATTTTGTACTGGCATTGAAACTGTCTCAAGGCTAATATCTTGGCTTTTAGAAAACTCTCTAACTAATTCAAAAATATTTTTTTGATTACTCAAAAATAATAACTTCTCACCCTGAAGCATTTTTAAAGTTTTTTTGAGTGTCTGTAAATACAACTCTGGTGTTTTCTTGTTCCAGTCCTCAATGATCCACAAACCAGTGACATACAGTTTTGTCATTTTCTAATTACGAATAGTTGATACGTACAAATGATTTTGTATCCGGCAAAGTAACCCCTTTCGGAGGCGCTGCTTTTCCAGTTAAGACTTTGGGGTATGTACTCTGTTTAAACGTATAGTCTCTTTTAAGAAAATCTTGCAAGGCATTATAATTGATATTTTCGAGTGATAAAGTAAAAAAGTTCTTTCGCTTGTTAAAAAAAGTATTAACCCTTAAGTGATACTCATAAAATTCACTTCTCCATATATCTCTAAGTTCACTTAAGCTGGAAATGCCCTTATGTTCAAGAGCAATTCTCGCATAATTTCCTTGTTTATGTAGCATTCTAGACTTGATCCAGCTCTCGCAGCTTCTTGTCGTCAAAATGTAATACGATTCGGGGTAGTTTTCAAAAATAGTTTCGAAGTATTCGTAGATGTAAATACATTTTTTATGATTTTCGACATCCTGAAATAGATCAATATTTTCCATGCCGGAATATGGAGCAATTTTTTGATCTATATTTTTCTTAATAAGCTTTGCAAATCTTACAGAGCCAACTGTATAATTATTGCTTGTAAAGAGTCTTCCAAGAGAGGATGTTCCAGTCTTGTTAAAGCCTAATTGAATGACATGGGGTCTAGATCTCAAGGCTTGCACTCAATTCACAGTTTTACTTATCCTACCGTCTTGTTTTTCATAACGCAATGCTATTGGTTTTCTTTAGGAAAGGGACTAGCTAATTCAAACGCTGAATTGCTATTGCATATATCAGATGTGTTAGTGTAGCTATAAAATCATGGACGGTTGTGGGTAAGTTCAACTCAGACGAAATAATGGTTGCTGGCCCTTTTAGAAGTTGTACCAACTTGATGAAATATATGATTGATAAATATACTCTTTCGAAAGGCTTGTATAATAAATGGTTCTGGAAACATGGCTTTCCCCCAACCATGCCCAGCCGCAAAAAAATTATACCTTCTCGGATTCCCATAGTAGTTATGGTAATAGACCCATATATATGGCATTCATCTATGTACCAGTTCTGGCTCAGAAGAAGGCCGGAGCTTCTCGGCAATGGAGAAACTTTGCAGCAATTTATTCGGAAAAATATTTGTATTTATGACAATACTCGAATAAACCATAATCCCCAATATCTATTTGATACGCCATCTGATTATTGGAATAAATTCTATTTTTCGTGGCTTCATTGGCCGGCAGTAAGTCGGCAAGTAGTTTTTGTCAAGTCCTCTGATTTATTGCAGCGACCGTCATCTTTAATCGCGGAAATAGTATCAAAGTTTCGGTTAGAATTCAGGCATGATGATTCCGTTATACATTTGCCGAAAACCCGAAAAGGACCTGCTGTTAAGCCTCTTGAAGATTCTAGCGTCAAGAAACTAGACGATTTGGATGTTCGATTTATAAAAAGTCGAGTTAATCCCGATATCGAGCAAAAACTAGAAGATGTCTGCTTAAAGCTGCCTTCATGATGGAGAGCCGCTTTTTCAGACGTTTATATCCTTTATTCTTAATATTAAATCAGGTATTGACGATACCTCCTCGGTTTTGAAGACATTTTCGAGTTGCTCAAAATAGTCAATTCTCTTTATGAATTCTGTGCTAGCATGGTTTAAATTGCTTGCTGCAAATTTGAATCTATCCTGAGAATCTGTCTTCTTTGTCGTGTTATTTGAAGATGAATTTAATTGTTTGAAATGTATTGATTTTCCAATAGTAGTAGAGAAATGTTTTTCAAGAATATCGAGTGATGAGATTGGTACAGCAAGATCAACTTCTGATTTAAAGTCTCTGTTGAGAAAAAAGCCAGTGTTTGTCCGTTTCATTTCATTTAGGCACCACTCTTCGAATGGGATGTCTCCTAAATATTTGTCTATGCGCTTGCTGGCAAGTAGCTTTTTCCTGCAACGATAATCGTACCAGCTAATCATTTTTGATATTGGATGCCTGCAAGTGCAAATTTTTTGATAACTGCTTGATTTGGGGTATTGTTTTCTTAGGAAAGGTCCCCAGCTTTTCTTGAATTTGTGGGGGCTAATATGCTTGCCTCCGATATTGACTGAATTCAGTGAAATCTCACAGTATTTTTTGATAGCATTCTCTATGCTTGTTGTAGCGCATTTTGGATTTGAAAAAAATACAAAATTGTATTTAAGAGAGACAAGCATTGGTTGCGACTTCCTGGGGTGAATTTTAACCTCCCGAGCGTTTAGCTTTGTACCCATTATCAATCAAAATTTTGATTGCTGTATCGGTGTGATCCCCTTGCAGTTCGATCACGCCGTCCTTGGCGGTGCCGCCACTGCCGATGCAAGTTTTGAGCTTCTTCAGCAGTGCTTTGAAGCCCGTAGCATCCAGCTCCAGCCCACGGATCACCGTCACTGTTTTGCCACCTTTTCCACCTCGGGTTGGCTGCACCCGCACCATTTGCTGCGCCTTCGCCGTGGGCTCCGCCGTTGGTCCGCTCGGTCGCTGCAGGCTCTCGGCACTGCTGAATTCCTGCCAGCCTCCCTTCGGCATAAACCCATCGCAACAGGGTTGCATTGTCGATGACCGCCCATTCAGCGCCCCATGTCGTGATCGCCTGCTTACGCTTAGCCGACGCTCCGCCGTGGATCCGTGACCAGCACCCTGCCCAACGCCAGCACTCCGGATCCCTCCAGCCTGCAGCTAGCCGTGCGCCCTGGAGCTCACGGTCGCTTTGGACGGTTCGGTGGCCAGTACGTGCCCGAGACATTGATGCCGGCCTTGGCGGAACTGGAGCAAGCAGCGGCCCAGGCCTGGAACGATCCCGCCTTCACCGCCGAGCTCAACCGTCTGCTGAAGAACTACGTCGGCCGGGCGACACCGTTGTATGAGGCTGAGCGTCTCACCGCCCACTACCGCCGTGCCGACGGTGGTCCCCGCATCTGGCTCAAGCGGGAAGACCTGAACCACACCGGTGCCCACAAGATCAATAACGCCCTGGGGCAGGCCCTGCTGGCCCTGCGCATGGGCAAGAAGCGGATCATTGCTGAGACCGGTGCGGGACAGCACGGCGTCGCCACGGCCACGGTCTGTGCCCGCTTTGGTCTGGAGTGCGTGATCTACATGGGCGCTGAAGACATGCGCCGTCAAGCTCTCAACGTTTTCCGCATGCGCCTGCTGGGCGCCACGGTGCAACCGGTGACGGCCGGCACCGCCACCCTCAAGGACGCCACCAGTGAAGCGATCCGCGACTGGGTGACCAACGTCGAGACCACCCACTACATCCTTGGATCCGTCGCTGGTCCGCACCCCTATCCGATGTTGGTGAGGGATTTCCATGCCGTGATCGGTGAGGAGTCCAAGCAGCAGTGTCAGGACGCCTTCGGCCGGCTGCCTGACGTGCTGATGGCCTGCGTTGGCGGTGGCTCCAATGCCATGGGCCTGTTCCATCCCTTTGTGCAGGACACGTCCGTGCGGCTGATCGGTGTTGAGGCCGCCGGTGATGGTGTGGCCAGCGGTCGCCACGCCGCGACGATCACTGAGGGACGCGCCGGTGTGCTGCACGGCGCCATGAGCCTGCTGCTGCAGGACGGCGATGGCCAGGTGATGGAGGCTCACTCCATCAGTGCAGGTCTCGATTACCCCGGAGTGGGGCCGGAGCACAGCTACCTGCGGGAGATCGGGCGTGCTGAGTACGCCGCAGTCACCGACCAACAGGCCCTCGATGCCCTGCGCCTGGTGAGTGAGCTTGAGGGCATCATTCCGGCCCTGGAAACCGCCCACGCCTTCGCCTGGCTTGAGCAGCTTTGCCCCACCTTGGCCGATGGCACGGAAGTGGTGATCAACTGCTCCGGCCGCGGCGACAAGGACGTCAACACCGTGGCAGAGAAGCTGGGGGATCAGCTCTAAGGAGCGGACCTCAGGCCAGCAGCAATTCCAGGTGGCGGGCCACCCGCTGCACGGCGGCGTGAGCCGTGGCATAGGCCATCCGCATCGGCCCCACCAGAGCCACATGGCCGAGCCCCTCGTTGCAGCGGTAGGGCGCCTGAACCACGGCACAGGCCTCCAGGGCTGGCTGCGGATGTTCGTCGCCGATCCACACCCGTGCGGATTCACCGCGGCTGATCAAGGTGGCGGGTTGGTCATCGATCAGTTCCAGTAGCGGCCGAAGGCTGGAGGTGCTTTCAAATTCCGGTTCGCTCGCCAGCCTTGAAAGGCCATGCACCACCACCTGTGTGGAGTTGGCGGGGGTGGGCTGCTCAAGGGCGTTGCGCAGCACAGCGCCGCTGTGTTGCAGCTGCCTGGGCAGTGCGTCCCAGTTCAGGTCGCCCTGCTCGAGCTGGGCCGATGCCCAGCGTTCCATCGCGGTGAGTTCGGCTTCAGCCCCGTGGGGCAGACGCAGGTTGAGGTGGCTGGCGCGGCCATTGGCTTCCACCAGCATCACCAGCAGTCGATCACCGCTGGGCACCAGACGGATCGTCTCCAGTTGCTGGTTCTCCTGCTGCGGTTGGGTGATCAGGCTCATCAGACCAGTGAAATCCGTCAGCCGCCGGGCAAGATGCATCAGCAGGTCGTCCAAACCGGCCCAACGAAGACTGAGGCCGGTGAGCTCCCGTTCCAGGTGTTGAACGGCGATGCCGGGTTCCGGCAGCAATGCATCCACGTAGTGCCGGTATCCCATCGGACTGGGAACGCGTCCGGCGGAGGTGTGCGGTTGATGCAGCAGTCCTCGGCGCTCAAGCGCCCCCATGGCGGAGCGAACGGTGGCGGAGCTGGCGGGGATGCCGAAGCGTTGCACCAGGGTGCGGCTGCCCACCGGCTCCATCGTGTCGACGTAGTGATGCACCGTCGCCTGCAGCACCTGTTCTTGCCGAAGGGACAGGGGCTTGCTCATCAGTAGCGGGGAACGCTGGGATCCACCTGAAGGCTCCAGGCATCAATGCCTCCCTCAAGGTTCCACACCTCAAGGCCCCAGGGTTGGTCCAGCAGCCACAGGCCGAAGTGGTAGCTGCGCACGCCGGCATGGCAGACCACCACGACGGGTTGATCGGGGTTGAGGTCGGCCTGCAGTGTTCCAAGCCATGCATTGGATTGGCTCAGGGGGCGGTGCAGCACCGCACCTGGAAAGGCCGCGATCGCGAGCTCAGCCTCCTCTCGCACATCCACCAGTTGCGGTGAAGATCGCTCGCTTTGCAGCCATTGCTGCAGTTCAGAGGCTTGGATTGGTTGTGGTTGTTGGGATTGGCCCATGGCGCCATTCTGCGGTGATGGACAAAGATGAGGCGACCCGAGACCGCCGGCCCATGAAGGCCCGCCCCTTCCTCAGCGCTGCCGGCGCTGTGCTGTTGTCGCTGATTTTGCTGGCCGCTGGCCTGCTCTGGACCATGAACCGCCAGAGCCCCCTGCAGTTGGCGGAGCAGCCGTTGCATCTGCCTCGGGCGGCCCGGTTTGTGCCCCGGGATGCTGACCTCTCCATCCATTGGTTGGCCGATCCAGGACGGTTGCCTGCCTACGCCCAGGCCGTTGCCCCTGCCTCCCAACGCCGCGATGCCCGTGATGGCGCCCGGCAGTGGCGCGAAGGCGTCTTTGCCTTGGCGGGCCTCCAGTTCGGGCTTGAGCTGGAGCCCTGGCTTGGTGAGGAGGTCAGTCTCACCCTCACCGATGGGGATCCCAACACCGGTTGGGTGTTGGCTTTGACCAGTCGGGATGACGACGGCGCCCGGCGCTTTCTGCAACGGTTCTGGCAGACCCGCAGCCTGGCGGGCACAGACTTGCAGATCAGCAGTTACCGCGGCATCGGTGTGATCAGCGGCCAGGGGGCGTTGGTGGGGCATGACCCCCAACCCCTGGCCACGGCCTTGATTGACGACGATCTGCTGCTGGTGGCCTCAGGTCGGGGTGTGCTGGAGCAGGCCCTCGATGTCTCCCAGCTTCCGGATCAGCATCAGCTGGGGGATCAACGCCTGCAGCGTCAGGTGGCTGAGCTCGGCGAAGGCGTGGCTCTGCTCACGGCATCTCCCCATGCCCTTGAGCATTGGCTGCAGCTGCCTGAGCTGGTGGCTCAACGGGACGATCTGAGCGGACTCGTGGCATCACTGCGACCGGAGGGATCCACCCTGGCGGTGGATGGGCGCCTTGGGTTCCGGCAAGCCCTTGGCACCGACCCCTGGCCTGGGCTCACGGATCTAACCGCTTCAGCCGGTGGCCATGCCCGCTGGCTGGCTCAGCTGCAGAGTCCGGCCCGATTGTTGGATCCCAGCGAAACCCATCCGCTGGCCCAGTGGTTCGCTCCTTTGCTGAAGCAGCGCCTGGCGGAGCAGCCGGCGGCCGATGCTGTTGTGGGGGCTGATGCTGGCCCTCTTCTCTGGCAGGACCAACCCGAGGGCTGGCTGCTGGCCACCCGCCCGCAAAGCCCCGTCAGGGATGCGGTGGATGCACGTCTGCAGGAGCAGGGCCTGACCCGTTCTGAGCTGGAGGGCGATGGCGAGGTGTTGAGCGTGTGGACGCGGCTGGTGCGCCAGCGGGGACGCCAGCCAGGGGTGGACGCTCAATTGGCCGTGGCTCAGGTTGGCTCGTCAGCGCTGAACTGGTGGGGGGAGTCCTTGATGGCTCTGGCGCAGCGCCAGAACGGGCGTGCCCTCCAGCCTCGCTTGAACCAGTGGAGGGAGCTCACAGCGTCCTCCCAGCCCGCGCAGGCCCTTCTGCTGGCGGATGAGCCGGCCCGTGCGCTGTTGGGGCAATGGCGGCCCTGGGCCCTGCTGCAGGTGATGGCGGGGCGGCCGCTTCAGGATCAGGTCCGCGGCCTTGCGGTGGCTGTGGATGTTGATCGTCAGGAGCAGGCTGGTACCGAGATTCCCTTGCATGCTCGGCTCGAACTCGGCTGACCTGGTTCTGTTGCGGCATGGCATCGCTGAACCCCGCCATGCGGGCCAGGACCATCCGGATCGACCCCTGACCGCCGCTGGCCGTCAGCGAACCCAGCGGGTAGTGGCGGCCCTGGTGCAACGGGGGCTGCGGTTGGATCGCTTGCTGTCCAGCCCTTATCGCCGGGCTCTGCAAACGGCGGAACTGGCGTTGGAGGCAGGGCTCGCTTCTGAGCTTGCGGTGGATGAACGGCTCCAGCCGGGAGGGGCCCTCAACATGCTCGTGACCGCCTTTGATGAACGGCTTGGTTTGGTCGGTCATGAGCCGGATCTTGGCAATCTGGCCTGCGGTCTTCTGGGCTGTGACCCGGGTGCCCTGGTGCTGAAGAAAGCTGGCGTGATTCAGCTGTGTCGTTCCGCGGGCCAGTGGCAGTTGAAGGCCTTGCTTCGGCCAGCACTGTTGATTGACGATTTAGGTTGCTGTTAGAGGCAATCAGGCGGTGGCCCAGCAGCACACAGGCGACCTGCGCCATGCGCGGACCGGGATCGAACTGCGTCCAGGTCTGGATGGCGTGCCGGCCACCCAGTCGGCGATCTGCGACATCGATGGAGAGCAGGGGCTGCTCACCTATCGCGGCTATCCGATGCAAGATCTGGCGGCCAACAGCAGCTTTCTGGAAACGGCTTATCTGCTGATCTGGGGAGAGCTGCCCAGCCGCGACCAGCTGGCGGAGTTTGAGCACGCGGTGCAGATGCACCGTCGGGTCAGCTTTCGGGTGCGGGACATGATGAAGTGCTTTCCGGCCAGCGGCCACCCGATGGACGCGCTGCAGTCCAGTGCCGCTTCCCTGGGGCTGTTCTATTCGCGTCGGGCGATCGACGACCCGCAGTACATCTATGACGCGGTGGTGCGGCTGATCGCCAAGATCCCCACGATGGTGGCGGCCTTTCAGCTGATCCGCAAAGGCCAGGACCCCATTCAGCCCCGGGATGACCTGGCCTACTCCGCCAATTTCCTCTACATGCTCACCGAACGTGAGCCGGATCCCCTCGCGGCGCGGATCTTTGATCGCTGCCTGATGCTCCATGCCGAGCACAGCCTCAACGCCAGTACCTTCAGTGCTCGGGTCACCGCGAGCACCCTCACCGACCCCTACGCCGTGGTGGCTTCAGCCGTCGGCACCCTGGCGGGCCCACTCCACGGCGGCGCCAATGAAGACGTCCTCGCCATGCTCGAGCAGGTGGGCAGTCCTGAGAATGCTGGCGCTTTCCTGGATGAGGCCATCGCGGCCAAGCGCAAAATCATGGGCTTCGGCCACCGGGAATACAAGGTGAAGGATCCCCGTGCCGTGATTCTGCAGGCCCTGGTGGAGGAGATGTTCGCCAGCTTCGGCCATGACGACCTCTACGACGTGGCCCGGGCGATCGAAGCAGAAGCAGCATCCCGCCTCGGCCCCAAAGGCATCTATCCCAATGTAGATTTCTATTCGGGCCTGGTGTACCGCAAGCTCGGCATTCCCAGGGATCTGTTCACGCCGGTCTTCGCCATTGCCAGGGTTGCCGGCTGGCTGGCCCATTGGCGGGAGCAGCTCGGGGCGAACCGGATTTTCCGGCCTTCGCAGATCTACTCCGGATCCCAGCCACGCTCCTGGATGCCCATTGAGGAGCGCGTCTCGGCTCCGGCCGCCTAAGTTGCACCCACTTCCGTCGACACCATGGTGAGTCCGGGACTGGACCTTGAATTGAGCTTTAGCCAGGCCCTGCAAGGGTTTGGCTTCTCCCCGGAGGTGGCGAGGCTGCTTTGGCTGCCGCTGCCGATGTTGCTGGTTCTTGTGGCTGCAGTGGTGGGTGTGCTGGTTTCGGTGTGGCTGGAACGCAAGATTTCCGCCGCTGTCCAGCAGCGAATCGGTCCGGAGTACGCCGGTGCCCTGGGCGTGCTTCAGCCCCTGGCTGACGGCCTCAAGCTGCTCGTCAAGGAAGACATCATCCCGGCGCGGGCCGACAGCCTGCTCTTCACCCTCGGCCCGGTGCTGGTGGTGGTGCCGGTGATCATCTCCTGGCTGATCATTCCTTTCGGCCAGAACCTGCTGATCAGCAATGTGGGCGTGGGGATCTTCCTCTGGATCGCCTTCAGCAGCATCCAGCCGATCGGCTTGTTGATGAGCGGCTATGCCTCCAACAACAAGTACTCGCTGCTCGGTGGGCTGCGGGCCGCGGCTCAATCGATCAGCTATGAGATTCCCCTGGCTCTGGCGGTGCTGGCCATCGTGATGATGACCAACTCGCTGAGCACGGTCGACATCGTTGGTCAGCAGACCGGTGCCGGCATCTTGAGCTGGAACATCTGGCGTCAGCCGGTGGGCTTCCTGATTTTCTGGATCTGTGCTCTCGCCGAGTGCGAGCGGCTTCCCTTCGACCTTCCCGAAGCTGAGGAGGAGCTGGTTGCGGGTTACCAGACCGAGTACGCGGGCATGAAGTTTGCCCTCTTCTACCTGGCGGGTTACATCAACCTGGTGCTCTCGGCCGTTCTGGTCAGCGTTCTGTATCTCGGTGGCTGGGGCTTCCCGATCCCTGTGGAGTGGCTCGCCGGCTGGCTGAACCAGCCCATCGATGCGCCCGTGGTGCAGGTGATCACGGGCACCGTTGGCATCGTGATGACGGTGCTCAAGGCCTATCTGCTGGTGTTCGTGGCGATCCTGCTGCGCTGGACCACCCCCCGCGTGCGCATTGACCAGCTGCTCGATCTCGGCTGGAAGTTCCTGCTGCCCCTGTCCCTGGTGAACCTTCTAGTGACAGCAGCCCTCAAGCTCGCATTCCCCGTTGCATTCGGCGGCTAGGTTTTCCTACCTAGGATTTCTTCGCTCTCGGCTCCGCTTCGTCCTCTCCCCTTCAGACCATGTTCGGCTTTCTCAAACAGGTCGGTGATTACACCCGGGATGCAGTCGATGCAGCCCGGAATCTGGCCCAAGGCTTTTCGGTCACCTTCGACCACATGCAGCGCCGTCCGGTCACGGTGCAGTACCCCTACGAGAAGCTCATTCCTTCTGAGCGTTATCGGGGCCGGATTCACTACGAGTTCGACAAGTGCATCGCCTGTGAGGTGTGCGTGCGGGTCTGCCCTATCAACCTCCCGGTGGTCGATTGGGTGATGAACAAGGCCACGAAGAAGAAGGAGCTGCGCAACTACTCCATCGACTTCGGCGTCTGCATTTTCTGCGGCAACTGCGTGGAGTACTGCCCCACCAACTGCCTCTCGATGACTGAGGAGTACGAGCTAGCGGCTTTTGATCGCCACAGCCTCAACTACGACAACGTCGCCCTCGGACGCCTTCCCACCAGCGTCACCACAGACCCCTCCGTTGTTCCTCTTCGGGAACTCGCCTATCTGCCGGCGGGCGAGATGGATCCCCACGGTGTTGCCGCCGATCGTCCCCGGGCTGGTCAGCTGCCGTCTCAGGTGTTGGAGACCCTCACCCCTCCTGCTAAGTCCTCTGCCAAGAATGAGGGACAATCCTCCAGTGAGGCCAAGGAGGGCGACGCATGACTATCGCGACAACCACCGAGCTGATCTGTTTTCTGGTGCTGTCCGCCGTTGTGGTGATCGGCGCCTTGGGTGTGGTGCTGCTGAGCAACATTGTCTATTCCGCCTTCCTGCTGGGCGGAGTGTTCACCGCCGTTGCAGGGCTCTACCTGCTGCTGAACGCCAGTTTCGTGGCCATGGCCCAGATCCTGGTGTACGTGGGTGCGATCAACGTGTTGATCCTGTTCGCGATCATGCTCGTCAACAAGCGGGAAGACCTCAAGGCCATCGCCAACCTCACCACGCGCCGTGTGGTGTCAGCCGGCGTCTGCGCCGGCCTGCTGGCGTTGCTGGTTCGTGTTGTGGTCACCACCCCCTGGTCGCTGCCCGGTCCTGCCGCCGTGGGTGAGGAAGCCACGGCCCGCATCGGTGAACACCTGTTCACTGATTACCTCTTGCCGTTTGAGGTGGCATCTGTGCTGTTGCTGATGGCCATGATCGGCGCCATCGTCCTGGCCCGTCGTGATGTGCTCGCCACCGATGTGGTCACCGGTGAAGTGGCCGATCAAGGCCTGATTGAGAAGGCCCGTACTCCCCTGCTGATGAATCGAGCGGACTGATGAGCGACTTACTTGCCACACTTCCCTCCCTGCAGGCCTACCTCCTGGTGGCTGCAATGCTCTTCTGCATCGGGGTCTGGGGTTTGATCAACAGCCGCAATGCGGTGCGCGTGCTGATGAGCATTGAGCTGATGCTCAATGCCGTGAACATCAACTTGATGGCCTTTTCCTCCTTCGTGGATGGTGATCTGATTCGCGGCCAGGTCTTCGCTGTGTTTGTGATCACTGTGGCCGCCGCTGAGGCCGCTGTCGGTCTGGCGATCTTGCTGTCGCTTTATCGCAATCGCGTTACCGTCGACATGGAGCAGTTCAACCTGCTGCGCTGGTAACTCCCGCACACCTGGGTCATGCGTCTCGATCGGGTCTGGGTGATCTATCGGGCCGATAGTCAGCCTGCCCAGCGTGAGGCCCGGCAATGTGCCAAGGAGCTGAAGGCCCTCGGCTCCCATGTGGTTACCGCGATGTCTGGGCAGCGGGTGAACCCTTTCCCTGGCCTGCTGGCTGTTGAAGAGTCGTTGCCCGACCTGGCCTTGGTGCTGGGGGGAGATGGCACGGTGCTGGGGGCTGCCCGCCACCTGGCGGTGCATGACATCCCGATCCTCAGCATCAATGTGGGAGGCCATCTGGGTTTTCTCACCCATGACCGCCGTGTGTTGCGCGGCGATCAGATCTGGCAACGCCTTCAGGACGATCAGTTCGCGATTGAACGGCGCATGATGCTTCAGGCAATGGTGGATCGCCGTTCTGCTGAAGATCGAGCGGCTTCGCCGGGCCCGTTGCAGCAGCCGGATCTCGAAGACGATGAAGAGCACCACTGGGCCTTCAACGACTTCTACCTGCGGGCCTATCGCGATGAAATTTCGCCCACCTGCACCCTGGAGCTCGAGATCGATGGGGAAGTGATCGATCAGGTGCGTGGTGATGGCCTGATCCTCTCCACCCCCACGGGCTCCACCGGGTACGCCCTGGCGGCAGGGGGACCGATTCTTCATCCCGGCATCGATGCCATCATCGTTGCCCCGATCTGCCCGATGAGTCTCTCCAGCCGAACGCTGGTGGTGCCGCCCCGGGCCAGGTTGGCGATCTGGCCTCTTGGGGCTGGGGATCACCGGATCAAGCTTTGGAAAGACGGCGTGGGCTGCACGGTGCTCGAGCCTGGCGAGTGCTGTGTTGTTCAGCAGGCGCGCCACCATGCCCTGATGGTGTTGCTCAATCAAAGCCCGTCGTATTACCGAACCCTGTCCCACAAGCTGCACTGGGCGGGAAGCCTGCACGCGGCGCAGCCCTCGCAGAATTGAGCTATGGCCCTCGAGATTGAACGGCGCTTTCTGGTGCGGTCGGATGCCTGGCGCAGCAGTGCTGGCCCTGCACAGCCGTTGCGTCAGGGATATCTGGCCGCCAGTGCTGAAGGTGTGACGGTGCGGATGCGTCTGCGCGGGTCGGATCAGGCCTGGCTCACCCTGAAGGCTGCTGCTGATGCCGTTGGTCTGGTGCGCCATGAGTTCGAATATCCGATTCCCGTGGCGGACGCCGAAGCCCTATGGGATCTGGCGCCGCACCGCCTGGACAAAGTCCGCTACGCCTTGGATTGCCCTGGTGGTGACTGGGTGGTGGATTGTTTCCAGGGCGAGAACGCCCCCTTGGTGCTGGCGGAGGTGGAGCTGGCATCGGCCCAGGCGGATCTGCTGATTCCGCCCTGGTGCGGAGAGGAGATCACGGGGGAATCCCGCTGGAGCAATGCGGTGCTGGCGCAGCACCCGGTTCAGTCCTGGCCCGAAGAGCAGCGTCGCCGTTTTGGCTGGCCCTAAGGACGGACTGGATTTGTCTTCAGGTTTCCTTTAGCTTTGAGGAGTTCTGATTGGTGGCTCCTTCCAGTGGTGGGTCTGTACGACACAACTGGAATGCTTCGCTTCGCAGGGTCGAGCGTGGAGGCCTGCCTGGAATACGCCTCGCTGTTTCAGATTCCTGTAGGCCCCACCTCCCTGCAAAGCCTGCCGGAGCCTGTCAGCTCCACGATCAGGCTGAGGGGGGATCGTGTTCTGGAAGGACGCAACAGTTGAAGCCGTCCCTGCAGATCTTGCCGTTGTCCATGGCCCAATTGAGCAGTGCCACCCGGTTCTTGGAACCGGTCTTGGTGAACACGTTGCTCACATGGTTGTCCACTGTTCGTTTGCTGATAGTGAGCCGGTCAGCGATTTCCTGATTGGTCAATCCTTCGGCCACGAGCTCGATGATCTCGATCTCCCTTGCAGAGAGGGAGATCTCTAGAGGATCCGTACCGTCGAGGGAGGACATGGCTGACCGCCGTTGGGGTCATGCTAGTCCGGACGACCGGTCTGATCCTGCATAGTGGGCCGGTGAAATGGAACGAGATTTGAGGACGGCGCTGCAGCGCGCAATTGAGGCCGGGGATCAGGTGCTCACGGCCGAGGTGATGCCTCCCCGCGGAGCCGATCCTTCGCACATGCTGGCCATGGCCGCATCGTTGCAAGGCCGTGTCCATGCGGTGAATGTGACCGATGGCAGTCGGGCCGTGATGCGGATGAGCAGCCTGGCCTCTTGCAAGTTGCTGCTTGAGGCCGGTCTGGAACCGGTCTTGCAGATGGCCTGCCGGGATCGCAACCGCATCGCCCTCCAGGCCGACCTGCTCGGGGCCCATGCGCTTGGGATCCGCAACCTGTTGTGTCTCACTGGCGATCCAGTGCGGGCGGGTGATCAGTCGGATGCACGGCCGGTGAATGAGTTCGAGTCGGTGAAGCTCCTGCAGCAGGTGGACGCTCTTAATCGAGGCATGGATCCCGTGCAGGGCACCCTGCCGGATGGGGCGACCACGCTGTTTGCCGGGTGTGCTGCCGACCCGCAATCGAGGAGCTGGAGCGGTCTCCAGCGTCGGTTGCAGCGCAAGCAGGCGGCGGGAGCCCGTTTCGTTCAAACCCAGATGGTGATGGACCCTGAAGCGCTCGAGCGCTTCCAGCGCGAGCTGGCAGGCCCCCTGGGTCTGCCCGTGCTCGCTGGCGTGTTTCTGCTGAAGTCAGCCAAGAATGCCCGGTTCATCAATCGCGTTGTGCCGGGAGCCTGCATCCCCGATGCGTTGATCCATCGGCTGGAGTGCGCCGAGCATCCCGCCATGGAGGGTGTGGCCATCGCCGCTGAACAAGTGAAGCGCTACCTCGGCATCGTTCGTGGCGTGCACTTGATGGCGATCAAGGCGGAGGAGCGGATCCCGATGATCCTGGATCGCGCCGGGCTCAGCTCGCTGCCTGGGTGAGGTCGGTGCCGAGCAGCTCTGCCATGGCCTTTTGCTGTGGGGAAGGCTCCACAAGGTCCTGACGACGGGCATCGGTGATCAGCCAGTCGAGCGAGGCCTCCTGCAGATCGAAGTGATCACCGTCCTTGCCCACGCAGTAGCGGCCAAACACCAGCTTCTCGAGCAGCTGCACGCCAGGGCCGATGCGCGAATAGTCGAAGATGATCGAGTTATCAACGGTGGCGCCCTCACAGATGTGGCAGCTGGGGCCGATCATGGTGGGTCCAATGATGGTTGCGCCGTCTTCGATCTTGGTCATGCCGCCCACGTAGACGGGACCGCTGACGTTGATCTTGTCCCAGTTGGCGGCCACATTCAGGCCGGTGTAAACCCCTGGGCGCACCTCCTTGCCGGGGATGCCCACCTGACGGACGTCACCCATCAACACGCTGCGGATGGCTTGCCAGTAGTCGGGAACCTTGCCGATATCCACCCATTCGAAATCCATCGGGATGGCATAGAACGGTGCACCGAGCTCGGCGAGTTTCGGGAACAGATCCGAGCCGATGTCGAAGGACTGACCCGAAGGGATGTGTTCGAAGATCTCCGGCTCGAAGATGTAAATGCCGGTGTTGATCGTATCGCTGAGGGCTTCGTCGACGCTGGGCTTTTCCTGGAAGCTTGAAATTCTGTCCTGATCATCGGTGACCACAACGCCATAGCTGCTCACCTGATCCTTGGGGACCCGTTTGGTGACGAGGCTGGCGATCGCACCCTTCTCTTTGTGCAGGCGTACTGCTTCGCTGAGATCAAGGTCGATCAGCGCATCGCCGCAGAGCACCACGAAGGTGTCGTCGAAGAAATGCTGGAAATCCTGGATTTTTTTGAGTCCGCCTGCAGACCCCAGGGCACTGCCGATCAGTTCGCCGTCTTCAATCCGTCCTTCAAAGCTGTAGGCAATTTCAACCCCGAAACGCTGGCCATCCCGGAAGTAATTTTCAATCTCTTCGGCTAAGTGGGAGACGTTCACCATCACTTCGGTGAAACCGTGCTCCTTGAGCAGTTCCAGCAGAAATTCCATCACCGGCTTCTGCAGGATCGGAATCATCGGCTTGGGGATCACATGAGTGATCGGTTGGACCCGCGTGCCTTTACCAGCCGCCAGAATCATCGCCTTCATTGGCGTTTGGTCCGGTCAATACAAGGCCACGACCATAGCCCCTGTCTTAGGCCGCCACGACCGTCCGGGTCGGCGACGGATCTGGCACCTGAAGGCTTCGGATTGGCAGTTGCGTTGCAGTGCCACTCGCTGGGATGAATTTCAGCCGTAGGGGACCGTGGAGCCAACCCTCCTGCTCCAGCTCAACCTGGCCCTGGGAGGAGAGAAACAGCAGGGCCCAGAACACCCCGACCCGGTCACGGTCCAGGTCCGCGGCGGCGGCCATCTCCCACTGATCCACCAGTTGATCGAAGCCCACCCAGTCCAGGGCGGTTTCCCAACCGTTCAGAAACACGCCCAGTGCTGCGGTTGTTTCCGGCAGCTTTTCGCGGTGGGCCAGTCCGGCCACCTGGGCGATGGCTTCACGGTTGCTGTAGCGCTTCTGCCGTTTGCGGCGGCGTGCCTCGAGCTCGTCAGATTCCAGCTGCTCGGCAATTGTTTCCAGCTGTTCGATCAGCTCCCCGAGGGTGACGGGCCGACGCAAGGGCGGGGGTGCCACGGGTCGCCGCTGCAGATGACGTTCCGGCCGTCGGGGCAGATCAAAGGCCGGATCCAGCCAGCCTTGCTCATCGAAGTCGGCATCGAAGTGATCTTCGACTTCGGGCGGCGGCGGCAACATGCTGGTTTCAAGCATTTCCGCCTTAAGACCCACCAGCACGGAGGCGGCCAGGAAGGCTTCGCTGCTGTCAGCCAGGTCCCGTTCGTAGCTGCCGCCCCGTCCGGCCAGGGCGGCTGCCACCTGCCCGGGAACTTCGATGCGTTGCCGGAGTTGATCCAGAAAGCCGTCGATGACGGCAATCACATCCACATCCCAGGGATCGAGATCGCCCCGCTCAGCTGCGTCCTGCAGCAGCCGAATCGCAAGGCGGGCTCCAGCATCAGCGCCGTCGTTGGGGGGCACCTGGAGCAAGTCAATTCACCCTTTCCCGGCAAGGTATCGGTCCTCAACCGGTGTCGCCAGTGCTGCCTCAGGCCGCGCTGCTGGCGTCGGAGACCTCTGCCTGGTCGTTGTCGTTGCTCTCGGCACTGGTCGCGCTGACGGTGGTGGCAGGCAGGAGGCCCAGCTGGGTTTCAACGGTGGAGCGGTAGCGGCTGAGGTCGGTCTCCAGTTCCTGGATCCGCACCTGCTGTGCTTCGTATTCGTTCGCTTTGCTGAACTGTTCAACGTTGTTGAGCATCCCGGTCCAGGCGGCGAAGAACCAGGCCGACACGGCTCCCAACCCCGCTGCCAGCAGCAGCAGACCCGCCAAAGGCAGGGTGTACTCCACACCGGGCAACACGTGAACCGTCGTGGGGCTGGTGTTCGCCAGGGTGAAGAACACCGTGATCAGGCCGAAGCTGAAGATCAGGCCGAAGTTGATCTGACGCATGGCAGGGGAGCGTTCCCCTGGAACTTACGGACGGTTGGCCGGGAATGAATCGGAATCGATACGTGATTTATGACGCGCCTACGGCGGGGGCTTGGATGACTGCTGGAACGGGCGCCTGACCTCGAATCAGGGGGGCCGTTGGTGAGATCACCTGTTCCATCGCACCCAGGTTTCGGTTCACTAGGGCTTCAATCGAGCTGCGGTAGCTGTCGGTCATCAGCTTGGGGTATAGCCCGATTCCGATGATCGGCACCAGCAGGCAGCCGATGATGTACACCTCGCGCGGCTCCGCATCCACCAGGTTGGTGTGGGATACGAGCTCCTCTTTTTCCTTGCCGAAGAAGATCTCGCGAAGCATCGAGAGCAGATAGATCGGTGTGAGGATCACGCCGACGGCGGCCAGTCCGCAGATCACCACGCGGAAGGGCAGGGTGTAGGCCTCATCCGTGGCGAAACCAGCGAACACCATCAGTTCGCTCACGAACCCGCTCATGCCGGGCAGGGCCAGGGAGGCGAGGGCACACACCGTCCAGAGCGCGAACATGATGCGCATCTTCTGGCCGATGCCTCCCATCTCATCCAGCTGAAGCGTGTGGGTGCGGTCGTAGGTGGCACCCACGAGGAAGAACAGGCTGGCGCCAATCAAGCCGTGGCTGATCATCTGCAGCATGGCGCCACTGGTGCCCAGGGCACTGAAGCTGCCCACGCCGATCAGCACGAAGCCCATGTGGCTGATCGAGCTGTAGGCGATCTTTCGCTTGAGGTTGCGCTGGGCGAAGGAGGTGAGGGCGGCGTAAATGATGTTCACCACCCCCAGCACGATCAGCAGTGGGGCGAACTGAGAGTGCGCCGCTGGCAGCAGTTCACAGTTGAAGCGCAGCAGGGCATAGCCGCCCATCTTCAGCAGGATGCCGGCCAACAGCATGTGCACCGGTGCCGTTGCTTCGCCATGGGCATCCGGCAGCCAGGTGTGCAGGGGCACGATCGGCAGCTTTACGCCGAAGGCGATCAGCAGCCCGGCGTAGCAGAGCAGTTGAAAGCCCGTGCCGAAGTCTTTGGCTGCGAGAGCGGTGTACTCAAAACTGGGGGTGCCGCCGCCGAAGAAGCCCATGGCCAGGGCGGCCAACAGGATGAACAGGGAGCTGCCGGCGGTGTAGAGGATGAATTTGGTTGCGGCGTACTGGCGTTTCTTGCCGCCCCAGATGGCCAGCAGCAGATACACCGGGATCAGTTCCAGCTCCCAGGCCAGGAAGAACAGAAGCATGTCCTGCACGGCGAAGACGGCGATCTGGCCGCCGTCCATGGCCAGCAGCAGGAAATAAAACAGCCGCGGTTTGAAACTCACCGGCCATGCCGCCAGGCAGGCCAGGCTGGTGATGAAGCTGGTGAGCAGGATCAACGGCATTGAGAGCCCGTCGGCTCCCACCGCCCAGGTGAGGCCAAGATCCGGCAGCCAGCTCACCCGTTCGGACAGCTGCAGACCACTGAGGCTGGGGTCATAGCCGGTGAGGTAGGCCGCGACGGTGATCAGGAAGGTGATCAGCGTGACGATCAGGGCGTACCAGCGCACCTGTTTGCCCTCGCCTTTGTCTGGAACCAGCGGCACCAGCAGGGCACCCACAATCGGCACCAGGATCGACAGGCTCAGCCATGGAACTGTGGCCTGCACCGGATCGCTGAGTCCGGCGACTGCGAATTCGAACACGCTGATCCGACCCTCACTGGATGGATCGTAGAAATCATGGCCGCTGTGTCATCACCTCGATAGGCGATGACACACATGGGAGATGGGCCTATGCGATTGGTCCGCCGATCACGCCGAATAGCACCACCAGGCCGATCACGCCGGCAAACACAATCAGGGCATAGAACTGGGCCCGTCCGGTCTCCAGATATTTGAGACCTTCGCCGCTGCCCAGGGTGAGCAGTCCGGTGAGGTTGACCACGCCATCCACCACTTTGGCGTCCACCTCGAGCACCTCCCGTGCCAGTTTGCGGCTGCCGCGAACGAACAGCTTTTCGTTCAACACATCGAGATACCACTTGTTGGCGAGGAAGGCATTGACCGCCGGGAAGCGGCCGGCCACCAGCTGCCCCAGATCAATCCGACGCAGGGCATAGGCCAGAACAGCCAGGCTGATGCCGGCAACGGAGATGGCCACGGAGGCGCCCGCCAGGGGGAGAAACTCGCCCCAGCTGAACTGTTCGGCCATCTCGAGGGCTTCTTCCGGATTGAGAAGGCCCGCAAAACGGCTGTTCCATGGGGTGCCCAAGAGGCCAATCAGGACGGAAGGCACCGCCAGCACCGCCAAGGGGGCCGCCATCGGCCAGGCCGATTCGTGCACGCTGCCGCCATGGGCGTGGTGCTCGGAAGGATCCTTGCCAGCGGCGGTCAGCAGCTGGGCCTGCATGGCGGTGTCATTGCCGCGGAATTCCCCTTCAAAGGTGAGGAAGTAGAGCCGGAACATGTAGAAGGCCGTCATCCCCGCCGTCAGGAAGCCCACCACCCAGAGGATCGGGTAGCTGTTGAAGGCCTGACCAAGAATTTCGTCCTTGCTCCAGAAGCCGGCCAGGGGCGGAATGCCACTGATGGCGATGCAGCCGATGAAGAAGGTGATCGAGGTGACGGGCATCTTTTTGCGCAGGCCGCCCATCAGGCGCATGTCCTGGGCAAGAACGGGCTCGTGGCCCACCACCTCCTCCATGGCGTGGATGACGGAGCCTGATCCCAGGAACAACATCGCCTTGAAGAAGGCATGGGTAACCAGGTGGAAGATGCCGGCGACCGGGGCACCGCAACCCATCGCCAGCATCATGTAGCCGAGCTGGGAGACGGTGCTGTAGGCCAGACCCTTCTTGAGGTCCATCTGGGTGAGGGCGATGGAAGCCCCCAGGAAGCAGGTGATCGTGCCAACGACGGCGATCACGGTTTGAACGATGGGGAACTGGGCGTAGAGGGGATCAAGGCGGGCCACCAGGAACACCCCTGCGGCCACCATCGTTGCGGCGTGAATCAGCGCTGAAATCGGCGTCGGGCCTTCCATGGCATCGGGCAGCCAAACGTGGAGAGGGAACTGGGCCGACTTGGCCATCGGACCCATGAACACCAGCAGGCAGAGCAGCAGCGCTGCCCATGGGGCCACCGTTCCGGCGGCCAGGCCGTTCTGCAGACCATCGGCGATTCCCTGGAAATCGAAGCTTCCGGTGGCCCAGAACAGGCCAAGGATGCCCAGCAGCAGGCCGAAGTCACCAACCCGGTTCACCACAAAAGCCTTCTGAGCGGCGTGGGCGGCACCGTCGCGGTCGTACCAGAAGCCCACCAGCAGGTACGAGCACATGCCCACCAGCTCCCAGAAGACGTAGATCTCCAGAAGATTGGGGCTGATGATCAGACCCAGCATGGAGCTGCTGAACAGCGCCAGGTACGTGAAAAAGCGCACATAGCCCTTGTCATGGGCCATGTAGCCGTGGGAATACACCAGCACCAGCAGGGCGATGGTGGTGACCAGCGCCAGCATCACCGCCCCGAGTGGATCCACCACGTAGCCCATCGGCAGAACGAAGTTGCCTGCGCTGGCCCATACGAACAGATGCTCAACGGGCGGGGCGCCATTGAGCTGGTTGAACAGGATGCTGTAGCTGAGGGCCGCAGCTGCGCCAACGCAGGAGATCAACAGCAGCGCAACGGGTTTGCGCAACCGATTGATCGTGCGGTTGAAGCTGATCAATCCCAACCCGGTCAGCACTGCGCCGAACAGGGGCAGAACCGGAATGAGCCAGGCGAGTTCCTCGGCCGAGGGCATCCGCAAAAAGGAGGTTGAAGCGAGTGTAGGCAGCTCAGCCCAGCAGGTTCTGGAGTGCTGAATTGCGCATCAACTCGGCAGCCGTCGGAATGAAGCGATGGGCCCACCAGAACACGCCGACGGCGATGGCGATGCCCAGTTGTGCCGGTCGAACGAATTCCTGCCACTGCAACTGCTGGCGTCCATCCAGCACCGCTGCGAAAGGCACGATCGAGGTGCTGGCCTTGAGCTCGTCAAAGGCTTCGCCGAAGCGGGCCTTTAGGCGCCGGTCGCCATGCCAGACGGCGAAGAGGTGATGGCCGATCAGGCCCACGCAGGTCACCAGCATGAAGCTGCTGCCGATCCAGAGGGCATGGGTGAGGCACCAGAGGATTTGCCCGATGGCCTGGGGATGGCGGCTGATACGGATGATCCCCGTGGCGTAAAGACGCACCTGCGGTTTCAGCACCGCCGGGATCTCCAGCAGGTTGTAGGTGGCTGGATAGAGGAAGAGAAAACTGATGGCGGTTCCGATCCACACGAGCGGAATCACCCCAGGCACGCCCTGGAGATTCCACAGCCGCATCCCGTCGTAGCGATGGGCCAGGAACCATCCGATCACCACCACGGCCGAGGGAATGCTGGCTGCCGCGAAGATCAGGCGCCAGGCCCGTGCTCCGATCACGGCCTCAGCCCGGCTGCGCAGGGCAGCACCACCGCTGTGAATTACGGCAAACAGGATCAGCAGCACCAGCATCACGACGCTGCTGTGGTGGGTGGAGGCCATGGCGGCTGCGTTGGAAGGGCGTGATTCTGGCTGTCGGACGTGGCGGTCCTAAATTTCTGGTGTTCCTCCGGGTGTTCCGCGGTGGCAGATCTGCCGTTCACCCTCGACCAGCTGCGGATCCTTCGCGCGATTGTCAGTGAGGGCAGCTTCAAGAAAGCCGCCGACAGTCTTTACGTCACCCAGCCCGCCGTCAGCCTTCAGATCCAGAACCTGGAGAAGCAGTTGGAGGTTTCGCTGTTTGATCGCGGCGGGCGCAAGGCGCAGCTCACTGAGGCCGGTCATCTGCTGCTGAGTTACTGCGACCGGATCCTCAGCCAGTGCCATGAAGCCTGTCGGGCCCTGGATGATCTCCACAACCTCAAAGGTGGATCCCTGATCGTGGGGGCAAGCCAGACCACCGGCACCTATTTGATGCCCCGGATGATCGGTCTGTTCCGCCAGAAATATCCGGACGTTTCCGTGCAGCTCCAGGTCCACAGCACCAGACGCACGGGCTGGAGTGTGGCCAACGGTCAGATCGACCTGGCGATCATCGGTGGTGAATTGCCGGCGGAACTCAATGAACTGCTGCAGGTGGTGCCCTACGCCAGTGATGAGCTGGCGCTGGTGCTGCCGGTGAAGCACCCCTTGGCCCGACTGGCTGAACTCACCAAGGAAGACCTGTATCGCCTGGGCTTCGTCTGCCTCGATGCGCAATCCACCACCCGGAAGATGGTCGACCAGCTTCTGGCGCGCTCCGGCCTGGATGTGCAGCGCCTGCGCATCGACATGGAGCTGAATTCGCTGGAAGCCATCAAGAATGCCGTTCAGGCGGGCCTGGGAGCCGCCTTTGTTCCCGTGGTGTCGATCGAGCGGGAGTTATCGGCGGGAACGATTCACCGGCCCCAGGTGGCTGATCTGCAGGTGAGACGCCAGCTCAAGTTGATCACCCATCCCGCCCGCTACTGCTCACGCGCCTCGGTGGCCTTCCGCAATGACGTTCTGCCCGTCTTCGCCAGCGCTGACAGCCCGATTCGTCAGGCAGCGAAGGTCGTGCCTGAAGCGATCGGGGAGCAACTGGTTCAGAACTGATCGGCCTCGGGTGTCACGCCCACCGTGTCGTCGGCGACGCCTCGGGTGAGGAATTTGTTCTCACTGATATCGGTTTGGTAGACGCAGCGCACCACGGGCTTGTCCCGAACGGAGCCGATGTAGGCAAAAGTGTTCATCCGCTGTTTGCACTCACGCTCCTGCTCGGCGGTGATGGCCCCCTCCTTGCGCAGCACCGACCAGTTCTCCCGACGGATCACGCAACCCGGTTGCAGGGTTGGCTGGGTCACAAAGCTGCTGGAGGGGTTGAGCGTCGTGTACATCTCGATGTCCATGACGAAGGCGCTCGCCCCCCACTGGCGGCAGAACTCCGGGTCGGGAACGGCCATGTCCAGTTGCTGGGAGCTGGCGATGTTTCCCTGGTCTCCCGTGGTGGTGCTGGTGACAGCGCTGCCGATACCGATTCCCACCACGAGAACTCCTGCCAAGACGGCCACGGTGAGGGTGCTGAATTGAAAGCCGCCCTGGCTGCCTCCACCACCTGGTGGCGGGCCGGGAGGACGGCCGTATCCGCCTCGGGGTGGAGCGTCATAGCGGTACCGCTCACCGCGGTCGTAGCGGCCATCACGCGGTCGGCGG
>CAJXPL010000020.1 GCA_913057985.1 uncultured Synechococcus sp.
CCAAGCCGCACATCCGGGGAGCAATTCTTCACTTCCTCCGCGACAGATCAGGTTTGATCCGACTCCCGAGGGCCGTCGAAGAACGAGCCATGAAGATGGTACGCAACCCGGAAAGATCTCCTCTCAGCGCAGCCGATGCCATGGCGGTTGACCACTACCGCAGTAAACAGCACTGGGTGGAATTCAATGACGATCTCCTTGATGACCGACCGGAGGGAATCGATCTGGTCGAACGCTCAGAGGCCTGGAGCAGGGTGAACAAACTCTTTCGCACCCTTGAGAAAGACGACCAATGTGCCCTGCAGATGGTGGTCATCGATGGGATGAGTTTGCGGCAAACAGCGCAACGGCTCTACGTTTCGGCGATGACGGTTCAAAGGCGCGTCAAGCGCGGCCTGAACACCCTTGCGAACAAGCTGAAAGCTGCTCAGCCGGACGCCTGAGCGTCGCGATCCATCTGTTCTTGGAGCGTTTGGATGGCGGCATTGAGGGCCGACAATTGCCGTTCAGCACCATCACGCCAGAACCGCAGCATCGACATCTTCCGTTCCTGATGTTGGCGACGCAGGGTCGTGTGATCGGTGCTGGGGCTGCAGCAGAAAGGAGGAAGCATGTCAGCGTCGACTCTCATTGCATGCTGACCGATTTTTAAGCGTGGTGTGACACACCAATTACTTGGCTGTCTCAGAAGGTGGAACTACGGTGTGAATTGAGAGCATCCACTTCGTGGTGTCGACGTCGTTCCGCACACCACGACAGCAAGCCGCATGAGTCTCAGGCGAATCCCGACATTGGTCTTTGCCTGCGTCTCGCTTGCGGGTTTTGAGTGCGTACCTCAGCGCAGCGCTGAGGCCTACGTCGCCCTGATGGCAGGCCAAAAGGCACGACCTCTCAACGGCACCTTCAACAACGTTCCGGTTCTTCATTCCAATCAACCGGAAATTGTCACCGGGCCCGGAATCCTGGTGAACACGGCTGCAGGAACGGCCATCGCTGCCGAGTCGAACCAGCCGCTCCGCAACGCTGCCCACACCTTCAACGGTGAGTTCGGCGTTCATATGCACCACAAGTATTACCCCCAAGACCAAGCCAAGTTGGGGGGGCGTCGATCAAGGGGCTTGATGACCCTTGCTCTGATCGCGACGAATCCCGGGTCAAGCCCGATCACACTGAAGTTCGATCGAGGCTCCGTCAAAAACAGTTTTGAGGCGCCCTATCACCCGAATCGCTTGATGGGGGTCAAACCCCTCGGGAAGCGTCCTTGGAACACAGGACCTGGCGATGCCACCGCCGTTCAACTGCTGCGCGGTGAACTGGACCGGAAATTACCCGAACAGGTCGTGATCCCGGCAGGAGGGCAGAGGGTTGTGGTGCGCACGGTGCTCCCTGCCCGTGGCATTGCCAACGGGCTGCTGAGGGGCCGCAGCAATGGTCCTTTCACGATGGCTGTCGTTGCCACCGAGCAATCAGCACAGGATGCCGATCTGTTCGCAGTGCTGCAGTCGGGGCGACTGGCACCGGGAAGGATTTATCTCAACCGAATTCGCGAGATCCAGCTGGGTCGTGTTTTCTCCCGGGTGGCCGGCGTTGCCCTGGGCGATGCCTACAAGGCTGAGATCAGCCATGACCTCAACCAGGGTCCACTCCACGTGCCCCTGACCAGCACGAAGCGGCATCACTTCGGCACCAGCGATGTTCAGGTCAATCCGTTGACCACACGGATGGTTGATTCCGCTCTGAACAACGTCGGCACCTATGGGGTTCGCTACGACGTGACCCTCAATGTTGCTGGTGCAGGGCCCCATCAACTGGTGCTCAGTCATCCAGTTGTGTCTGGCAAGAAGACGTTCACAGCCTTCCGTGGATCGCTGCAGATTCGTCAGGACCGAACACTTCAAGAGGTTCACGTGGGCATGCGCTCAGGGGAGAGCCTGGCCCTGGCTGATCTCAACCTGGTCCCTGGAACGCGCAAGGCGGTGAAGGTGAGCTTGGTTTACCCGGCTGATGCCACCCCAGGCCATCTCCTCAGTGTGGTTCCCGTTCAGCAGCTGGCCGTGCTTCATCGCCGCAAGCAACAACAGCGGGACGCCCAGGTCAAGATCGCGGACAGTAAATCCCGCATGGTGGGGCCGAAGACCGCTCCTCCTTCTCCTGAAGCCAAGCCTGTTGTTGTGAACCCTGCAGCTTCGAGGTCAGCATCTGTGAGGCCGGCTCCTGTGATTCCTGCTGTGGTGCCTGTCGCCCGACCCGTTTACGGCGATGTGATTCGATCTCAGCAGCAGTGGTTGCTCCAGCTTCAGGGTCGATAACCTGCCCAAAGGTGGATTGAACTTTTGAGCGGCGAGGACTCAAAACGTCAACGCATCTCTGTGGAGATGTCAGAGCCCATGGTCGCGTTGATTGACCAGCTCAAGGGTGAATACGGAGCCCGTTCCCGGGGCCGGGTGCTCGAAATGCTCCTCCAGGATCTGCTCGACCCTGGGGATGCAGCATCGGATCCTGAGGTCGATCCTCTCAAGGACGATGCTGAACCAGCTGTCGCCACTGGGCCCGATGAGGTCACCAGTCTCGTTCTGATCTCAACGGGGAACCAACAGCAAGGGGGTAAAGACGCTCCAACCTCGGCCTCTGGGCTTCCTTCGGGAGGTGGCTCCTCAGGCATCGACCTGCCGGGGTTCGTCAGCAAGCGCACCAGTCAGCTGAAAGCGACGCTTCGCTCTCCGCAGCAACGCGATTCCCCTCAGAACGACCCCCTTGTCTCAACGGTGGACCTCACCGATCTAAGAGAGGCCAGTGCTGCCGCAGAAGAACACTGGAGGTCCCTCTACGGCCAACCACCGGGCCCAACAGTGATTGAAGCAGCCATGACCTGGCTGGCCCGAGACGTCTGGTCCAGCACCGATGCCAGTGATGGGCGTCCATTCACCTGGTCGGCTGCGAATGCAGCCGTTGAGACGCTCTGTGCCAGCTGGGAGTCAAGCGACCCATCGCTTGGTCGGGTGATGGTCGTGGCTGGCGCTCTTGAGGACCCCTTTGCCACGTCTTCTTTGGCGGAACGGATGCCGACCCTGATCCGCCGCTTTGTGAACCGTTTCCGCCGCAGCAGACAGGTCACCTCCTTCGAAACCCTTGAGTCGACCATGACGGTGCATGGGGCTCTCAAGCTGTTGGGTTTATCAACCCAGGCAGGAACTTCGGTCACTCTCAGCTCCATACGGGAGGCTTACAAGCAACGGGCGCTTGAAGAACATCCTGATGCGGGTGGTTCCACCGATGCAATGCGCCGACTCAATGAGGCCTATCGGCTGCTGCGTGAGCTGTACAGAAACCGTTGACCGCTTGTCTCTGCTGAGACGCAAGACGAGTCCAAGTGCATGTCTTGGTTGAGACGACTGCGTTGTCAATCATGGCCAGCTCCGTGGCTTCGAACAATCAACCAAGCACTGAGGGCCAACATGGCCACGGAGCCACACAGCGCCAATAGATCAGTGGCGTTGTTCACCTCGAAGCCGATGGTCTTTTTGAACGCCGCAACAATCAGGCCCACAACAATCACGTTGGACAGATTGTTCTTCAGGCTTTGGAGGCTGTTCACCGAGAGAATGTTGGTGTGCTGCTCTTCGCCACCCTCCAGGCGTGGATCAAGGTCTGAAATCACCAGCTCGTAGATGCCATAGCCAAAGATCAGCAGGGCGATGCCGATCACGAAGTAATCAACCCCTCCCACCATCTGGGCGATGGTTTTGGCCGCAACGCTCTTGGCCGTGAAGGGCAGGCGCATGATCACAAGGAAAGCGTTGAAGACCTCAATCGCTCCAATGACGAAGCAGCCAACGCTTCCGAGCAGGCTCAGCACCACCGGAACGATGCTGATCAGCCGGAATTTCCAGATCAGCCGTTCAAACCGACGTTCAATCCATCGCGCCGCCATGGTCCAATCCGATTATCCGTTCGCAGTCTGCTCAACAGAATCTCAGGTCTTGGATGCGACACGTTTCAGGACTCAATAAAAGTCTTATCTGCAACGAGCGCTAAATCTCAAGATTCAAAAAATGGTGGTTTTTATTTGCCGCGCGCCCGAGATTGTCGCAGTGCCCTTCCTTCTACAAAAGCCATTGTCTTGATAGCTTTACCTGTAGTCCACGGCCAGTCCAGAGGTGGCCTGTGACCGGCAAAACCATTTGAAAGCATGGGTTTTCAGGCTTGCGTACCTGCTGTAGACACAGGTACGCAATAAGAGCCTCACCTTTTTGAGCCTCGCAACCTCGAATCCAGACCAGTTTCCGGCTGTTCATTCGGGAATCGCTTCACGACTCCAATCACAGGCCTCTCGTTCATCTTGAGGCCAGAGGCGCGAGCCAAGTCGCTCAATCTGGACTTGATATGAGTCTCGATCAATGTCTCATCCGCGACGAAGTGACATCTCGAGGCTTCGCCGGTCGGCTGCCCAAGAATCTCGACCTATGGACCAGGCAGAGGCCTGACGCTCTCAGTCAGGCGACCGAATCAGCAAGAGCAGGCCAGCACAGCTTCAACGGATGGCTGGCAGGAAAACAGAAAACTAATCTCTACCCCATTGATCTCACTCAAGACGCATTTCAGGTCCAGAAAGCGGTCTCAATCAAGACAAATTGACAATAAAAACCGGGCTCGAGGGCCCGGCTCTTTTGAAAACGTTCAACGTTGAATCAGGTGGACGTCTGCATGCCCTGAATCAAGAAGTCGAAATAAGGAGACGTGAGCTTGACCTGCTGTTCCGACAACAACGACAGGGACGCTTCCTTCATGCACTTCATGGCTTCAACCATTCCGGGCATCGGAACACCGAGGCTGTTGTACATCTCGCGAGCACCCACCAGACCGATCTCCTGGATCATTTCGGTGCTGCCGGCCAGAACTCCGTAGGTGATCAAACGGAGGTACCAGCTGTAGTCGCGAAGGCACTGGGCCCGCTGGCGCTGACCGTAGGCATTGCCGCCAGGGGCGACGTACTCAGGTTTGCGACCAAAGAGTTGCTTGGCGGATTCGTCGACGATCTTCTTTTCGTTCTCGGTCAGAACCTTGACCACAGAAACGCGCATGGCGCCTTGGTCGAGGAAATCCACCATGGTGCGGAGTTCTCCGCTGGTGGGATACCGCAGATCGTCATCGGCCTGGAGGATGAGATCCCGGACAACGCTCATGGAACTGGGCAGGCTTCGTGGAGTTTAGTGGTCTCGACCCGTTCACCTGACCCATCACCGCCCTGGTGTTACGCCATTGCAATGGCAGGGAATCGAGAGCATGACCAAAGTCGACAGCCCGAACAGCAGTGAACCGCGGCCCGGGCTCACAATCGAGCTCGAGGCTGTTGACCTAGATCGCGACGGCAAGGGTCTGGCCCGTTGGAACAACTGGGTGATCGTCGTTCCTGATCTCTTGCCGGGGGAGCGCGCCACGGTCCAGCTGCAGCAACGCCAGAAGGCGCGCTGGTTGAGCCGTCGGGTGGATCAGATCACGTTCTCCGCAGATCGGCGCCGACCTCCCTGCATCCTTGCCGATGACTGCGGTGGTTGCACCCTCCAACGCCTGGATGACCCCGCCCAAACCCGTTGGAAAGCCCAGCAGATTCAACAGACCATGCAGCGCATCGGGGGAATTGACGTTGCCCCTGAGCCCACGCTTGTTGATGCGGAACGCTGCTTCGGTTACCGCAACAGGGCCTTGATCCCGCTGAAGCGAGACCAGAACGGACGCTTGAAGGCCGGCTACTTCCGACCGAAGACCCACAAGATCGTCAACCTGAATCACTGCCCGGTGCTCGATCCACGCCTGGACGCGTTGGTGGAACCTCTCAAGCAGGACCTGGATGCAGGGGGGTGGCCGGCCGACCATGACCTGCTTCAAGCCCAGGGGCTGCGCCACCTCGGGCTTCGTCTGGCCAGTGCCACCGGAGACGTGTTGATCACGCTGATCAGCAGCCATGCTCAGCTTCGAGGCCTTGAGGCCCTCGCACAGAGCTGGGTGGAGCGTTGGCCCGCGGTGAAAGGGGTCTGCCTCAACCTTCAACCCAAGGCCAACAACCTTGTGCTCGGTCGCACCACCCATTGCCTCGCCGGTGTTCCCACCATTGAGGAACAGTTCTGCGGAATCAAGCTCGCCCTCAGCAGCACCACCTTTGTTCAGGTGAATACGCCGCAGGCGGAACGGATCGTTCAGCGCCTAACAGACTGGCTTTTGACTCAGTGCGCCGGCGCACGGGTGGTCGACGCCTATTGCGGCGTCGGAACCATTGCCCTGCCCCTGGCCAAGGCCGGTTTTGATGTTCAAGGTCTGGAACTCAACCTCGACTCGGTGGAGCAGGCCCGGCTGAATGCCATGCACAACGGCCTTTCCTCCCGCTGTGCCTTTGATGCCGGCGATGTTGCCGACCTTCTCGCTGCTCAGCTGGACGACTGTCAGGCGCTGGTGTTGGATCCCCCGCGCAGGGGGCTCGATCGACGCGTGGTGGACAGCATCCTTGAGCGGCCACCTGCCGTGCTGGCTTACCTCAGCTGTGACCCTGCCACGCAAGCTCGGGATCTCAAAGCACTGCTCGCCCCATCAGGCCCCTACGAGCTGGAGATGCTCCAGCCCGTGGACTTCTTCCCCCAGACAACACACCTCGAATCGTTGGCGCTGCTGAAACGGGTCAGCTCCTGAGCTCAGCCTGAAACTGCTTGCTCAAAGCGGCACGCACCTTGTCGTGAACAGGCTGAATTTTGTCGTCGGTGAGGGTTTCGTTCTTGCCGCGGTAGCGCAGACGGAAGGCCTGGCTCACTTTGTTGTCGCCCAGCTGTTCGCCCTCAAAGCGATCCACAAGTTCCACCTGCTCCAGAAGGGGTTTGCCCGCCTTGCGGATGGCTTGGATCAGATCAGCAGCTGCACTGGATCGGTCGACGATGACGGCAAGATCCCGCTCGCTGAACGGCACGGTTGGGTAGGGCTTGAAGGCCGGCGTCCAACGGTTGCTGCGGGTTGCAGCATCCACCAGTCGTGTCAGATCCAGTTCAAACAGGTATGTGGCTTCTGGGAGATCCAGCTCCTCAGCCATGGCTGGGTGAAGCTGACCGAAACAACCCAAGGGGCGTCCCTCCAACACCAGGGTGGCGGCACGACCCGGATGCAGTCGTGCGTCGTCGGTGAGGCGACGGTCAGACAGCTCCAGCTGCAAGGCCTCCATCACCCGGGTGAGAACGCCACGGGCCTGGAAATAGTCGGGCGCCTGCGGCTTGCCGCTGGTGGCCCAGGTGGAGAGGCGTCGATCTCCGCAGATCACGCCACCAAGAATGGCGGTCTGGCTGACGGCTTCCGGTGAACCGCTGTAGGTGTTGCCGATCTCGAAAACAGAGCAACCGCGCTGTGATGCCTTCAGATTGCGAACACAGATCTGCAGGTGCTCTTCCCAGAGGTTCGTGCGCAGATGGCTTGTGTCGGCCAACAACGGATTGCTGATGGCGATGCGCTGTTCCTGCTCCGAAGCCGGGACGAGAGACAGAGTGGTGACCTCCTGCAACCCTGTGGAACAGAACAGCTGCCGCAGGCGCCGTTCCGCCTGCTGGCGCGGGGTGAGGACACCGGGCTCCAGCGGATCCGGCAGGTGAGTCTCAAACCGATCGAAGCCCACAAGACGAGCCACCTCCTCGATCAGATCAACTTCACGCTGAAGGTCTTGCCGTCTTGAGGGCGGTGCAATCACCTGCCATCCCTGCTCATGGGCTGAGAGCTGGCAACCGAGGGCTGTCAGGCAGTTTTCGATGCTGGTGTCATCGAGATCCTCCGGGCCATCGGCAGCATCAAGGGGGCCAAGCAGTTGATGGAGGGCACTGCGCCTCAACAGCACCGGTTCCGCTTCTGCAGGACCGTTACCGCCCACCCAACGGCCGCTCTCAGAGCAGGAAAACTCCTGACTCAACAAGGCCGAGGCACGGGCCGAACAGGGCAGGGTCATTTCCACAGGCAACCCTTTTTCGAAACGGCTGCTGGCATCCGTGCGCAGCCCCAGGGCCCGGGCCGACTGACGAACCCGCGGCGGAGCAAACAGAGCGGATTCAAGCCAGATGTTCCGGGTACCGGCAGTCACCCCACTCTCGAGACTCCCCATCACACCAGCAACGGCGACAGGCCGGTCATGGCAGGTGACGACCTGCACACGGCTGTCGAGGTTTCGCTTCTGATCATCCAGACCCACGAAGATTTCCCCATCGCGAGCGGAACGGACGGCAAAACTCTTGGCGTCTACCGGTTGCCCGGTCAGTCGTTCCAGCGCATCGGCATCAAAGGCGTGGAGGGGCTGCCCCTGCTCCAGCATCACCAGATTGGTGACGTCAACCACCGCATTGACGCTGTTCACGCCACCACGCTCAAGGCGCTGCCGCAACCAGGTGGGTGAGGGCTTGGAGCCGTCCACACCCTCGATCCTGGTGATCGAGTAGAAGCAGCCATCCAGTTCTGCGTTCAGCGCAGTGGTGCTGGGATCCAGATCCAGCTCTGGCAGGCTCAAACTGCCACTGGTCAGGGCTGCCACCTCGCGTGCAATACCCACCATCGAGAGGCCGTCGGGGCGATTGGCGGTGATGGCCAGCTCCAGAACGGTGTCGTCGAGACCCAGCAGGGGCGCCACGGGCGTCCCGTTGCCCGGCAGCGACTCCCCAAGCTCATCCAGGATGGCGATGCCGTCGGACTGCTCCGTCAGGCCCAGCTCCGTCAGGGAGCAGATCATTCCGTTGCTGGCCACACCCCGCAATTCACCGGCTTTGATCGTCAAGCCAACGGCGGGGAGGGTGGCACCGACCATGGCCACCGGAACATGGATCCCGGCACGCACATTGCTGGCACCACATACGATCTGGATGGGGTCCTGAGCTCCCACATCCACCGTGCAGACGCTGAGCTTGTCGGCATTGGGGTGTTTCTCCCGTTCCAGCACATGGCCAACCACCACGCCCTGGGCCCGGGCGCTGAGGTCATCAACGTCGTCCACCTCAAAGCCCGCCATCGAGAGGCGCTCGGAGAGATCGTCCACGGACTCATTCACCTGGACCAGCTGCTTCAGCCAGGAGATGGATACCCGCATCGGATCTAAGCCAGACAGCGCGCGATCTTAGGAAGTCCCCTCTGGGGGAGCTGCTCTGAACCTGTCGGGTCAGGGGGTAAGCTTGATGTTTGTCAATTCGCTTCGCACCTGCGGCGCAACGTCCTTTATGGCCAAGAACAAGGGCGTCCGGATCGTGATCACTCTCGAGTGCACCGAATGCCGGTCCAATCCCGCCAAGCGTTCACCCGGCGTGTCTCGCTACACGACGGAAAAGAACCGCCGGAACGCAACCGAACGGCTGGAGATCAAAAAGTTCTGTCCCCACTGCAACAAGTCCACGCTCCATAAGGAGATCAAGTGACCTTGCAGGTCCGTCTTTCCTCCATCCGTTCCTGAGTCATGTCCAGCTCCTTCTTCAAGAAGCGTCTTTCTCCGATCAAGCCCGGTGATCCCATCGATTACAAGGATGTGGATCTTCTCAAGAAGTTCATCACCGAACGCGGCAAGATTCTTCCCCGTCGCCTCACCGGCCTCACCGCCAAGCAGCAGCGCGATCTCACCAACGCCGTCAAGCGTGCCCGCATCGTTGCCCTTCTGCCGTTTGTGAACCCCGAAGGTTGATCCTCGGGCGTTGAACAATTCAATCCAACCCGGAGACACCGTCGCGGTTGTTCTCAAGGGTTCTCCTCTCTTCGGCCGTCTTCTGTCCATCAAGGGCAGCAAGGCGGTTCTTTCTTTTGGTGGTCAACGTCGTGACCAGGGCCTGCCCCTGCGCGATCTGATTGCCATCGATCCCGAGCATCTGTTCGATGGCAGTGAACTACCTGCCCCTGAGCAGGTGCAGGACAGCGCTCCATCAGCGCGGGCCGTTGTGGAGGCCTGGCAGCTGTTGGAAACGGATCAACCGGGGGGATTGGCTCGGCTGAGCCTCTGCGAGCTGGGCGAGTTGGTATTGACCCCGCTCAACCTCGCTGGTCTGGCAGCGCTGTGGGCCTGGCTGAATGGAAACCAACAGTTGTTCCGCTGGCGTCGTGACCGTTTGATCCAGCCACTCTCCCGCGAAGAGAGGGCCAGCCTGCGGCGCCAACGCCGAGCTGAGCGGCAGGCGCATCAGCATGAACAACGACAGCTCGCGTTGCTTCGGGCTGAGCGAGCCCTCAGCGACGATGAACGCCTGGAGCTGGACCCGGTTTGGGACGAGCGCTTCAGCCACTGGATTCAGTTGCTGAAAGACAATCCCGCTGCGGTGGGTTCCGACCTGGATCTCCAGCAGTGGTCGGCAGCGTTGTCGATTGGATCAGATGCCGCCGATCTTCGGCAGTGGTTGATCGTGCGTGGGTTGCTCGATCCCAATGAGCCCATTGGCCTGAGGGGCAGCGTCTGGTCCCGCTGTTTTCCCTCTGATCTGGTGGAGGAAGCGAATCGTCTTGTTGCTCTTTCGAATGAAGAGCGACCTGGGGATGAGCAACGCATCGACCTCACTCACCTGGCCACCTACAGCCTGGACGATGCGGGCACTCGAGAAATTGATGACGCGCTCTCGCTGGAGCGTCGTGATGGCGTCGATTGGATCTGGATCCACATCGCTGATCCCAGCCGTCTGATCGACATTGACTCCCCCCTTGATCAGGAAGCCAGACGTCGAGCCACCAGTTTGTATCTGGCGGAGGGTGTAATGCCCATGCTGCCTCTGGAGCTGGCGGCCGGTCCCCTCAGTCTTCGGGCTGGACAGCGCTGTGCAGCCCTCAGTGTGGCCGTTCGCCTCGATGAGGATGGTGCTGTGGCGGAGCAACGGGTTGCGCGCAGCTGGATCCGACCCCGCTATGGCCTCACCTACACCGATGGTGATGAGCTGATCGAGTTGGCACCCCCAGGGGATGAAGCCCTCTCGGATCTCTCAGGACTCCTGATGTTGCGCATGCGCTGGCGCCGTTCCAAAGGAGCCGTGATGTTTGACCGGCCTGAAGGACGCTTCCGCCGCAGCGATGGAGCCTTGGCGCTGCAGGTGATTGACCTTTCACCCTCCCGCCTGATGGTGAGTGAAGCGATGCTGCTGATGGGAGCTGTTGTGGCCGGCTTTGGTCAAGAGCACAGCCTGCCGTTGCCCTTCCGCAGTCAGCCTGCGGCGGAGCTGCCCTCCAGCGATGAACTCGATCGAATCCCCGAGGGACCAGCCCGTGATGCGGCGATCAAGCGCTGCTTGAGCCGAGGCGTGCAGGGCACGCGAGCCATGCCCCATTTCAGCCTCGGGCTTGAGGCCTATGTGCAGGCAACCTCACCGATCCGACGCTACGCCGATCTCGTCGCCCACCGGCAGATCATTGCCCAGCTCTCGGCGCTTGCACCGATGGATGAAGAGCGTCTGCGGGAAGTGATCGATGACCTCGATGATCCATTGCGCCAATCCATTCAGATCAGCCGTGAGGATCAGCGCCACTGGCAGCAGGTGTGGTTCGCCGAGCATCAGAACACCGTTTGGTCGGCCGTGTTCCTGCGCTGGCTGCGCCCGCAGGATCGCTTGGCCCTGGTTCATGTGAGCGAGCTGGCTATGGATCTGGTCGGTTGTGTGTCTGCAGCAGACCCTGCTCCTGGTGATGCTCTTGAACTCAGGGTGGGGCGTGCTGACCCGGTACGCGGTGAGCTGCAGCTTCAGTTGGCTTGATCCAGGACCCCGGTGATCCGCACCCAGGGTCCCCAGGGATTCTCAATGCCGCGGAGGTTCAGGGTTCGGCCCGAATGATCCTCGTCGGATAGCCAGCGATGGATTGCCGGTTCCAGGGTGATCAGAGGCCAGATCCTTTCAGCGGTTTCCAATTGGTAGCCCTCATGGAGGTTGCCGGTAAGCACGCCACTGAGACCAACCTCATGGGGCTGACTGGGCGCCTGGTTCACGCCAGGGGGAAGCAGCATGCTGACCCGTGGCCCTGAAAGGCGACCCATGGCGTCCAGGTGCTCAGCCTGAGCCAAGCCCTGCTCCTGTGCCTTGACCCAGTGCGGATGCCAGAGCGGCCAGTCCCAGATCGGGAGGACTGCTGCAGGGGCCTGCGGCTCATGGATCAGGGCTGACTGGATGGCCTCAACCTGCAGATCAGCAAGGTCACAGCCCTGGCGAACGGCCATGGCCGCCGCCAGACCCGCCACCTGGCCCAGATTGAGGATCAAAGGCTGCAGGCGCGTGGCCCCATTGGCCATGTGGCTGACGCTGAAGCCTTTCTCGGCCATCACAAGGTTGGAGATTGAGTCTGTGATCAGGGCATCGAAGGGGATGCAGAAGGGCGTACCGCTCCAACGTCCTCCCCAACGAACACTTTTCGGGGCGAGGGGCCAGTCGTCGCCGGGGTAGTGATGGTCATTGGCATAGGTGCCCACAGCGATGCTGGTGCAGCGTCCCTGGGCATCAATGGGGAGCGGTCCCCGCATGGCTTGTGTGGAGATCGGCAAGAGGTCGCGTTCCGTGACCGTTGTGCGACCCATCAGTCGCCGACTTTCTCGCCAGTACGGCATCAACGCCAGGCTGGGATCGGCTCCCGGGAAGGCGTTGCCGGCAGAGATCCAACCACCGCTGCATTCCTCCAGGGCCGCCAGGAAATCCTTGCTGTGCCGTTGCATCTCCTGGGCCAGCCCCGCCCGAACCTCGCCATCAGCACTGAGGGCTCGATCGAGGCCGTTGTGCCAGTCGTTGCCCTCCAGGGGCCAATTCAGCATGACCAGGCCGCTGGGCAGACGGCCATAGGTGATGGTTTTCTCGAGGCCGAAGCTGGCGGTGCTCCGATCGAACGGAATCCGCAGGATCGCTGCGGCATGGCGCGGAGCGAGTTCCCCATGCAATTGGCCCATCACCACCCAGGTGGGTGACTGAATCGGTTGCTCTTGAAAGAATGCGTCGCTCTCAAGCCGGGACTGCTCGGGGGCGCTGGGTTCATCCCAGATCTCCTTCGCTTCCCACCCCCAGCGGAAGGGGGCGGACGACAGGGCAAGCAGATCACCCAGATCGCTGCCATCCACAAACACGTCGGCGGAAAAGCTTTCGACGCCATTGGCGCTGTGGATCTCCACAGACTGGAGGCGACCCTGCTTGCCGTGAACCTGTTCCAGCCTGCAGTGGGGACGCCAGTCCAGCCTGGGCTCAGCCGCCACCCAGCGTTGCAGGATCCGTTCGGCTGTTTGCGGCCTGTATCCGAAACAACTCACCCAGTTGTGGTCGAGCCCGCTCGGCTCCTCCAACTCCAACTGCCGCAGAAAGGCGCCCCAGATCCCGGTTTGCCAACAGGTGAGTTCATGGCCATCCGGGGCACAGACTCCTGCTGAACTCACCATGCCCCCCAGCCAGGGGCCAGGGGTGAGCAGTGTCGTTTCTGCTCCTGATCTTGCGCTCTGCAGCGCAGCAGCAACGCCGCCGCAGCCACCACCCCAGACCACCACGTCGCGGTGCGTCATGAGGAGGGCTGTTTCGCGTGGAGCGAGATGGGCATGCTCGTTAGAGTCTGTCGTCGCTGCGGTGCAGCGGAGTTCGAACTTTTCTGATGCCTTACACCCTTACGACTCCGCTCTATTACGTCAACGATCGTCCCCATCTGGGCAGCACTTACACGACCCTGGCCTGTGATGCCTTGGCTCGCTTTGAGCGGCTGCAGCTGGAGAAGGTGACCTTCGTGACCGGTGTTGATGAGCACGGCCAGAAGATTCAGCGCACGGCAGAACGTCAGCAGCTGAGCCCCCAGGACCACTGCGACAAGGTCAGCAGCCGGTACCGCGATCTTTGGAAGCAGTGGGGGATTTCTGACGATCGCTTTGTGCGCACCACCAACCCGCGCCACCTGGAATTGGTGGAACAGTTCTACGAACGGGTCAAGGCATCCGGCGACATCGTTATCGGCAAGCAGACCGGCTGGTATTGCGTCGATTGCGAGGAATACAAGGATGATCCGGCCGAAGCGGAGTCGCCCTCCTGTTCGATCCACCGCAAGCCTCTCGAGTGGCGCGATGAGGAGAACCTGTTCTTTCGGCTCTCCCGCTATCAATCCGCCATTGAGGAGTTGGTGGCGCGCGATGACTTCATCGCCCCTGCCAGCCGACGACAGGAAGTGCGCAACTTCGTCGCTCAAGGTCTGCGCGACTTCTCCATTTCGCGGGTGAATGTGTCCTGGGGACTTCCGGTCCCCGACCATCCAGGCCACACCTTCTACGTCTGGTTTGATGCCCTGCTGGGTTATCTCACAGCGCTGCTTGATGATGGAGAAGCGGTATCGCTCGATCGGCTCGCCTCCTGCGGTTGGCCCGCCTCCGTGCACGTGATCGGCAAGGACATCCTTCGCTTCCATGCTGTGTTCTGGCCTGCCATGTGCATGTCTGCAGGACTGCCGGTGCCGCAAAAGGTGTTCGGCCATGGCTTCCTCACCCGTGAGGGCCAGAAGATGGGCAAATCCCTCGGCAATGTGCTGGACCCCGAACTGTTGCTGGAGCGATGCGGCAGTGATGCCGTTCGTTGGTACCTCCTGCGCGACATCCAATTCGGAGACGACGGCGATTTCCAACAGCAACGCTTTGTTGATCTGGTCAACAACGATCTGGCCAACACCATCGGCAACCTGCTGAATCGCACCTCGTCGATGGCGCGCAAATGGTTCAATGACGGCGTTCCTCCGGCAGGAGCAGCCTCAAGTGCTGACCATCCCCTGGCCCTCAAGGCTGCGGAAACCGTCAGCACGGTGATGGAGGCGATGCCGCAGCTCGCGTTCAAGACCGCGTCCGAGTCGATCCTTCAGTTGGCCATTGCCGCGAACGGTCATCTCAATGACACGGCTCCCTGGAGTCGCATGAAGGAGCCCGGTCAAGAGCAGAGCGTGGCCGAGGATTTGTTTGCTGTGCTGGAAACCACCCGCATCGTTGGACTCCTGCTTGCCCCGCTCTTGCCCGACCTCAGCGAGCGGATCCTGTCTCAACTTGGGGAAAGCCTGGATCAAGACAACTGGTCGAAACAGCTGAATTGGGGCAGGCTGTGCAGCGGTTCCGTGCTGCCGAAGCCAACACCGGTGATGCAGCGGTTGGAACTGGATGAACCGCTCTGAACAAAGCATGCTGGGTCGCTGGTCACGTTGTGGTCTGGCAGCAGCCCTTGTGGCGAGTGCATGGCTCACCGGTTGCACAACGCGGCGACCGATTGCGCTTGAACCCACGCCGTCCTTTGTCTTCCGGTCGCTGGATTTGAGCCAGCGGGCCGACGATGGCAACCGTGGCTGGGATCTCACCAGCCCCGAGGCGCGTTACGACCTGAGCAGTCGAACCATCCGTGCACGACGACCCGAGGGCGTTCTCTATCGGAATAATCAACCGCATTACAGGATCACCGCCGATCTCGCCACGGTGTTGCGGGATGGTGAGCTCGTCGTTCTTGAAGGATCGGTCCAGCTGCGGCAGTTGAACCAACGGGGGCTGACGATTGAGGGAGACAATCTGATTTGGACGCCATCGCAGTCGCGAATGGTGATCAATCAACGGCCCAAGGCCAACGATGGCAAGGCGCAAATCCGCTCACGCGAGCTGGTGTTCCAGCAGGACACCGAGGTGCTGCAGTTCAAGGGCCCAACCCAGCTGAACCGTGTTGATGGCACCAATGCTGCTTCCACAGTGGTGCGGGGTGGACGTGGAACCTGGAATCTGAAGAGTGGTTTGTTTCAGGCGCCTGGTCCGGTGCAGGCCATCCGCAGCGATGGCCGCACGCTCAGTGCTTCAGGACTGGATGGCAACACCCGTCAGGGTTACCTCGACCTACAACAACCGGTCACGCTGGTGCTGGAAAGCGACCGCGGTCGGATCACTGCCGGCCGGACGCGTTGGCTGTTTTCGGCGGAGCAACTTCAATCCGATCAACCCATTCAGGCTGAGTTGAAAAACAGCAAGGTGCAGGGCAGGGGGTTCAAGCTTGATCAGCGCACTGGCACCGTGATCATTTCCAATTCGTGTCGCGTTGAGCAGACGTTGGAAACATTGACGGCCCAACGCTGCGCTTGGAACTGGCGGAGTGAACGGGTTGTCGCTGATGGCGATGTGGTCCTTCGCCGGACCAAACCGGAGCAGATCACGCGGGCTTCGCGCATGGAGGCCAATATTTCGGATGATGGTGCGATCCGCTTCGGCCAAGCCGGAGCGAGGGTCGAATCGACGATCAAGCTGAGTCCGGCGGCACAGGAGAAGCCTCGCCGGCCGCAAGTGTCGTTCTGAGCCGTTGGGTCCAGCCCTCAATCCATTGCTCATCGGAGCGGGTGAAACAACGGGGCGACCACCCCCCCACGATCACGGCCCCTTCCTTCCCCATCGGGCAAACAACGATGGCGGGAAGTGACGGCAGCATCGCGTCGAATTCCGCTCGGCCCGGAAAGAGCGTTGTGTTGACCAAGGAAATGGTTTGCTCACGCTCCATGGCCCGTTGGGTGATCGCTCCTGGCTCGAAAGCCTCCTGACTGATCAGGCCCCGACGCAGCACGACCTGATGGCGCCAGAACACGAGCACGGATGCAGCTGGCGTTGCCGTCAACAGCATGTGGCTGCCCCAGGCCAGCTCCTGTTGTTGGTTTTCGCTGAACTGATCCGCCATCAAAAGTCCCTGTTCCCCCTGCAACGGAACTTTCTCTGCTGTCTTGGGGTTCGCCCGTGTCCACAGCACAGCCACCAGCATCAGGCCCACCGCTGCCATCCCCGCCAGAACTTCGGCCCGTTGAAAGTCCGGTGTCACGGTCTGCGCTACCCCTGCATTGGTCACGGTCAGACCCAGCACCAGAAGCGCACAGATCAGAACAGCTCGGGCGGGACCTGGCATCAACAAAGGGTGCTGTCAGAACGCAATCATCCTGCTCAAATACGTACATGTGCGTCTCTGCCATGACGACTCCCGAGGCTTTTGCTGCTGTTGCCCTTGCCGCTGTTGCCTGTGATGGAAGGCTGGGGCGGGATGAGGCCCATGCCCTGCGCCGTCAGCTGGAGAACCGATCGCTGTACAGCGACATCTCTGAAGCGTCCATGGGTGAATTGTTTGACCGCCTGCTGTTGTTGTTGCGGGAGCAGGGCGTTCAGGGCTTGATCACGTCCGCCTTGCCTCAGCTCAATCGAATTCAGCAGCAGTCCGCCCTGGCTGTGGCAGCGCATCTGGTGCATGCCGACCGCAAGATCACAGCGGAGGAAACCGATCTCCTCGACCAGCTCACCCGTCAGATGACTCTGCCCGACAACGAAGCCCGCATGGTTGTTGAGGCAATTGCAGCTTTGAACCGCGACATACTGGACAGCTAGCGGCAGACTGAGGCAGTCATGACGCTTGAAGGGATGCCCCGTTCCGCCCGACGCCTGTTGGCCAGCCTGCTCAGTTTCGGGGTCTGTCTTCTCCTCTGGGCCCCAGCCAGTCTGGCGATCTCACCTGCTGCCCTGGGTGAAAGCCTGCCGGATGCGTTGGTGATCGACGATGCCGACGTGTTCAGCCGCGCCAGCCGTGGTGAATTGGAAGCGAAATTACGCAGCTTTGAAGATCAACGGGTCGATGCCCGCCTGATCACGCTGCGGCGTTTGGATTACGGCATCACCTTGAACAGCTTCGGTGAGGAACTCCTCGAGACGTGGAGCTCACCCAGCGGCAATCCCTTGCTGCTGATGTTGATCGAAGCCTCGAACAAGCGTTCCGCTGTGGTGGCCAATCAGGAGCTTGAGGCACAGCTTCCTCCCAGCCTGCTGAAGAGCACCGCCCGTACAACGATGACTGTGCCCCTGAGGGAGGGCGATCGTTATCGCCAGGCATCCGTTGATGGACTCACCCGACTTTCAACCGTTCTCTCGGGTGGCGAGGATCCCGGCCCTCCGAAGGAGATCGAACGGGTCACCCTGCCCACCAACATTCCCACCAAGGCGGAAACGGCTGAAAGCGATGCCACCAAGTGGGTGATCATCCTGTTGGTGCTTGGAACCATCATTCCGATGGCCACCTGGTGGGTGTTCTCGCGCTGATGACCCGACTGCGATGAGCCGCCGTAACTGGATCAACCTGTTCAGCAACAGCCAAGCGATCGAGCTCTCCAGTGATCTTGAGCGTGGCTACGAGGCGGCTCTGCTCATCCAAAGCCTGGAGTTGGAGTACTACGGCGACCGGCAGATTCGTCCGGAGCTGAAGCTCTCCGTGCCGCGCTCTGTTCAGGCCACGATTCTTCGCCGCTTTAAAACCGCGCTGGCCATCTGCCGCAATTCAGCAGCAACTCTCTCGAAACAACGGGGTCAACTGGATTCCCAGGAGTTGCGTCAACTTCAACTGATTGAATCCGTCGTGAGCCGCTATGGATCCCGGCGATCAGGCAGTGCACCGTCGATCAGCCGCTCACCGGATGCCCTCCCTCGTTCGCTTCTGGGTGTCTTCGACAGCATTCGCCTTCAGTTGGATCCCTCGACGGAAGACAGCGTCGTGGCGGGGTATCGACGCCGGCGGGACAGCACGCTGATTTCACTGAGGGTTCTGCTTCTGCTCGTTCTGGTTCCCCTTCTTGTTCAGCAGATTGCTGGCACCTATCTGATCTCGCCTGCGGTGAATCAGTTTTCCCCCGAACTCCCTTTCCTGAGCTACCCCAAGCCTCAGCTGGAAGAGAAGGCGGCTGAAAAACTTCGGCTTTACAAGCAAGAACTGGAATTCGATGCCTTCCTCAAGGGCGCGCAGCCCCTTGATGATGGTGCGCTGCGCGACAAGCTCACCGAAAAGGCGACTGAGCTCAAGCACGATGCCGATGAGGAAAGTCTCAAGGCGATCAAGAATGTGTTTGCGGATCTGGCGGGCCTGATCGCTTTCGCCGTGGTGTGTTTTCTGAGCCGCGATGAACTGCGTGTTCTGCGTGGATTTGTTGATGAGGCGGTTTACGGGCTGAGTGATTCCGCCAAGGCCTTCGCCATCATCCTGTTCACCGACATTTTCGTGGGTTATCACAGCCCGGAAGGTTGGTCGGTCTTGCTGGAAGGGATAGCCGAGCATTTCGGCCTTCCCTCCAGCCAAAGTTTCGTCAACCTCTTCATCGCGACATTCCCGGTGGTGTTGGCGACGATCTTCAAGTATTGGATTTTCAGATACCTCAACCGTGTGTCTCCGTCTTCCGTCGCGACGCTGAAGGGAATGAATGGCAGTGGTTGACCTCTCTTCCTCAGTGGAGCCCCCCGTTGCCGGCCAGACCAGCCGGCTGATCCTGGTGAGTGGGCCAACCCGCAGTGGCAAGAGCCGCTGGGCTGAGCACCTGTTGAAACACCACCCTGTTGTCACCTACATCGCCACGGCGGCCGCCAGGCCGGATGACCGTGATTGGCAAAAGCGTTTGGAGGCCCACCGGCAGCGGCGGCCCGACCATTGGAGCGTTTCTGAATGTGGGGCAGAGCTGGTGAGCGTGATCAATGGCCTGGCTCCCGGGCAATCTGTTCTGATTGATGCCCTCGGTGGCTTTGTTGCCCACCACCTGGACCTCACTGCCCAGGAGTGGGATCAGCTCTGTGAGCAGCTGATTGCCTCGATCAGGGCATCGCACTGCACGTTTGTTCTGGTGATCGAAGAGACAGGCTGGGGCGTCGTTCCCCCAACACGAATCGGAGGCTTGTTCCGTGATCGTCTCGGAACCCTCGCGCAGGCACTTGACCCCTTTGCTGACGCTGCCTGGCTCGTTCTCCAGGGTCGTGCACTTGATCTTCATGCCCTTGGCCAGGTGGTGCCATGACTGAGATCGCCCCCCTGCGGATTGCCCTGTTCGAACCTCAGATCCCTCCGAACACCGGCAACATCGCCCGCACCTCGGCGGCCTTCAGGGTGCCGTTGACCCTGATTGAACCCCTCGGCTTCAAGGTGGACGATCGGAGCGTTCGTCGTGCCGGACTTGATTACTGGCCCCACGTTCAGCTTTCCATCGCTTCGAACTTTGCCGAGTTCCAAGCTGAGCTTCGTCCTGAGCAGAGGTTGATCGGCTGCAGTCGTCGTGGTGGTTCATCGCTCTCCTCGTTCACGTTTCAACGTGGAGATGTTCTGCTGTTTGGCCGGGAAGACACGGGGCTACCGGAACCGGTTCGCGAAGCCTGCGACAGCATCCTCACGATCCCCATGCCTGGAGCTGCTGATGACGCAGGCCAGGGAGGTGTTCGCAGCCTCAATCTTTCCGTGGCCTGCGCCCTGGTGACCTACGTGGCTGGACAGCAGTTGCGGTTGTGGTGATCCCACCACTGCTCCAAACCCCCTTGCGCGGGGATGTTCGGCTCGTTACCTTCAACGCGTCTCAGTGGTTTCATGCGCGCAACGCTTGCTCTGGCAGCTGCTGTAACCCCTGTTCTGTCCCTGGGTCTGTGGAGTTCTCTGCCCGGGATTGCCGATAACGCCACTTTTGATCTTGCCGAGCTGCCCCCTCTGCCAGCTCTCTCCCCGAACAATCCCGTTGCTGTTGTCAGCAAAGTCGAATCCAGCACTCAGATCTGGTTCAAAGTTGTTCGTGCCACGTCCCTGCGGCGTTTCGCTGAGCTGTTGAAGCTCGATCGTGAGGAGCTGGCCTCGTTGAACAACCTGCCAAGCTCCCACGTTTTTGAAAAAGAGAGTTGGCTTTCCCTGCCGGTCTCCGCACGGGGTGTTGCCGTGACGTTGTCGTCACTCAACCGCTCCAGTGAACGTCAGACGCTTCCGGTTTCTGCCCAACCAACGATTCATACCCTCGCGAAAATCCAGAAAGGCGATTCGCTGGCTTCGTTCCTTCAGCGCCACGGTGTTACTCAAGAACAGCTCAAGGCCTGGAATCCTGGCCTTGAACTGAGTGCTTTGACAGTTGGCCGGGAACTGCAGGTCGCCCAGGCTGGCTCGAGGCAGTCCCTTCTTGCTGTTCGTCCGCTGCGGAGTGGAGGTGCTGCTTGGCCTGCTCAAACTCGCCTGCCATTAGCCGATCAGCCCAACAGGCTCAAACCACCAATCGTGGGTTACCAATGGCCGACCAAGGGTGTTTTCACATCCGGTTATGGATGGCGCTGGGGACGCATGCACAAAGGCATTGATATCGCCAACAACACTGGAACGCCCATTGTTGCCGCTCGCGATGGGATCGTCACTTACTCCGGCTGGAGCGGTGCCTACGGCTATCTGGTCGAAGTCGCCCACAGCGACGGTGAATCGACGCGGTACGCCCATAACAGCCGCCTTCTGGTCAAAAAAGGGCAGATGGTGCCCCGGGGTGCTCGCATTTCACTGATGGGAAGCACCGGACGAAGCACCGGACCTCACCTTCACTTTGAAATCCGTCGGGCCGGTGGCGCTGCTCTCAATCCCCTGGTCAAACTACCGGCACGCAAGGCCTGAATCAGACATGCCCGAACTCAACGAGAGTTCGAACGAGCTGATCAACAGCATGAATCAATGAATGTCAGAGGGGAGACTTGAACTCCCGACCTCAGGGTTATGAATCCTGTGCTCTAACCAGCTGAGCTACTCTGACGCAGGCCCTTCAGGCCAGTACCCATCATACATCTCAGGGGTTCAGCCTCAGCGCATGTCGATGGCATTAAGGCGATCGCGGAAGGATTTCGGTTGATCGTCCTTGGTGAGTGGGGGTGCCGTCTCGACAACCGGTGTTGGAGCTGGAGCTGGGGCCGGCTCGATGCTCCGCGTTGCCGTTGAACGTCGGGTTGCGCCGCGATTCCCGACCAGAGTCTTCAGCTGGCCAGTGCGCTGGTCTCGATCCAGGGGTTTCTTGCGCAGATCTCCCTTCAGCTGGTTCAGCAGACGGAAATGTCCGGTGGAACTGAACTTGCGCAGGAGCGCAGGATCCCAGCTCGTGAGTTGGTCAGTCATCACCTGAGTTTATGGCGACGGATGGCTAGGGTCGTGATAGGTTCAAACCTGATACTGGAAGTCGAATCGACTACGTGTTAAGTCGTTCGCGGCCTTCAGCTCACTCATTCACCTCCCGAACATGACCGACACCGGTTGCTTGCGTGTGGGCCAGCAGGCCCCTGATTTCACAGCCACCGCTGTGGTGGACCAGGAGTTCAAGGAAGTCACCCTGTCCCAGTACCGGGGCAAGTACGTGGTGCTGTTCTTCTATCCACTGGATTTCACCTTCGTTTGTCCTACTGAGATCACGGCCTTCAGCGACCGCTACGCCGATTTCTCCAGCAAGAACACCGAGGTTCTCGGCGTTTCCGTGGACAGCCAGTTCAGCCACCTGGCCTGGATCCAGACCCCTCGCAATCAGGGTGGCCTGGGCGATATCAACTATCCCCTCGTTGCCGACCTGAAGAAGGAGATCTCCACGGCCTACAACGTTCTCGACGAGGCTGAGGGTGTTGCCCTGCGTGGTCTGTTCATCATCGACCCCGACGGTGTGATCATGCACGCCACCATCAACAACCTGCCTGTGGGACGGAATGTTGATGAAACCCTGCGCGTTCTGCAGGCCTTCCAGTACGTGCAGTCCAACCCCGACGAGGTTTGCCCTGCCAACTGGACTCCTGGCGAAAAGACCATGAAGCCTGACCCCAAGGGTTCCAAGGAGTACTTCTCCGCCATCGGCTGATCGTTCGATCATCCCGATCCGTCACTTCGTTTTGCCCTGCCCGTCAAACGGGTGGGGCTTTTTTCATGAGTTGATCCAAAGCAAGATTGAGGTCGCGGTCCATGGCAACCAATCGGCCGTCACTCACAACAATCCTGGCCAGAGAAGGCAGCCCCACCTTCTTGGTGCGCAGATACACCGGTTCCACATAGAGAAGTCCGGAGCCCACGGGAAGCACAAGCAGGTTCCCCTGCAGAAGTTCCAGATCCTCCTGATCCCATAGACCAAACTGCTCGCTCACATCTGGATCCTGATGAATCAGAGCCTGAACCTGTTCAGGACCGGGAATGTATTTGTCTTTGGGAAAGTCGATCAGTTTCAGTTCACCGTAGTGATCGCCATCGTTCCGAGCCACCAACCACGCCGTGAGATTTGGCCTTGATAAGGGGGTCAGGGGTTGGAGCAGCAGAAATTCAGAGTTGTCGTTGCTTTGAAGCTGAGCCGTGATGTGATACGGAGCAACATCAACTTTGCGGCCGCCGTAGATCTCGCTTGGCACCTGCCAAACATCATCACTGTTGTAGAAAATTCTGGGATTCGAAACGTGGTACCGCTTCAATTGGTTGACCTGGGCATTGAAGAAGTCCTCAGGAACTCTGCGGTGATCAAGAAAAGCCTTTGGCATTGCCTCCATCGGCTCCATCAAGCCTGGAAAAGCGTGAGCCCAGGCCATCACAATTGGATCCTCAGGCTCCGAGATGAAAAACCGAATGCTGCCGTTATAAGCATCAACGATGGCCTTCACTGAGTTTCTTAAATACCGATCCGGATCATCTGCTGAGACCGCTGCGCTGTAGGGAAGAGTTGAACTGTGGGTATAACCCTCGACAACCCAATACTGATGTTGCCTGCGTTGTTCTGAAGTTGCCGTGGTGGTGTTGGAGCTGTCTTGCTCAGGGTTTGGAATGGAGATCAGGTAGGGCTCACCACGAAAATCAATGAATGGAGCGATGGCCTCAACCCGACTGCGCACATCACGCCGGATCAAAAGTTTGGAATCAGCATTGATCGTTGTGGTGATCAGCAATCGAGGGTCACGCAGATAAACAGCTGCTGCGAATCGCTGAAGCCAGGATCCAATCGGTACTCCGCCAGCACCCTGATAGTGCGTCATCACATTGATGTCGCCTTCGGGGTAGTCGAATTCTTCAATCTGCGTTGGAGCGATGGCATAGGGCGAAGGAAGCATCCCGTAATAGATCGCCGCATCACCAACGGGGATGGCCTCCTGCACCTCCGAACGTTCAATCCCCAGTTCTGGATTTCCCTCAATGACTGTTTCTGGGCCAAGACCTTTAATGAAATACGAGGGAAGGCCATCACTGCTTCTGTCATTCACCGGACTGACGGTGAATCCATAGCCATGGGTGAAGATGAAGTGACGGTTCTGCCAGGTTTTGGATTGACGCGGTAACGCGGATTGATCCAATTCGCGGGCCGAGAGGATCACTTGCTGCGACGAATCGCTGTTTTCATTCAGCGGGTAGCGATCAACAGCAGCATTGGAAAAGCGGTAGTACACCCTCAGTTGCTGCAGTTGCCGGTTGGCTTCCAGCAGAGGGCTGCTGTCCCAGAGACGCACATTTTCGAGCGTGCTAACACCTTGCTCGCGATCAGCGGTGCTGAACCTTGTCGGGTCGACGACCTGACTCTTGATCTGATCCAACTGGAAGCCCCATTGCGTGGCCTCAATGGCATTGTTCAGATAGCGCTCTTGCAGTGCAAATTCCCTTGGCCGCACCACCAGCCAGCGCGTTAACGGAGTTGCCACCGTTTCCAACACCACAAGAGACACCAAGACCAGTGCAAGGCCCTGACGGAGGCGTCGCCGGCACGGGACAAGAAGTGCAAATGCGATCAGCACCAGCAGCAGTGTGGCGAAGCCGCGCAACGGAAGGGTCATGTGGTCCTGGAGCCAGCCCGCCCCTGCCACAAGGCCGTGTTGGGTCCACAGCAGCTGATGCCTCGATAACCACACCTGCCCCGCCACTCCGACCAGCAGAAGCGCCGAAAGCAACCTGAACAGTTGGATCTGTCGCGCAGAGAAGGCTGGACTGGCCCAGTCAGAAATCGATTTTGAGCTCGCCAGCACCCGCCAGAGCTCAAAGGCGAGGGTGAACGCGGCAGCCAAGAGCAGCATGTCCAGGGCCAGATGCAATCCTGCAAAACGCCCCAAGCCGAAGCTCAGATCCGCTCCCAGCAAGGGGTCTCTCGTGGATTCATCGGGAATCCATAGCGCCAGCGACCAGATGCCCCACGCCCGGCTGACGACAGCCACCAGCGAACCCGCCATGATCCGTGCCAGCCAAAGCCTCAACCGCGGCCAGGCCATCGCAAGCCCTATCGCCCCTGCCTGAACGAGTCCTGCAGCTGAGCTGATGCGGTGCTGGAGCCCCGCAACTGGCTGCCATTCCCCAAGCTGAAACGGATCGTGGATGGCCAACGCCAACAGATCCAGCGTGACAAAGGCACTGATCAGCACAGCACCACCACTGATCAACAGCGTGAATCCAAAGGACCATCCGGTCAGGCTCATCGCCTTGGATGAACTCGAGCTGTGTTGCCTGAATTGCCTTGACCAGGCCTGGGCTGCCAACAGCGGCAGCATCGCCACACCCGCGAAGAGAAGCTGCAGAAGCCAGCGCTGGAGGAGAACGTCGCTCCAGGCAAACTGATCGAACCAGAACCACTCGATCTGCATCCGGGCTGCAACAACAACCAGCGGCAGCAGAAGGAGGAGGCGTCTCATGGGAGGCCAGCGATGTCTCTGAATCGATCACCGTTGATCGTTTCCTCGGCAATCAAAACGTCCACCAGTTGATCCATCAACTCACGGCGGGGCTCCAGCAGTGCGATGGCCTGCGCCAGAGCACTCTTGGCGAGCTGGCGGATTTGAGCGTCAATGGCCTGGCCAGTGGATTCGGCGTATCCCGGCCGTTGGTTGAACCAATCGCGCCCCAGAAAAACCTCCGTACCCGGACCCTCGAGGGCCATCGGTCCGAGGCTGGAAAAGCCAAAGCGCGTCACCATCTCCCGTGCGAGTTGCGCCACCATCTGGAGATCTCCACTGGCTCCCTGGGTGATCTCGAGCGACCCGAAAACCACTTGCTCAGCTGCTCGTCCCCCCAGGGCCACCACCAGATCAGCGAGGCAGGAGGAGCGGGTGATCAACCCGGAATCAAGCACCTCCTCGTCAGGCATGAAGCGGGTGTAACCACCGGCCCCTCCCCGGGGAAGAATCGTGACCTTGTCCACCGAGTTGGCCGCTGGAAGAAGACTGGCCACCAGGGCATGACCCACCTCGTGGTAGGCGATGAGCCGTTTTTTTGCGCTGTCCTGCAAGGGACGGTTGCTCAGCCCCATGGTGATCCGCTCCAAGGCCCCCTCCAGCTGGAACTGACCGATACGGAGCATGTTCTGGCGGGCCGTGAGGATGGCCGCTTCGTTGAGAAGATTGGCGAGGTCAGCCCCGGAAAAACCCGGCGTGCGGCTCGCCCAATCCGATAGCGAGACCGCGTCGTCGAGGGGGCGAGTTCTCGCATGAACGGCGAGAATGGCCTCGCGACCTCGGCGATCGGGAAGGCCCACATCAATGCGCCGGTCGAAGCGTCCTGGACGCAACAGTGCGGCGTCGAGCACGTCGGCACGGTTTGTGGCCGCCAGCAGAATCACACCGGAGTTCTCCTCAAAGCCGTCCATCTCCGTCAGGAGTTGGTTGAGGGTCTGCTCCCGTTCATCGTTGCCGCCACCGATACCAGCACCCCGCTGGCGACCCACAGCGTCGATTTCGTCAATGAAAACGATGCAGGGGGACTTTTCCTTGGCTTGGCGGAACAGATCGCGAACCCTGCTCGCACCAACACCAACGAACAGCTCAACAAACTCAGAGGCCGCGATGGAGAAGAACGGCACGCCCGCCTCGCCTGCAATCGCCTTGGCAAGAAGCGTTTTCCCGGTTCCAGGGGGGCCAACCAGCAACACTCCCCGCGGAATCTTGGCGCCCAGGCGGATGAAGGCCTCGGGCTGCTTGAGAAAGGTGACCACCTCCTCAAGTTCCAGCCGCGCATCGTTGATGCCGGCAACATCCTCAAAACGAAGCTGAAGGTCTTCCTGGGGTTTCAACCGAGGTTGACTACGCCCAAACCCAAGAGCTCTGTTCGCCATTTGAGCTGAACGCTTCAACAGAAACGACAAGCCGACCACCACCAGCAGAACCAACATCAGGGTTCCCGCCAGTTCGCGTCCTGCTTGTTCGCGGCGGATGTCAACAACCGTCAGGGGCGTGCCGGAGCTTTCAGCGGCCCGAAGAATTTGGTTGTCGTTGGCGAAAACAGGAACCGTGACCCGTCGGCCATCGTTGTATTGGACTCTTACCTCCCGACGACCGGGCACAAGATCCAACTGTTTGATCTCTTTCGCATCGATATCTCTCAGCAGGGTGGAGTAACTCACCGTGTCCTGCTTCGTCCAAAAACCCTGAATCGAAGAAGGTTGAGCCTTCTGAGGGGCCGCGGAACCACTGGAATCGCCCGAACCTGGTGCCACGTCTTCATTGCGCTGCACGGAGCCTAGCGATTTGACGCAAGGGGGTTCCAAACGAGACAATCTCGGTTTGGAAATTCACCAGGCGCAATGGCCGTCCCGAAGAAGAAAACATCCAAGGCCAAGCGCAACCAGCGCAGCGCCACCTGGAAGGCCAAGGCAGCCTTTGCCGCCCAGCGCGCCATGTCCATCGGCAAGTCTGTGCTGAGTGGCCGCGCCCAGGGTTTTGTTTATCCGGTGAGTGAGTCCGAAGACGGCGAATCCTGAGTCGAACTCGGGAGGTGGATCCGCCGCAGAGTTCGATCCGGATCCACCTCCACAACAACATCCGCTCGCATGGTGTGAAAACTGCTCGATGGCAGCGAGCAGAGAATCATGCGGATAAAACGATCCAAGTCGGCATTCGACAGCGACGCACCGCGTTCCGCTTCAAGAGTGGCTTCCTGTTGGCGCTTCCATCGCCAAGGCGCGTTGAAGTCGGTTGCTCGCAGTTGCCAGAGTTGATCGAAACACCTCCAGGTGGGTTCGTAGTGGGCGAGCACGGGTTGCAGCTTCAGGCGCCACTCCAACTCCTGCGCCGTTAGGGGGCTCTCGAGATGGGGCTCATCCGCAGTTGCGTCGTCATTTGGGCTGCAGCCCACAAACCAACCCTCAAAAATCAGCAAGTCGGCATCGCAACGGCGCCAACCGCTTCGATCTCCTCGGCCATGGCGTTTGGCTTTGTCGAAGCAAGGCATCAGAACCTTCTCACCCTGTCGCCATGTCTGAAGACACTCCTGCAGGAGCTCCAAGTCATGGCTGCCAGGAAGCGCACGAGGCACACCCCAGGGGTTGCCCTGCATCGCCGCATCAAGCCGTCCGGCCTCGAAATAAAAGTCATCGAGAGAAACCACCTGGATCGAGAGGTGAAGTGCCCGTGCGGCAGCTTCAATCCACTGCCCCAGGGTGGTTTTCCCGCAACCTGGCAAAGCACTGAATCCGAGCAGTCGGCGTTGACCCTGCCATTGCTGGCCCAGGTTCAGAAGCGGCAGACCAACAGACCAGAGCCAATCCGGTGTCGCCTGAGGATGCCAGTGATCGATGGCGACCCGATGCCACCCAGAGTTGCGCTGCAGTGCAGACCAACTCGGAAGGTCGCCCAACTCGAGGTGCTGCAGCAACCGCTGCTGATCCTTGCTGGGGATGAGGCGTTGGCCTTCAGGATCCAACTTTGAACGCCTCCAGAACAACGGCGTAAACGAATCCAAGCCGGAGGTTGTCCAGCCAGGGAAGACGACGGCGCCCAAGAACCATCAATTCACAGGCGATGAGGGCATAGAACGCTGTGTACGTCCTGAGTTCAACAGCATCCAGGATGTAGACAGGAAGGTTGCTGCCAATGAAAAATCCGAGCAGCAGCAGCAGCAACGAAGCGCTGCGGCGCCACCAGGGGCCAGACCAGGACCGCCGGATCCCAGCGCCCCACGCGTTCTGAAGCCCCGCCAGACGTGTGCGCTGGATTGAGCTCATCGATCCGGCACCGACAGAAGGAACTCCAGATACTTCAGCGTTACTGCCCCCTCCTGGCAAGAGGCACCGGAAAGCACGGTTGCTGGCTGTCCAGGGTCCCCCAGGTGATTCAACACCGCAGCAGCCTCGCCTCCGGACTCACGCAGAGCATCGGCATCCCAGGGGGAAGGGGTCAGCAGACAACGCAGACCTGCGGCTCTTGCCGCCGAAAGACCTGCCGCAGAATCTTCGATGGCGAGGCTGGCAGCACTGTTGGCCCCACTGCGTTCGAGAGCGAGTCGGTAGCCGTCCGGTGCTGGCTTTCCCGAAGCAACGTCATCCGATGTCACCACCCCATCGAAGCTGGGAATTTGCTTCTGGATCTGTTCCAGCAGAGCCATCACCGACGCTGAACCGCTGGAGGTGACGATCCACTGCTGCACGCCGGCCCTGTTCAACTCATGCAAAAGCCTCTTCACTCCGGGACGGAGATGCACATGCCCTTGGCGGACCCGTTCCAGGTAATGGACGCGTTTGCGATCACGCACCTGCTCCAGTTGGTTCTGGCTGAGATGCACCCCACATGTTTCAGCGTGGAGGTTCACCCTGCGCAGCCCGCCAGGAATCGCCAGCAGCCTGTTGTAGAGCGATTCATCCCAAACAAAGGGGAGATCCAGTTCCTTGAAGGCCATGTTGAAGGCCGGTCGATGACCATCCATTTCCGTGTCGGCCAAGGTGCCATCCACATCCCAGAAGACCGCTGAAAGCCTGTTCACCTTGAGGAGCAGCAACGGCACAATGCTGGGACATCACCGCCTGTTGCGTTTCCTTGCCGGCTGTTCCGCTGCATTGGTCCTGGTCCCTTCCAGCCGTGGTGGAACCATCGCCATTGCAAGGGCTTGATTTGCCGCTGCCGCTGCGCTGTGTGCTGCGGCGCAGGGGATTCAGCTCCACATCCGAGGCCGAGAGCTTTCTCTCCCCTGGTGATCTACCGCCCACACGTGATCATTTCCCCGATCTCGAGCAGGCCTGTACGCGCTTGGTAACGGCCTGCCGATCCCGTGAACGCGTCGCCATCTGTGGTGATTACGACGCCGATGGGATGACCAGCACAGCCTTGCTGTTGCGGGCGTTGGCCCCGTTGGGTGCTGAGCCGGAACCCGCCATCCCCTCGCGGATGGAGGAGGGATATGGCCTCAATCCCGCCATGGTGCAGCGGCTCTACGACGATGGCGTGCGATTGCTGGTCACCGTTGATAACGGTGTTGCCGCGAGGGAAGCCCTCGAACTGGCCGCAAGTTTGTCGATGCAGGTGATCGTGACCGATCACCACACGATCCCGGCGCAACGGCCGCCGATGACTGCGCTCATTCATCCGGCCACCACCCCGGAGGGCTCGCCTTACCGCGGACTCGCCGGTGTGGGGCTGGCCTATGTGCTGGCCCATGCCGTTGCCGATGTTCTGAACAAACAAGAAGCCATCCGCGTGGCCCGGGATCTGTTTTGCATCGGCACGGTGGCCGATATGGCTCCTCTGGTGGGGGCCAACCGCAGTTGGTTGCTGGAGGGGCTGAACCATTTGCATCGCTCCGAGTGCAAGGGCGTGCAAGCGCTTCAGCGCCTGGCGGGTCTCGGGGAACGTCCGCTGACGGCAGAAGACATCGGGTTTCAGCTTGCACCGCGCATCAATGCAGTGGGGCGCCTTGGGGAACCGAGGCTTGTGGTGGATCTGCTCACGGCTGAAGATCCCGATTCAGCCATGGCCCTCGCACGCCGTTGTGATGATTACAACCGCCAGCGACGGGATCTCTGCGACGCGATTGAAGCGGAGGCCGTGGCGCTGGTGGAAGCGGAGTCCAGTGACGCTCTCCCCTCATTCCTGCTGTTGGCGCAAAGCCACTGGCACCACGGGGTGATTGGCATTGTTGCTGCGCGGCTGATGGAGCGCTATCACCGCCCCACCGCTCTTTTGGCCGGTGATGGAGATGGAAGTCTGCGGGCTTCGGTACGGGGACCCATCGGTTTCGCGGTGGATCGTGCCCTCTCCAAGTGCAGTGATCTACTCACCCGCTTTGGAGGCCACCCCGCTGCCGGGGGATTCACCGTTAAAGCGGAGTTCGTGCATGCTCTGCATGAGCGCCTCTGCGCCGAAGCCGATGGCTGGTTGATGACCCAGGCCCAGGGGCGTCCCGTGCAACCTGACGCTCTGCTGCAGTTGAAGGACGTGAACTGGGATCTGTGGCGCCACCTGCAATCCCTGGCCCCCTTCGGCATCGGTCATCCCAAACCGCTGTTCTGGTCACGGGGGGTGAGCGTTGAGGATCGGCTCGACCTCAAAGGAGGACACCTGGCCCTGACGCTGCGCCAGGGTGAAAATGAGCGTCGCGCCATCGCCTGGCGATGGGATCCAGCGGCGCCTGTTCCCGCATGCTGTGACGTGGCTTACAGCATTTCGATCAACCGTTGGCAGGGTGAACAGCGTCTGCAGCTTGAGCTCAAGGCCATCCGTGCCCATACGGAGTTGGTGTTGATCGACCGCGGCACACGGCAGTACATCGCCCAGTTGACGGAAACTTCAGGTCTGAAGCTCACCAATGGCGAGGGTGAGACGCTTCAGGCGAGCATTCAACAAGAACAATCCCTCACCAGCGACAACGATCTGGCAAGGGATCAGCGGGTGATTCAGTTGATCGAGGAAGCCTGCCTAGGATTGGGGCTACGTCCTTGAAACAAGGCGATCAGAGTGCGCCGCGGCGGTAGAAGAGGATGAAGATGACAGCGGGACCGGCAATGGTGATCATCGCCAGGGCGGCAAAGTTGGCGATCAGGTGAATGTCAAAGCCCATGGCGATGCAGCGCTGTCCAAAATCGTTACGCCTCCCAGGCTACGGGGCTCTGTCCCAAGTGCGACGGATTGGTTCTGATCTCTGTGATGGCTTGTCACAGCTTCAATCATGAGCCGAGAGACGCCGCAATGGTCCTGCATCAAACACTGTGGAGCCTGTTGCCGACTCACTCCGGAGGAACGGGCTGATGCCCTGGCGGCCTTGAACGAAGAGCAACAACGCACCTATCTGGCCATGGTTGGCCCTGACGGCTGGTGCATCCACTACGACACGGGCAGTCAGCGCTGCACGATTTATGAGGAGCGACCTGATTTCTGTCGTGTCAGTGGTCTGGGCCGTCTTTTTGACGTTCCCGATGATCAGTTCGATGCCTTCGCCATCACCTGTTGCCAACAACAGATCCGCAGCACCTATGGCGGCCGCAGTGGCGTGATGCGTAGGTTCAAGCGCGCTCAGACCGCGGGAGGTTCTGTTGACGAGTGAGCAAACAAGCCCTGAGTCGCGCAGCTTTGCTGCCGTGCTGTTCAGCACCTTCACCACAGTGTTTGTGGCTGAACTGGGCGACAAAACCCAGTTGGCAACGCTGTTGCTCTCGGCCCAGTCCGGCTCTCCTGTTCTGGTGTTCATCGGTGCCGCGCTGGCGTTGATTTCATCCAGCCTTGTGGGCGTTCTCGTCGGTCAATGGTTGGCCAAAACCCTTCCGCCTGAGCGTCTTGAACTGATGGCTGGGGTGCTGATGGTGGCGCTCGGCATCTGGCTCGGTCTTCAGGCCGCCAGCTCCCTTTGGCTCAATGCAGCGAGCTGACGATGGATTTTCCCCTTCTGATCTCCACGTTCTTGACCGTGTTCCTGGCCGAACTCGGTGACAAGACCCAACTCGCCACCGTTGCCATCAGTGGCACGTCCAATCGCCCCCTGGCCGTGTTTCTCGGCTCATCATCGGCGTTGGTTCTGGCCAGTTTGCTGGGGGCCTTCGCCGGTGGTTCCGTTGCCACCGTGATTCCCAGCGATCTGCTTCAACTGCTGGCTTCCGTTGGTTTCCTCGTGATCGGTGGCCGCTTGCTGGTTCCTCTCGTCCGTGATGGTGAAGCCAACTCGGACGGGGATCAAACTTCTGAGTCCTAAAGTGATCTTTGAAGGGCTGACTCTGCACGGCCTGCTGAAGAGCGTCGACCACCCCTTCCCTCTCTCCCGGCCCTGATGGTCGGTTTCTGCGCACGCCACGATGAAATTTACGGTTGCCGATCTGCTGGATCAGCTCTCAACGGAGCACTCCTCTGAGCCCGACCAACTGGCCAAGATCCTCAAGCTCAGCAACAAGACAGATAAAGCGGCGCTTGAGCTTGCCGTTTCATCACTGATGAAAATCGGTGTGATCGAAAAGACCAGTGAGGGTGGTCTCACACGGCCCCAGGAGAGTGATCTGATTGATGCTCGCCTGCGTTGCAGCAGCAAAGGCTTCTGCTTCGCCATTCGCGATGACGGCGGCGAGGACATCTACATCCGTGACCATCAGCTGAACCACGCCTGGAATGGCGATCGTGTGCTGGTGCGGGTGACGCGGGAGGGCGGACGCCGCCGCTCTCCTGAAGGAGGTGTGCAATGCATCCTGGAACGGGCCACGCAATCTCTCCTGGCTCAGGTGGAGCAGCAGAGCGACCAGCTGCTCGCCACCCCCTTGGACGACAGAGTGCTTGCCGGCATTGAGCTGCCAGCAGAGGATTCCAAGCATCTGCCCGGTGATGAGGTCTCCAGCGTTGTCGAGGTGCGCATCGATCGCTACCCCGTGGCTCAGCATCCTGCGGCCGGCCATGTCGTGCGATCTCTCCCGCTCAATGGCGGACCAGCAGCCGACCGGGACCTGCTGCTGACCAAGGCTGGTCTTCAGGACCGTCCAGTGGCACCCAGAAGCTCAGGCAAAACCCCTGCGTCCAAGGGCCGGGTCGATCTCACCGCACAACCGTCGCTGCTGCTCAAAGGATGGAGTCAGGACGATGCACCGGGGTTGCCTGCCGTGCACGTTGAAGCGAGGGACGGCGGTTGTCGCCTCTGGGTCCACGCGCCCAGCGTGGGCGAGCGGATCGGTCTGGGCAACAGCCTCGATGCCTGCCTGCGGGACCGCGGTGAAGCCCTTTGCCTCGGTGAAGTCTGGCAACCTCTTCTAACTCCGGCCCTCCACAAGGCCACCAGCTTCTCGGCCGGATCCGAGGCTGATGCCATCAGCGTTCGGCTCGACGTCTCTGCCAACGGTGTGGTGAGCGACTGGGAGTTCATGCTCAGCTCGGTGCGCCCCGTCGCCGAGGTGAGCGCCGATCAGTTGATCGCCCTGGCGGAACGCAAACCCAAGGCGCGCAGCGTCCCGACCGCTCTCAAGCCGATCAAAGACCAGCTCGGTCAGTTGGAGACCCTCCGCTTCTGCAGCACGCTGTTGTTGGAGCAGGAGCGTGCCAACGGGGTTGTGCAACTCGATCTCTGCCCTCCGCAGCTGGAATCCCTTGGTGACCTGTGCAGCGCAGATCCCTCCGGGTTACGGCATCGCTGGGTTGATGCGTTCAACCCGGTCGACCCCCATGCGTTCCTTCAGCCTCTGTTGAGGGCCGCCGACCGTGCATGGACAGCACAACGTCTCGAGCTCCAATTGCCGGGCATCACCATCGAGGCGGATGAACCCGATGGCAGCGTGCTCACCGATGTGGCGAAAACAGCCATTGCCCTGGATCTTCCCCTTGAACTGGATGACGACGGCTGTCCATCAGCTTCGGAACTGATTCAGGTGTTCAAAGACAGCACGCAACGCCGGGTGCTGGAACAACAGCTCAGTCACGCCCTCCCACCTCTCAACCTTGTGGCATCCACAGAGGTCCCCCCTGCGGCAGCGGATTCCGATGGGGACGAGGTTGCTGCGTCAAGCCAGAACACCTCACTGACCCCATGGACGTGTGCCACCCAGCACTACGCCCACCTGGTGAACCAACAGGTGATCGTTGCGCTGCTGACCGATGCCAAGGATCGTCCAACCGTGCGTCACAAGACGCGTCTGAAGCTTGGCCTCAAGGGTGCCGGTGCTGATCTCACATGGCCCCTGTTCACCGCATCCCAGGACGAGAAGTTGAACGGCTTGGTGAATGAGCGCACCGTTCAGCGGCTCAACACGCGCCGGCGTCAGGTGTTGGAACTGGAAAAGGATCTGCTGTCGATGATCCAGGCCCGTTCAGCCCAACCCTTGATCGGCGAACAGGTGGAAGGGCGCATCAGTGGTGTGCAGAGCTATGGCTTTTTCGTGGAAGTTGGTGAAAGTCGCGTTGAAGGGCTGGTGCATGTGAGCTCCCTCAACGATGACTGGTACGAATACAGATCACGCCAGAATCGTTTGGTCGGGCGCAAGAACCGTCAGACCTATCAACTCGGCGACGCCGTACAGGTGCGCGTGATCAATGTGGATGTTCTGCGCAACCAGATCGACCTTGAGGTCATCAGCCAGGGTTCCAATGGCTCCACGGAACCTGAATCCTCAGCTCCTGAATCCTCGGAGCCGCTGCCCGTTGCCCTCAGCGAGCGCTGAGTGATGCATCCCTACGTTCTGGCAGTCACCGGTGCTTCCGCTCAACCCCTGGCCGAGCGTGCCCTACAGCTGCTGCTGCAGCGCGGGCGCTCGGTGCATCTCGTGCTCAGCCATGGTGCCCATGAGGTGTTTCGTGCGGAACAGGGCCTGACGATCCCTGTTGATCCGCTGAAACAACGTGCGTTCTGGCGAGAGAGGCTGTCGGTAGAGAGTGGCGAGCTCACCTGTCATCGCTGGAATGATCAGGCCGCCTGCATTGCCAGTGGCAGCTACAGAACCCGGGCGATGGTCATCGTTCCCTGCAGCATGGGAACCGTCGGGCGGATCCATGCCGGTATCGCCGCAGATCTGATCGAACGTTGTGCAGATGTGCATCTCAAGGAGCGTCGGCCCCTGGTGATTGCTCCCCGGGAGATGCCTTTCAACCTGATTCACCTCCGCAACCTCACCGGCCTCGCTGAAGCTGGAGCCACCATTGCCGCTCCCATTCCAGCCTGGTATACCCGGCCCGATTCCTTGGAGGAGATGGTGGACTTTCTGGTGGTGCGCCTGTTCGACGGCCTGGAGGAGGACCTTGCACCCCTGAAGCGCTGGCAGGGCCCCCTGGAATGAGCATGTTTCAGCGGCTGCTGCTGATTCCCTGCCTGGCGCCACTGATGGCGTTGCTGGTTCTTTCGGCCACGAATGTCGGAGACAAGACCCGGATCCGTCTGCTGGTTTGGACAACACCTCCGCTCCCCGTTGGGGCGTGGACAGCACTGGCTGGCGTTGGTGGTGCGGCCGGAGCCGCTGTCGCAGCGGTTTTGGTCTCCCCAGTGGAGCGTCCTCTGAGTCGCCAGAGGCGTTCCCCTGTTCAACCGGAGTTTGAGGAGAGGGGTTACACCGCCTACGAACCGACACCCAGATCCAGCACAAACCCAGGCCCAGAACGAGATGTGAGAGAACCAGCTCCAACCGTGTCTGTGGCCTACCGCGTGATTCAACGCCCTTCGTCAGTCCCCCCGCCGTCAGACGCTTCATCAGGCGCTTCAGCCGTGGGCTCTCCTTCTCAGGATCTCAGTGATTGGGGAGATGATCCGGAGGCGAACTGGTAAGCAGCGCACCAAGCTGCCTACAGTTGCGCCAGCAATGCTGGATCGGTGAGCGAAACCCCAGTCGAGAAGCAGTCTTCAGGTCAAGAGGCCCCTGCCAAAGCGGCGCCGAAAGCGAAGCCGCCCAAGCCGGAGGACAAGCCCTTCCCTGAATTCATCGACACACTGTTTTTGCCGGCCGTCGCCAAACAGTTGGCCGAACATGACATCACCGCTGATCGGCTCGAGCGCGTGGATGGGCAGCGTCCCGTTGTCGGTGGTGAATGTCCAATGGTGGTTGGTGAGCTTCCAGGGGGGCGCCGCTTCTGGGTCTGCTTCTCCAAGGCCGACATCAACAGTGCCAAAGTGATTGCCCTGGCTGATGCCGGCAGCGAGCCAACGCTGCTGGAGAGCTTTCTGATCGATGAGAAGCGGATGTCTTTGGCCCTTCTCGTTTCCCGTCTCTTGCAACGGCTCAACGGCCAAAAGTGGCTGGGAGGTAACTAACCGCCCGCATTGGCCTCGGGGGTTGGGCTGACACGCCTACATTGGCAGGATCGTGAACCGCAACTGATGGTCCCTCCCACCGCCGTGGCCGAAGGCAGCGCTGTAGCCATCAAGGATCCTGTCAAGGACACAATCCTGACCCCTCGCTTCTACACCACCGATTTCGAAGCGATGGCGGCAATGGACCTTCAGCCCAATGAGGCTGAACTTGAAGCCATCTGTGAAGAGTTCAGGAAGGATTACAACCGCCACCACTTCGTTCGTAACGAGGAGTTTGAGGGTGCTGCGGACAAGCTGGATCCTGAAACCCGCAAGGTGTTCATCGAATTCCTTGAGCAGAGCTGCACATCGGAATTTTCAGGATTCCTGCTCTACAAGGAACTGAGCCGCCGCATTAAGGCGAAGAACCCTCTTCTGGCCGAGTGCTTTGCTCACATGGCTCGGGATGAAGCTCGCCACGCCGGCTTCCTCAACAAGTCGATGAGTGATTTCGGCATGCAGCTGGATCTCGGCTTCCTGACCGCGAACAAGGACTACACGTTCTTCAAGCCGAAATTCATCTTCTACGCCACCTACCTGTCTGAAAAGATCGGCTACTGGCGTTACATCGCCATTTACCGCCACCTCGAAAAGAACCCCGACAGCAAGATCTTCCCGATCTTCAACTTCTTTGAGAACTGGTGTCAGGACGAAAACCGACATGGTGATTTCTTTGATGCCCTGATGAAGGCCCAACCGGACACGGTTCGTGGCCCCATCGCCAAACTCTGGTGCCGCTTCTTCCTGCTGGCGGTGTTTGCCACCATGTACGTGCGCGACGTGGCCAGGAAGGAGTTCTACGAGGCTCTCGGATTGGATGCTCGCACCTACGACAAGATGGTGATCGAGAAGACCAACGAAACGTCTGCGCGCGTTTTCCCCGTTGTTCTTGATGTGAACAACGACAAGTTCTGGACACGCCTCGAACGGCTGGTGGCCAACAACGCCGCATTGGAAAAGGCTGATGCCAGCGATGCCATCGCTCCTCTGAAAGTGCTTCGCAAGCTGCCCTTCTGGATCGGAAACGGTGCCGAGATGGCCAAGCTGTTCCTGATGCCAGCGATCGACAGCGATCGTTTCCAGCCAGCTGTGCGCTGAGGGGACTCCCCCGGCCCAATCGAGGAGATTTCTTGACCAACGCCTTTTCGAATCAGTGGCAAGGACTCTTGGAGTCGTTGCTGCACCGTGGCAGCTCCGCAGGAGCCGACCTGGTGGAGGTGTTTCTTGAGCGCACCGACCACATCGGTTTGCTTGCCGAACAGGATCGGATCACCAGTGTGAATCCGTCGTTCGCCCGTGGAGCTGGCCTCAGGGTGTTCCGTGATGGCCGTGATGGCTTCGTCAGCACCAACGATCTCAGCGAAGCCGGCCTCCAGCGCGCCCTCGATCAGGCCCTCGCCATGCTCGGTCTCGAGGCGCAACAGCTCACGTCCCCTTCAGCTTTTGAAGGGTTGAAGCAGCTGACCGACCACGGCTTGAACAAAGCCGACTGGCTGGAACGCTGCCCCTCCCTGGATCAGGCCAGCCAGTGCCTGCTCAAAGGCACAGACCATCTCAATCGTCTTGGTCAGCACCTGCAGGTGCGCCGTGGCAGTTACGCCCGCGACTGGCAAGAAGTGCTGGTGGCTGCATCCGATGGCACTTTTGCCCGCGACATCCGCCTGCATCAGTCGACCGGTCTCTCCGTTCTTGCCTCCGACGGCGATCACCGATCCAGCATTGGCCGCCGCTATGGCAGTTCCGATCGTCCAGACGATCTTCAGGACTGGGATTCCGAAGCCAGTGCAGCTGAAGTGTGCAACAGCGCTGGAACGATGTTGCGTGCCGACTACGTGGATGCCGGACAGATGCCGGCTGTTCTCGCCAACCGGTTCGGTGGCGTGATTTTCCACGAGGCCTGCGGCCACTTGCTCGAAACAACACAGATTGAACGGGGCACCACGCCCTTCGCAGACCGGGTTGGTGAACTGATCGCTCACCCTGCAGTCACCGCCATCGATGAAGGGCTGAGTGGTGGATCCTTCGGTTCCATCTCGATGGATGACGAGGGAATGGAACCTGAGCGCACCGTGCTGATCAAAGACGGGGTGCTCCAACGCTTCATCAGTGACCGAGCCGGTGAACTGCGCACGGGCCACAAACGCACCGGAAGCGGCCGGCGTCAGAGCCATGCCTTTGCAGCTGCGAGCCGGATGCGAAACACCTTCATCGACGCCGGTCCGCATACCCCTGAGCAGTTGATTGAATCCGTCGATCAAGGCCTGTACTGCAAGGCCATGGGTGGAGGAAGCGTCGGCCCGACAGGTCAGTTCAATTTCTCCGTTGAAGAGGGGTATCTGATTGAGAACGGCAAACTCACCAAACCGGTGAAAGGGGCGACGTTGATCGGTGATGCCAAGGAGGTGATGCCACGCATTTCCATGTGCGCCAACGATCTGGAACTGGCTGCCGGGTTCTGCGGATCCGTGAGTGGAAGTGTGTTCGTCACCGTGGGCCAACCCCACATCAAAGTTGATTCGATCACGGTGGGGGGCCGTTGATGATGAGCAGCAACAACAGCCTGAACGCCACGGATCTCAGGGATCGCCTTCAGACCCTCGCCTCGCGTGAAGGCATTCGTCGTTGGGATCTTGGTGCCGCCTGCAGTGACGATTGCTCCGTTCAGGTGGATCGTGGTGAAGCCAAACAACTCAAGGCTTCGCAGCGGAGCTCCATCACCGTCCGGGTTTGGAACAGCGATGGCCTGGTAGGCATCACCAGCACCACCGACCTCTCCGATAGCGGCTTGGAACAAGCCCTGGTGGGAGCCCATACGGCCAGCCGTTTTGGCAATCCCGAGGACATCCCTGAGTTCTCCCCCCTGGCCACAGCTCCACTCCCCGAGCTCGATCGCCCGCTTCAACCACGCCAAGGAATCCTCCCCCTGCTGGACACCCTTCGGGATGCGGAAGCCGATCTGTTGGGTCGTCACCCCGCGATCCAGACCGTCCCCTACAACGGACTGGCGGAATCCCTGTCCCAGAGCCTCTATCTCAACAGTGAGGGAGCACTGCGCCAGATGGAGCGCACCCAAGCCAGCCTGTATCTCTACGCGAGGGCGGAAGAAACAGGTCGTAAGCCCCGCAGTGGAGGAGCTGTTCGTTTGGGTCTTGGCAGCAGCGAACTGGATGTTCAAGGCTGCATCAGCGAGGCTGTTGATCGCACCGTCAGCCATCTGGATTATCGACCGATCGAAACCGGGAGCTACCGGGTTTGCTTCACCCCCGAGGCCTTTCTCTCACTGCTTGGTGCCTTCAGCAGCATGTTCAATGCGCGTTCGGTGCTCGATGGGGTGAGCCTGAGCCAGCGGGATTCGATTGGATCCGATGTGGCGGTTCCCTTCTTCAACCTCCACGATGACGGCCTCCACCCCGGACACATCAGTGCGGCAGCCTTTGATGGCGAGGGAACACCAACCCGACGTCTCTCCTTGATTGAGGGCGGAACCCTGCGGAATTTCCTTCACTCGGAAGCCACGGCCCGAGCCTTCGGTGTTCAACCCACCGGCCACGCCGGCCTCGGTGCCAAGGTTTCGGTTGGTCCAGACTGGTTCGTGGTTGGTTCCAACCCGCAGGTGAGCAGCGGTAACAGCCTCAACCACCGCACCGAGTCAGGCCCCTTCGTGCTGATTGAGGATCTGTCAGCGCTTCACGCCGGTGTGAAAGCCACCCAGGGATCCTTCTCCTTGCCCTTCGATGGATGGTTGGTGAACAACGGCGAACGGGTCTCCGTTGAAGCAGCAACGGTTGCCGGTGACATCCGCTCTGTTCTCAACGGCATTGCTCATCTGGAAGCTGATTCTGAAATCACCCACCGAGGCGTTTCCCCTCATGTTTGGGTGGATGGACTCTCCATCACCGGCGAAGCCTGACGTTGAAGATTCTGTTCTGGGGGACACCGGTCTATGCGGTGCCAACCCTTAATGCACTGCATGATGCGGGCCACACCATCGTTGGGGTCGTCACGCAGCCGGATCGTCGGCGGGGTCGAGGCAAACAGCTGGTTGCATCACCGGTAAAGGCGAGGGCGGAAGAACTCGGTCTTCCTGTGTTCACCCCTGAACGGATCCGACGGGATGACGATTGCAAAGCCAAGCTCGCTGCACTCGGTGCTGATGCTTCTGTGGTCGTGGCCTTCGGACAGATCCTTCCCAAGGATGTGTTGGAGCAGCCTCCCCTGGGCTGCTGGAACGGCCACGGATCACTACTACCGCGTTGGCGCGGTGCTGGTCCCATCCAGTGGTCCCTGCTCGAAGGGGATCAGGAAACGGGTGTGGGGATCATGGCCATGGAAGAAGGGCTCGATTCTGGTCCGGTTCTGCTCGAGCAACGCACCCCGATCCAGCTGCTGGAACCTTCTATCGCCTTGGCCGAACGGCTCAGTGCTCTCACTGCAGAGCTGATGGTTCAGGCGATGCCACTGATTGAAGCGGCGGGACCGGGTCCAGAAGACGAGAGATTGGCAAGGCTCAACGTGCGGGTTCAGGCCGAGGGGTCGACCTATGCCCGCATGCTGGAGAAGCAGGATTTCCAATTGGATTGGTCTGCCCCTGCTCTCAGCATTCATCGCAAGGTGATGGGGCTTCATCCCGGAGCGTTCACTCAGTGGCAGGGCAAACGCCTGAAGGTGTTGCGCACGGAGCCGTTGATCGAGCGCCTGCAGAATCAACTCAGTCCTGAGGGACGCAACCTCGTGGGCCAATGGCCCACCGGAGAGCATCCTCCGGGGACGATCCTGGCGGTGATCGAGGATCTGGGCTTGGTGGTGAGCAGTTCAGGCTGTCCTCTTCTGATCCGGGAGGCACAGCTGGAAGGCAAGGCGCGCAGCACAGCACCCGTTCTGTTGCAGCAACTCAAGGCCACTGTGGGAGATCGCTTCGGCGACGGTTGATTCAGGATTCCGTATACAACGAACGCGCTTGAGCCCAGACGCGATCAAGATCCTGTTCAGAGAGTTGTAGAGCTTCCGGGAACATCGCCGCGAGCCATTGTTGCCGTTTTGCCAGCGTGTCGACCTCAAAAAATGTTTGCTGGGACGCGAGCACCCTGAATTTGAGAAATTCAAGCAAGCGTGCGCGCAAACGAGTCGTGTCCACAAGTTTGATCCGTCTGCGTTGATCGCGGAGAGAAATGGTGCAGCCTGGTTCCACCCCACTTAATTGCGGTGCAAGCAACTCCAATGTTGTTGGGGGCTGCCAATGCCGTTCCTTGGTCTCGGGGTGGGGGTAGTAAACCCAGCCGTTCACAACATCAGCTTCGCTCGCTTTGATCTCCACACGCCAGAACGAGAATGTTTCAGGGGGGTGGAGTTCGGTCCAATGCAGCTTCTCAAACAGGTGATCTGGATTCGCGAGAGACACCTCGAGCGGTGCAAAATTAATATTCAGCGTGCCGAAATAGCAGCCCGACAAGTCAAGCCCTAAGGCCTTGAACACAGGGGATTGCATTCGAATCGTGCCATCCGGATACGGTGAATCGTTGCTTGTTCCGGAGGCGACGCCATGGCCAGCACAGAGTCGCCCGGTGAGCCAGTCCGTTTTCATCAATCAGCGAAGTTCACGGTGGCTGCAGTTCTCACAGGGGCCTTCCGGCCACACAGCACAGCGGAGCAAAGGACTACGGGCATTGAAACGGCAATTGGGATCACCGATCACCCAGCCATGTCTCCAGGGTGTTGCATCGGCGGGACGCGTCTGGGGTTTCACCAACAGGGCCACTGAGGCCATCACATAGCGACCGTTGCGAAGGGCGTAACGGTGACGACGTTGCATCACGAGGAAGGATTGCTGTTCCACAACAAGCCATCGCCCTGGTTGTGGCGGATCCTCAAGATCAACGCGATGGAGCAAACGGTCTCCACTGATATGGCGAAGTTCAACAAGCATGGCCTTCGTCCTGATCGAGTTCCTTGCTGCGGATCGACATTCCCCAGGCAAACAGCAACAGCACCACCACCAAGGTGAGCCAATCGGGTTGATTGAGGCTGGGCACGACAACATGAACAATCAAGCGCAGCGCCACGAAAGCAACGGCGAGAAACCCAGCCGTTTCAAGCCGTGGATACAGATCAAGCCAGCGGATGAACAGGGCGGATGTAAAACGCAGTGCCACGATGCCGATGAAGGCACCTGTGCTGATCAACACAATCTGATCACTGATGGCCACGGCTGCGGCGACGCTATCGATGGAGAAGGCCAGATCTGTGAAAGCCAGCAGTAAAACCGTGTTCAGAAACGGGCGAGACAGACCGTTGGATTCATGTCCTTCGCTGGACTCGGCATCATCGCCTGATCGGTTGTTGAAGTGATCAACCACCAGCCAAACCAGATAGGCCGCAGCGAGGAGTTGCACCCAGGCGTTTTGCAACACCCACTGGGCCACAACGATCAAGGCGATCCGCAAGACCAGTGCAATGCCAATGCCCAGGTTGAGGGCAAGGCCTTCCCGCTCCGGTTGGCGGCTGCTGCGGGCGATGGCCGCGAGGGCCACGGCATTGTCAGCCGAAAGGATCAGCTCCAGCAGTACCAGAACAGGCAGCAGGGCCAAAACCTCACCCCATTGATCGGCACCTTCGAAGAAATCCGACAGTGAGGGAAGCGAAGTGATGTCCATCGCGGCAGCCTAGAAAGTGCAAGCGCTGTTCCATTGCGATGCAGATCCGGGCCGAGCTGTGTCACGTCGACACCCTGAGATGCATCGTGCGGGTCGAGGCCTGGCTCGACGGTTCTCTGCAGGGCAGCGCCCTCGGTGAAGCCGCCACTGCTGAAGAGGCTGAGGAGAGAGCGTTGCGACGCCTGAGCTCCAGGCTGGGGTCCACTGAGGCGCCACAACAGCCCCTGAATTCAGCTCGCCCTGAAGCCCCCCGGGTGGATGAGCCAAATCCGAAGCAGGTGCCCGTGGAGCGGCCGAGAAAAATTGAGCAGACCCAGCCCTCGTCTGCTCCACCCACCCCTGCCAGCCATCAGGTCCCAGCTACCCCTGCTGACAACGCCCCCTCTGAAACACCAACGGATCCTGACGACTGGAGTGATGAGCTGACCGCCATCGATATGGAAATCAGACGCATTGGTTGGTCTCGAGAGCAGGAGCAGGAGTATTTGACCCGGGCCTTTGGGCTCGGCAGCCGCCACAAGCTCACGCGCTATGCCGATCTGGTGGCCTATCTGCGTCAGTTGAAGTTGATCCAAGCCAACGACGACGCGTCCACCGCACCAGCACCCATCCGTCGTGGTGAGCTGCTTCAACAAGGAGATGCAATGTTGAAGCAGCTGGGCTGGAGCTCCGATCAAGCAAGGACCTTTCTCCAACAACAACTTGGGGCGACCAGTCGTCAACAACTCAGTGATGAACAGCTTCTGCAGTTCAACATGCTGCTGGAGGAGCAGACGCTCAGCCAGGCCAAATAAGTACGAACACTCAGGAATGGTCGGAGCTAGTGGCCTACAGCGGGTTTGCGGCAGGGACTGATACGGCGTCCATGCCGATTGCAGCAGGGTGAATCGTCTACACACTCTGCGCAGCCCGGTCGTTCCCTCCGCTTCTTTCCTGAAGGGGGGAATGGCCCCTATGGGGCAGTAATGAGATCAGAGCTCTGTCGTGAAGGGTTGTTCAGCTGATAACTCAACTGCGGAAGTTGAACTCCAGCTTCGTTTTGGGCTTTTGGTACTTGATCACATTCATCACCTGAAGACCAGTATTTTCAGACTTCCTCTCCTCGGCAAGCGCTTTGAGGATCATGGAGCCCGAGGCCTGCCAGTCTTGATCTACTTCGATAAATTGCTTGGCTCGTGAGTAGTACTCCGCAGCTTTAGCCAAATAATCAGATTTCTGGCTTGATGTCTTTGAAGATATTGCCGTTGTGATGGATTTCAATTTGTCTGAGTTAATTGTACAGCATGCTTTCCATTGCACATCAACCATTTGAGACCTGCAATCCCGTAAACGCGCTTTAGACCATGGAGATTGCACACACCGTGAGGAATCGATTGACCAGCTGAGGCGGATGCTCCTAGCTGTTCAGTCTCAGCAGGTTGGTCAGCTGACAAGAAGGTGTGAGGCCGCTACGGGTTGAGGTGCGACCCACCAACCCAGACCTCACGCCCCATGCATAGCCATCCCAATGCC
>CAJXPL010000021.1 GCA_913057985.1 uncultured Synechococcus sp.
GCGCTGCTCTGGGTGCTGTGGCGTTGCGTGGAACCCACCAAGCAGCTGATCCACCAACGCTTCCCCAAGGTGCCCGTGGAAGAAATCGATAAATCGTTCTTCCGGCCTGTGCTGCTGGTGATGTCGATCCTCACCTTTGTGCAGATGCTGGGCAGCCGGGAAACGTTGTCGCTGATTTCCCTGGGTGACATGTTCGGGGTGACACTCACCATCGGCAAATTGTTCACCGCCCTGGTGATCGTTTACCTGGTGATCGCCCTGGCCAGCCGGCCTGCGGCCTTCGCCGCCTGGCTGGGGGGCAGCTTCTTCGGCATCAGGCCCCAGGGCCGCAAGGCACTGGAAGTGATTCTTCGCTACTCGGTGATCGGCGTCGGCGTGATGGGGGTGGCGTATTACATCGGCATCAACGGCACCGCCCTGGTGGCCGTGGCCGGGGGCCTCTCGGTGGGCATCGGCTTCGGCATCAAGGAGATCATCTCCAACTTCATCAGCAGCCTCTGGCTGCTGTTCGAAGGATCGGTGCGCCCCGGCGAAATCCTGATGATCAACGGCGACCCCTGCACCGTGCGCAAGCTGGGGCTTCGGGCCACTCAGTTGCGCCGCGGCCGCGATGGAGCGGAACTGCTGATTCCGAACCAGAACTTCTTCACCCAGGAGGCGGAGTCGTACACCGCGGAGGAAACCTCACGCCGCGACGCAGTGGTCGTGGGAGCGGCTTATCACCATGAACCCAGTCAGGTGATCGCAATCCTTGAGGAGGTGGCCCGTCAGCACGAGAAGGTGCTGCAGTACCCACCACCACAGGCGTTCACGGTGGATTTCGCCGATTCATCGATCAACTACAAGCTGCTCTTCTGGGTGCGCAATCCCCTGGAAGCCTTCGCTGTGGGCAGCGATCTGCGGCAAGCCATCTGGACGGCGTTCGACAAGAACGGCATCGGCATTCCCTTCCCCCAGCGCCAGGTGTACCCAATGGAATGGCCCCCATCCAAGGAACAAACCCACCGGATCGGCAGCCCCACCAATCAGCTCCAGGCCGAGGCAGACAGCGATCCTGCCAACGACTCAGCTGGCGAGACGCCGTAGGTAGTCCTCCTGGCGTCCAGCGTTGATCCAACCGGTGGCGATCAACTTGCTGGCGCTCTCATTCACCCGTCCGCGGTGAATGTAGGACGGACCAGCCGGAAAGATCACCAACTTGCCCCGCTCCGCCGGTTCGTGGTGGTCCTGCCAATGGAACTCGGTGCCAGCCTCATCCACGTCGTTGCAATAAAGAATCCAGGCCAGCACCCGGTGCACCGGTTCGGTGGCTTCATCGCTGATGGTCCAATCGCAGTGCCATCGCTTGAACCCTTCCCCCGGGGCGTAGTGCTGGAGGTTGAAGATCGGATTCACAAACAGGCTCTGCTGCGGGCAGCACTGCCGGAACAACGGCCGCTCCTGCAGATAGCGCTCCAAGCCGGCCGTCACCCCCCGCAGGATCAGTTGCGAGAGGGCAAAGGATTCGGGTTCCGAGCGATCAATCGCCACCAGGCTGATGTCGGTGCTCTGTTTCGCCGGTTCCCCCTCACCCTCGGGCCCGAAGGCCACACCAGGCCGCTGTAAGTCCACCCGGCGCTCGAAGAACTCACGCACCGCATCGGCCACCGAGGCGTAACCGGGATTGCTGTAGCGCCCGATCAGGTTCATGCCGCAGCCTCCAAGCGAGGAATCGCCACCACAGCATCGAGCTGCTGCCAGCGCGACCGGTCAGCCACATGGCCCTGCAACTGCACCTGTTCGATCACCGTGGCAGCGCGCTCAAGATCCAGGGGAACACCCGGGCCCATCGGCAACACCAGCACCTGCTGCTCAGCCGGATCGGCCATCACCTGAAGATCGAGGGCCTCCAGCTCCCGCTCAAAGAACACCCGCCGCATCCGGGTGGTGAGGCTTGGCCCAAGCGCCTCGACGAACCGGGCCATGCCGGCTTCATCTCCGGAGCTGCCGCAATTCAGCGACAACCAGATCAGCAGCTTCACCCAACTTTCCGCCGTCCACAGGGGTTGGAAGCTTTCCCGGTGCTGCCGCACCAGCTCAGCGATTGAAAAATCAAACAGCGTGGCCTGCAGGCCAGTGGCATCAGCGGAATCCATGCTGTTCATCCTCTCCTGCGAAAGGTCAGACTGGGTCGACTGGCTATTCGCACCATGGCCCTGGACCTGAACGATCCCGAACTCGAGTTCTCCGATCTGGTCTACGCCTACCAGAGCTGGGTGATGGCGGTGATCAATGACGAAAAGCTGGACAGCGACGACAAGCTGCTCACCGACGACATCGCCGAGGACGCCCTCAACTCAATGCGCTTCCTGCCGGGCGAGGTAACCAACGCCATCGAAACCAGCCTGGCCCGCGTCTACGACGTGGACGCCGACGAACTGGCCGAGCTGCTCTTCCCTGAGGACTGAGCCCAGGCTCAGAGGACGCGATGGGTTGGTCCGCGGCTGACATCCCGAACCAGAAGGGCCGTATCGCCCTGATCACTGGAGCCAACAGCGGCCTGGGCCTCGAAACCGCGCGCGCCTTGAAACGCTGCGGGGCCACGGTGTTGCTGGCGTGCCGCAGCCCCCGCAAAGCCGAGAGGGCCAAGCAGGAGTTGCTGCAGGAGCGCGATGGGGGAGCGGTGGATCTGGTGGACCTGGATCTGGCGGACCTGACCAGCGTGCAGAAGGCGGCGGCCACCGTCGGGGAGCGCTACGGCTGCCTTGATCTGCTGATCAACAACGCTGGCGTGATGGCACCGCCGCGCCGCACCACCGCCCAGGGGCATGAACTGCAGTTCGGTGTGAATCACCTGGGGCACATGGCCCTGACCCAGGCCCTGCTGCCGCTGCTGCAGAACCGGTCCGATCCCCGCGTGGTGACGGTGACCTCCGGAGCGCAGTACTTCGGCAAGATCCGCTGGGACGACCCCAGCTGGAGCAAGGGCTACGACCGCTATGGGGCCTATGGCCAAAGCAAACTCGCCAACGTGATGTTTGCCCTTGAGCTGGATGCACGCCTGCGCCAGCAGGGCAGCCCCATCCGCTCCCTGGCCGCCCATCCCGGCATCGCGCGCACAGACCTGCAACCCACCGCGATCGCCAGCGTCGGCAACCGCTTCGAGGCCCTTGCCTACCGGCTGATGGATCCCCTGTTCCAAAGCGCCGGCATGGGTGCCCTGCCCCAACTGCATGCCGCCACCGCGGCGACTGCTCAGGGTGGCGAGCACTACGGCCCTGAGCAGTTCGGCGGCTTGCGGGGTGCACCGGCGCTCTGCCGTGTGGCGCCAGCAGCGAGCCAACCTGCCGAACGGCAGCGGCTCTGGAGCTTGAGCGAGCAGCTGATCAGTGGCTGAATCCCACGCTGTGATGTTGAGTGGCCGCTGGTTGGTCGCCCTTTAAAACCATGGCCACTCGCCGCCCTTCCACCCAGATCAATTCCCGCCAGAAGGTGTTGCTGGCGAGCCTGCAGGCCTGTGGTGATGAGATGAGCGGTCAGCAGCTCCACCGCAGCCTGGAACCCGACCAGGCCATGGGCTTGGCCACGGTGTATCGCAATCTGCGCCAGCTTCAGCAACGGGGCCTGGTGCGCTGCCGCCACCTGCCCAATGGGGAAGCGCTTTATGCGCCGCTGGAGCGGGATCGCCACCACCTCACCTGCGTCGATTGCGGCAAGACCCAGGCGCTCGACCACTGCCCGATTCACGACCTGGAAGTGCCCGAAGACGGCCGCAAAGGCTTCGATCTCTTGTTTCACACGCTTGAATTCTTTGGTCTCTGCAGCGACTGCCGCGATCGGCAGCAAAGCCCGTCATGACCCTGGCCGCCACCTACTACGGAGCCAATGGCTGGTTGCTCGAATTCGATGATCTCCGCGTTCTGGTGGATCCCTGGCTGCACGGCAGCCTGAGCTTCCCCCCAGGGGAGTGGCTGCTGAAGGGGGAGCTGCCCTGTGAGCGCAAGGCCCCCGAGAAGCTGAACCTGCTGTTGCTCACCCAGGGGCTCGCGGACCATGCCCATCCGGAGACCTTGGCGCTCCTCCCCAAGGACCTGCCCGTCATTGGATCGGTGGCTGCTGCACGGGTGGTGGATCGCCTGGGCTTCACCAGCGTGAAAGCCCTCTCCCCCGGAGAGCGCACCAACCATCAGAGCCTGCAGGTGCGGGCCAGCGCCGGTGCACCGGTGCCGATGGTGGAAAACGGTTATCTGCTCAAGCATCCGGCCGGATCGCTCTATCTCGAACCCCACGGTTTTCTCGATCCAGCGCTGGAGCCGCAACCGCTGGATGCCGTGATCACGCCGATGGTGGATCTAGGCCTTCCAGCACTTGGGGCTTTTGTCAAAGGCTGCTCCGTGGTGCCGCAACTGGTGGAACGCTTCCAACCGAGCACGGTGGTCGCCAGCACCTCCGGCGGCGACGTGCGCTTTGGCGGCGCCTTGAGTCGGGCCCTGCAGATGAAAGGATCCGTTGCCTGCACTGGAGCCCAGCTGCCGGCCAGCAGCTCCTGGACCGATCCAAGACCTGGGGAACGACTGCTGCTGAAAAACTGATTTTTCGGATTAAGCTTTGTAACAACAGCCTGAGTTCGATGAAATCCACGCAAGCCAGCGATTCCTGGTTCCAGGGCGTCGCTGCCCGCGACATCCACATGGAGCAGCTCAAAAAGGCCGAACGCTTCAACGGTCGTGCCGCCATGGTCGGCATCGTGATCGGAATCATCACCGAGGGGCTCACCGGTGCCGGCATCGTTCACCAGATCGGGCTGGGTCCCCTGGTGGATGGCTATGCCGCCTGCCGCACCCAATTCCTGCCCTTCTGCTTCTGATTCGGAAGGGGGACCACCCCCCGATGACGAGAATGGTGCGATTCACGTTCGAATCGAATGGCTGCTGACAAGGAACTGCTGAAGGAAGTGGCCCTGGAGCTGTGGAACACCACCAAAAAGCTCCGTCCCGGTCTGCCCAAAGCTCCTCGCGCCCAGCTGGTCTTGAAGGCTCTGCTCACCATCGGTGACATGAGCGATCAGCTGGAAGCCGCCATGGTGCTTGGGGTGATTGAGGCGCAGGAACCCGACGATGGGCCCGGGCAGGGAGAAGCGGCCGGCGAAGACAAGACGGTGTCTGAAACCGATGCCAAGACCGAGCGGGAGACCCCCAGGGTTGTGCGCAAGCGCTCCAGCAGCCGCTGATCAAGACCTCCAGATGACACGGACATGCAGCCCATTCCCCCTTCAGAGGGTGCTAGATGGGCTGTCTTCCAAAAAGGAACGCGGCGCAGTCTGAGTAACTTTTTAAGCCCCGCACCACAGCCCGAACCTTGATTCTGTTGATCGTCACCGCCACCTTTATTGGTCTGCTTTGGCTCACGCAAAGCCTGATCAGACGTGGCATGGATGACGGCAGCAACGGCTGAGGCGCCTTCATTCCGCTGACGGGACAAACCTCGTCAGCGATGCCTGGCCTCCCTCGGGGCCTGCTCTGCTTCGGCTTTCAGGAAACGGCGATGCTGAGATGAGGCATAGCCGCTGAGGTCAATTCTGCTGGCATTGCTGCCAGCCTTTCGCCACTCCCTCGGGGGAGTGCTGGATCTTCGGTTCATGGAATCGAGTTATCGGTTCTCGCGCAGTGGGCCTTCAATCAGGCTCTTTGGCGTTGATCCACCTTTGCACACCTACCCTTCCGACGCGCCCAGCGGATGGGTAATTGCAGCTACGGCGAGCCATGCGAATCGGACCGATACTCCGCCCAACGGCAAACGGCTTGTGACTCCTGAAGAGCAGTACGTGCAATGCATGGACGCTGCCTACGCCGCCGCTGACAGGGAGACCTGCCTGAAAATGATGCGAAGGGCAGAAGTCGGCCTGCGCGGTGAATTCAGAGCCCAGCCAACAGGCGATGGCCCAAGAAAGCGAGCGTTGGCGATCTGAAGCAAAACCTCAGGAAACCCAGTGCTGCACTGCGTTTTGAGATGGGCGATACTGGGATCGAACCAGTGACAATCTCCTTGTAAGGGAGGTGCTCTACCGCTGAGCTAATCGCCCCACTGGGCAGATTCTGCCTTAACGCGTCAGCTTGGGGGCGCACAGCACTCCGAAGGCTTGGCAACGGGTCACCGCCACGACCAAAGCATCTGGATCCTGAGCCTCCCGCTCGGGATTGCCGTTGGATTGGTGCTGGGATGGGCTGCAGCCTTGATCGCCGCAGCGAGCTGTCTGGTAGGAGGACTGTGGCTGTCCCCCGATCTTGATACCCGCTCCAATGCGCTGCGGCGCTGGGGCCCCCTCGGCTTCCTCTGGTGGCCCTATCGCCACCTCATCCCCCATCGCTCGCTCTGGTCCCATGGTCCGCTGCTGGGAACAACCGCGCGCCTGGCGGTGCTGCTCACCTGGTGCCTGATCGTGAGCATGGCGGTTCCAGCACTCTCACCAGCGGTGCTGCTGACGACGCTCCAGCAACTGATGCATCAGCACCCACGGGAGTTCATCGCTCTGCTTGTGGGTTTGGAGGGCAGTGCCTGGATCCACCTGATCCTCGATGGCGACCCCTGGCCCCAGGAATGGTCGAAGAAACGACAGCGATGAGAAGGTGGGCGTTGCCCCAGTTGTTGCCCCGGCATGGCCAATGCTCCTTCTGACGCCATCCAGCGACTGATCGATGTTGTGGCCCAACTCAGGGATCCAACAACGGGCTGTCCCTGGGATCTGGAGCAGACCCATGCCTCGCTGGTGCCCTACGTGCTGGAAGAGGCCCACGAAGTGGCCGATGCGATCCGCCAGGGCAGCGATGCCCATATGAAGGAGGAGCTGGGGGATCTGCTGCTGCAGGTGGTGCTGCATGCCCAGATCGCTCGGGAGCAGCAGCGCTTTGATCTGGATGGGATTGCCGATGGCATCAGCGACAAACTGATCCGCCGTCACCCCCATGTGTTCGGCGATGCCGCCGCCAGCACCAGTGACGAGGTGCGACGCAGTTGGGAGGCCATCAAGCTCCAGGAGCAGGCCGAGGCCCTGGCGGGCTCCTCCAGCCCCCTCAGCGACCGGCTCAGAGCCAAGGTGCGGGGCCTGCCGGCCCTGGCTGGGGCCATGACCATTTCCAAGAAAGCGGCCAAAGCCGGCTTCGAGTGGGATGACATGGCCGGCGTCTGGGAGAAGGTCCATGAGGAGCTGGACGAACTCAAGGAGGCGGTGGCCAGCGGCGACAAAGGCCATGCCCAGGAGGAACTGGGCGATCTGCTGTTCACCCTGGTGAATGTGGCCCGTTGGTGCAGCATCGAACCCGAGGAGGGTCTCGCCGGCACGAATCAACGCTTCCTCGACCGCTTCTCCCGCGTTGAAGCTGCCCTGGAAGGGGATCTGCAGGGCCGCAGCATCAACGAATTGGAAACCCTGTGGAAACAGGCCAAAGCAGCGATCCGAGCAGAACACTCGCCCACCTCTGGATCCGATTAGTCGTCCAGGGAGGGCCGACTGCGCCGTTGACGCTTGAGGTCACCACGCTTTTTCTTCGTGTCCAAGCGCCGCTTCACCGCACCACGACCTGGCCGGGTAGCTTTACGGGTACGCGGTGCTGGCTGCAAGCCCTCCCGCAGCAGCTCCCCCATGCGATGCAGCGCCTTCTGACGGTTCTGCAATTGGGAGCGTTCTTCTGCGACCACAACCCGCAGGCAGCCCTCCACCAACCGGGCCTGGAAGTGCTCCAGCAATCGGGCGCGACGAAATGGACCCAGACAGGAGCAGTTCGCCAGATCCAGAAGCAATTCCACACGGGAATCGGTGGTGTTGACCCCCTGCCCACCGGGGCCGGATGAGCGGCTGAACCGCCAGCGCAGCTCCCTGGACGGAATGGTCAACCGCTCGTTCACCACCAGGTCTTGCACCAGCCATCTCCTGGCTCAAGAACAACAGGATGCTCCCACCAGGTTGATGCTTCGAAGAAGGAACACCTGCACCAACCCTGAGCCCTATCGATAAAACCAAAGGCCTTGATCTGACGAAAAAGGCTTTGGAGCTGCCCTCTTCCACAGCAGCTCCCCAAACGAGCACATTCGACCTTCACATCTTGCGTTCGTCAATCCCAAAAGCACTACATCTGGTGTTTGGGAACAGGCCCACCAGGTCCTTAGCTGGAGAGATGCCCACCGCAGCCCATGAGCAGCTGGATTGACGAAGAACACCGCGGCGTCCGCTATGGATTGAAGGGAGAGGTGCTGGTCGAGGAGACCAGTCCGTTCCAGCGGATCAGCGTGATTCGCAGTGAGCGCTACGGGCGGGGGCTGCTCCTGGATGGCTGCTGGATGACAGCGGAACAGCAGGAACGCCACTACCACGAGGCCTTGGTGCACCCAGCCCTGTGCAGCGCCAGCTCGGTCGAGCGGATTCTGGTGATCGGAGGCGGGGACGGCGGCACCGCGCGGGAATGCCTGCGCCACCCAGGCGTCCAGCAGCTGGACATGGTGGAGATTGACGGGCGTGTGGTGGAACTCAGCCGGGAACACCTTCCCGACATCGGCGGATCCGCCTGGTCTGATCCGCGGTTCCAGCTCACGGTGGGCGATGGCATCGCCTGGGCCGCTGAGGCTGAGGACCAGAGCTATGACGTCGTCTTGGTGGATGGCTCTGATCCCACCGGACCCGCCGAAGGCCTGTTCAACCGCGCCTTCTTTGAACACTGCCGACGGCTGCTCAAGCCCGGGGGCGTGTTCGGCACGCAGAGCGAATCTCCGGAAGCCTTCCGCGATGTCCACATCGCCATGGTGCGCCTGTTACGCGAGGTGTTTGACCATGCCGACCCGCTCTATGGCTGGGTGCCGATGTACCCCAGCGGCTGGTGGAGCTGGACCTTCGCTGCGATGGCCACACCCCGCTACCGCACTCCAGACCCCGAGCGCAGCCAGGCCATCGCCGCAGGTTGCGAGATCTGGTCACCGCGCTGGCAGCGTGGGGCCATGGACGCGATCCCTGCCTTCGTCGAACGGGAGCTGCAGCCATGACCGCACAACCGCCGAGTGGGCTGTTCGACAGTTTGTTTGACAGCGACGGGACCATTTTCATGGGATCCCGGCGCAACCCGGCCGACTGCCGCGTTGGCCTGTTTGGTGTGCCGTACGACGGCACCACCTCCTTTCGCCCTGGCACCCGCTTCGGCCCCGCCGCCATCCGAGAGGTGAGCACCGGGCTTGAGACCTATTGCCCGCAACTCGACCTGGATCTGGAGGATCTCGACTTTGCCGATCTTGGTGCCGTTGAGATTCCCTTCGGCAACCCTGAGCCCGTTCTCACCAAGGTGAAGCAGGCGACCGAAGCCGTGCTCGGCCTGGGGCTCAGGCCCCTGATGCTGGGCGGGGAGCATTCGATCAGCTCCGGTGCCGTGGAGGCTGTGGCACAACGCCACCCCGACCTGGTGCTGGTGCAGCTGGATGCCCATGCCGACCTCAGGGACAGCTGGCTGGGGGCCCGCCACAGCCATGCCTGCGCCATGCGCCGCTGTTTAGAGGTTCTTCCCAGCCAGACGCTGTTTCAACTCGCGATCCGCAGTGGCACGCGGGAGGAATTCAGCGAACTGCACGAGAGCGGCCGGTTGATGCCCAGCGTCGACGCCCTTCAACAGGCGCTCGCTCCCTTGCAGGGGAAACCCATCTATCTCACCGTCGACCTGGACTGGTTTGACCCCGCCGTTCTGCCTGGAACCGGCACACCGGAACCCGGTGGTTACCACTGGTCTGACTTCGCCAGCCTGATCGCGATGCTCAAGGAGCATCACCTGGTGGCGGCCGATGTCGTGGAACTGGCCCCACAACTCGACAGCAGTGGCATCAGCTCCGTGCTGGCCGCCAAGTTGACCCGCAGCCTGCTACTGCTCCTGGGTGGCGATTAATAGAAGTGACGGGCATCAGCCCGCTGCTGCCGCAAACGGCTGTGCTGCTTGCTGAGCAATTGCAGCACCAGCGTTGGGTGCCGATGGATGAGCGCCAGAAAATTGGAGCGGCTCAGGCGGAACAACGAAACAGGCGTCACCGCTGTGGCATCACGGCTGTGACACTCGGCGCCATCCACCAGATCCTCGTAGAAAAACAATTCACCGGAACCAAAGCGAATGCGGTTCAACGGACCACTGCTCAGTTCCATCCATCCCCGTTCAATCACATGGATGAACTGCACAGGCTCACCGGCACTGAAAACAGTTGCGCCGGTGGGAAGGGTCAGGCGATCCACCTCAGGCTGTTCCTGAATGAGCTCCAGAGGAGTCAGCGGAGCTGAGGCGGACAAGGCAATAACGGGGGTTGGCTGCAGTATCCCGCGTTCTTCCGGTGGAGGCCATCAGCAATGGCGGAGACGTGGATGGATCCAGGCTCACGTCAAGCTGCGATCCAGCTCCAGCTGACGCTCTCCAACACCGCTGCTCTGCAGAGCCGGAAGCTTGGGGGAACGGGGGGTCCAGTGGTGACAGACCATCAGATCTGCAATCTCGGCATGCACCTCCAACCGGCGCAGACGGCACCACCCCTTCGCACCTGCCGGCAGGGTGCAGTACTGACAACTGCGACAGCAGGAGCTGGCGGCCAAACAAGCGCTCCGGAAACGCGCTCAAGCTAGTGACGGTCTGCGAAACGGACCATGGACAGGGGCAAATTTCCGGGTTCCCTTCCGGATCGTGAAGCCCTCCATAAGAATGCGCTTCCCATCGGCCGCCCCCATGACCCTGCAGCGCACTCCCCTGTTCGAGTCCTGCCGCAGCGCCGGGGGCCGCATGGTGCCGTTTGCAGGCTGGGAGATGCCAGTTCAGTTCAGCGGCCTGATCCAGGAGCACAAGGCCGTTCGCGAACGGGTCGGCATGTTCGACATCTCCCACATGGGAGTGCTGCGCCTCGAAGGTGCTATTCCCAAGGATGCGCTGCAACGGCTGATCCCCAGCGACCTGCACCGCATCGGTCCCGGCGAAGCCTGCTACTCGGTTCTGCTGAACGAGCTCGGCGGCATTCGCGACGACCTCATCGTTTACGACTGCGGTGCCATTGATGCCGAACGGGGTGCGCTGGTGCTGGTGATCAATGCCGCCTGCGCCGACAGCGACACCGCCTGGATCCGTGAACAGATGGAGCCCGCTGGCCTGACGGTGACCGACATCAAAAAGGACGGAGTGCTGCTCGCTCTGCAGGGCCCTGAGGCCATGGGAGTGCTGCAGGAGCTGAGCGGCGAAGACCTCAGCGGCTTGCCCCGCTTCGGCCACCGGATGCTCAACCTCAAGGGCCTGAGCCAACCGGTGTTCAGTGCTCGCACGGGCTACACCGGCGAAGACGGTGCCGAGCTGCTGCTCAACGCCGACGACGGACAGAAGCTCTGGCAGCTTTTGCTCGATCGCGGTGTCACCCCCTGCGGCCTGGGGGCACGGGACACCTTGCGGCTGGAGGCCGCCATGCACCTTTACGGCCAGGACATGAACGACAAAACCAACCCCTTTGAGGCCGGGTTGGGTTGGCTCGTGCACCTGGAAATGCCCGTGGATTTTGTGGGCCGACAGGCGCTGGAGCAGGCGGCGGAATCGGGCCCCGCCAAACGCCTGGTGGGGCTCAAGCTGCAGGGTCGTGCCATCGCCCGCCACGACTACCCCGTGATGCACAACGGAGAGACGGTGGGCATCGTCACCAGCGGCACCTGGTCACCCACCTTGGAAGAAGCGATCGCCCTGGCCTACGTGCCGCCGTCCCTCGCCAAGCTCGGCACCGAACTGAGCGTTGAGATCCGCGGCAAGGCCCAGCCGGCAACGGTCGTTCGCAAGCCCTTCTACAAACGCGCCTGAAGCTCACCGCTGCTGTGGGAAACTCGCTCTTCTCCAGTTGAGACATCCCATGCGCAGCAACGGTTGCGGCGACCTGCGCGAACAGAACATTGATCAGCAGGTGCAACTGTGCGGCTGGGTGGATCGACGCCGTGATCACGGCGGGGTGATTTTCATCGACCTGCGGGACCGCAGCGGCACGGTGCAGATCACGGTGGACCCCGATCTGGGCGCCGACGCCTTCGCCGTCGCCGAGCATCTGCGCAGCGAAACCGTGCTGCAGGTTGAAGGGAAAGTCCGGGCCCGGCCCGGCGACTCCCTGAACGACAAGCTGGCGACGGGAGCCGTGGAAGTGCTCGCCAGCGGCATCACCGTGCTGAACAGCGTGAAAGGCAACCTGCCCTTCCCCGTGTCGGTGCACGACGAGGAGAACACCCGCGAAGAACTGCGGCTGCGCCACCGCTATCTGGATCTGCGCCGCAAGCGCATGAACGACAACCTGCGGCTGCGGGCCCAGACCATCCAGGCCGCCCGTCGCTTCCTGGAGGACGCAGGCTTCATCGAGGTGGAGACCCCGGTGCTGACCCGCTCCACCCCGGAAGGCGCCCGTGACTACGTGCTGCCCAGCCGGGTCTGCGGCGGCGAATGGTTCGCCCTGCCCCAGTCCCCCCAGTTGTTCAAGCAGCTGCTGATGGTGGGCGGCATCGAGCGCTACTACCAGGTGGCCCGCTGTTTCCGCGACGAAGACCTGCGGGCCGACCGCCAGCCGGAATTCACCCAGCTGGACATCGAGATGAGCTTCATGGATCAGGAGCAGATCCTGGAGCTGAACGAATCACTGATCTGCGCCATCTGGAAGGCCGTGAAGGGCATCGAACTGACGAGGCCCTTCCCTCGCATGACCTGGCATGACGCCATGGAGCGCTACGGCACCGACCGACCCGACACCCGCTACGGCATGGAGCTCACCAACGTGAGCGACATCGTCAAGGACATGGGCTTCAAGGTGTTCAGTGGCGCCGTGAAGTCCGGCGGCGCTGTGAAGTGCATCGCGGTGCCCGGCGGCAACGATGCGGTGAGCAACGTGCGGATCAAGCCCGGCGGCGATGTGTTCAGTGAGGCACAGAAAGCTGGTGCCGGTGGCCTGGCCTTCATCCGGGTGCGCGACGGCGGTGAGATCGACACGATCGGCGCCATCAAGGACAACCTCAGCGATGAGCAGAAGCAGGAGCTGCTCAGCCGCACCGGTGCGGAACCCGGCACCCTGCTGCTGTTCGGTGCCGGCGACACCGCCACGGTGAACAAGGCCCTCGACCGGGTGCGCCAGTACCTGGCCAAGGAGCTGGGCATGGTGAAGGCCGACCGGGACAACGACCAGTGGAACTTCCTCTGGGTGGTGGACTTCCCGATGTTCGAGTTCAACAGCGACGAGAACCGTTACGAGGCTCTGCACCACCCCTTCTGCGCCCCCAATGCGGAGGATCTCGGCAGCGATGCATCGAAGTGGGCCGACACCCTGCCCGGAGCCCGGGCCCAGGCCTACGACCTTGTGCTCAATGGCCTTGAGCTCGGCGGCGGCTCCCTGCGCATCCATGACTCCGCCCTGCAGCGCCAGGTGTTGCAGACGGTTGGATTGCCCCTCGAGGAGGCCCAGGAGCAGTTCGGCTTCCTGATGGACGCTCTCGATGTGGGCGCACCGCCCCACGGCGGCCTGGCCTTCGGTGTGGACCGGATGGTGATGCTGCTGGCCGGCGAAGAGTCGATCCGCGACACCATCGCCTTCCCCAAGACCCAGCAGGCCCGCTGCCTGATGACCAGTGCTCCAGGGGGCGTGGCCGACAAGCAGCTGGAGGAACTGCACGTGGCCAGCACCTGGGTTGAGCCCGACCAGGAGGACTGACCGCAGCCACTGGGCTGAGCAGATCCCGAAGGGAATCAGCGCATTTGTCGCACCGCGGCCAACGGCGAGGAACCCTGAAGTTGGACTTCACAAGGCCAGCTTTTGCCCAGCAAGCCCCGACGGACCGGGGGGACCCGTGAACGCCGCAGCAGCGGCACAACGGATCTGCTGCGGCTTTATCTCCAGGACATCGGCCGGGTCGACCTGCTCACCAATGAGGAGGAGGTCACCTTGGCACGTCTGGTGCAGCGCCGCGAAGCACTGCTGCTCCAGCAACGGGAGCTGGCTGAGAGCGATGCCGCCATCGGTGAACTGCACCATCTCGAAGAACTGCAACGGCGGGAAGCCAACCAGCACAGCCACTGGCCAACCAAGCAGGAATGGGCACGCGCGGCAGGACTGCCCTTGCCCGAGTTGCAGCAGCGGATTGACCTGGGCTATCAGGCCTGGGCTGAGCAGGCCCAGCTTGAGGCCAAAGATCTGAAGCTGGCCCTCCGCAACGGGCGGCGAGCCAAAGACCACATGATTCAGGCCAACCTGCGCCTGGTGGTGGCGGTGGCCAAGAAGTACCAGCAGCGGGGCATGGAAATCCTGGACCTGGTCCAGGAGGGAACGCTCGGGCTGGAGCGGGCCGTGGAAAAGTTCGATCCCACCCGCGGTTTCCGCTTCAGCACCTACGCCTACTGGTGGATCCGCCAGGGCATCACCCGGGCCATCGCCACCCAGAGCCGCACGATCCGGTTGCCCGTTCACGTCACCGAAAAACTGAACCGGATCAAACGGGTCCAGCAGGAGATTGCAAGCAACGAAGGACGCATTGCCTCGATCGCGGATCTGGCGCGCGAGCTGGGCATCAGTGAAGACACCGTGCGCCAGACCCTGGCACGGGTGCCCCGCTCAGTGTCTCTGGACACCCGTGTCGGCCGCGACCAGGACACCCAGCTCGGAGATCTGATCGAGGACGGCCATGCCACCCCGGAGCAGACCCTCACCCACGACGAACTCCACAACGATCTGGAGGATCTCCTGGATGAACTCACCAGTCGGGAGGCCGCTGTCCTGCGCCGGCGCTTCGGATTGGAGGACGACACGCCCCAGACCCTGGCCCAGATCGGGGAAGAGCTGAAACTCTCAAGGGAGCGCGTTCGTCAGATCGAAACCCGCGCCCTGCTCAAACTGCGGCAACCCCAACGACGCAGCAAAGTCCGGGATTACATCCAGGGCCTGGATTCCTAAAAAACCAGTCCCCCTGGAGCCCATGACCGACGCCAGCTAATTTGAAGAGTCGCCCGGCAGGTCATGGCCAAATTCGTCTTCATCACCGGTGGTGTGGTGTCCAGCATTGGCAAGGGAATCGTGGCGGCGAGCCTCGGCCGGTTGCTGAAGTCGCGGGGCTACAACGTTTCGATTCTCAAGCTGGATCCCTACCTGAATGTGGATCCCGGGACGATGAGCCCGTTCCAGCATGGTGAGGTCTTCGTCACCGACGACGGCGCCGAAACCGATCTCGACCTGGGCCATTACGAGCGCTTCACCGACACGGCGATGTCACGCCTGAACAGCGTGACCACCGGCTCGATCTACCAATCGGTGATCAACAAGGAGCGCCGCGGCGACTACAACGGCGGCACCGTTCAGGTGATTCCCCACATCACCGGCGAGATCCGCGAGCGCATCCACCGGGTTGCCTCCAACAGCAATGCCGATGTGGTGATCACGGAAATCGGCGGCACCGTGGGTGATATCGAATCACTGCCCTTCCTCGAAGCCATCCGTGAATTCCGGGAGGACGTGGGTCGCAACGACCTGGCCTACATCCACGTCACCCTGCTGCCCTTCATCGGCACCTCCGGCGAACTCAAAACCAAGCCCACACAGCACTCGGTCAAGGAACTGCGTTCGATCGGCATCCAGCCTGATGTGCTCGTTTGCCGCAGTGATCGCGACATCAGCGACGATCTCAAGCGGAAAATCGGCGGCTTCTGCGGGGTGCCCACCCGCGCCGTGATTCCCTCCCTGGATGCCGACAGCATCTATGCCGTGCCGCTGATCCTTGAACAGGAGGGTCTGTGCCGTGAAGTGCTGGATGTGCTGAACCTCACGGACCATGACAGCGACATGGCGGCATGGGAACAACTGGTCAACAAGCTGCGCAATCCCGGCCCATCGGTGAAAGTTGCCCTGGTGGGCAAGTACGTGCAGCTGAACGACGCCTATCTCTCCGTCGTCGAAGCGCTGCAGCATGCCTGCATTGCCCAGGATGCCTCCCTCGACCTGCACTGGGTCTGCGCTGAACAGATTGAAGCCGACGGCGCCGATGCACTCCTGCGCGGAATGGACGCCGTCGTCGTGCCCGGTGGCTTCGGCAACCGTGGCGTCGATGGAAAGATTGCAGCGATTCGCTGGGCCCGGGAACAACGGGTGCCCTTCCTTGGGCTCTGTCTTGGGATGCAAACCGCAGTGATCGAGTGGGCTCGCAACCAGGCCGGCCTCACCGAGGCCACCAGTGCTGAATTAAACGAAAACACGCCCCATCCCGTGATTCACCTGCTGCCGGAACAGCAGGACGTGGTCGACCTAGGCGGCACGATGCGCCTGGGGGTCTACCCCTGCAGGATTGCGCCGGGAACCCTCGCCCAGAGGCTCTACGGAGACGAGGTGGTCTATGAACGCCACCGCCATCGCTACGAATTCAACAACTCCTATCGCAATCTTTTCCTGGAATCCGGATATGTGGTGAGCGGCACGTCCCCGGATGGACGCCTGGTGGAGTTGATCGAACTGAAAGGGCATCCGTTCTTCACCGCATGCCAGTACCACCCCGAATTCCTCTCCCGGCCTGGACAACCCCATCCGTTGTTCCGGGGATTGATCGAAGCGGCCCAACAACGCCTTCCGGATTCACCGGCTCAGGCCCTGCGTCAACAGGGGGACATTGCGATCCCATGAACCGCGTCGATGGCTGACTCCCAGCGTCTCCCGGTGGTGGAAACATTCCATTCCCTGCAGGGAGAGGGCCACCATGCCGGACGCAGTGCATTTTTCATTCGGCTCGCGGGCTGCACCGTGGGCTGTCCCTGGTGCGACACCAAGCACTCATGGCCGGCCCAAGGGCACCCTGAGCAGCCCGTCGATGCCTTGGCTTCAGCCGCCCAGATGGCTGCTGAAGCCGGGGCCAGCTTCGTTGTGATCACCGGTGGAGAACCGTTGCATCACGATCTACAGCCCCTCACCCAGAGCCTCGATGCGCGATGCGGTCTCCCCCTGCATCTGGAAACCAGCGGGGTGGATCCGCTGAGCGGACGCTTCGACTGGATCACCCTCTCGCCAAAACGCCTCCGCCCCCCACGGCAAGAGCTCTTACAGGCCTGCCATGAGCTGAAAGTTGTGGTGCATGGCCCGGAAGACATCAGCTTCGCTGCAGCCATGGCGTCCAAGTGCGAGGACGACACAGAGCGGCTGCTGCAGCCGGGCTGGGAGAGCAGCATCGGAGAAGCCCTGGCCGTGGAGCATGTGCGTCAACACGCCCAATGGCGCCTCAGCTTGCAAAGCCACAAATGGCTTGGAATCCGCTGAAAGGTTCCTTCAGGCACTTCAGTAAGTCGTTTCCAATACCAAGCCAATCACCACGAACGCTGGAGCTACCGTTTGTTGGGGAGGTGGAGATGTCCAACAGTTCAGAAGACATCCGGTTGAACGATGGCTTTTCTCAGAAAAATTCTTCATGGCTACCTCCTTCCTGGACCCAACGGGCCCATCACCCTCCGCAGCCGCCGCGGATGGAGACCTTCCGATCGCTCCTCGCGCCATTGGGATGCAACCCACGCCGTACGCACCGCCTCCGGCTACAAAGTTCTCCTCGCCGGCACCGCTTCTCTCAACAACCAGTTCTGCGTCTGGGATGTCAATAAAAACGGTGTCATCACACGCTCTTCAGGCTGGAAAACAGTTCGGGATGCCCTAGTAGCCGGCTGGGAAACCAGCTTCGGAGATGTCATTCTTCGAGATGGCGTAATCGGGCTCAACGATGATTACGACGACAGCATCAACACCGACGGCAAGGTTGAGATCAATGAGCCAGAAATCGGCGAACTTGAGATCGAAGGCGACCACGATTGGTTTGCCATAACTCTTACTGAAGGCAAGCGATATCAATTCGACGTTTTTGGAATCACTCTGGTTGACCCTTACTTATATCTAAGAGGAGCCAATGGTTCGTTAATCTCGAGTGATGACGATGGTGGCGCCGGAGGAAACTCAAGACTCAATTTCAATCCCACTCAGACAGGTGATTACTTCCTCGACGTCGGAGCATGGGCAGACCGCGGCGAAGGGCGATACATCATTTCAGCTACAGAACTAGCGCCAGTCGATGATGGCGACGCCAGCTTCCTCATCCGTGGAACACCGGAAATCGGCAACACGCTCACGGTTGCGCTAACAGCTGATGACCCCGATGGCAATGGATCATCACCAACAATCACATGGCAGAGGTCCAGCGACGGAAACAGCTGGACCAACGTCGCCACGGGCAGCCAGCTGACGCTCACCTATGCCTTCGCCGGCCAACAACTCAGGGCCACAGTCTCGTACATCGACGGAGAGAACTTTTCTGAACAGGTGTTCACCAACACCGTTGAAGTCGTGAACAGTGGTGACGACTTTCCTGGTTCAGTCGATACGAATGGTGTGGTCAACATCGGCGCGTCAGTCACAGGAGAATTGGAGAAGCAAGCCGATCGTGACTGGTTTGCGGTTGAACTGGAAGCGGGTGAGCGTTATCGCTTCGATCTCGTTGGCAACAGCCTTCGTGATCCTTATCTCTACTTGCGCGGTGCCGCTGGTGAGCTCCTTGCCTACGACGACGACGGCGGCAGTGGGTTGAATTCGCAAATCACCTTCCAAGCCAATGCAGATGGGCGCTATTTCCTGGACGCGGCTGCTTATGCCGACTCCTACACGGGCACTTACACCCTCTCGGCAATACAACTGGCTCCGCCAGATACCGGCTTTAACAGCACGGACGGTTATGGCCACATCGACGCCAAGCGCGCCTTTGAAAACCTTCTCGACATTTCTCTATCAGACGAACCAGAGCTGGGAGGGAACCTCTGGGGCCTCGACAATGTCAATGCCCCAGAAGTTTGGGCGGGGGGAGACGGCTTCAGCGGTGTCACCGGTGAGAACGTCACCATCGCGGTGATTGACACCGGAGTTGATAGCAATCACAGCGAATTCACCGGGCGCATGGTGGCGGGTTACGACTTCGTGGATAACGACACCACCGCAGAAGATGGCAACGGCCATGGAACCCACGTCGCGGGCACTATTGCAGGCGCAAACGATGGAACTGGAATCACTGGCGTTGCCTACGACGCCGACATCATGCCGATCCGCGTGCTGAACGACTCAGGATCTGGCTCGCTGTCCGACGTCATCGCCGGCATCCGCTGGGCTGCCGACAACGGCGCAGATGTGATCAACCTTTCATTGGGAGGTGGCAGCTACAGCCAGTCGATGTTTGATGCGGTGCAACATGCATCCGAAAGCGGTTCTGTCGTAGTGATGGCAGCAGGCAACAGTGGTGGCCGCTCACCGGGCTACCCCGCGGCCCATGCCATCTCCTATGGGATGGCGATCGGCGCAGTCGACCAAAGCCGAGCTATGGCTGGATTCTCCAACCGAGCCGGCAACGACACCATGGATTACGTCACTGCGCCGGGCGTGAACATCTACTCCGCCATCCCCAGTGGCGGGTATGCCCGCTTTAGCGGCACCTCCATGGCAGCCCCACACGTTGCAGGCATCGCCGGACTCCTGAAAAGTCACGACCCCAACTTGACAGCAGCAACAATTGAAACATTGCTAACCCAAAGCGCCAGCAATGTTCCAGCCAGTGCCAGTTCCAATCTGGCAAACAATGAGTCTGGCGATTCCATCGGCAGCTCCAGTACCGACCCAAAACAACTCATCACCTTGGAAACTCTGGATAATTTCAACTCCAGGGAGCTGCGTGATCCACTTATCGGTAACCTCAGCGGCAATCGAGATAGACGTCAGATCACATTTGAGTCAATTGACCGAAAAGTTGATAGCGATCTCGGCAACTATGCCGATTTAAACAGCTTTGAAACGCTTGATCCCAACGAAAACCTGTTCGCCAGTCTCGACTTCAATAATGCACATTCGACCGACCCAAAAGACATGTTGCGAGCATTACTCAGCACCAAACAATTCGACTACTTCGAATTCGATCAAACGTTTACGGCTCTCTGAATCTTCATAAACAACCCATGTCTTGCATTGCGCTACTAGGAACTGGACTTCTTGGGTCAGCCATTGGTCACCGGCTCCTGAAAAAAAGCATTGAAGTTTCTGTATGGAACCGCAGCAAAGATCGCTACAAAAAGCTTGTTAATTTGGGAGCAACAGCGATTGACCAACTCGCTGATGCTGCTCAGAGTTGCGATGCCGTGATCACAGTGCTTCGCGATGGACCTGTCACCCAACAGGCCATCGCAGAACTCGGTGATCTGCGGGGCCGTTGTGTGATCCCGATGGGGACCATGGGCGTGAGCGAAATCCGCAACCTGGATCAACAAATTCGACGCCAGAACGGGAGATGCCTGGAAGCTCCCGTGTTGGGCAGCAAACCCCAGGCCATCAGCGGCACGCTGCTGGTGATGGCTGGCGGCGACCCAGCACTGTTTGAACAGCAACGCCCGTTACTGAGCCACCTCTCCGAGGCCCCCATGCTTGTGGGCCCCATCGGCAGCGGCGCAGCCACCAAGCTGGCTCTCAATCAGTTGATCGCCAGCCTCACCCACGCCTTTTCGCTGTCGTTAAGGCTGGTGCAGCAGGCCGGTGTTTCGGTGGAAACCTTCATGGCGATCCTGCGACCTTCTGCCCTTTATGCCCCCACCTTCGACAAGAAACTGCAACGAATGCTGGATGGGCACTACAGCGATCCAAATTTCAGCACTGATCTGTTGCGCAAAGATCTACGCCTGTTTCTCGAAGAAGCCACTGCCGCTGGATTACAGACCAGCGGTCTCAGCGGGCTCGATGCCCTGCTGGAAAACGCACAAGGGAGTGAGCTTGACCAGCTCGACTACTGCGCACTGCATGAGCTGACGCAGACAAAAAACTAGGCCGAGGGCTTGAATGATCGGATGGCTCAACGCACTTCGATCGCGCTGCTCTCCGGTGGGCTGGATTCCGCCACTGCTGCGGCCCTTGCCCTTGAGCAGGGCGACCGCGTCATCGGCCTGTCCTTTGACTACGGCCAGCGCCATCGCCGCGAATTGGACGCTGCCGCTGCCGTTGCTGAGCAACTTGGCTTGGCAGAGCATCACTGCATCAGCGTGAATCTGGCCAGTTGGGGGGGCTCAGCCCTCACCGACGCCAGCATCTCGATCCCCACCCATGGCGTTGAAGAGGGCAGCATTCCGCCCACCTATGTGCCCGGGCGCAACACCGTGTTCATCTCCGTTGGCCTCAGCCTGGCGGAGGCTCGCGGCGCCGAAAGGTTGGTGCTGGGTGTCAATGCTGTCGACTACTCGGGTTACCCCGACTGCCGGCCCGATTACCTCAACGCCTTCCAGACCCTGGCCGACCTGGCCAGCAAAGCTGGTCGGGAGGGCCATGGCGCCCAACTCTGGGCACCGCTTGTGCAGTGGAGCAAGGTGCGCATCGTTGAGGAAGCCCTTCGCCTGGGTGTTCCGATCGAAACAACCTGGAGTTGCTACAGCGGCGGCACGCACCCCTGCGGCGTCTGCGACAGCTGCCGCATCCGTGATGCAGCGCTCCGCGAGGCAGGCCGGCCTGACCTCTGCAGTTCAACAGCGGCATGATCCGCCCCCAACGGCTTGAACTGCCCTGGCAGGAGCCCAAAGCGCTCGCGCACCAACTGGCCCATGCCTACGGCGAAGAAGGCCTGGTCTGGCTGGATGGCGACGGCAGCAACCTGGGCCGATGGGCCACCCTGGCGGTGGCACCCCAGGAGATCATCTGCTGCCGTGGCCTCCCTGGAGAGTCAGGAGCCGGCAATCCCTTCGAGGCACTGCGGGGGCTTGCCCCAGGGCATTGGTGCGGCTGGCTGAGCTATGAAGCCGCCGCCTGGGTGGAACCGGGAAACCCCTGGGCCAGCGATGGCATGGCCACGCTTTGGATCGCCCGCCACGATCCGGTGCTTCGCTTTGATCTGCAAAAGCGCAGGCTGTGGATCGAAGCCAGCAGCACGGCTGCTTTGGAACGCCTCACCCAACAGCTGGCCTCCAGCCCTGAGCAGCCCAAAGACGAGCCCCCATCAATCCCCCTAACGGCCTGGAGTCACCACACCACACCCGAGCAGTACGCCGCAGGAGTGCAGCGCATCCGTGATCTGATCGCTGCAGGTGATCTTTTCCAAGCCAATCTCACGGCCTGTTGCAGCACAGCCTGGCCCCAGGGAAGCAGTGCCCTCGAGCTGTTTCTCACCCTGAGGCAGGCCTGTCCTGCCCCCTTTGCAGGGCTGATCATCAGCGACCAGAACGAGGCGTTGCTGTCATCGTCCCCAGAGCGTTTTCTGCAGGTGAGTGCTGATGGAGCCGTACAAACCCGGCCGATCAAAGGCACCAGGCCGCGCCATGGCGACCCCGAACAGGATGCAAATCTCGCCGCGGAACTCGTGTGCAGTGACAAGGACCGGGCCGAGAACGTGATGATCGTCGACCTGCTGCGTAACGACCTCGGTCGTGCCTGCCAGCCGGGTTCGATTCAGGTTCCCCAACTGGTAGGTCTCGAAAGTTATGCATCCGTGCATCACCTCACCTCAGTCGTGGAGGGACAACTTCAGGCCGGATTGAGCTGGGTCGATCTTCTGGAAGCCAGTTGGCCTGGGGGGTCGATCAGCGGGGCGCCGAAACTGCGGGCCTGTCAACGTCTGCATGAGCTCGAGCCCACCAGCCGAGGGCCTTACTGCGGATCACTGCTGCGGATCGACTGGGATGGCAGCTTCGACAGCAACATCTTGATCCGATCCTTACTGCGCCAAGGCGACACCCTGCGGGCCCATGCCGGCTGCGGAATTGTCGCCGACTCGAATCCCCTTGGCGAAGCAGAGGAGTTGATGTGGAAACTGCAGCCCTTGCTGGAGGCGCTGACATGACCACCACTGACATGACCACCTCAGTCGCCTGGATCGAGGGCCAGTGGGGGACAGCTGCAAGCCTGCAGCTTCCCCTCGACGACCGCGCCCTGCTCCTGGCCGATGGCCTCTTTGAAACGGTGCTGATCCGCAACGGTGCACCGCAACTCCTGCAGGAGCACCTGCAGCGATGGAGCGACAGTGCTGCTCTGCTGGGCATGGACCCGCCACCGCAGCGAAAAGCGCTGGAGCCTCTGCTTGAAGATGCGATTCAACGCAACCAACTGAGCGAAGCCGATGGAGCTCTGCGCCTCAACTGGAGCCGTGGCAGCACATCCCAACGCGGAATCGGGCTGCCGGTTTCAGGCCATCACCGCTTTTGGCTCACCCTCCAGCCCTGCACACCAACATTTTCAGCCATCACCACCATCACCAGTCGCCATGAACGCCGCAATGCCTCCAGCCGCTTGAGCCGTTGCAAGACCTTTGCCTACGGGCAATCGATCCAGGCCCGCAGGGAGGCCCAGGAGCAAGGGGCCGACGACGCTCTGCTCCTGAACACAGCTGGAGCCCTGTGCTGCGGAACGGCGGCCAATCTGCTGGTCCGGCGTCACGGGCAGTGGCTGACACCGCCCCTTAGCAGCGGCTGCCTCCCGGGGGTGATGCGGGGCCGTGCACTCGCCCGAGGCATCGCGGTGGAAACCGAGCTGGCGGCCGCGTTCGATGCCGACGATCAGGCCGTTCTGATCAACAGCCTCAGCTGTCGACCGATCGCGTCCCACAACGGTCAGCCCATGGCGGCCACGACGACTGCATTGGAGCTATGGCAATCCTTGCTGGATTGAACCAGAGGCCAGCGATGGCCTAGATCCGGAGAATCCGGCGCACCGCCTCGTTCCAACCGTTGGCATGGGGGGCTGCCGCCAGCTGGAAACGCCCGGCAGCGATCCCAGAACGCAACTCGGGATGGGGGCCATCGGGCCCGGGAACAACGACAGCGATGTCAGCCACCTCGAGCAACGGCAGGTCGTTGGGGGAATCCCCCAAGGCCAAGACCTGCACCTGCTCAGCACCCAGATGTCGCTTCAGGGTGGCCAAAGCCTTGCCTTTGCTGATGTCTGGACCCAGCAGGTGACCCATGCGGTTGCCCTGCACCACCGTCAGGCCCATCCGCTGCACCAGGGCCTCAAGCCGAAGGCGTCCCTCCGCCGAGGGCGGAACAAAAGGCACGCTGCAACAGCGCCGCTGGGCCTGGCGTAAGGCTTCGCCGCCAAGCCCCAACAAGCGCTGCCCTTCCGCCTCACTGAGTTCATCCAACGGACGCAGGGGCTCACCCAACTCGGCCTGAAGACGCTGCAACTGAGGTTTCAACGCCGTCCAATCCGGACCCAACGGCAGCTCCCAGGGCATCCCGTCGGGGGTTTCACCGTGCACGGCACCACCGTTTTCAACGATGTACGGGTCATGAAGCCCCGCCTCGAAGCGAAAGCCGCGCACTTCCTCGGCCGTTTTGCTGGTGCAGGGAATCACCGGAATCCGGTGCTGTTGCAGCTCACGGATCAGATCCTTGGCCGGCGACCAGTCGTAACTGTGATCCAGCAAGGTGCCGTCGAGATCGGTCACCACCCACCACGCCGGCTCAACACTCGCGGTCATGGCTGAACCAACCAATGCACCGCATAAGGCTCCAGCGAATGCAACTGATGTGGTTCGAACACATGACCGCTCAGGCAATCGGCCCATGGCTGGTTCAGATCACCACCCAAGCGACCAAGGCGCAAGCTCAGCCGTGCTGCCGTCATGTTGTGAACGGCCACCAGCGTTTCCCCACCGCGGGAGCGCTGCAGAATGACGCGATCACTGCGATCCGCACTCAGCACCGTCATTGGGGCATCCGGATGCAAGGCGGGATGCACAGCCCGCTCAACCAAAGCCCGCCGCAACACCGGCAGCAGCGCGGAGACATCCGAATCGGGATCAGCCAGGCGGCGCTCCAGGGCCTGGGCCGTGAACTGAGGCCGATTCAGATCCCGTCGATGACCCGTACGGCGAAAACGGGTCAGATCATTAGGGGCTGCCAGCAACGCCGGCAGATAAAAGGCAGGAACCCCGGGCAAGGCCAGGATCAACAGCTGGGTGAGCAGAAAGCGCTCCCGTTGTAGATAGGTGGGATCAATCCCCCCATCGGCCATGGCACTCCACCAGCTGATGTTGATTTCGTAGGGAACCTCCTCACCGGAACTGAGCATCCTGTGGCTGACCAATCCACCCCGTTGCTCACAACCGATCAACAGCTGCAGCAAGCGCTTCTGGGGCATCAGGCCCTCCAGCGGTCTTAAACCGATGCCGTCATGACAGGCGGTGAAATTGAGCAGCCCTGTCTGCGGCGGCAAGTCGGGCCAACGACTCAGCCAGGCATTGAGTAAATCGGCCCGACCACTGACGCTGGCCTCCAGCATCAAAGGCGGCAGGGGAAAGTTGTAAGCGAGATGCGCTTCATCACCACTCCTCAGATAAGAGAGGTTTTCCTGCTCCGGAACGTTGGTCTCGGTGACCACAACGCCATCAGATCCCACCTGACCGAGCAGCAGACGCAGCACCCGAACCAGTTGATGGGCCTGCGGCAGATGGATGCATGAGGTGTGGGGTTCCTTCCAGACAAAACCCACGGCATCCAGACGGATCCAACGCACCCCATGCCGGGCCATGCGCTGCATCAGCCGGGCAAAGCCCAGCAGCACCTCCGCACTGCGCCAGTTGAGATCCACCTGATCGGGGCCAAAGGTGGTCCAGACCTGACGCGCACCAACGGGACCCCTCAATTGCGTGAACAGATTGGAACTGCGCGGACGAACAACATCCGCCCAGCAGGGATCAGGGGCTGCCTCCAGCACACAGGAGCAGCCGGGCTGCTCATCGCGCATGAACTGCTGCACCCAAGGGTGAGAAGCCGACACATGATTGAGAACCAGATCCGCCATCAGCCGTCGGCCCTGGGCCAGGGCGGCGAGGTCGCTCCAATCGCCGAAACGCGGCTCGAGCGTGGTGTGGCTGGCCACCGCAAAACCGCCGTCACTGGTGGATTGCAGGAACGGCAGCACATGAATCACCGCTGCGAAGGGCTGCAGATGGCGATTCACAAACAACTTCAACGCTTGAAGACCAGGCATACCCTCATCACCAATGGTGTCGGCGTAGGTGATCAAGACCACGTCGCCACCGTCCCAGCGGTGGGCGTGCTCAGCCATATCGCCATCTCCTGACGCATCGCTCAAGATCTGCAGCAATTGCGACGACAACTCCTGGCCATCCCCGGAAGAATCGTCCGGGTACAGATCACCAAGCAGGGTCCGCAGCGTCTCGTCGCGCGGGGGCTGCATCACCTTCCTCCTCAACACCGTTCAGGTATGGGGCAGGACTCTGACCTCTGTTGTTGCATCGAACACCACATGGATTTTCAGCAGGGCCTGATCAGCACCGTCCACGACTACAGCGTGGGCAATCTGGATGCGGTTGCCTTCAACCAGGAGCTGAGTCAGCGACCCACAACCCTGCTGATCCCCTGCCTGATGGAGGAATTCAGCCGCCCGGCCCTCGGCCTGATCCGCGACACACTCTCGGGCCTGAAGGGACTCAACGAGCTGGTGGTGGCATTGGCGGCCACAAATGTCGAAGACGTCAAAGCGGCGGAAAAATTCTTCGAGGGAATGCCCTTCCCCGTCCGGGTGCACTGGACCAACGGCCCCGCCGTCCGTGAGTTGCTCGAATCCGTCGGAGAACTGGGGCTCGACGTGACCGGACCACCGGGCAAGGGCTGGGCCGTCTGGCAGGGACTTGGGGTGGCTTGCCAGAACGCCGAGGTGGTTGGCCTGTTCGATGCCGACATCAGGACCTTTGGATGGGCGTATCCAGAGCGCATGCTGCGTCCCCTGCTCGACCGTTCCCACGGCATTGCCTACGTCAAGGCGTTCTACAGCCGTCTATCCCTCGAAACCCAGGCGCTTCAAGGCCGAGCCACCCGTCTGTTTGTTGGCCCATTGCTGGCCAGCCTGGAGCAGATTTTCGGGCCTCTGCCCTACCTGTCGTACCTGCAATCCTTCCGCTATCCCCTGGCGGGTGAATTCGCCTTCACCACCGATCTGGCGATGAATCTGCGCATCCCATCGGACTGGGGACTGGAGGTGGGCCTGCTGTCTGAGGTGTATCGCCATGTGGCCTCCAGCCGAATCGCCCAAGTTGACCTGGGGTTGTTCGACCACAAACACAAGGAGCTGGGCCAGCAACCCAGCGAGGGCCTGCAGCGCATGGCGGGCGAAATTTTCGGCACGGTGTTGCGCGGCCTGATGGAACACGAGGGCTGTGTGATGTCGATGGATCAACTGCCAACACTGGAAGTGCTGTACCGAAGGGTGGGCGAAGATCGCGTGCGGCAGTTCGGCCTTGATTCGGCGATCAACCGACTGCCCTACGACCGCCACGGCGAAGAACTGGCTGTTCAGAACTTTGCGGGCCTCCTGCGCCCCGGCCTGGCCAAACAGATGCAGGCACCCATCGCCCATCAACTGCCCAGCTGGTCGAGACTGCGCAGTTGCAATTCAGCCCTGCAGGCTGATCTGGCCGCAGCAGGACAAGCGGACCGGACTTCACTGAAACGGCCGAACCACAACCCTGAACCCTTGGCCTCTGAGCTGGCTGCGTAGAACGAAGCGAAGGGGATCTTTAGCCAAGCTGCTCCCGCTGTCGCGTGATCCAAACGGTTGCAGCGCGCTGGGAATGCCAGGCCTGAAGCAATTGCTTGGCCAACACCTGCAGCTGCTGTGGATCGATTGTTGATTCGATCGCGCGATTCATCCGCTCAACCTCAAACTGCTGAGTAACACTCAAACCAATCGTTTCTTCCATCGCGTCATCCTCTACATCGACGAATTAATCATGCAAACAGCGGCGAAAAAGATTTGTTTCGAATGAAACGAAAGACCCGCTATGCGCGGCCACTCAAACCCTGAACAACGCACGCCCAAGAGGAGCCGGGTCAAAAGTGTGATGATGGCTACAAAAAAGATCAGCTTTGTATCAGCTCATCTGCATCAAATCTAAAGGCGTGCCGATTCGGTGACCAATCCAACATCTTCCTTGCCTGAAAAGCAAGAGATTGGCATCATTCCAGATGGTAAAAATGATTGAGTGTATTTACCAAAACGACACCAGCCGCATGGTGATCGTGAAATGCATCGGCACAGACCACTTCTATCGCGAGAAGGTGGTGATGCCCACAGAGGTCTTTTGGTTCGAAGCCCCCAAGGATGCGCGCCTGGAAATCTGGAAAATGTCGATGACAGGGCAGATGCTGCACGTGCGTGCCGACGTGAGCGATTACGCCATGAATGAAGAGCCTGCAACAGAATCAATCTGGGCCAGTTGATCGATTGCGCGAAGCAATCCATCACTCAGTGGGCAACACCCCGATACACGCGGGACAACTTTCCCCTTGTGCAATCCAACTTCAGAAGATCAGCGGTGGCACGGGACCGCACAACCCCATGAGGCCGCACCGGAGCACCGGCGGCTTTCACAGGATTGATGCCCAGCAATTCGGCTGTCATGCGGGAGCGCAGGAAGCCGCCCCGCTGAATCGGAGCATGGTCGAGCCGCTTGGCCTGAAGAGAACGAACCGGGACACCGCGGTAGACGAGGCGGGTGTCCGCTGTTGGGTCCTCAAGCTGGAGCAGAGCCGCTGTCCGAGCGGAGCGAATGACCCGCTTCTCTTGGGCAGGAGAGCGATAGACCAGCTTTTGAACAGGAGCTTCGGAGCCAGAAGGAGAAGAAGCCTGCTCGTAACGGACTCCGCGGAAAGTGAGGACTGACATGGTGACGACGGCAAAAGACGAGCCCCCGTTCCTTGGCTCGTTGTAGATGCGCCCTGGTTCAGGGTGAACGCAGTGTAGCCGTTGCTACAGACAGAGTTTGACCATTGACTGTCTTGGCATGGCGTTCACAGGGCTACACATACGCCGAAAAAAAACTTTTTTTAATGGTTGGGCCGCGATGTAGACAGAAGGGAATCTCGGTCTATCGGGCATCGCAACGTCATGCCAAAAGAAGTCGCCACAACGCCTCGGATCCTGCTGGCCACAGCCGTGGTCTTACTCTGCCAAGCCTGCAACGGAGCTCCCACAGAGACACGACTGCACGAAGCCAAGCCCGGCGACGCTCTTGTGATCGACGGCGAAACGACCATCACACTGACCAAGAAATTTCGAGCCGGAACCCCGAACGGGCTCTTCGATGGTGGGGTGATGGTCAGCAGCCCAGGAGCCGAGGAAAGGACAGTCGAAGTGAATGCCGTGTGCAGCATGCCGGACCTGCCCAACTGGCCCGACTACGACAACATCTACGGCCGCTGGCTGGAATCAGGCGAAGCCCCTGGAGCGAAAGGCGGTGACACCGACTGGCAACTGCTGATCTACTTCGACGGCACCACACAAAACAAAGGCGGAGAAGACGCACCGCCTTGGGCGCAACGCCTGGCCCAAAACGCCTGCCGAAAAGGAGAGTTCAGCGACAACTGAGCACTTACAGGTATCAATCGCGACTCTTTTACGGCTTAAAGGCTGATAACTGCAGCGAGAGATACAACGACAGGAAAACGGTGAAAGCAAGATAAGAATGATTCTCATTCCTGCTTTATGGCCAGCACCGGCAGCGTCAGCTCCTGGGACGAATCACTGCTCGTCGCGATGATTCAGTATCCGGTCCCAGTGATCAAAGGACCCGAAGATATCCAGACCCAAGTCGATCAAATCTGCAAAGCTGTTGCGACGACTAAGGCTGGCTATCCAGAAGCCGATCTGATCGTGATGCCGGAGTACTCGACTCAGGGGCTCAACACATCGATCTGGACATACGATGAAATGCTCCTGACCATCGACTCTCCAGAAATTGGCCGCTTCAAGCAGGCGTGCAAAGAGAACGATGTTTGGGGCGTATTTTCATTAATGGAGGTCAATGACGACCCGAGCAAACCTCCCTTCAATTCAGCCATCATCATTAATTCGGATGGTGAAATAGCACTGCATTACCGAAAACTGCAACCCTGGGTCCCCATCGAGCCGTGGTCACCCGGCAACTACGGCATGCCTGTCTGTGATGGACCCAAAGGCTCCAAGCTCGCAGTCTGCATCTGCCATGACGGCATGTTCCCAGAGCTCGCTCGAGAAGCTGCATACAAGGGAGCGAACGTCTACATCCGAATCTCGGGTTATTCAACCCAGGTGAATGACCAGTGGATTTGGACCAACCGAACCAATGCCTGGCAGAACCTGATGTACACCATTTCGGTCAACCTAGCTGGTTACGATGGTGTCTTCTACTACTTCGGCGAAGGAACAGTTTGCAACTACGACGGCAACGTTATTCAGCAAGGTCATCGGAACCCCTGGGAGATCGTTACAGCAGAACTATTCCCACGTCTTGTTGACAAGGCAAGGGAAAATTGGGCACTTGAAAACAACATCTTCAACTTGGGATGCCGTGCCTACGTAGGCAAGCCTGGGGGCGAAAAAGAGAACTACCTTACCTGGGTTGAAGACCTAGCCAAAGGCGAATACAAACTTCCTTGGGACAGCAGCATTCGGGTCCGCGACGGATGGAAGTATTACCCCGATGGCGTGAAACTGGGACCGATGCCCAAAAACGGAACAACAGCTGCCAAACCAGCTGAGTCAGTCACGGTATAAGCAGGCCTCGCCCGGAGCTATCTAGCACCAGCTCCGGGCGCTATCAAAAACGCCACCAGTTTTTAGTGTAATCAAATACCAATATATTTAAACCAAAAAATAGTTCAAGAAAATAAGTATCAGCCACCACATCTCGGCTTTTTTGTGCTGATTTGAATGTTGGTGGTTGATAGTGTCTTTTCATGCCCGAGACCCTGTTCAAGGTGGATCTCACCAAGCCCATGGACCAGCAGGAGATGCCTGGTCACAACAGATGGCACCCCGACATTCCTGCTGTTGCATCAGTCAATCCAGGCGACGTCTTCCGCATCGAATGCAAAGACTGGACCGATGGACAGATCAAAGACAACGACGACCCGCAAGATATTGCTGACGTCAACCTGGAAGTTGTTCACGTCCTGAGCGGCCCGATCTGGGTGAACGGTGCCCAACCGGGCGACATCCTCGTTGTGGACATCCTCGAAGTGGGTGCCCTCCAGGGTGATGAATGGGGTTTCACGGGAATTTTTGCCAAAGAAAATGGCGGCGGTTTCCTCACCGATCATTTCCCCAAAGCGGCCAAAGCCATCTGGGATCTGGAGGGGGTTTACACCACATCACGGCACATCCCCGGGGTGCGGTTTGCGGGAATCACGCACCCAGGCTTGATCGGCTGTGCCCCTTCCATGGAGCTGCTCAACGAGTGGAACCGCAGGGAAACAGAACTGGTCAACACAGCACCGGATCGCCGGACCTACGGCGCTGGCCTTTCCGGCAGTGAGCCTGTGCTGGCCGCCCTGCCCAACCCCAACAGCGCCATTCTTGGCAATGTGGCAGCGGGTGATTTCGATCGCATCGCCAATGAAGCAGCCCGCACCGTTCCACCCCGGGAGCATGGCGGCAACTGCGACATCAAGAACCTCACCAAAGGCACACGGATCTATTTCCCTGTGTATGTGGAAGGGGCAAAACTCTCCATGGGAGACATCCACTTCTCCCAGGGTGATGGAGAAATCTCCTTCTGCGGTGCCATCGAGATGTCGGGCTACCTCGACCTGCATGTTGATCTGATCAAAGGTGGCATGGCCAAGTACGGGATGGTCAATCCCATGTTCAAGACCAGCCCCGTGGAGCCTCACTACAGCGACTACCTCGTCTTCGAGGGAATTTCTGTGGATGAATTCGAAGGCAAGCAGTACTACATGGATGTGCATATTGCTTACCGCCGAGCCTGCTTGAACGCTATTGAGTACCTGAAGAAATTCGGCTACACCGGCGAACAGGCCTATCTGCTGTTGAGTTGTGCTCCTGTGGAAGGCAGGATCAGCGGCATTGTCGACATCCCCAATGCCTGCTGCACCCTGGCGTTGCCGACATCCATCTTTGACAAGGACATTCTTCCTTGCTGAGGGACAACCCTCCAAGCTCAACAGCGAAGGGGTCAATCCAACGATTGACTCCTTCTTTTTGAACCAATCAAGACCATGCCAGTTTACGAATTCGCCTGTTCCACCGACGAATGCCCAACCTATGAAGTGTGGAGAGCGATCTCTGATCGCGACGCCAGCACAGAATGTCCGGAATGCGGCAGTCAGGGACGGCGACTGTTCAATCCACCGATGATGCTGACCGGTGGTTTGCGTTTGAAAGCCGAACGGAAGGAACCTGAACTCGTCACCAAGAAAATTCGGGAGCCTTCCAGCAAACCACGGCTACAAGAAAGCACCACCCGACCGTGGATGCTGAATCGCGGTTGCTGACGAACTAACTCCAAAACAAACCCCCCGCAACGTGCTGTTGCGGGGGGTTTTTTGATGACCGATTAAACAGTTAGGAACTCTTGAATGACTGCCTCCGACAGATTAGATGTAGGCCCGCTGGAGACAATTCCACCACGCTGCATGGCGTAGTAGAAGTTCGATTGACGTACAAAATGCAAGTGTTGCTCAACAAGTAAGACGCTGATACCCGTCTCTTTAATGATGCGCTGAACAGCCCGCTCGATATCAAGGATGATCGAGGGTTGAATCCCCTCGGTGGGCTCATCCAGCAAAAGCAGCTTGGGCTGACCAAGCAAGGCACGCGCAATGGCCAGCTGCTGCTGTTGACCACCACTCAGGTCACCCCCACGCCGATTCAGAAACTCCTCAAGAATGGGGAAGAGTTCATAAATGAAGGGATCAATATGGCGATTTTTGCCCATACCGCCAGGGAGAGCTTCCATGCCAAGCATCAGATTCTCGCGAACCGTCAGGCGGGGAATGATGTCACGCCCCTGGGACACATATCCAATGCCATGGCGAGCACGGCGATAAGGGGGTTGCTTCAACAACTGGTTTGATTCATATTCGATCGAACCACTTTTCTGCTGAAGCAGACCAATCAATGTTTTCAGGAACGTGGTTTTACCCACACCATTGCGACCAATCAGGCAAACCATTTCCCCTTTGGGAATCTGTAGATCAACATCCCGAAGAATGTGACTTTCACCGTAATAAACGTTGACGCCTGACGCCTTAAGGATCAAGTCAGATGAAGTTGGATGCATGGTGGATGTTTCAAGAATTGCAGTCGGCATGACATCTAGTTCAATAGATTTTTAGTGGTCATCAGATTCACCGAGATACACTTCAATCACGCGAGGGTCAGCCTTCACCTCATCCAACGTCCCCTCCGTCAATTTCTGGCCTTGATGGAGCACGGTGACAGGAGCCCCGAGGTCGCGGATGAACTCCATGTCGTGTTCAATCACCACAACGGTGTGCTCCCCCGCCAGGGATTTGATCAGATCAGCAGTTTTGGAGGTTTCCTCATCCGTCAAACCAGCAACAGGCTCATCCAAGAGGATGATGTCGGGAGACTGGGCCACCAACATTGAAATGGCAAGCCACTGCTTCTGACCGTGGGACAACGAGCCCGCCTGCCATTTGGCATAGGGAGCGAGACCCACGTACTCCATGATTTTGAAGACCTCGTCCTTAACAGTGTCGTTCAAGGATTCCGTCAATAACGCCAACGGATTCTTATTCGGTGATGCCGTGAGCTCAAGGTTGCGCTGAACAGTCAAGTTCTCCCATACACGAGGAGTTTGGAATTTGCGTCCAACACCAAGGCGAGAAATCTTTTGCTCAGAGAGACCGACGATGCTCTTGCCACGTAATGTCACATCCCCTTTTGTTGGACGAACTTTGCCGGTGATCACATCCAGGAATGTTGTTTTACCGGCTCCATTTGGACCGATAATCGAGCGAAGCTCACCGGGACGAAGCGAGAAGGAAAGATCAGTGAGGGCGTAGAAGCCGTCAAAACTGACGCTGACGTCATCTAGATCAAGAATGGCTTGCGACATAAGAGCAAATTCAATGGGATTAGAAACATTTAGGCTGATGCAGACTCACTTTGAGCTGATTCATCAAGGTCGAGTTTGGGATAGGTTGCTGTCTTCTTGGCAAGACCAAAGGCTGCAAGCATTGAGCGGAATCCACCTTTGGTGAACCAGCCGTAAATTCCATCAGGCATCAAAACAACAACAAATACAAATAGTGCGCCTTGGACAAATAGCCATGCTTCCGGCAATGCCTCACTAACCAAACTTCTAAGGTAGTTGACAACAACAGCACCAAGAATTGGACCTATAAGCGTGCCGCGACCACCGACGGCAACCCAGATCACCATTTCAATCGACATCGAAATCGACATGAACTGCGGAGAAACAATGCCCGACTGAACGGTGTAAAGCGCGCCCGAAACACCAGCCAAAGCACCTGCTACAACAAAGACGATGACTTTAAATGGAGTTGGATTAAATCCTGAAAAGCGAAGACGTGGTTCATCATCACGAATTCCAATAAGCGCATCCCCAAAGCGCCCAGATGTTAGATATTTACAAAGCAAAAAGGCAAATGGGAGAAGAATCAATGTGATTCGATAAAAAAGCAACTGGGCATCATCTGAACCAGCTTGCATTCCAAAAATTTCAGTCGTACTGGTCTTCAGACCATTGGTTCCGTTGACAAGTTTTTGCTGACCGTTGAAGAAATGGTAGAAAACCATCAAGGAGGCTTGGGTGATAATCGAGAAATACACACCCTTGATCCTGTTCCTAAAAATAAGATAGCCAACAAGTCCTGCCACAATCGACGGGACAATAAAAATCGCGGCTATCGAAACGGGGAAGGACCAGAAAGGTTCCCAGAAGAATGGCAATTGATCGACACCATAGTTCTCAAAAAACTTGGGCAATCCGTTTGCGCCTGTTGTGAAGTCATTTTTGGTAACCAGCAACAGGTGCATGGCGATGGCGTAACCACCGAGGGAGAAGAAAATACCCTGACCCAGACTGAGCAAACCTGTATAACCCCAGATAAGGTCAATACCAAGGGCAACAAAAGCGAGAGAAAAGTAGCGACCAAACAAATTTAGCCGAAACTGAGAAAAACCAAATAAATCCTTATCTGCCATGGCTGGCAATATAAAGAAGGCAAAGGCCAGAAGGATCCAGGGGATCAGGCGCTTAAAAAGTTTCATTGGAATAATGCAAAGTCATTAAGCATCAACTGAGCGTCCCTTTTGAGGGAACATACCGGTTGGCTTGAACTGAAGGAAAGCAATAATGAAGATGAAAACGAGCACCAACGACATACTCGTTGTGGCAAAGAATTCGGTGACAGCCCTCAAACCCTCTGGCATATCGGGGAATGCAATCAACAACGATCCAGAGCCGATGATGGATTGAATAATGCCAAGCATCATCGACGCAATCACGGTTCCAACCAGGTTGCCGACACCACCAAGAACAATCACCATGAAGCAGGAGACGATGTAGGACGCTCCGAGGTTTGGACCGACAGAGCCCAACAGGGTGATGGCACAACCCGCCACCCCAGCAAGACCAGATCCAATACCAAAAGTGATGCTGTCAACGCTGTCGGTGGGAATGCCCAGACAGTTGCTCATTTCACGGTTCTGGGTCACCGAACGAATGCGGACTCCCCAGACACTTTTGGTCAGGAACCAGGCGACGGCAGCCAACAGAAGCGCCGACAAAACAATGATAAAGATTCGGATACCAGGCAGTTCAATCCCACCGATGGAACCCCAACTTCCTTGCAACCATTTGGGTGCCGTGACATCAATGTTGCGTGGCCCAAACCAGGGGTTTGAAAAGAAGCGACCAAAAGAAGCGAAAATATTGATTGAAAAAATCCCAAGCAAACCGGCCACAGCCCAGACAGCACCACCGAGATAGCTGGAAAATGATGCTTCTTTCAGGGACGAGGGCATGAAGCGTTTGGCCAACCAACCCAGCAGTGCTGTCACACCGATTCCCAGCACCATGGCCAGGGAAACACTGCGAACGAACTGAATCAGGATGAGGCTGACACCCCATGTGGCCAGAAGAGTTTCTAGCGGTCGCCCGTACAAACGCCGGATCAACGTGCGTTCCAATAAAACACCGACCAAGGCCGTGACCACGAAAGAAGCAACAAGTGCCACGAGGTAATACAGCTCGAACACAGATGCACCCAAGGGGCGAAACATGTTCTGAATCACAAAGGTGACATAGGCGCCTAGCATCATGAATTCACCATGGGCGAGATTAATTACACCCATCAATCCAAAGACGATTGCCAAGCCAGTCGCCGCAAGCAAAAGCACCGAGCCAATGCTTAAACCATCAAGAATCTGCGAAAAAACTAGCTCCATGATTTCATCGGATAAAAAAAAGGCGGATCAAACAAAGTCTGATCCACCCAGGATTAAATTTCTGAATCAAGAATCACATCTTGAACTTACCGGCGTCCGGACGATCGAGAGTCCAGTCGCAGGCGTATCCCTTGGTCTCAGGAACGTACTGGTTCCAAGTGATCGGAGCAACGGGAGTTTTGCTATCCCAAAGGATTTCAAACTGACCGTCAGCCTTGGCTTCACCGATACGAACGGTCTGTGAGATGTGGTGGTTGGGATACATCTCGATGGGACCCTGCGGAGCATCCAACTTGATGCCAATCAGAGTGTCTCTGACAGCATCGAGATCCTCATAAGTGCCAGCTTTCTCAACTGCAGCCTTCCACAGGTAGACCATGTTGTAGGCCGATTCCATCGGGTCATTGGTCACCCGATCGTCGCCATACATTGCGATGAAAGCTTCATTGAAGTTATTGGCAGCCTCCGTTCCGAGAGACATGAAATAATTCCAAGCCGCATAGGTTCCACCAACATAGTCAGGACCGATCTGGCGAATCTCTTCTTCCGCAATGGAGAAGGACATGATCGGATACTTGTCCGGGGTGATGCCAGCAGCCTTGAACTGCTTGAACAGTGCAACGTTGGAGTCACCGTTCAGAGTATTGATGATGATTCCACCATCGGGGAATTCCTTCTTGATCTTGGCGATGATCGGAGCAACCTCAGTGTTACCCAGGGGGATGTAGTCCTCACCCACAGTTACACCACCCAGGCTCTTGACCTGCTCTTTAATGATGGTGTTTGCCGTGCGTGGGTAAACGTAGTCAGAGCCGACGAGATAGACCTTCTTGCCGTACTTGTCGGCAAATTTTTCAAACAACCAGTCAACAGCGGGCTCAGCCTGCTGGTTGGGCACAGCACCGGTATAGAAGATGTTCTTGGAACACTCCTGACCCTCGTACTGAATGGGATAGAAGAGGAAGTGATCCTTGGCTTCGTAGACAGGCAGCATGGCCTTACGGCTGGCTGAGGTCCAACCACCGAACACCACAGCAACCTTGTCTGCGTCGATCAGCTTCTGAGATTTCTCGGCGAAGGTGGGCCAGTCAGAGGCACCATCTTCGGAGACGTAAGTGATCTTATAAGACTTGTCGTCGATCTTGACGCCACCCGCGTCATTGATCTCCTTAATCGCCATCTCCTCAACCTCCTTGAGGGTGGTTTCAGAGATCGCCATGGTTCCACTCAGGGAGTGGAGAATGCCCACCTTGATTTCGCCGTCGAAATCACCACCGGCAGTATCACCGCCGCCACAGGCCGTCATCGTGACGCCGACAGCCGTTGCAGCGAAGCCAGCGAGAACTCGCTTTGAAAGTGAACTAATCATTTCCCGAGAGACAAGCAAAGAGACAAGAACCGCCCAGGGGCGTTTACGAAAGGTATGGAGAGTGACAACTGCGGAAATGTATTTGATCGCACCTTTTGTTGATTCCAAGGTTTTCGACAACTAGTTCGGTAGCTGTTGCAACAAGAACTCCACCACCTGCTCCAGGCCTTCACCGCTGTGGAGGTTGGTGAAGCACCAAGGCCGCTCGCCACGCATCCGCCGGGTGTCCTGTTTCATCACCGCAAGATCGGCACCGACCTGGGGAGCCAGATCGATCTTGTTGATCACCAGCAGATCAGAGCGGGTGATGCCAGGCCCGCCTTTACGGGGGATCTTGTCGCCGGCGGCCACATCGATCACGTAGATGCAGAGATCCACCAGTTCCGGGCTGAAGCTCGCCGCCAGGTTGTCGCCACCGCTCTCCACCAGAACGAGATCGAGATTGGGAAACTGCGTCTCCAGCTCCGCCACGGCAGCTCGGTTGATCGAGCAGTCTTCACGGATCGCTGTGTGAGGGCAACCACCGGTCTCCACGCCACGGATCCGCTCTGGATCCAGGGCACCCGCACGGGTGAGGAACTGGGCATCCTCCTGGGTGTAGATGTCGTTGGTGACCACCGCGAGCTGGAGCTCGTCGCGCAAGCGGCGACAGAGGGCCTCCACCAGTGCGGTCTTGCCGGATCCCACAGGACCCGCCACCCCCAGGCGCAGTTTGCTGCTCATCAGCTTCGAAACAGGCGTGAATACAACTCAGCATGGGCAAGCTGGGCCATGCCCGCACCCACACCGCTGCTCCAGAGCTGCTGCGGATCGGCCGCCTGGAGCAGCTGCGCTTGGGAGGCAATCAGCGGCAGCAGCCGCTGTTGCAGCACCTGCGCTCGGGAGGGCCCCAACGGCAGCAGCCGCACCGAGGCACTGAGCTGATTGGCAACCCAGCCGTAGAGGTACCCCTCCACCATGTCTCCCCCTGAAACCGACAAGCCCACAGCAGCCCAAGCCCAGGCCGCAGGCCAGCTCAGGGCCACGGGTTCAGGCAGGTCGTGTCCCATGTCTGACATCAACTGCAGCAGCGACATCCCCATCTGACACTGCTGGGCTCGCAGCTCCGCGGCCTCGCGGGTGGCCAGCAGCCAACCATCCAGATCGATCAGGCGCGCCTTGGCCGCCGCATCAGCCTGGGTTGACCAGGCCACAAGTGCCTCCGCCAGAGGCCTTAATGCCGCAGCTTCCAGCCGCACCGCGCCCCGTTGCAGTTCAGCCTCCAACCAAGCCTGAATGGCCTGCTCATCGGTGATGGAGCCCGCCTGAATCAACACCTCCAGCCCCTCTGAATAGCTGAAGGCACCCACGGGCAGGGCCGGGCTGACCAGTTGCAGCAACGCAAGCGAAGTCATCCGTGCTGATGGCCTCCATAGGCACCGCCTTCGGGGGCAAACGGCTGCAGACAGCGGCTCACCGTCAAGCCACGCCCTTCCAGCATCGTGGCGAGAACGGAATCCTCCGGCAGCAACAGCTCCTGCTCATGCAGCTCCAGGGCGACATGGCGATTGCCCAGGTGATAGGCCGCCTGCAACAGCTCCAGGGGATGCGATCCCTGCACCCGCAGTAATGCTTCCGGAGCTGCCGTCACCTCCACAACGGTCGAACCGAACTGATCCCCCAACAAGTCACCGGGCTGGAGAGAACCCTCACGGGGCAACTGGAGCAGCACCGGACGACCGCAGGAGGTGGTGCGACGGCCTCGCAGCACCGTGCGCTCTTCGGCCGTTAACGGCAACTGCAGAGTGGCCGTGGCACTGCTGTTCTGCAGGCGCTGCTCCAGCACGACCACCGCATCCGTCACCAGCAGCTCCTCTCCAGTTCCACAACGAAAGCGTGCCGATCCATAAGCAGCGCTTTGGTGTGCATTGCTACAGAGTTGAAGCCGCTGGCGGCGGAGCGTGAGGCCATGCAACGTCTCGATCCCTGGCACGGCCGCTGCGACCTGCAGTTTGATGCCACCAACGGCAGCACCAAACACCAGGGGGGCTGCACGGCTCCGTTCAAGCTGCTTCGCAGTGAACGTGGTGAAGACGGACGCTGCGAGCTGCCGGTGCTGCACACCGCCGGAGGCCTGGTGGGCGGCGATCAACTCAGCCTGGACTTCAAGCTTGAGGCCAACAGCCGCGGCCTGATCACCAGCGTGGCGGCGCAGAAGGTTTACGGGTCGATCGGCCGCAGCCGCCTGCAACCCGAGGGCTGCTTTGCCCATCAACAGGTGCGCTGCTCATTGGCCAGCGGCAGTGACCTCGAATGGCTGCCGCAGGAACTGGTGCTGTACGCCGATGCCCTGTTCGAGCAGCAGCTGACAGTGACCCTGCCCCAGGACGCCTCCTTTCTCAGTGCAGAGATCGTGCGCTTGGGACGAACCGCAGCCGGTGAAACCCTGCAGCAGGGACGTTGGCGCTCGAGCCTCACCATCCAACGCCTCGCAGGCAACAGCTCGACCTGGGAGCTGGCGGATCGGGTGGACCTCGGCGGCGCCAGCCTGAACAGCCCGCATGGGTTGGGAGGCGCACCGGTGTTCGGAACACTGGTTTGGGCCGCACCGATGGCCATGGGAGCCGAAACAACAGCAACACTGCTGGAGGGAGCGCGGGCCGACCGCGAAGGTCTGACGGGCACGATGCGCTGCGGTGCCCTCAATCAAGGCCTGATCGCCCGCTATTCCGGCGAGTCGAGCCGTGATGCCCGCTTCTGGTTCAGCCGGATCTGGGAGCGAACGCGAGCGATCCGGGGACTGACACGGCCTCGCATCCCCAGGGTCTGGCCCCTGCAGGAACAGCCTCTGCGCAGTCAAACGTCCACTGTGAACGCTTTAGAGGCTGCAGCGGAGACACACTGAAGAAGACCGAGCTTCGCCATGCATCTCAGTCCCCAGGAAAAGGACAAGCTCCTGATCGTGACCGCGGCACTGCTTGCTGAGCGGCGCTTGAACCGTGGCCTGAAGCTCAACCACCCCGAAGCGGTGGCCTGGCTCAGTTTTCTGGTGCTGGAAGGCGCCCGTGACGGCAAGAGCGTGGCAGAGCTGATGCAGGAAGGCACCACCTGGCTGCGTCAGGACCAGGTGATGGAAGGCGTGCCCGAGCTTGTCCATGAGGTGCAGATCGAGGCCGTCTTCCCCGATGGCACCAAGCTCGTCACCCTGCACGACCCGATTCGCTGAGGCAGAACCCATGGCACCTCTCATTCCAGGCGAACTGCTCCCCGAACCGGGCGAACTGGAGCTGAATGCAGGCCGGCCCGTCACCACACTGAGCGTCTCCAACAGCGGCGACCGGCCGGTGCAGGTGGGCTCCCATTTCCATTTCGCCGAAGCCAATGCCGCCCTGCAGTTCGACCGGGCCGCAGCCCGCGGTCAACGGCTCGACATCCCCGCCGGCACCGCCATCCGCTTCGAACCCGGCGACAGCCGCGACGTGAACCTGATTCCCTTCGCCGGTGCGCGACGCGTCATCGGCTTCAACGGCCAGATCAACGGACCCCTCGACGCCTGACCCATGCCCTACCGCATCTCCCGCCAGGCCTACGCCGAGACCTACGGACCCACCACAGGCGACAGGGTTCGCCTGGCCGACACCGATCTGATTCTGGAAGTCGAGAAGGACTTCACCGTCTACGGCGATGAGGTGAAGTTCGGCGGCGGCAAGGTGATCCGCGACGGCATGGGCCAGTCCCAGACCCCGCGAGCCGAGGGCGCCGTCGACACCGTGATCACCAATGCCCTGATCCTCGACTGGTGGGGCATTGTCAAAGCCGATGTCGGCCTCAAGGACGGCCGCATCGTCGGCATCGGCAAAGCCGGCAACCCCGACACCCAGGAAGGGGTGACGATCGTGGTGGGTCCCGGCACCGAAGCCATCGCCGGGGAAGGCCACATCCTCACGGCTGGAGGCATCGACACCCACATCCACTTCATCTGTCCCCAGCAGATCGAAACGGCCCTGGCCAGCGGCGTCACCACCCTGATGGGCGGCGGCACCGGACCGGCCACCGGCACCAACGCCACCACCTGCACCCCCGGCGCCTTCCACATCGGGCGGATGCTCCAGGCCGCTGAAGGCCTGCCGATGAACCTGGGCTTCTTCGGCAAGGGCAACGCCAGCACCCCGGAAGCGCTGGAAGAACAGGTGCGCGCCGGCGCCTGCGGCCTGAAGCTGCATGAAGACTGGGGCACCACCCCGGCCACCATCGATGCCTGCCTGTCGGTGGCCGATCGAATGGATGTGCAGGTGTGCATCCACACCGACACCTTGAATGAGGCCGGCTTCGTGGAAGACACGATCGCCGCCATCAAGGGACGCACGATTCACACCTTCCACACCGAAGGTGCGGGTGGCGGCCATGCCCCGGACATCATCAAGATCTGCGGAGAGGCCAACGTGCTGCCGAGCAGCACCAACCCCACCCGGCCCTACACCCGCAACACGCTCGAGGAGCACCTCGACATGTTGATGGTGTGCCACCACCTCGACCCGAAGATCCCCGAGGACGTGGCCTTCGCCGAATCGCGGATCCGGCGCGAAACGATCGCCGCCGAAGACATCCTTCACGACCTGGGCGCCTTCTCGATCATCGCAAGCGACTCCCAGGCCATGGGCCGGGTGGGTGAGGTGATCACGCGTACGTGGCAGACAGCACACAAGATGAAGGTGCAGCGGGGTGCATTGCCGGAAGACTCCGCTCGCAACGACAACCATCGCCTCAAGCGTTACATCGCCAAGGTGACGATCAACCCGGCGTTGGCCCACGGCATCAGCTCCGAGGTGGGGTCGATCGAAACCGGCAAGCTCGCCGATCTCGTGCTGTGGAAGCCGGGCTTCTTCGGCATTCGCCCGGAACTGGTGGTGAAGGGCGGTTCGATCGTCTGGGCCCAGATGGGCGACGCCAACGCCTCAATTCCCACCCCTGGCCCGGTACACGGCCGGCCGATGTTCGGCGCCTTCGGCAAAGCCCTGGCCCCCAGTTGTCTCACCTTTGTGAGCGAAGCGGCGATGGACGCCGACATCCAACGCCAGCTGGGGCTGGATCGCACCTGCATGGTGGTGAAGGACACCCGCAGCGTGGGCAAGAGCGCCCTCAAGCTGAATTCAGCGCTGCCCAAAGTGAGCGTGGACCCGCAGACCTATGAGGTGTTCGCCGACGGTGAATTGCTCACCTGCGAGCCCGCCGAGGTGCTGCCCCTCGCCCAGCGCTACCTGCTGCTTTGAGCCCCACCCTGCTCGTGGTCCAACACGTGGACCACGAAGACGCCGCACTGGTGGGAACACTGGCGCGGCAACGGGGCATGAGCCTTCAAACCCTGAGGCCCGACCGAGGCGACCCCCTGCCTGACCCCAGGGCATGTGCGAACAGCATCGCGCTGGTGCTCGGTGGTCCGATGAGCGTGAACGAGCGCGACCAACCGGGCATGGACTGGTTGCAGCAGGAACTGGACTGGCTGAGGGCCTGGCACCAGCAACGCCGACCGGTGCTGGGCATCTGCCTGGGGGCGCAGCTCTTGGCTGTGGCTGCAGGGGGCTCCATCGAACCCCTGCAGGTGGGAGCACCACCACAGCAGCTGAAGGAGCTGGGCCTCGGCGCGATCCACTGGGTCGCGGATCCAAGCGATGAGGCTCTGCTCAAGGGGCAAGCAAGGAGCAGCTTGGTGCTGCACTGGCATGGCGATCGCATCCAACTGCCGGCTGAAGCAACCCTGCTGGGTTCCTCGCTGCACTGTGCGGAACAGGTGTTTCGGATCGGGTCCCACGCCGTTGGCCTGCAATGCCACCTCGAGATCGACGGTGATGCACTTGAGCGCTGGATCGCCAACGATCACGACTACGTGGTGAGCGCCCTTGGGGCTGAGGGGCCCGTCCGCCTGAGACGGGACTGGCGCAGGCTGGGCGCCACGCTCCGCGTGCATGGCCAACACTTCTTTCATGCTGCACTCAATCAGCTGATTGAGTGCAGCCAAGGGCAGTAATTCCTACGGACAAAAACAAACAAAACCAAAAACTTTTCTGAAGAGGTATCAACCTGAACACCACTTCGGCTTTTGCAGGGGCTTCAATATTTCTGTAGCAACAGCTACCGATCGTTCACTTCGCATCACGCGAAGCGCAGTTCGCCTCAGGCCATGGAACGGGGACCTGAG
>CAJXPL010000022.1 GCA_913057985.1 uncultured Synechococcus sp.
TTGATGGTTCGAATCCATCAGGGGGCGTCTACGACGAAGCCACTCCAACGAATACGTCTCGGAATGGTTCAAACGGGTTATGAAGCCCCTCGGATTGTTGAGGGGCATCGCTCCAATCAGACGATCAGCTGTAGGCCTTGGCAATCAGGGGGCCAGCTTGCTCATCTGACAGCACCGGGGTGACCTCCCAGTCGAGGCACTCGGCCCACTCCGCGGCGTGCTCGTAACAGGCATCGGCGTTGTCTGCCTCCACGAGAATCCAGCCCTCAACGGAGCCCGGTGCGTGCCAACGCTTCCAGGACTTGCACTCGGGGAAAGGCGCACCCGTTGCCAGGAACTTCTTGGCAGCAATTTCGTGGTAGCCGGTCTTGAACGACCAGTGCATCAAAAAGGTCATGGAAGGTGTTGAGGCCAACGAACATTCCCACAGGCCAAACAGCTTGTCTGTGAGGGCAAACACGGCGGGATAGATCGCTGCAAGCCCTTCCCTCAATCGTCGTCAGCAACCGTCTTGCATCCAGCGTTATGCGCGGTTACATGGGAGCCATGCAGCCAGATGGCGGAATGCCGGAGCTTCTCAAGCGTCAGATTGACCGCCTGGAAACCGCCATTGACCTCTCGACTGACTGGCTTGAAATTCAATATCTGATGGTTGAGCTCGATCAGCTCAAGGCTTTGTATGAGGAGGAGGAATCAGAGGCTGCATAAGCGGGTTTTGACCTCAGCCTCAGAGCACAACCAATCGAGCTCAGCAACACGTCAGGCCAGCTTGTTAAGCGTTCTTGATCCAACCCTGCCAGCGTGGGAAATCACTGACGTTCCATGGCATGAATAACGAGCAGCAGGCGGAACTTGAACGCCTCGAGCGTGTGCTTGCGGTGGCCAAGCGGAACGGGAACGAGCTGTTCATTCAGAACATCGAACGGGAGATCAGCGCCGTTCAGCGGGGCGAACACTCCCCCCTCATCGAGGAATACCTCACAGCGGAAGAACGGGCATCAAGGGGCGTCGACAACCAGCCCGAGGCTTGAAACCAACTGAAAGGCACGCCATCCCAACAATCGATCGTTCAGGCCCTCAAGGCAATGCGCCTTAATACTGATGACTTTGTGCCCGGAAGGCACAAAACTATGGGCATCGAGATCGGAGGAGCCCATGACGGACGACACTCCACCCCAGCAGACCGGAGAAGCAGACTGACTTTCTGGCCCCTGCTCCAACAGTTTCCACCCATTCGTAAGCGATTCGTCTGGCGCGACAACGAAGAGCGTCAAGCCAGTCGACTCCCCTCTGCATCGTTCGTAGGTGCCCCGCAGGAGAGCCGCTTCACACCTGGACCCGATGGCGCCAGGGTGCCTTGAGCCAGACGCTTCAACCCTCCTGTCTCAGTTCCATTGCTGGAGGAGTTTTTCCAAGGCATCAGACACTGAAGTTGAGGTCGATTGCCATGCGCAAACGAGCGAGTTAGGCCGTCTTTCCATCGGGAAGGGCGGCCTTCCTTTTGTTCGTGAAGCCTCAGTCCTGGAAATCAAGCTTGATGGCTGATCCTCCGCGGCCCAGTCGTTTGCTGGAGGGAGTGGCGTTCGCACGCTTCACCAACCAGTAAGCCGCTGAAAGTGAGACGACAGCGATCCCGAGGCCCACTAGCAGCTGGGGTTTGTTTTCAGCACCGGAGGGCAGCACGATCACCTTGCGAGCCACCGCCGTCAGTGCGGTGACCAGAACCAGTTCGATCTGCACCACGTGGCGCCTTAGGTAACTGGTGATGTTTTGCAGCACCTCAAGCGCGATCAACACGGTGAGCAGATCGCCAAGGATCTTGATCAGGTCATCGCCCAACCATGTTGCCGCTGACCCAGTCAGCAATTTGGAGCCCAAGGAAACAATCAGCTGGATGATGGCGGCGCTGATCACCACGGCTGTGATCAGGGTGAGCAGTCTGGCGACCTCGCGCTCACCTGCATCAACGAAACCGAGAAAACTTCTCTTGGAACGCGTGGGTTCACTCACGGGCTTCAGTCGTTGAAGGGGTTGTAGTAAGGGCGAGCCTTGGTGTCGCTGGCCGGGTTGACCACCTTGGTGTCGCAGGTGACGGAGCCGTCCTCTGCCTTGATGCAATCGGCTTCAATCTTGCTGTCTTTGCCCGTGGCGCTACCCGGTCCCCGCAGCCACCCCTCGGTTTGCGCATGGGCCGAGGAAGCGCCCAACACCGACATCATCAACAGAACGGAGGCGCTGAGGAGGTGATTTCGCGTCATCGGGGCGATGTCTGAGCCACCACTTTGCCCCTGTCAGCGGTTAATCGGTGCAGTCGTCTCGAATTTCCTGCAAAAGCAGATCAAGTTGCCCGAACGGATCTTCGTCGGCCGTTGCCACACCGGCAGGTTCGCTGGAAGGCTGGCCGTGCCATTCGGCTTCAACGCTGCAGAGCCGATCAGCCAGTCCAGCCAGTCCACGCATGTTGTGTTCGCGCTCCAGCACCTCAAGCAGGGCAGGCATTCGGGTCGACACAGCGCGCAGGTTTCGACGCAGGTCGGCCTGGGTGCGCCCTTGCTGCTTTAACCAGTCCTTCAGCAGCAGAGTGAAGTCCGCTTCAAATTCAGGGGTCCAGCCAGACATTGATCAGCGATTCAGTTCAGCGGTTTCAGTTCAGCGATTCAGTGCGCCAGGGGAAACCAGCGATCCAGTTTGCGGCGAGCTCGCATCCGGATGGCGGGAGTGACGTGATTGCTCCACAGACCCACCATGGCCGTGAGCGCCACCAGATCATCACTGAAACCGGCCACCGGCAGCAGGTCTGGAATCAGGTCGGTGGGCATCAGTAGATAACTCAGGGCAGCGAGCATCGTCAGCCGTGCGGCTGAGGGGGTCCCGGGGTCAAGCATCAACTCCAGGGCTTCCAGGGCTGGGGCGGCAAGACCTCTGCCAGCCCGCTGCAACAGGCGCCGCAGCAGGTTTTCGTCGATCACCTCCCGTTCAAGCACGTCGGCTTCAACGGTGGTTCGCGCAGCCTGGTCAGTCATGCGGAGGGAACCGGTTGGATCCACTCTCCCCAGTTCCTCCGCAAGACGCCAGCGGGGCGTGCCGATCTTCAGGGTGTGGATTCCACGAGTCCGCTTTGAATGCCCGTCTTGCGCAGTTTGCGCAGGGCCCGCTGCACCACCTGACGGCAATATTCCCGTGAACAGTTCATGTGGCGTGCCACCTCGGCAAGGGTGCGCCATTCGTTGGTGCCATCCAGCCCAAAGCGCAGGGTCACAACGGTGTGTTCTTTCGGGGTGAGATTGGCTTTGGCCAGCAAAGACCACACGGACGCGGTGCGTTCAGCGATCTCGGCCCTTTCCAGCGGCGGGAGCTCCTCGCTTGGCAGCACATCCACCAGCTCGGAAGGATCCGATTTCGATTTCACAACCCCCTGCAGGCTCACGGTGACGCTGCGCAGTTCACAGGCCAGCAGATCTTCCACCTCAGCGATGGGGATCTCCATGAACTCCGCGAGTTGCTCTCCGCTGGGGCTGAGGCCATTGCGCTGCATCAAGCGTGCCTTGGCAGCCCGCAATTTGGTGAGCTTTTCGTTCACATTCACGGGAATGCGAATCGTGCGGCTTTGGGTGGAGAGCGCTCGATTCAGCCCCTGCCGAATCCACCAGTAGGCATAGGTGGAGAAACGATGGCCGCGGGTGGGGTCGTATTTCTCGACGGCACGGGTGAGGCCAAGGGTGCCCTCTTGAATCAGATCGAGAAGATCCAGACCCTTGCCCTGATAACGCTTGGCCAGATTGACGACAAGACGAAGGTTGGAAGTAATCATCTGATTCTTGGCCCGTTCGCCACGGCGAATCACGCCTTTTTCTTCATCGCTGTACTCACAGGCTGGGCCACTCCCGCCAGCCAGATGACAGCGTTCTGTGATGGCGACCATCGCCTGAACCTTCCTCCCCATCATGAGTTCCTGTTCTGGAGTGAGCAGTTGATGGCGACCAATTTCGCCGAGAAAAGCACTCAGAGAACTCGTCATCATGACGATACGGCTGAATTGAACCTAGAACCAAAGTGTTTTTTTCTGGCGGTCATAATAAAGACTCCCGAATTAATACTTTGTGCGCTATTTCACTCTTTCTTCCTGTTGCTGAAGTGAATCTTTCATTGTTAATTCAATTGGGTGGCTAAGGTCGCCGCACCTTCCGCCGCCACGCCCATGCCCCTGGCCGTCGCTCTCACGTCCGACATCGCCAAAAACGCCGGCGTTGCCTACGTTCACTACCTCAGCTTCATGCTCTGCTTTGGCGCTCTGGTGCTGGAGCGGAAGCTGATCAAAGCGGATCCGAATCGCCAGGAAGCCACGGCGATGGTGATCACCGACATCGTTTATGGCATCGCTGCCCTGGCTCTTCTTGTCAGTGGAATCCTGCGGGTGATCCACTTCGGCCAGGGTGCTGAGTTCTACACCCAGAATCCGCTGTTCTGGTGGAAGGTTGGTCTTTACCTCTCCGTGGGAGGCCTGTCGCTGTATCCCACGATCACCTACATCCTCTGGGCGATTCCCCTGCGCAAGGGTGAGCTGCCGAAGGTGAGCGAAGCCCTGGCCAAGCGTCTGGCCTGGATCATCAACATTGAACTGGTCGGCTTCGCCAGCATTCCGTTGATGGCGACCCTGATGGCCCGCGGTGTGGGTCTTCCCGCCGCCTGATGCAGCCCGAGCTCTGTCCTCCACAACAGCAGGTGCGAACCCTGCAGGTGGCTTTGGAACGCCAGCCTCCAGGCCAGAGGCCGGGCTATGCCTCCTCCATCGCCACCACCTCCCTGGGCCCTCCGGTGCTGAAGCACTGGTGCGTGTGGGTTCAGCCCGCCGCCGCCACGCCGGCCAACCGCTGGGACCAACGCTGGCTTGATCAGGTGTCATCGGCGCTGACCACCTGGCGTGCACTGGTTCCGCTCACGCTGGTGGACAATCCGGACCAGGCGAACGTGTTGATTCACCGGCAGCGTCCGGCCCGCCGGCAGGTGGCTGGGGTGTGGCGCGCCAGCAACGGACGCACACAACTTCAGGTTGTAGACGTGCAGCGTCAGGGCCGCCGAAGGCTTGAACCCCTGGTGAAGGTGATGGTGTCACCAGGGCTGCGAGCTGAAGCACTGCAGGCCACCGCTCTGCATGAACTGGGTCACGCCTTCGGCCTCTGGGGCCACAGTTCGGTTCCCACTGATGTTCTGGCGATCAGCCAGGGCGAGCGTCCGGTGTTGGTGCCATCGCAGCGGGATCGCCTCACGCTGGCGTGGGTCATGCAGCAGTCCACCCGTTTCGGTTTGACGATTCGACAGCCCACCGAACCGGCCGAATCTGTGTCGCCTGAGTGACGCCGCCATCCGGCCGCGGCATGCTGCCGGAAGTCGTGGTCGATGCATGGACCTGGTCCGTTCTCTGGTGATGGCCGGATTGATGGTCAGCCTGGTGGGTTGCCGTTCTGACACCAGCACCGCCGTGCTGGAGCCCCAGGCTCGCGAACCGATTCGGATCCAGCTGGACCGCAGCAATCCGTCAGCCAGTGAAGGGGTTCTCGATCGTGCTGAGGGGCCTCTGCGTTTCACCGTTGGCCATGGGCGCCATGGCATCGGCTGTGAAGGCACCACCTTTGAAGAAGGCGTCACGCCGCTTGGAACCTTTGAGGTGAACGCCATCCTCAGCGACGATCGCTTCGAGATGGACCCCTCCCTGGTGGAGCAATCCGGGAAGACAGAAGACGAGCTGCGCGAGACCCTCTTCACCAACATGAACTCCATCGACTTCAAAGGTGATGGGGAAACCGGTGAGTACGGCATCGGTTACATCAGCCTGGCTCCAATGCCGGCAACCGAGCAGCCCTTCCGCTTCAACACCTACGACGGCGTCTTCCGCTGGTACAGCTTCGCCATTCACGGCACCAACGACGAGAGCCGGATCGGCAAGGCGGTGACTGGCGGGTGCATCAACGCCGGAAAGCTCACCATGGGGGTGTTGTTGGACACCGTGGAGCTGGGCGATCAAGTGGTGATCAGCAGCGACAGCCCCTGCCTGCCTTAGTGCCGGCGGGGGGCACCCCGCCGCGCGGCCAGCACTTCCTGCACCTGCCGCCAGCTCACGCCGTGATGGGCTAATGCCACCTGCATGTGGAAGATGATGTCCGCCGCTTCGCCGGCGATCTCGGCGGCATTGTCGTCTTTGCAGGCCATCACGAATTCAGCACTCTCCTCGCCGATTTTCTTGAGGATGCTGTTGTCTCCCCCCGCCAGCAGCTTGTTGGTGTAGCTGCCTTCTTCCGGTTTCTCGCGTCGCCCTTCGATCACCCGGAACAGTTCGGTGCAAGCATCCGTTGGTGGCGCTAGGGCCTCGGCGCCACCTGTGGTCCGTGCATCGCTGTTTTCGTAGAAACAGCTGCGGGAGCCGGTGTGGCAGGCCACATCCCCAGCCTGCTCCACGGTCACCAGCAGCACGTCGGCATCGCAGTCGTAGCGGATCTCCCGCATCGTCTGAACGTGACCGCTGGTGGCCCCCTTGTGCCAAAGCTCCTGGCGTGAGCGGCTCCAGTAATGCACCTCACCGCTGCGCAGGGTTGCTTCGATGGCCTCCCGGTTCATCCAGGCCACCATCAGCACTGCCCCGTCCAGCCAGTCCTGGGCCACAGCTGGAATCAGCCCCGCTTCGTTAAAACGGAGTTGGTCAATGAAGGCGGGGCTGAGGGGCTGCATCAGGCCTCGGACATTCGGGCAACGCCTGAATCTTCCCGCAGCGTGCTCCATTCCGCGTTTTCACTCCTTGCTCGTTTCTCCGACCCCCTACAGCTGCAGCAAAGCCTTCAGCGGCTATCCCTGCTGTCACCGGCAGTGGCGCCACCAGGGCCATTGCCGCTTCGTGCATGGCTACAGCCGCAGTTTCAACCTCTGGTTCGCCGCAACGGAGCTGGATGCCTGCGGGTTTGTTGTTGATTTTTCCAGCCTTCGCCCCTTCGAAGAACGCCTGAGGCAGCAGTTCGACCACACCTTTCTGGTCAATGCCGACGATCCACTGCTGGCGGAATGGCAGCGGTTGCATGACCTCCAGGCCATTGATCTCCGCGTGATGGAGAACGTGGGCATGGAGGCCACGGCGGCCCTGATCTGGACCTGGGCCAATGAGCTGTTGCGGGAGCGGGACGGCGGTCGCACCTGTTGCTTTGGCGTGGAGGCGCGGGAGAACAGCCGCAATGCCGCCACCTACAGCGCTGTTCCCGCCTGGTTTTCAGCGCAGGGCTAACGCGTCCGCTTCCAGCTCCACGCTGATCGCCTGCCCTTCGCTGTAACGACCCGCCAGGATCGCTTTGGCAATGGGTGTCTCCAGTTCCCGCTGCACAGCGCGTTTCAGCGGTCGTGCCCCATAGACGGGGTCATATCCGGCATTGGCGAGCCAGTCGGCGGCCCCATCGCTCAGGCTGAGCTCCAGCTTGCGCTCAGCCAGCCGCTGGCGCAGACGTTCCACCTGAAGGGTGACGATCTCGCGTAGTTCCTCCCGCCTGAGGCTGTGGAAGATGATCTGATCGTCGAGGCGATTGAGGAATTCCGGCCGGAAATGGGCCCGGAGAGCGTCATTCACCCGGCTTTCCATCGCTCCATGCTGCTCGGGATCGCCGGCCAGCTCCAGGATCGACTGGCTGCCGATGTTGCTGGTGAGAATCAGCACGGTGTTGGTGAAGTCCACGGAGCGGCCCTGCCCATCGGTGACACGGCCGTCATCAAGGATCTGCAGCATCACGTTGAACACATCCGGGTGGGCTTTCTCCACCTCGTCGAACAGGATCACGGCGTAGGGCCGACGACGCACCGCTTCGGTGAGCTGGCCACCGGCCTCATAGCCCACGTAGCCGGGAGGTGCCCCGATCAAACGGCTCACGGTGTGCTTCTCCATGTACTCCGACATGTCGATGCGAACCATGGCGTCATCGCTGTCGAACAGGCGGTTGGCGAGGGCTTTGGAGAGTTCCGTCTTGCCCACACCCGTGGGGCCGAGGAACAGGAAGCTGGCGATGGGGCGGTTCGGATCGCTCAGCCCCGCCCTGGACCGTTGAATCGCATCGGCGACGGCGGTGACGGCCTGGTGCTGGCCGATCACCCGCTGATGCAGATCATCTTCGAGTTGCAGCAGCTTCTCCATTTCGCTCTGCACCAGCCGCGCCACAGGGATTCCGGTCCACTTGGCGATCACCTCGGCGATGTCGTCTTCACTCACCTCCTCCCGCAGCAAGCCTTTCTCGCCAGGCTCCTCTGAGGCGATCTGGGCTTCCTGTTCGAGCAACTGCTTCTGCAGCGAGGCCAGGGTGCCGTATTCCAGTTCCGCTGCTTTGTTCAGGTCGTAGCTGCGTTTGGCCTGTTCCACCTGCAGCTGCACCCGTTCGATCTCCTCCTTGAGCGACGACAGCTCATCGATCGCTCCTTTCTCCTGCTGCCACTGGGCATTCAGGGAACTTTGCTGTTCGCCCAGTTCCGCCAGTTCCCGTTCAATCCGTTGCAAGCGTTCCTGGCTGGCGCTGTCGGATTCACGGCCGAGGGAGAGCTTCTCCATCTCCAGCTGCAGGATCTTGCGATCGATTTCATCGATCTCCTCTGGTTTGGAGGTGATCTCCATCTTGAGGCGGGCGGCCGACTCATCCACCAGATCGATGGCCTTGTCGGGCAGGAAGCGGTCGGCGATGTAGCGGCTGCTCAACACAGCAGCAGCCACCAGGGCACTGTCGGCAATGCGCACACCGTGATGCACCTCATAGCGCTCCTTCAGACCACGCAGGATGGAGATGGTGTCTTCCACCGTGGGTTGATCCACCAGCACCTGCTGGAAGCGACGCTCCAAGGCGGGGTCCTTTTCGATGTGCTGGCGGTGCTCGTCGAGGGTGGTGGCGCCAATGCAGCGCAGTTCCCCCCGGGCCAGCATCGGCTTGAGCAGATTGCTGGCATCCATGGCTCCACCGGTGGCGCCAGCGCCCACCACCGTGTGGATTTCATCGATGAACAGCACGATCTGGCCTTCCGAGGCGGTGACCTCCTTGAGCACAGCTTTGAGCCGTTCCTCGAACTCACCGCGGTATTTCGCACCGGCGATCAGGGCTCCCATGTCGAGGGCGATGAGCTGACGGTTCTGCAAGGCCTGGGGCACATCGCCATTCACGATGCGCTGCGCCAATCCCTCAACAATGGCGGTCTTCCCGACCCCGGGTTCGCCGATCAGCACGGGGTTGTTTTTGGTGCGCCGGCTGAGGATCTGGATGGTGCGCCGGATCTCCTCGTCGCGACCGATCACCGGGTCCAGCTTTCCGTCACGGGCGGCGGCCGTCAGGTCCCGTCCGTACTTCTCAAGCGATTCATAGGTCCCTTCCGGGTTTTGATCGGTCACCGTCTGGTTGCCTCGCACGGCTGTAATGGCTTGTTTGAGTTTGGGGGTGTCGATGCCTGCTTGGCTGAGCAGTTGACGCGCGCAACGGTCATCGTCCGCTAAGGCCAGCAACAGGTGTTCGATGGCGATGTAGCTGTCACTGAAACCATCGCGGGCTGTTTCGGCGCGATCCAGGCAGCTGTTCAGGGAGCGTCCCAGAAACACCGATTCCGGTGGAGAGCCAAGACTGGGCTGCTGCCTGAGATGGCTGTCGACGGCCGCCTGGAAATTGCCGACGTCGACCCCTGCTTTGCTGAGAATGCGTCCAGCCAGACCGTTCTGCTGCAACAGCGCAAGCAGCAGATGCTCCGTTTCAAGTTGCTGATGCCTGGCGCTCTGCGCCAGTTGCTGGGCGGCGACGATGGCGGCCCAGGCTTGTTCGGTGAACTGTTCCGCCGTGGGTTGCATCTCGGATGCGTTTCAACTGGGTTCACCGTATGGGGCTTGTTCCGTTTTCAGTGGGGGCAAACCGAAGCCTTTGGATCGGTCCCCACGCCAGGGAGCGGCAAACCGGGGTGTCTTTTTAGAGTTTGCCGAACCCTTGGATGCCAATGCCTGATCAGCCGCTGGTGGACTCCCTCGTGCAGCAGGGTCTAGCGCTCGCAGCAACGGCTGGCGGTGAGCTGGAACGCAGCTGTTGGATGGTGGTGCATGAGCACCACCACGGTGTGAAACCCACGGAGTACGACATCCGGGAAATCGACGAGGATCTCTATCTGGCTGTGTTGCAGGCGGCCAAGCAGGCTCAGTCCGCCGTTTGATCAGCCGTTGAGCAGCTTCCGCAGAAGCGCGCGGTGAGCGTTTTCGGCTTCGATGCTCTCCCTCATCTCTTTGGGGAGTCGGGCCTCAAGGATGTCCTGTTTTTTCATCTCCGTGGCATAGCGGCTGCTGAACGCGCTGAAGCGATCGAGATACGACCTTGCTACCTCTGGGGTGAAGGCAATCACCTCCAGAGCGTGTTTGAAGTGGAGGTAGGACACGGTCCACTCCACCAGCTCGTCAAAACTCTGCAGGCCAAGCGGGTTCTCAGGAAGCGTCATCGCTGCATCGCCCATGGCTTCAACCAAAACCCTTGGCTTTGGCCTTGGCCTGTGCCGTTAGGTCCTTCAACCGGCCGTTGAGCAGAGCCTCGCGTTCACGCTCTGCCCCCACATGGGGGGCGATCTCCACCCCAGCGGCCTGCATGGCCTGCATCGCTGCGGCCTCATCTGCTGACCCTGTGTCACTGCTGAGGTAGCGCTCCACGGCAGCAGCACCTGGGGCGTCCGCAGCGAAGTACACCGTTCCCGGACCTCGCCGCTCGATGGTTTGCTGCCGCTGCCGGCGGCGCTGCTGCACGCTCGCCCAGAGCCGGCCTTGATTGGCGGTCATGAAGGCGTTCAGGTCCGCGGCGTCGGTGTCTTCCGCCAGGGCCATGCTGGTGCCGTCGATGAAATCACTGAGCAGGGTGACAACGGCCATCAGGTCTTTGGTGGTTGCGGGGCTGTTGATTGGGAGGCTGTTGATTGCGAGGGATTCGATTGGAAGGGTGGTGATTGAAACGAGCGCTGGATTCGGCTGGTTTCGAACCAACTGGTGATGGCTGATTCGCGGGCGTCGTCGCAGAGATCCCGCTGGATCACATTGAAGCCGTGGCGGCGTGCCAGGGCCAACAGTTGATCGTCATCACGGCATTGGGCCGCATCACGCCGCAAGCCCTGGTGGTGCTCCACAGCCCGCAAAAAATCGCGAAGAGCTTCACGACTCATCGCCTGGACCAGCCCAATTCGGCCCGTTGTTCCACGTAGGTGGCCACCGCCATGATCTCCTCTTCACTCAGTTTGTCGGCATAGCTGGGCATGGCATTCAGCCCATCCTCGATCTCATGCTCCAGGGCCTCCAGCGGGGAGCTGGAGTAGGTCTCCACATGGTCGTTCAAGTCGCTGATCTTCAGTGTTCTGTTGGCGCGGATCACATTGCCGCCCCCCATGTGACAAGCCGCACAGTTGCTGTTGAAAATCTGCTCACCTCGCTCCAAGGCGGAGCTTTCGATCGTGTCGACCGCTATCGCCGGAGCAGACAGCAGGCCTGTTGCGCCAACGATCAACAGCAATGTCAGCATCAGGCCTGATAGGCGTGCCATCGCAACCCCCCTCAATGCCCCAAACTATCCACCGTTGCCGGCAAAAAAAAGAACCCCAGGCTGTGGTTGATACACAGCCCGGAGCTTTCAGTTCAGTTTGAGATGTTCAGAGATTTCCTCAGAAATCCAGAGATCACTCAACGATCACCTTGCCGACCATGCCAGCACCGCGGTGGGGCTCGCAGTAGAAGTCGTAGGTGCCAGCGGTGGCGAAGGTTTCCTCCCAGGATTCGCCGGGGTTGAAGGCGAGGTCAGAGTGGCTGTACTCGTCGTGGCCTTCGAAAACAGCGTTGTGAGGAGCCAGTTTGTTGTTGACGAACTTGACGGTGTCGCCGGACTTGATGTTCACGGTGGCGGGCTCGAAGGCGAGCATGCCGCCGTCGGTACCGAGCTTCACTTCAACAGTGGCGGCTTGAGCGCTGCCGACGTTGAGGCCGATCAGCATCAGGAAGGCGCAGCAGGCGGCTGCAATGGTGCGGATGACGGAGCGCATGAAAGTGCTAGGTCGATGCATTGACCTTACGCGCGGGTCTGGGGGTTCCGCGGTTGGGTAGGCCGGAATCGCTAAGAACTGTTGCCAAGTCAGGGGCATGGCTGCTGCCGCCGAAACGTTCCGGCTGCGTCACCGGGTCATGAATGAAGTGGCGCTGGCGAATGCTGAACCGGTCCCAGGCATTCACTTCGATCGGCAGAACGCGGATCAGGGTCTCAATCAGCCATGGCCAGAGCGGAATGCCGGGCATTCGGGCCACACCGCGCCAGCGGCAGAGGGTTTTCACGGTGTCGTTCACTGAGATGGCCGCTTGTCCCATCACCACCCGACGCAGGGCGCCTTGCCCGGGTTCTCGGTTCGGTTCATGGGGGCGTGTGGCCAAGAGGCCACAGATGCGGGCGATGTCTTCCGCATGGATGAAGTGGAAGCTCGCATCCACCCGTAGCCAGCGGGCCAGCCAGAGCCAACGGCTGACTTCAGCCAAACCTTCGGTGAGGTAGCTCGTAGGGAAGGGGCTGGTGCCGTCGACCCGTCCACCGAACACCAAGGTGGGAAACACCGCGACGACTTTGCTGGCCAGAGGGTGCTGCTCAAGATCCCTGAGGCAGCGAGCCTTGGTTTGGATGTATTCCGTGCCGTAGGCCAGAGCTTCCGGCAGGGGGCGCAGGTGCCGATCGAGCACACTGGCCGTTGAGAAGTAAATGATCTGCTCCAACTTGCTGGGATCGAGAAGCGCCAGCATCCGTTTCACCGCCAGCACATTCACCTGTTCGGCCCGCTCGGGGTCACCCCAGGCCGTGGCGGTATGAATCACCCGGTTCACCAAGGCCAGCTCGTCAGCGAACCGTTCGGTGTCCCTCAGGTCACCTACCAGAAGGCGGATGCGTGGATGGTCTGCTGAAACAGCCGTGAGTTTGGAGGGATCCCGCAGCCAGAGCAGCAGCTCCGCATCGGAATGATCCAGCAGCCAGCGGGAGATGTACTGACCGACGCAACCGCTGGCGCCGGTCACCAGGATGCGGGTCAAACGACAGCCCCGAGACGGTCCATCACGCTCTTGCCAGCACGGAAGAAGGCTTCACCATTTTCTTCCGGAGTTCCCGGCAAGATGCCGTGGCCCAGATTGAGGATGTGCTTGCGACCGCGGGCTTTGCGCACGCAGTCATCGATGCGGGCTTCAATCGCCTCCGGGGTGCCGAACAACAGGCCGGGGTCAACATTGCCTTGAACACCCACGTGCTCGGGCAGCCGTGCCAGTGCTTCGGCCATGTCCACCGTCCAGTCGAGCGAAACGATGTCAACTCCGGTGTTGGCCATCCGCTCGATCACGCCGGCACTGCCGGAGATGTAGAGGATGAAGGGGGTGTCGGGGTGTGTCTGCTTGACCAGATCCACCACTTTCTTCTGATACGGGGCGGCGAAGGTGTCGTAGTCCGCAGGGCTCAGCTGGCCCGCCCAGGAATCAAACATCTGCACCACCTGGGCGCCGGAATCAATCTGGTAGCGCAGGTAATTGGCGATCGACTCCGCGAAGTGGTCGAGCAGTTTGTGAAGGATGTCGGGCTCGCGGAAGGCCATGGCCTTGATCACCGCGTAGTTCTTGCTGCTCTTGCCTTCCACCACGTAGGCGGCCAGGGTCCAGGGAGCACCAACGAAGCCGAGAACAGCTGCTTCGTTGCCGACGCTTTGGCGCAGACGACCCAGCACTTCGCCCACGAAGGGCATCGACTCGGCGGGGTTCAGAGGGCGCAGGGCATCCACCTGGGCCATGGTCCTGATCGGATCGCCAATCTGGGGTCCTTTGCTCTCGATGATGTCGAAATCGATCCCCATGCCCGGCAACGGCGTGAGGATGTCGGAGAACAGGATCACGCCGTCGGGCTTGAAGGCGTGGAACGGCTGCATCGAGATCTCGTAGGAGAGATCAGGGTTTTCGGAACGTTCCCGGAAGCTGGGGTACTTGTCCCGCAGGTCCCGGTAGATCTTCATGTAGCGACCGGCCTGGCGCATCATCCACACGGGAGGACGCTCCACCGATTCACCGCGCGCAGCGCGCAGGAGCAGGGGTAAAGAGTCGCTCATCAAGGCCGGTCAGGTCAGCCGGAAACCTACCCGAATCAAAGGCTCCGCTAGAGCCTTACCGCTTCATTGTCATCACCTTCGTCACACGATGTTGTCGGGGTAGCTGCTGCTCAGGCTGCGCTTCGGGTCGTGCTTGAACACCATCAGGCTCAGCGGTGGCAGGCAGAGATCCAGAGAGTTCTCGTAGCCGTGGATGCCCCATTCGTCTGTTGGTTTGCCGCCCATGTTGCCGAGGTTGCTGCCGCCGTACTTGGCCGCATCGGAGTTGAAGATTTCCTCGTAGAAGCCGGAGAGCGGAACGCCCACGCGGTAGTGGGAGTGGCTTTGGGGTGTGAAGTTCGCCACCACCACGAGCCAGGAGCCGCTGGCGCTCTCTCGACGCATGAAGCTGATCACGGAGTGGCGGTTGTCGTTGCAATCGATCCACTGGAAGCCGAACTGGTCGAAGTCGTCCCGCCAGAGGGCTGGCTCAGCCTTGTAGAGAACGTTGAGGTCATCCACCAACCGCTGGATGCCTTTGTGGGGGTCGTAATTGAGCAGATCCCACTGAAGATCCCCCCACACGTTCCATTCGGCTCTCTGGCCGAATTCCATCCCCATGAAGATCGTCTTCTTGCCGGGGTGGGTCCACATGTACGAAAGCAGGGCACGGGTGTTGGCGTACTTCTGCCAGTCATCACCAGGCATTTTGTGCAGGAGATGGCTCTTGCCATGCACCACTTCATCGTGGCTCAGGGCCAGCATGAAGTTCTCGGTGTAGGTGTACCAGATCGAGAAGGTGATGTTGTTCTGGTGGAACTGGCGGAACCACGGGTCCAGCTCGAAGTAATCGAGCATGTCGTGCATCCAACCCATGTTCCACTTGAGGTTGAATCCGAGACCGCCGCTGCCCGTGGGCTGCGTCACCATCGGCCAGGTGGTTGATTCCTCCGCGATCGAGAGGGCCCCTGGGAAGTGCTGGAACAGCACGTGGTTGGCCTGCTGCAGGAAGCGAACGGCTTCGATGTTCTCCCGACCACCGTTCTCATTGGGCAGCCATTCCCCGTCGGGACGCAGGTAGTCGCGATAGAGCATCGAGGCCACGGCATCCACGCGAATGCCATCGATGTGGAACTGCTCGAACCAGAACACCAGGTTGGCGACGAGGAAATTACGAACCTCGTTGCGGCTGTAGTTGAAGATCAGCGTTCCCCATTCCTTGTGTTCTCCGATCCGGGGATCACTGTGTTCATAGAGATGGGTGCCATCAAAGAAGGCCAGGCCGTGGGCATCCTTCGGGAAGTGGCCCGGAACCCAGTCGATGATCACGCCGATGCCTTCAGCGTGGCAGCGATCCACGAAGGCCCGGAATTCATCGGGCGTTCCGTAACGGCTGGTGGGGGCATACCAACCCGTCACCTGATAGCCCCAGGAGCCGTCGAAGGGATGCTCGGTGATCGGCATCACCTCGATGTGGGTGAAGCCTCTCTCCTTCACGTAAGGAATCAGGCGTTCAGCAAGTTCGGCGTAGGTGAGCAGGCGAGCGCCGGGTTTCATCTCCGCAGCGGGAACGGGCGTCCGAGGGGTGCCGTCGGGTTGAATCCAGGGCTCATCCGCTGAGGCGTGGATCCAGCTGCCCAGGTGCATTTCGTACACCGAGATGGGTTGATCCAGCGCGTTGCTGCTGTCGCGCTTCTGCATCCAGCCCTGATCGGACCATTGGAATCCGTCCAGACGTGCCACGACGGAACTGTTGTCGGGACGAACCTCGTGTTGGAAGCCGTAGGGATCAGCCTTTTGGTAACAGTGACCGTCCTGGGTGCGGATTTCGTACTTGTAGAGATGTCCCTCCTCGAGGCCGGGGATGAACAGTTCCCAGATGCCCCCGACGCGCTGCTGCATGGGGTGGTGACGTCCATCCCATGAATTCAGATCTCCAATCACGGAGACCGTGAGAGCGCTGGGCGCCCACAGGCAGAACATCACACCCCTGACCCCGTCACGCTCGGTGAGGTGGGCACCCATCTTTTGCCAGATGTGGTGATGGTTGCCTTCAGCAAACAGGTGGCGATCCATTTCGCCCATCCATTCGCCGCGGAAGGCCCAGGGGTCGTGTTGTTCGTGCACGATCCCGCCCCGCTCAACCCTGACCCGGTAAGTGCAGCCGGGGTCTCTGGTGAGCTGTGCCTCGAACACCCAGGGGTGGTTCGGCGTTGTCATGGCGATCTCGTCGCCAGCCTGCAACAGGGTGACTGTTTGGGCTTCCGGCATCCAGATCCGCACGGTCCAATCCTGATCCGAGGGTTGAGGACCAAGCACCGCAAACGGGTGGTCATGGCGACAATTCGCCACCCGTTCGCCGTCCTGCACCATCCAGTCGAGGACTGCGGCGACACCCATGGGAGATCTGTGAATTGGGCGAGATGTTAAGCCCGATTTACGAAACAGATCCGCTGTTGATCAGACGAAGTCTCGGGAAATGTCGACGTTGATGATCCGACCGCTTGCGTCAAAGATCACGAACAGGTTGGTGGTGGCCTGGCCGAAGGCGACAGCCACCAGCACGAGCTGCTGATCGCCGCCTTGATGGGCGATCACAGCGTCCTTGACCTTGCGGAATCCACCTGACACCTTGCTGAGCTTGGTCCATTTGCGTTCCAGATCTCCCGGGGCCAGCTCCTCCTGGAGTTGGAGGGACATCTTGGATCGCGCGGCAATCCAGCGTCCTGCTGCCAGGTCGCGGGTGAAGTCGAGGGCCGTTGTTTCGATCGGCTGGATCCGGTCGCTCCACTTCCAGGCGAGCAGTTTGCCGTCCTCATCCAGCACCATCAGCACCCCTTCGTCACCGGATGCAGTGTTCACCACCGCATCGATGGTTGTTGTGTTGTAGCCAGGGGTCACGCTGACAACGCGGGATGCATCAATCGCCGCGCGTTGGTTCAGGCGCGCCTGGACGGTGTTCATATCAACGCTGGTCTGAACCGGGGCTGCGAGAGCGTCATGCATGACGTCTCCCTGGCGATTTTTGAGCGCCTCCAGCAGCAGTTCAGCCGCCGCCGTTGCCTGGGCTGGGGTGAGTTCGGTTCTGGTGAGTTGCTCCGCTGCTGCGGGACTGATCAACCCCATGGGAGCCGACAGAGCGATGGCCAGCAGGGCAGCGGAGAGCTTCAAAGCACAAACGTCAGTCGAGCTTCAGTCTGCCGGAATCAAAGGGGTTCAGCTGCAGGGTGGAGCCAGCAAGTTTCAGTGTCAGCGTCACCACACGATGCTCTGGGCTTGGTGCTCCGCATGCAACGGCATCGTGGCCAGGGTTGACGCCAATGGCGGGCCACGCTGCTGCGGCAACGGAGATCCTCAGTCGATCGCCACAAGCCAGGCTCGCGTGCAGCGGCTGGAGGGTCACGCTGCGCCTGGCTGGCTGCAACGCCTCCTCTCCGCGAATCCGGACGACTCCCGTGCTCAGTTGATCAACGCTGTTGGTTTCCGCGGGCAGGCGCGAGAGGCTGATGCAGAGATCAAACCCGGGCTGGTCCGCTTCGGCGTCCAACAGGAGGTGCGGTTGACCTGTCAGCAGCAGCTCATCAACCAGGGGTGCGGTGGTGAATGTCGCGACGTCACTGCGTTGATCCACCACCAAGCGATCAACAGGGCCAGGGGCTGTCCCGAGGTGTCCACCGATGGCGGGGACCGGTCGCCAGGGGTCGTGAACGATGACCACGCTTCCTTCTCCTTCTCCATCCTCCAAAAGGGCGCCTTCACTTGGGTCGATGCAGGCCAGTCCTTGCCCCCGCAGGCCCCATGACGTGGGCACAGTCGTATCGGTTGCGGGGATGGAGTCCCACTGCTCGCGCGTGATGTTCCAGAGCTGGTGGACTGGCGTCGGCTTCAGCGGGGGACGATCCTGCAGATGCTGTTGGAAGAACTTCAGCATCAGCTGCTGGGTTTCAGGCCACCACTGCAGATGGGAGGCCGGCCCGATGTGCAGGGATGGCTCTCCGCCGGCGACCTGGCTGCGATGCCAGAGGTCCAGCAGACCCACCAGATGCGGATCCCACCATCCACCGATCAACAGCATCGGCCGCTGGAGCCAGCTCTCCGGGGCTTGATGAACCGTCCACTGCTGATTGTTACTGGGGTCGTTGTTCAACCAGCTCCAGGCCATGCCTTCGGGGTCATGGCGTTGCAGCAATTCAGGGCCGTCCCGCAGGTAGCGATTGTCTTCAAGGCTTCGGCGGATCTCCAGCCAGGCCGTTGCATCTCCGCGTCGCTGGGCCTGGAGGGCCGCCAGCTGAAGCCCCCATCCCAGGCCGAGGTGCCACCAGTGGGCACCGCCTTCACAACTCCAATGGCGTCGTTCGTCCAGGCCGGTCATCGCCGGAGCGGTGCACTCCGGCGGTGGGGCCGATTCCGCTGCGGTGAGCTGGGTCAGTCCCTGATAAGAGAACCCGTAGGTCCCTAATCGGCCATTGCATTCCGGCAGTCGGCGCACCCAGGCATGGGTGGCGGAGGTGTCGCTCGCTTCCTGACCAAATCCCCCGAAATGCCCCTCCGACTCCCCTTGCCCTCGTACGTCCTGAACGACCACGAGGAAGCCATGGGAGGCCCACCACGAGGGGTGGGCGTAGGTGACCGTTGAGGCGATGCGGCTTCCGTAGGGCTGCCGCATCAGCAGGGCAGGCCAGGGTCCGCCATGGCTGGGGTGCCACAGCCTGGACTGCAGCACAACGCCATCGGCCAAGGTCAGCGCTGCAGCTCGGTAGGCAACTGCTCTTGTCTCAGCGGACATCGGAGCAATGCATCCCCACGACATAAGTCACAAGGATTTCCGCATCCTGAAAGTTCAGGTTTTCGCTTTGAGCGACCTTACGGATGGCTTTTTTGGAGTACGTCGATTTGCCGTCCTCGTTCATCTCCCGGAATGAAAGGCACATCGCCTTTGCTTTCGCAGGGTTGCGTTTGACGCTGTTGAGCAGATCCGATTCAGCGGCACCCGCAAGCAAGGGTGACCCCAACAGAGCCAGAACCACAAGAGCCGTGCGTAGGGGGTTGAACCTCATGACTTGTTCATACGCAGGATTGGCCACCAAGTCAGGCCTGCTGGGGTCAGTTCGCCAGTTGCCTGGCGCGGCGGATCCAATCGCCGGCAACCCGCAGATCCACGACGGCAGGTCGTTTGGTGCCAAGGCTGCGCTCAAGCCTTCCGGTCTGGCGCACAAGACGTTCTGGGGTGCATGCCGCAAGCGCGGCTGGCGTGGCAATGCCGGCATGCATCAGCAGCGCGGCGTCCTGGGGCGGCAAATCCAAGCGGCAGACCAAATCGGCCATGCCCCGCAGCCGCTTGAGGTTTCGGGCCGAAGCCTGGCCACTGCGGGCGAGTTGGCTCAGTTGCAGATCCGTTAGATCACGAATGCTGGACCAGCGATTGATACCGGCCCGATCCAGTTCCTGTTGTTCCCTGCGAAACGACTGGGGGAGCTCCTCGATCGCGTCGTTGAAGTTCGGCATCAACGCAAGGTCTTGCTCACCTCGCCCAGGATGACGGGGCGTCCCAGCCCATCGCCCTCCGCCTGGATGCCCCGCAACCGCACCAGCACGGTGCTGCTTGAGCGACCTGAGCCGCGCAGGTTGCCCTCCAATTGCTCCAGGGTGGCTTGAACTGTCGTTGGGGCCAGGTCGGCAGGAACCTGGGCGACCACCAGGTCGTTGCCGTTATCGAACACGATCGGTGCCCGCACCGCACCCTCCACCACCACTGGCGGTGTGTAGCTCACGCCGAATGCCCAGCAGCTCACCGCCAGCAGCAGCGTGAAGCTGCTCACGCCGACCAGTCGAAACCGAATGCCCCACTTGGCGAGAAAGGCAACTGCCGTGAGTGCTCCAAGCCCAAGCCCAGACCAACCCAGCCAGGGAGCGGCAGTAAGCAGCAGCTGATCGAAGGCCATGGGGTCTGGTGGACTGAAAACAGTCTCCTTATATTGCGCGAGATTCCGGGGTGTCCGTCGCGTCTGATGGGGAAAACGCGGCGCAGGGCCTGGCTAGCGGCGGGCAGTGTCCTTCTGATCGGGGTAGGAACGGCCGGCTTCATTGCGCTTGACCGTGCCGCAGAGCGATCGGTGAGCCGATTCACGCCCAACTTGGAGCGCGCTCTTTCAGGCCCTCTCGGCCACTCCTTGAAGATTGGTCCCTACAAGGGGCTGCGCCCTTGGGGGATCGCCCTTGGGCCGAGTCGGATCCTGCCTTCGGCCGAGGATCGGTCTGAACTGAGCCTGGCGGGGCTTCAGGTCCGCCTTGCCCCTCTGGCCAGTCTTCGGCGTTTGCAGCCGGTTCTGCAGATCACCTTGCACAAGGTGCGTGGCCAGTTTCAGGCCAATAAGGAGGGGCGTTACTGGACCTTTGGAGCTCCAGGGGGCCAATCCGCTCTGCCGCGCCTTGGGGTGCAATACCGGTTGGCCGACCCTGCCCAGCTTCGGTTCGGCCCTGAGCGGCAGACCCTTGAACTCCGCAGTCAGGGTTCGGTTCTGCTGGGGGAAGCATTTTTCAGCACCGAATCAGAACTTCGCTGGGTCGACGGCGATGGGTCGCTGCGTCTGGACGGTCAAGGCCACTGGGATCGCCCCAGCTTCGGGCTGCGAAGTCGGTTGGAGCGGCTCAGCCTGCAACCGTTGGGGGCGGTCGTTGCTCCCGCTCAGGATCTGAACGCCTCCGGCAAGCTTCAGGGCGACGTCCAGATCAGCTGGACCGGCGGCGCCCTGAGCTGCCGAGGTGGAGTCAGGCTGACCGGTTTCAAGCTTGCTTCGGTCAACAGCCGTCGCCTGAGCGTCGGTTGCAAGGGCGATGAGTTGCAGCTGGAGCCCGCAACTCTGCGATTCGGATCGTTTGAGGCGCTGGCTTCAGGCTCCGTTGCTTTGAACAAGAGTTTTGATCTGCGGGCAGATGTTCGCAGCACCGACGTCAGCCCTGCGAACAAGGATCGGTTGAAGCTTCGGATCACAGGCCCCTGGGGGGAGCCCCAGTGGAGCGCCGATGGTCAGATTCAGTTGCCTGAGGCCATGGGCCTGAAGACCACTCTGAAGCTGGATGGTCGGTGGCGCACCCCTTGGCTGCAATCCCAACAAAGGGCGGTTCTGCTGGACCGGCTCCGCCTCAGTGCCCCTGGACTGCGCTTCGGGCTTGCAGGAACGATTGGGTCCGATCTTGCTCTGCGCAGCACGGAGCTGCAGGTTGATCCTGGCTTCTGGTCTGCTGTGCCGTCGCTGCAGGCTGGATTGGGGCAAACCGCTCCGATCCTCGGAGCCCTTGACATCAGTGGTGCGCCTACCTCACCTGATCTGAGCCTGAAGCTTGGCCAGACGGCTAACCCTCTCCTGGAGAACTGGTCGTTCCAGAGCCGATGGTCCACTGATGAGTCGGTTTTTGCGCTGGATCGCTTCACCAGCCCGATGCTGCGGGCGGAAGCTCGATTGCCCTTGCAGCTCAAGCAGGGGCGGATTCAAGCCGGCGAGCTTCAGAGCGGCTTTGAACTCAAACCGCTCAACCTGAGTCGCTTCACCCCCTTGCTCGGCACGCCTTTGGACGGCTGGGTGTCGGCGCGGGGTCGCTTGAACGGTCCGCTCTCAGCGCTTCAGCCGGACATCACGCTGATGCTGGATCAGCCCCGCTTCGGGGTCTTGCAGATCCCCGAACGTTGGAATGGAAGTCTCCGCGGTGAACTCGGCCAAGGGGCACGCCTTGCGATGGCGGCTCAGCAGCCCGGCGTCCCCGGCACGCTTGTGGCCGAGCTGGCCGCAGACGGTTGGCCCAAAGCTCTACGCCTGGACCGTGGAAACGGGCAGTTGCGCTTGGACGGACTGGCGCTGGGAGGGGAGCAGCGCCGCTACAGCTGGAGTGCGGCGAACTTCAAGATTGATGGTCTTCGTTTCATCGTTCCTCCGGTCAACCAGCCCAAAGCGGTGGCGGGTCAGTTCACGGGCGCAGGCCGCCTGGCCATGGCCCCCCTCGCCATCAGTGGGGCTGCCTCGATCGCTGAACCCTCCTTGGCGGGAGTCGCCATGGAGAGCCTCGATCTGGAGGGCTCCCTGACGGATGGACGTTTTAAAGCCGATGCATCGCTGATGCCCCTGCAGGGAAGCATCCGGCTGAAAGCCCGCGGAGATCTGGGTGGGCGGACGCACAGCGCGATCGATGCTGAAGGCTTGGATCTGACTTGGCTGACGCTTCTGGCCCGTCAGTTGAGAGGGGGCGACTCCCAACCCGGTCTGGCCCCAGGGCGTGCTGAGGATCTCGGAACCCTGTTCATCAACACCTTTGGCGGCTCCCTCGATGGGCAGTTGCAAGCCCTGGCGCAATCGCGGCGTGCTCTCGAGGCTTACGCCCGGGCCAATCCCAGCCAAGGCCCAGAGCTTGATCGCCTGGAAGGGCGGGTCAATGTGGCGGGAACGATCGACGGACCGGATCCAAAACATTTGAAGGCTGATCTCGTCGCCAAGGCTCATCTCTGGATTGAGGGGGATGACCAGCTCAAGGCGCTTCAGCTCGAACCAGTGGTCGCCACGCTTCGCGGCCCGTTGCTCGGTGGATCCGGTGACCTTTCCCTGCTGCAGGTTCCCTTGTCCCTGCTGGCGTTGGTTGCACCTGTTCCGCCGCAGCTCCGCGGCAGCATCGGCATCCGTGGCCGTTACGACCTCAGCGGTGAGGCTCCCCTCCTGGCCTCCGATCTGGTGCTCGATTCCGCCAGCCTGGCGGGCCAGCCCCTGCAGTTGGAGAAGCGATCGGTCGTTGTGGACCGCGAGTTGCTCCGCCTGGATCTTGCCTTCAAGGGAGGGAGCAGCGAGGAAGCCGTCACCGTGGCCGGGACGGTTCCCTTTGATCCCGATGCTGATCTGAATCTGGAGTTGGAAAGCCATGGGGATGCCCTTGGCGTGTTGACGCTTCTCGCGGGTGATTCCCTGACCGTCAAGCAGGGGGGCACGGATCTAAGGCTTCTGCTGCGTGGACCTTTGAAGCAACCCCAGGCCAATGGCTTTGTCGTGGTCACCAACGGAGACCTCAGCATCGGTGAACAGAAATTACGCCGGATCAACGCCTCGATCCTGTTTGATTTCGATCAGGTGTCGGTGCAACGCCTGGAGGCTGAAGTGGGCCGCGGCGGCATGCTGCGCGGTTCAGGAACGCTTGGCTTGTTCGCCCCCCAGCGGGACGCCCCACCCCTCACCTTGCAATTCAGCCAAGGTCAGATCCGCCAGCCAGTAGTGCAGTTCCAGGCCGATGGCGAATTGCAGGTCACCGGTGCGCTGGTGCAACCCGTGCTTTCCGGCGAACTGACCCTTTCGAGGGGCACGCTTCGGCCGCAATCGGGATTCTTCGCACGGGCACGGCGGGGTGGGCTAAATGGCTTGGTCCCCACCGGTGTGGAGGGGCCTTCTGCCGTTGTGCAGCCCGGGCCTCAATCGTTGAACACTCTCATCGAGGAGGAGTGGGATTTCCAGGAACCTTTGGTGCTGATGGGACCCAACACACCCATCCAGGGCCCAAATCAGCTGCAACGGTTCATGCCCAAGTTGCCAGCTATCCGTTTTGAGAACCTTCGGCTTGCTCTGGGCCCTGATCTCCGGGTGCTCATGCCCCCCTGGATCAGCTTCAAAGGCGGAGGGGCGGTGACGTTAAACGGCCCACTGGATCCCTCTCTGGAGGCTCGGGGTTTGATTCGGCTCAATTCCGGTCGTGTGAGTTTGTTCTCCACCACCTTCCGCTTGGATCCACAGGCGGCGAACGTTGCTGTGTTCACGCCCTCTCTGGGGCTCGTGCCTTACGTGGATATCGCGATGAAGGCGCGGGTGTCCGACAACGTCAGCGTGGGCAGTGCCAATCAGACCACGACGTCCAATGTCTTTGCTTCCAACGGCAGCGGCAGTGCTTATGCCGAAGGCGGTCAGCTCAGGCTGGTGAAGATCACGGTGCAGGCCACCGGCCCAGCGAATCTTCTGGCCAGCAACCTTGATCTACGCAGCTCGCCACCGATGTCCAAGCAGCAGTTGCTGGGCTTGATCGGAGGCAATTCCCTGTCTGGGTTGGGTGGCAATGGTGGTGCCGCTCTAGCCACGGTGGTGGGCCAATCACTGCTCTCTCCTGTGCTGGGCACCTTGACCGATGCCATGGGGCAACGGCTGCAGGTGGCGATTTTCCCCACCTATGTCACCCCCGATGTGAAGTCGGAGAAGGAGCGCACTTCTGGCCGGGTTCCGCCCACCTTCACACTGGTGACGGAGTTCGGTGTTGATTTGACCGACCGCTTCGATCTCTCTGTTTTGGCGGCACCGAACACGACCGATGTTCCTCCGCAAGCAACCGTCTCCTATCGGTTGACCCCGAACATGTCTGTCTCTGGGGCTGTGGATGCCAACGGCACCTGGCAGAGCCAGTTGCAGGTCTTTTTCCGCTTCTGAGTCATGCCTGTTGCGCAGGTGATCGGGGTGGATCTCGGGGGCACCGCGATCAAGCTGGCTCGGATTTCTGCCGATGCCACGGTGCTGGCAGAGGCGCAATGCCCCACACCCCAGCCCGCTGTGCCGGGTGCTGTGACGATGGCCCTTTGTGAGGCCATTGAGGAGATTGATCCGGAGCATCAGGCCGATGCGGTTGGCATCGGGCTCCCTGGTCCGATGGATGCAGAGGCCCGCGTCGCCAGGGTTTGCATCAACCTGCCCGGTTGGGAGGAGGTGCCGCTGGCGGATTGGCTGGAGTCAAAGCTCAATCGCCGGGTGACCCTTGCCAATGACGGCAACTGTGCGCTGGTGGGCGAGGCCTGGCTCGGTGCTGCTCAGGGTGTTGATGATGTGGTGCTGCTGACCCTCGGAACCGGTGTGGGAGGGGGGGTGCTTCTAAGGGGTGAGCTGTTCACGGGCCACAACGGCGCTGCAGCGGAACCCGGTCTGATCGGGGTTCAGCCCGATGGTCCGGCCTGCAACAGCGGTAACCGTGGCTCCCTGGAGCAGTTCGCCAGCATCACCGGCCTGCGGCGCTTGTGTGATCGCGATCCCCGCGAGCTCAGTGCAGAGGCCGATGCTGGTGATCCGGAGGCCCTGGAGGTTTGGAGCCGTTACGGCGAGCGCCTGGGCTGTGGCGTTGCTTCGCTGGTGTACGTGTTCACGCCGCAGTTGGTGTTGCTGGGTGGCGGCCTGGCCGGTGCTGCCCGCCACTTTCTGCCGGCCGTGCGCCGCGAGGTGGAGTCGCGGGTTCAGGCCGTCTCAAGGGAGAGGTTGCGGATCGAAGCCGCCTGTCTGGGGAACGGCGCTGGACGCCTTGGGGCTGCGCGACTCGCTCTGCAGCGGCTGAACGGGATGATGGCTCCAGATTGATTGCCTTGATGTCCAGCGTTCCAGAGCCTTCTGCTGCGTTGCTGCAGCGTGCCGCGGCTGTCCGCCGTGCTGCTGTTGATCTGGGGCAGACCGATGACGGTCAGAGAGCTCAGGCGCTTCAGGCGATGGCGGACGCGCTGACCGACCGTGCGGAAAGCATCCTCGCGGCCAACCGTGAAGACCTCCAACGCTCTGCAGCCGAGGGGTTGGCGCCGGCTTTGATGGCGCGGCTGAAGCTGGATGACACCAAGTTGGCGGCGGCCATTGATGGCGTCCGCAAGGTGGCCAGCCTCAGTGACCCGCTGGGTTGTCGTCAGTTGTATCGGGAGCTGGATCAGGGCCTGGTGCTGGAACGGGTCTCCGTTCCGCTCGGGGTGGTGGGTGTGATCTTTGAAGCCAGGCCGGATGCGGTGATGCAGATCGCCTCCCTGGCGATCCGTTCGGGCAACGGTGCTCTGTTGAAAGGGGGCAGTGAGGCTCGCTGCACCAATGAGGCTGTGATGGAGGCCCTGCAGGCAGGCCTGGCGGCCAGTCCGGTGTCTGCCGATGCCCTGGCTCTGCTCACCACCCGTCAAGAAAGCCTGGCCTTGTTGCGTCTCGATGGCCTCGTGGACCTGATCATTCCTAGGGGAAGCAACGAACTGGTGCGCTTCATCCAGGACAACACCCGCATTCCGGTGCTGGGCCATGCCGATGGGGTCTGCCACCTCTACGTGGATGAGGCGGCCGACGTCGACAAAGCCGTTCGGGTGGCGGTGGACAGCAAGAGCCAGTACCCCGCCGCCTGCAACGCCATTGAGACCTTGCTGGTGCACCGCTCGATTGCGCAGCCTTTTCTCGCCGCGGCGCTGCCGGCCTTCGCTGCTGCCGGGGTGCAGCTGCGGGGCGATGCCGAGAGCGTGGCCCTTGGTGTGGCGGAAGCGGCCACGGAGGAGGACTGGAGCACGGAGTATCTGGATCTGATCCTGGCGGTGAAGCTGGTGGACGATCTCGAGGCAGCCACCGATCACATCCGCTCCTATGGCTCGCGTCACACTGAAGTGATCCTGACGGAGGATGCCCAGGCGGCTGATCGTTTCCTTGCGGCGGTGGATAGCGCAGGGGTTTATCACAACTGCTCCAGCCGCTTCGCCGATGGCTTCCGTTACGGATTCGGCGCTGAGGTGGGCATCAGCACCCAGACCCTGCCGCCCCGCGGACCCGTTGGTCTGGAAGGGTTGGTGACCTACCGCTATCGGTTGCGCGGCGAGGGCCACATCGCTGCCGACTACGCCAACGGCAGCCGCGTCTTCACCCACATCGATCGGCCGCTCTGATGGATTGCATCGGTGTGAGGGACCTGCGGTTGTGGGCCCACGTCGGGGTGTTGGAACACGAACGTCGGGATGGCCAATGGTTCAGCCTTGATTTCAGTGTTCAGCTCGATCTGAAGGCTGCTGCCGTGGCCGACGACCTGATCCGGAGCCTGGACTACGGCGTGGCCATTCAGGCCCTGCAAGGCTTGTCCCGGCAGGTGCGTTGCCTCACGATCGAGCACTTCAGCGAGCAGATGCTGGATCGGCTGGAAACGTTGTACGGGCCCATCCCGGTCTGGCTGCGGTTGACCAAATGTGCTGCACCGGTTCCAGGATTTAACGGCCGCGTGTTCGTGGAACGCTCCCGCCATGGCGGCAGATCAGCCCTGTGAGCATCCCGTTGGTGCTGGTCCATGGTCTCTGGGACACGCCCCGCCTGTTTCATCGATTGATTCAGGGGTTGGACCAGCCCGATCGCCCGCTGCTGGCGCCGCATCTGCCCCATGGTCTGGGTTGGATTCCCCTGCGGCAGCTGGCCTCTCGCCTGGATCAGCACATCCAGCAGCGCTTTGGTGCTGACACCAGGGTTGATCTTCTGGGGTTTTCGATGGGGGGCGTGATCGGCAGGATCTGGCTGCAGGAACTGGGGGGGGTGCAGCGCACCCGGCGTTTCCTCAGCGTGGGCAGCCCGCAGCAGGGCACCCTGGCTGCTCAGATGATTCCCCGCCCGCTCCTCGCCGGTGCGGCAGACATGAAAGTGGGAAGTCGCCTGCTGCGCGAGCTGAATCGCCAACCCGATGCCCTGGTTGGGGTCGAGTGCTCCAGTTTCTTTTGCCGCTGGGATTTGATGGTCTGCCCCGGCTGGAGGGCCGTTATGCCCTTGGGCCGGTGTGAGGAAATTCCGGTCTGGACCCATCAGCAACTGATCAGCCACCCCGCTGCGATTCGACGGCTCTGCGGCAGCTTGCGCGCCTGAGCTCAGGCCGCGGCCACCAGGCCGGAATGGCGAATCAGGGCTTCGGTGCTGGCAGGACGGCCTCGGAAGGCTTCAAACACCTCAGACGGGGAGCGGCTGCCCCCGAGGCTGAGAACGGTGTCGCGGAAGCGGGCTCCCGTTGCACGAACCTGATCCTCCTGATCCAGACCCACCTCCTCAAAAGCGGAGAAGGCATCTGCGCTGAGCACCTCAGCCCACTTGTAGGAGTAGTACCCGGCGGAGTAGCCCCCCGCGAAGATGTGGCCGAAGGCGCAGAGGAACTGATCCTCCGGGATGGGATCCATCACGGTGGTGGTGGCGGCGATCTCACGGCGCAGTCCATCTGGGCTGACGCCGAGTTCCGGGGTCCACTGGCTGTGGAGACGGAGGTCACTCAGGGCAAAGTGAACCTGCCGCAGGGTGGCGAGGCCTGCATTGAAGGTGCGGCTGCTGCGCAGCTTGTTGAATTCCGATTCAGGCAGGGGTTCACCGGTTTGCCAGTGGCGCGCCATGCCCATCAAGGTGGCGTGATCAAGACACCAGTTCTCCATGAACTGGCTGGGGAGTTCCACGGCATCCCATTCCACGTTGCTGATGCCGGCGGCTTCCGGTTCCTCAACGGTGGTGAGCATGTGCTGGAGCCCATGGCCGAATTCATGGAAGAGGGTCTCCACTTCCTCGAAGCTCATCAGGCTGGGCGTGTCGCCCACAGGTGGGGTCTGGTTGCAGACCAGGTAGGCCACCGGCAGCACCACAGAGCCATCGGGTTTCTTGCTCAGGCCCAGGCATTCATCCATCCAGGCCCCACCGCGTTTGCTGGCGGGTCTGCTGTAAGGGTCGAGGTAGAAGCCGGCAATCGGTGTGCCATCGGAGCGCTTCACCCGGAAGAAGCGCACATCGTCGTTCCAGGTCGGTGCCTCGCCGTCGGCGGCAACGATCTCAATGTCGAACAGACGCGTACAAAGACCGAACAGGCCTTCGAGCACCTGCGGCAGCGGGAACCAGGGACGCAGTGCTTCCTGGTCCAGATCGAACCGGGATTGGCGCAACTTTTCCGACCAGTAGGCGATGTCCCAAGGGGCCAGCTCATCGGCTTCGGGGGCCTTGTGCTCCCTGGCGATGGCTTGGAGATCCTGCAGCTCTTGCTCAGCTGCTGGGTATGCCGCAGCGCGCAGTTCTTCCAGCAGTGCTTCCACTGCCGGAACATCGTCGGCCATCTTGGCGCTGAGGCTGAGGTCAGCCCAATGGGCATAGCCCAGGCGGGACGCTTGGTCGCGCCTCAGGGTCAGGATCTCCTCGATCAGTGCCCGGTTGTCGAGTTCGCCTTCACTGGCCCGCCCCACATGGGCGCGATAGGCCTTCTCCCGCAGGGATCGGTTGTTGGCGTGGGTGAGGAAGGGCAGATAGCGGGGCATGTCCAGTCCCAGCAGCCACGGGCCGGACTCCGCAGATGCATCAGCATCGCCTGCTTCACGCGCTGCGGCGGCCAGTGCCTCCAAGGCCCGTTGCGGCAGGCCTTCCACCTCGTGGGGCTGGCTGAGTTTCAGGGTCCACTGCTGCGTGGCATCGAGCACGTGGTTGCCGAACTGGGTGGAGAGAGCGGCCAGGCGTTCACTGGTGCTGTTGAAGGCTGCCTTCTCATCGCCACTGAGGCCAACACCGCGCTGCTGCATCGAGAGCAGCTCGGATTTCAGGATCCGCTCCTGGGTTGGGTTGAGCGGTTCGGAGGGATCGCTTTGGAGGGCCGTCAAGGCCCGATGAAGAATCTGGCTTTGGCCAATCCGGTTGCTGAGGCGCACAACATCGGGTTGCTGGGCGGCATGGGCATCGCGCAGCTCAGGGGAATTGCAGACGCCATTGAGGTGTGACACCACACCCCAGCTCCAACGCAGCCGTTCGCCGATGGCCTGCAGCGGTTGCATCACCCGATCCCAGGACAGCTTCGAGGGGCCGGCGAGGGCTGTCTCAAGAGCCTGCTCGAGCGCAGTGAAGTCCTGATCCAGCTGTGCGAGCAAAACCGGGATGTCTGTGCTGACGAGCTCAGGGGAAATGGCCCGGAACTCGGGAAGCCCTTGGCCGCGCAGGAGGGGGGAAACAGTCGACATCTCAGCTGGCAATGAACTGCAGGGCCAGAGCGTTGGTGGAAGCTTCGTAGAGGTCCATGGCAATGCGGGGCCAGATGCCGATCACCAGGGTTGGCACCAGCAGGCTCAGGCCAATCACCAGCTCTCTGGGGCGCATGTCAGCGACGCTGGCCAGGGCCGGAATCCTGGGGCCGAAGAACACCCGTCGGCACATGGAGAGCAGATAAATCGGTGTGAGCACCAGTCCGATGGCGGCCAGCAGAACGGTGATCGATCGGAACACGGACGTGAAGGCTTCCTGGCTGGTGATGCCGAGGAACACGGTGATTTCACTGATGAAGCCACTCATGCCCGGCAGCGCCAGCGACGCCAGGGAGCTGGCCAGGAAGAAGGCAAACGTGATCGGCAGCGCCTTGGCCAGACCGCCCATGTTGGGGATCGAGAGGGTCTTGGTTCGCTCGTAGAACACGCCCGTCACGAAGAACATCGCGGCTGCGATCAGGCCATGGCTCACCATCTGGAGCATGGCTCCGCTGATTCCCAGGGCATCAACGGCACCGATCCCCACCAGCACAAAGCCCATGTGGCTTACGGAACTGCAGGCAATCCTGCGTTTCACGTTGTCCTGCGCGAAGGCGTTGAGGGCGCCGTAAACGATGTTCACGATTCCAAGGATCACCAGGGCTGGCGCCAGGGTGGCGTGCGCTTCGGGAAGCATCTGCACGTTGAAGCGCAGCAGGGCGTAGCCGCCCATCTTGAGGAGCACCCCGGCCAGCAGCATCGACACCGGAGCGTTGGCTTCACCGTGGGCATCGGGCAGCCAGGTGTGGAGAGGGAACATCGGCAGTTTGACGCCGAAGCCAATCAAGAAACCCACGTAACACAACAGGCCGAAGCTGCCGCCGGGGGAACGGGCCGCCAGTTCCGTGATGTTGAAGGTGAACGTGTCGCCGGAGAAGGCCAGTGCCAGGCCGCTGATCAGGATCAGTAGAGAGGCCAGGGCCGTGTAAAGGATGAATTTGGTGGCGGCGTACTGGCGGTTCTGTCCGCCCCAGATGGCAATCAGCAGGTAGACGGGAACCAGTTCCAGCTCCCAGGCCAGGAAGAAGAGCAGGAAGTCCTGCGACAGAAACACCAGGCCCTGGGCCGAGGCCTGAACAAGCATCAGGGCGAAGTACAGCCGTGACTTGCGCTGAACCGACCAGCTGGCCGCCACAGACAGGAACGTGACCAGGCCGCTGAGCACCACAAGAGGTGCTGAAAGACCATCCACACCAAGGGACCATTCGAGGCCGAGTGCTGGGAGCCAGCTCACCCGCTCCACCAGCTGCAGCCCTTCAGTGCTGGGGTCGAAGCGGGTGGCAAACACCCCCATCATCAAAAGAAGATCGACCAGAAGGACGACCAGGGTGATGATCTTGGGCGCAGGGGATGGCTTCTCTTCGCTGCTCGGAACCAGTGGCAGCACCAGAGCTGCTGCCGCAGGCAACAGCACAATCAGCGACAACCAAGGGAAAGGACTGCCCGAGACAGCAAGCTCTGCTAACCCAGCATCCATTCCGTGTCCGCAATCTTTAACGAAGCTAACAGGGCCGAATGCCCTGTTTAGGTGGATCTACTCATCGTCGGCCGGTTGCCAGTGGCTGCCTGAGGTCTGCAAATTCAGCACCGGCGCGCGGCTGGCGACCCCGGCAGCCTCCCAGGCTTTGACCATGGCTCGGCTGACGGCTGGGCCTTTGTCTTCCTCGCACAGAGCCAGAACGCTTGGTCCAGCTCCGCTGATGGCGCAACCCCAGGCTCCCGCGTCCATGGCGGCCTGTTTGACCTGGTCGCCGCCTTTGATCAGGCGCCAGCGGTAAGGCTCGTGCAAGCGATCGTGCATGCCGTCGGAGATCAGATCACCATTGCCGGTGCGCAGCCCTTGCAGCAGCAGTGTCAGGGCACCCAGGTTGACCACAGCGTCGCCAACGGGGATGGCCTTGGGCATGGCCCGGCGGGCTTCGCTTGTGCTCAGGCGAATCGATGGAATCGCCACGACGGCCTTCACGCTCGGCGTCCATTCGCAACGCACCACGCGCCAGCGCTGAGAGGCGGCCTTGGCGGTCATGCAGAGGCCCCCCAGAAGGGAGGGCACAACGTTGTCCGGGTGACCTTCGATATCGATGGCCAGCTCCAGCAGCTTCTCCTTGGAGAGAGGCTCACCGACGAGGGCATTGGCTCCCATCAATCCCGCCACGATCGCCGTCGCACTGCTGCCCAGCCCCCGTGCCGGCGGCACGGCAAGACGCACCCGTGCCTCAAGGGCGACGGGTTCCAGCCCAGCCGCTTTCCACACCCGTTGTGCCGCTCGGTAAACGAGGTTCTCCGGCCCACCCCGGAGGTGACTGCCTTCCGTTCCCTCAATAATCAGCTCAAATCGTTCACCGCCCCCTTCGATCCGCCGCATCGCGAAGCGGTTGTTCAGATCAAGGGCTGCACCGAGGCAGTCAAATCCAGGGCCGAGATTGGCTGTGGTTGCCGGGACGTCCACGACCACTTTCTGACCGATGCGCGGCTGCGCCATCGCTGATCCTCTGCTCAGGCCAGTGTCCCACCTGACTCCGCCAGCATCCGGGCGCGACAGGCTGCACTGAAGAGTCCGGCATCGGGATCGATCACCGCTGTGACCTGCATCCCTTCGATCAGTTCGCGGAAGCGTCCCTTGTCGCGCATCGCATTGAGAAAGCTGGCGGATTGCAGTCCTTTCAATTGTTTTGATGCGGTGCCCCCGCCAACCCAGAGGCCTCCTGTGCAGAGTTCCTGAAGGGCAAGATCGCCTGCCGCTGAGCCATAGGCCTCCAGCCAAAGCTGTAGGGCGCGTTGCATCAAGGGATCACCCCCTTCAGCGGCAACGCTCACCTGAGCGGGAAGATCGTTGGAGCTGTTGCGCCGCCAAGCCTCAGCCACGCTGCGCAGGGGGTGCATGGCGGCATCGGGTTTCTGAAGCAGCCAGTGGGCCACATGCCCCAGGCCGGTGCCACTCACGATGCGTTCGATCGAAAGGCGGCTGACGCCGAGGTCTTGTTTGAGCCAGGAGTCCAGCTCCCATTCCGCTTCGTTGCGCGGAGCAAATTCGCGGTGCCCTCCTTCGCTCGCCAGGGCCACCAGTCCCTGTTCGCTCTGCAGGCCTCGCGCCATGCCGAGACCGGTGCCTGCCCCAAGAATGGCCAGGGGGCCCTTGTCTTGGTGGCCCTTCTGAAGGATCACCTGCTGATGGCTGTCGAAATGGGGCAGCCCGTAAATCAGTACGCCGAAATCATTCACCAGCTCGAGCTGTTCCATGCCCGCAGCCCGCGCCAGGTCGGCCTCCCGCAACCGCCAGGGCAGGTTGGTGATCCTGGCCTCCCTGTGTCGCACCGGGCCGGCAACGGCGATGCAGGCATGCGCTGGAGCCGGAAGATCAGCGGGGCGATTGTTGAGGAAGGCCTCGAGCATCGGCTCAAGGGATGGCCATTCTCCCGAGCGGAAGCGTTCCTGATGCAGCAGGCGTAGTTGGCCCGCCTCACTCCCGTAGAGAGCAAGCAGAGTCTTGGTGCCTCCCATGTCCCCCGCCAGGAGTGTGGTGGTGGCCATCAAGGGCTGCGGCAACTCCTACCAGCGTGGTTGGCTCAGGAGAAGAAGTCCAGTGGAAGCGGTCCCCAGGTGGTGCTTGGCGTTGTGTCGTCGTCACCGTGGCCACTGATCAGAATTCCTTCGCCAAGGCCGTGCTCGATCCGAATGCGGATCGTGCCCCCCTTCTGATTGGCTTTCAGGAAAACAGGGCCCAGCTCCTCTGGGCTGTCGACGAGCTCCAGCGGCTCCCACTGTTGGCTTTGCTCGAGGCTGCGCAGCGCTGTGAGGGCCTGCTCCCTGGACGGGGCCATGACGCCGATGGTGAACCAGCTGGCCTGGGCCATCGCCTGATCGAGTTCTGCTCGCAGCTCATTTCTGATCTGGGGAGCCAACTCCGGCGCTCCCCGTAGCCGCGCGAGATCGGCCAGGTGCTGCACAGGGGAATCCGTCATCGGTTCAGCTCCAGGCCCGCGGCGCGCTCGCTGTTGGCCATCCGGGCAGCACTGAGAAGGTCGGCCACCGCTGTGACCCCGAGGTCACCGTCCCGTCGGCTGCGAAGGCTCACGGCGTTCTGCTCCGCTTCCTTGGCACCGATGACCGCCAGCACGGGGATCTTCATCTGTTCGCCGGTGCGGATCAACTTGCCGAGCCGGTCACCGCTGCGGTCGATCGTGGCGCGAACGCCAGCTTTGGTGAGTTGGTCCAACACTTGGTCGGCGTAGGGCTGCACCTCGTCGGTGACCGGCAGCAGACGCACCTGCTCGGGGGCCAGCCAGAAGGGGTAATCGCCGGCGTAGTTCTCGGTCATGATCCCGAAGAACCGCTCCAGCGAACCGAAGATGGCGCGGTGGATCATGATCGGCCGCTGCTTGCTGCCGTCGGCGGCGATGTAGTCGAGCTCGAACCGTTCCGGCAGATTGAAATCCAGTTGGATCGTGGAGCACTGCCACATCCGGCCGATGGCGTCTTCGATCTTGAGGTCGATTTTCGGGCCGTAGAACGCACCGCCTCCCCCATCGATTTTGTAGGCCCAACCCTTGCGCTCCAGGGCTTCAATCAGTCCCTTGGTGGCCAGGTCCCAGACGGCGTCATCGCCGATGGACTTCTCGGGGCGGGTGGAGAGGTTGATCTCGTAATTGCTGAAATCGAAGGCGGAGAGAATCCGTTCGGTGAGATCGAGGATCTTCAGGATCTCGTCGCTGATCTGCTCCGGCAGGCAGAACACGTGAGCATCGTCCTGGGTGAAGCCCCGCACCCGCATCAGACCGTGCATCACACCGGGCCGCTCGTAGCGATACACCGTTCCAAGCTCCGCCCAGCGGATCGGCAGTTCCCGGTAGCTGCGCAGTTTGCTGGCGTAGGTGAGCACGTGGAACGGGCAGTTCATCGGCTTGAGCTGGTACTCCCGTTCGTCCACCTCCATTGGGCCGAACATGCTCTCGGCGTAGAAGTCGAGGTGGCCTGAGGTCTTCCACAGGCTGATGTCCGCCACATGGGGGGTGTAAAGGAGCTCGTATCCGCCCTCGAAGTGGGCCTGGCGCCAGAACTCCTCGATCAACAGGCGCATGCGGGCACCGCGGGGGTGCCAGAACACCAGACCAGCCCCGGCCTCATCCTCGATGGAGAAGAGGTCGAGGTCTTTGCCGATGCGGCGATGGTCGCGGCGAAGCGCTTCTTCCTTGCGACGTTTGTGTTCCGCCAGCTGTTCCGGGGTTTCCCAGGCCGTGCCGTAGATGCGTTGCAGCTGCGCTTTGGTTTCATCGCCTCGCCAGTAAGCGCCTGCCACGCTTTCCAGCTCGAAGGCCTTGGCATTGAGTTGGCCGGTGTGATCCACGTGGGGGCCTGCACAGAGGTCCCACCAGTCCTCACCAAGGGTGTAGAGGGTAATCGGCTCCTGCAATCCTTCAAGAATCTCGAGCTTGTAGGGCTCGTTCTGGGCTTTGATTTTTTCCTCGGCCTCGTTGCGGCTCACCTCGACGCGTTCGAGAGGCAGCTTTTTGTTGATGATCTTGATCATTCCTTTCTTGATGGCCTTCAGGTCGGCCTCGGTGAAGGGATCGGGATTGTCGAAGTCGTAATAGAAACCTGTTTCCGTCCAGGGGCCGATGGTGACGCGCGCCTTGGGAAACAACTGCTGCACAGCCATGGCCATCACATGGCTCATGGAGTGGCGAATCTTCAGCAGTTGATCGCTTTCGCTGGTCTTGGGCAGAACCACCGGTGCTGAAGGGGCTGGGGTGGTTGCTGCAGCGCTGCTCACCGGTTCAGGTTCAGGGCCCGCCATCCTATGGGCGAGACCCGAGGACATCAGGTGGGTGAGTCAACCAATCAGGAAGCTGGCGCACTGTTGGATGAGTTGCTGGCATCCCTGCTCGATGACTTCGAGCATTGGTTTCAGCGCGGTGAGGAGCTTCTGCAGGCCTGTCCGGAGGAGGTGATGCCGTTGCAGGAGCGCCGACGCATGCAGGAGCGGCTGCAGGAGGGCAAGAAGGCCATTGCTGCAACACGCTCCCTTGTGGCTGCATCAACCCAGCCCATGGCGGTCTCGATGGAGGTGATGAATCCTTGGCACGGCTTGGTCACGGAGGTGTGGGCCCTGGCTGCGAGGTTGGGGTCGAACCGTTCGCCTCAGGCCCCGAGCTGATTGCGCAGCTGGCGCAGGTTGCTGCTGTAGAAGCTCGCCAGGTCCTGAGGGCTCTTCACCGGTTGACCGTAGGCGGAGCGGCCGGTCCAGGTGGGGAAGGATGCCCATTCGGGAGCCAGCTTCGCCATGGCGTTTCTGGTCAGCCCTTTCCGGTCAATTTCCTTGAGAGCACCGCGACGCTCAACAAGGTGCAGAGCGGCTTGGTCCTGGTGCCTGGGCTCGAAGCTGGACAGCTTGAGCTCCTTCGCCACGCCCTTCCAGGTCTTGGGCAGGAATTGATAGGCCCCCGCTGCGGCGCTGGTGTAGCGCTTGACGATCACCCGCTCGGGATGACGTGAGAGGTCCTGAAACTGCCCGCCGCCATACATGATCCGGTAGCCCTTGTCTTCACCGTCTTTCCAGGTGCCCTCGGCGTAGCGAATGGTGTTGAGCAGGGCGCGTCGCTCGGGTGTCAGCTCGTAACGACCACCCTCTTTGCCGGAGGACAGGGTGGCGCGGCTGCTGGTGTCGCGGCTGCTGGTGGCGTTTTGCTCAACCTGTTCTGCGGGCGCCTCTGCGTTCTTCAGAGGCTGTTGGGCTCCTGCGGACAGCACCAATCCTGCGGTCAGGGCTGCACCGACGACAGGCCGGCTCCAACGTTTGGCTGGGCTGAACGCAGAAAAAGGGCGATGCACGCAGAACAATCAGGTGGACGATCACAGTGCTGGCCCACGAGGTCTGGGCGCGAGATCGGCGCCTAAGGGGTTGACGCGTTGTCTGTGCTGTGTATATGCAGCTGAGAGAAGGCTGAGAGTCTTGCGAGACTCGCCTCTGCGGCTGACGTTGTCTCCCTCAGGCCTCAGGGGCCATGGCTTGAGCCCATGGCCGTCGCATTGATCAGAGCAGCTAATGCTTCTCTTTGTTGCTGATCAGGCTGGCCGGGCGAAACCCAGGGCATCCCGAACCCGTTCAAGCGTGGCGTTGGCCACGGTTTCGGCCTTCTCACGGCCTGTTTTCAGCACCTGATCGAGCTCTGTGGGGTCCTGCATCAACTCCCGGTAGCGGGCCTGGATGGGTTCCAGCGCGCTCACGGTGGCTTCGGCCAGCAGCGGCTTGAACTGTCCCCAACCCATCTCGGCGCATTCAGTGGCGGCCTGCTCCCGCCCCTTGCCGCTCAGGATTGCGTAGAGCCCAAGCAGGTTGTCGGTTTCCGGTCGTTCGGGGTTGCCGAATTCGAGGCCACGCTCTGGATCGGTCTTGGCGCGTTTGATCTTTTTGGTGATCAGCTCCGGAGGGTCCAGAAGCGTGATGCGACTTCCCTCGTTGGGATCGCTCTTGCTCATCTTGCTGCGACCATCCGTCAGGCTCATCACCCGTGCCCCCTCCTTGAGGATCAGCGGTTTGGGCACTTTGAGCACCGGCGTGTCCTTGCTGCCGAAACGGGCATTGATGCGCTGCTGGGCGATGTCGCGCGCCAGCTCCAGGTGCTGCTTCTGGTCCTCACCGACGGGCACCAGGTCAGCGTCGTAGAGAAGGATGTCGGCGGCCATCAGCACCGGATAGTCCAGCAGGCCCACGGAGACGTTGTCCCCCTGCTTCACCGCTTTCTCCTTGAACTGAATCATCCGCTCCAGCCAGTTGAGCGGCGTGACGCAATTCAGCAACCAGCACAGTTCGCTGTGGGCTGCCACCTGGCTCTGCACAAACACCGAACAGCGTTTGGGGTCCATGCCACAGGCCAGGTAGAGCGCTGCTGTGGAACGGGTGTCCTCCGCCAGGCGGCTGGGGTCATGGGGAACGGTGATGGCATGGAGATCCACAACACACACAAAGGTGTCGTGGGTCTCCTGCAGATCAACCCAATTGCGGATGGCACCCAGCCAATTGCCGAGGTGCAGTGCTCCGGTCGGTTGCACCCCGGAAAGAACCCTTGGCCGGCTCATCAATCAGGCCTCGGTTGCTGCGGTATTGGTGTCGTCGCCGGCGGTTGCTTCTGACTCCACCACCGGCTCCACCACTGGTTCGGCCTCCGGCTCGGCAACCGGTTCAGCTGCAGCCTCCGGCTGGGGTTTGGCTGGTCGGGCAAAGGGATTCGGACGGGACCCGCGGCCACCACGTTCATCGTCAAAGCGGCGGCCACGACCACCACCATCACGACCACCACCATCACGCCGGCCACCTCGGGCAGGCTGATTTTTCTGCTGTTCGATCAGAGCGTCGAGTTGGCCATCCTCCAGCATTTGGCCAAGGCTGCGGACCGCGAAACCCAGCACAGCCACGGTCGAGCGGAGATTGAAGGCCTCCTGCAGGGCCCGGGCTGAGCGCATTTCGTTGTCACTCAGACGAATCCGGAAGCCTCCGCCCTCACGGCCGCCACCACGGTTGCCACGACTGCGCTGACCATCTCGGCCGCCGTCTCCCTGTCCCGCCTGTTGTTGGGGATCGCTGTAGGAATCACTCATGGCCCATGGCCTGGAATCAGGCGCAAGTGTGACGCATCACCGGGGTGTTTTCGGTGATCCAGAGCAGCTGGTGGCATTCAACGCTGTTCTTCCGAGCCAGCACCAGCATCGGAACCACCGTGATCCCCCGTTCAATCCGTTCGCGATAGCTGCTCACCAGTTGTCGGTACCGCTCCGCTGTCCAGCCGTGGATGGCTGTGTCACGACTGTTCCAGTAGTCCTGAAGCGCCCTTTGGCAGTCCTCGATGCCGAACTCCCGCCAGCAGCTCTGTTGGGCCAACAGTGGATCCATCCCCTGCTGCAGCAACCGCCGGTAATGCATCAATTCCGGAGCTTCATCGCGCCCATCCGGAGGGAGCCAACGATGCAGCTCGGTCAGGGGAGTTCGAGACAGCCGCAGCCAGCAGCGCTCCCGCAGCAACACCGGCAGTTGCCACGACCAGCCCTCGGCACGACGGACTTCATCGAGCACCTCAATCAGCCCCCGCTGCTGACGCTCGGTCAGTCCAGCCAGCGCATGGGTTGTGGTGTCGACCTCAGCCATGGGCGCCGGTGTAGGTGATCCCGTCCTCCACGTAGTCCTTGGGTTCCAGATGGATGGTGCACCGCACCGGCCCGAAACTTTCGTCCAAGCGCTCTTCCACCTTTTCGGTGATCCGGTGCGCCTTGGTGAGGTCGTCTGCGTCGACAACCATATGCATTTCGATGAACACCTGCTGGCCCAGAACGCCCCGGCTGGCGATGTCGTGGCAGTTCAAGACGCCGTCGGTGGCCATCGCTTCGGCATAGATGGCTTCAGGTGCAACCGCCATGTGGTCCACCAGCCAGGGCAAGGTTCCGCGCAGCACCTGCCAGCACACACGGATCAGCAGGAGTGCCATGGGGATGGCCAGCGCAACGTCGAGCCAGCTCACCTGCAGCCACACCGCCCCGGCCATGCCCACCAGCACCACCACGGTGGTCCAAACGTCGCTCGCCGCATGTTGAGCATCCGCTTTGAGCAGGTTGCTGTTCAGTCGCCGACCTTCCCGCAGCTCATATCCCGCCAGCAGGAGGTTGAACCCCAGCACCAGCGTGAGCAGCACCAGCTCCTGGCTGGTCACCCGGATCGGTGGCAGGCCCTCGAGCAGCCTTTCCCCCGAACGCAGCAGGATCTCAAGGGCTGTGAACAGGATGAAACCAGCGATGCCCAGGGCTCCCACCGCCTCGTATTTGCGGTGGCCGTAGGGGTGATCCCTGTCGGGGCGCGGATCGGACAGTTTGTTGGTGACCAGTCCCGTGAGGCTGGACAACGCATCGGTGGCGCTGTGCATGCCATCGGCGATCACCGCCAGGGAACCACTCATGGCCCCCACCAGAAGCTTCAGCAGCGACATGCTGATGTTCAGGCCCAGGGCCACCATCAGAACCCTGCGCACCCCCCGGCGGTTGTCGACCATCGCATTGGGATGACTGTGTGTCACGGCTGACTCCGGCCTGTTCCCAACTTATGGAGAACTCGTGTTTCTGGCCTGAAGTTCTGGTGTCAGGTGGTGGGTTGAGCTAAGAAGGGCCACTGCTACAACAGCCGTTCTGTTGAAACTCCCGGCTCCATGGCCAGACCTGGTGATGCCACCGTCGTCGCTGCTGCGGCCGTTGGCTCTGGCTGGAGCTGGTCTGCTTGCTGGACAGTGGCTGATCAGTGATGTGATGCATGTTCCCGGCGGGGGGCTGGGTCTGCTGGCCGCCGGTGGCGTTGTGATCTGGCTTGGCCGCAAGCCAAGTCAACCGCGGTTTGCGGCGCCGGTCTCTCTGGATGGATGGATCGCTCGGTGCCAGGAGGTGCTGGATCAATTCGCACGTTTCGAGCAGCAACCCTCTGCCGATCTGGCCCGTCGCGCTGAACTGAAACGGGTGCTGGACCGCTGCGGCCCTGTGCGCATGGCGATGGTCGCCTTGGGGGGCTCTCAGGGACCGAATGAGGCAGACCTCAGCAGCTCTCTTGCTGGCCCGGCGCCGGTGATGCTGTCGCTCTGCCATCCCCTGACCACCGACGACGGCAGCCGTTCCTGGCCCGGTGGCCTGCTGGATCAGGATCTGATCCTGTTCAGCCTGCAGGCGCCACTCCTGGCCTCGGATCTGCTCTGGCTGCAGCAGGTGCCGGACGATCAGCCGGCCTGGCTGCTTGTGTTGACCGACGCGAAGGACGCATTCACCGATGCCGTCGCAGCTGTTCGGGACGACCTTCCCGAGCGCTGGCGTGAGCGGATCCTGGTTCAGGAGTCTTCGATGCAGCTGCGCAATGCCCTGGCACCGTTGCGCCGTTCGCTGAAACAGGCTGCGGTGGAGACGCGTCCGCGACTCCTGGCGGACTTGCATCGCCGTTGGCAGCGTGACCTCGAATCGCTTCGGCGCGAACGCTTTTTGCAGATCCAGCAGCGCACCCAGTGGGTGGTGGCCGGGTCGGTGATGGCCTCCCCCATCGCCAGCCTTGATCTTCTGGCCGTGGCGGTGGCGAACGGTTTGATGATCAAGGAGATGGGAGAGATCTGGGGAACATCGCTGCAACCGGATGTGCTGAGGGAAGCTGCGGCGCAGCTGGCTCGGGTGGCCCTCGCCCAGGGCGTGGTGGAGTGGACCGGACAGACCTTGCTGGGGCTGGCCAAGCTGGATGGGGGGAGCTGGCTGATCGCCGGTTCGATGCAGGCCCTCAGTGCGGCTTACCTCACCCGTGTGGTGGGACGCTCTATGGCGGATTGGCTGGCGATCAATGCCGGCGTTGACGAGCTTGATCTTGTGGCGTTGAAGCAGCAGGCACCGTTGTTGGTGGCCCGGGCTGCAGAGGAGGAACGGGTGAACTGGAATGGCTTCGTTCAGCAATCCCGCGAGTGGCTGCTTCATGCAACTTCATGAACGCTTCATAAAGCGCTTAATGAAGTTTTTTTGAGAGCTGATTCTGATTGTTGAGTTGTCATGTAACGGAACGTTCCGTCCATACACTTAATCCACCTGTCCCTTTTTTGAGGGAGAGGTTCATCCGTCTTCTTTTCTTCCATGTCCACCGCAATTCGCAGCGGACGCCAGAGCAATTGGGAAGCCTTTTGTCAGTGGGTGACCGACACCAACAACCGCATCTATGTGGGTTGGTTCGGCGTGCTGATGATTCCCTGCCTCCTGGCGGCCACCATCTGCTTCACCATTGCCTTTATCGCCGCTCCCCCGGTTGATATCGATGGCATCCGCGAGCCCGTCGCTGGCTCCCTGATCTACGGCAAC
>CAJXPL010000023.1 GCA_913057985.1 uncultured Synechococcus sp.
GCGCCGAAGCCCCCCCTTCGCTGCTGGCACGAGGGGGATCAACAACAAGGGAACTACGGGACAACAGGACCCATCCAATCGCGGAACCCACCAACGCCAAGACACCCAGAGCAATCACCACGGGCCAGAGGCGACCCTCCGCTCCCTGCTCACGAGCCAAGGCCCGACTGGTTCGCGCCGTCACGCCTGAGTCGGGTTCAGAAGCAGGCAAGACCACCGAGTCCAGGGCCTGCAGCACCTCAGCGGCCTCATCGAAACGGTGCTCTGGCTTCTCCGAGCACAACCTCTCCAGAACCTGGTGAAATCTCGCCTCCAGCTCCAGGCCCTTGGGCCAGCATCCGTCATCGCCTGCGGTCCCGCCGAGCAAGACAAGAGCCGTGACCCCAAGATCATGGAGATCGCGCCAGGGGGCACCTGTCGGGGTCGTGCCAGCCCGCTGAACCCCGCCACCCTCCAGTAACACCGGCAGGCCATCGCTGCTTCGGCGCAGCAGATGGCGGACATTCAGATCACCGTGCACCAGCCCGCGACCATGCCACACCGCAAGCACCGGCAGCACCTGGCGCAGCAACAGCAGAACCTCATCCGCACTGAACCGCCTTTGACGCAGCAGCAGGTCGTAAGCGATGCCGTCCTGCCAATCACGCACAAGCCATAACGCCCCATCCAGTTCCAGCAGCTCGCCGCAGCGGGGCGACTGGGAATGCGACAGCATCTGCATCTGTGGCCACACTCCCTGCAACCGCTCCTGGGATTCCGGGGTCTCCAGTTGGCGAATGGCCACCGGCAGATCGCCCGCCATCACATCCACCGCACGCCAAAGGGAACCACGCAGCGGATCGGGTCCACTCAGCCGTTCCTCCAGGCGATATCGCTCTACCAGCACCGTGCCGGAACCGCTCAAGGGATTCAGCCACATCGATGGGCTGATGGTACCGATCGTTCGCTGCACCCCCTAGGGTCCGCGCAGGTTGGTTCGGGCCCGTGCTGCTGGACACTCTGCTGGCGGTGCGGCGCCGCAGCGAAGCACTGATCGCACCTCTGGAACCGGAAGACCTGATGCTCCAGGGGATGGCCGATGCCAGTCCACCAAAATGGCATCTGGGCCACACCAACTGGTTCTTCGACACCTTCGTACTGCAGCCCCATTCAGCTGGACATCAGGCCTGCGACCCGCTCTGGAGTTATCAGTTCAACTCCTATTACGACGCCATCGGAGCGCGTCACCCCCGGCCGCAACGGGGCCTGCTCAGCCGCCCGGCCATCGGCGCGGTGCTGACCTGGCGCCAACGAGTGGATGCCGGTCTGGAAGCACTGCTGCAGGACCCGCCCGAAGGGGTTGATGCCTTGGTGCAGCTCGGCCTGCAGCACGAGCAACAGCACCAAGAACTGCTACTGATGGACCTCTTGGATGGCTTCAACCGCCAGCCATTAGAACCCGTCTACAACCATGAAGTTGAGCTGACCCTGACCCTGGAGGAGGAACAGTGGCTGGCCTGCCCTGGCGGGTTGACGGAGATCGGCCACCAGGGCGAGCGGTTCCACTTCGACAACGAGACGCCGCGGCACCGGGTGTGGCTGGAGCCGTTTGAACTGAGCAGCAGCCTGGTGAGCAACGCTGGCTACGCCGGCTTCATCGCCGATGGGGGCTATCAACGCCCCGAGCTGTGGATGAGTGAAGGCTGGGCCTTAGTGCAACAGCACCAGTGGCAGGGGCCGCGCTACTGGCGGGAGAACAACCACGAATTCACCCTGGCGGGCCGCCGCCGCCGCGACCCCCAGGCACCGGTGCGTCATCTGAGCTGGTTCGAAGCAGATGCCTATGCCCGCTGGAGCGGTGCCCGGCTTCCCACCGAAGCGGAATGGGAACACGCCCTTGGCCTGCATGGCGCTGCCATGCAGCACGCCCACCGGGTGCTGTGGCAGTGGACCGCCAGTGCCTACAGCGCCTATCCCGGCTTTCGCCCGGTGGAGGGGGCCATCGGCGAATACAACGGCAAATTCATGAGCTCCCAGATGGTGCTGCGCGGCAGCAGCTGGCTCACGCCCCCAGGCCACGAGCGCAACAGCTACCGTAATTTTTTCCCTCCAGCGAGCCGCTGGATGGCGGCCGGCATCCGTCTGGCCCGATGAGCATCAGCCTGGTCAACCTCCACCCGCCCCCGGCGGATCTGCAGCGCCTAGTTCGGGATGGCTTGCAGCGCAGCCCTCGCCAACTGCCGGCCTGGATGCTCTACGACGCCGCGGGATCACGGCTCTTCGCCGAGATCTGCCGGCAGCCTGAATACACCCTCACTCAACGGGAAATAGCCCTACTGGAAGACAACGCAGCCGCCATCGCCGCCGCCACGGGGCCAGGACTGGTGGTGGAATTCGGCATCGGCAACGCCCGCAAGGTGGATCCGCTGCTCACAGCTCTGGGTAGCAGAGTCTTCGCCGCCTTGGACATCAGCCTCAGCGCCCTCAAGGAGGCCCTCTCCGGCCTCTCGGCCCGGCACCCCAACACCACCATGGTGGGCATCTGCTGTGACCACACCCGCGTGGAGCAGCTGCCGCAGCATCCCGCCCTGGACGGCCAACGACGCATCGGCTTCTTTCCTGGCAGCTCCTTGGGCAACTTCACCCCAGAGGAGGCTGTTGACTTTCTGCACAATGCCCGGCAGCTGCTGGCTGGAGGGCCTCTGCTGCTGGGGCTGGATCAGCCCCGCGAGCCGGCCCTGATGGAGGCCGCCTACGACGATGCCGCCGGCGTATCCGCCGCCTTCGCCCGCAACCTGCTGCAGCGGCTCAACCGCGACCTCCAGGGGGATGCCGATCCGACGCAATTCCGCTACCGGGCCCACTGGCAGGCGACGCAGCAGCGCATCGAAATGGCGCTGGTGAGCACGCAGGATCAGACCGTGCACCTGGGCGGTGAGGCCTGGTTCTTTCGCCAGGGCGACGCCTGGATCACCGAGCACAGCGTCAAATACTCCCCGGACGCTGCAGCCGCCCTCGCGGCCCAGGCCGGCTGGCGGATCCAACGCCGTTGGACCGATCCACACCAGCAGATCGCTCTGCATCTGCTTTTGCCGGCAAACTGAGTCCACAGACTTATCCAACAGACAGAGCCCAGAGCTCAGGCGGCATGAAATCAGACGAACGGCGTCAGGCCATCAAGCGGCAGCGTGAGCAGCTGATCCAAGACCTGGAGGCGGTTTACATGGCGGCCTTCGATCGCCTGGGAGAGCTGGAAGGTGAAGTGGGAGAAGTGAAAGCAGCGCAACTCACCCAGATGATCCTCAACTCCAAAACGGCTGCGATCGAGCCGTTGGAGAAAGAGATCGAAAAACCGGTGATCACCACCCCAGGCGAGGCATGAGCAGCTGGCTGGAGCAGCTGGAGCGGGAGCTGGACGCACGGCTCTCCGCCTTTCTCCGCAACAACCCCGTCCAGGAGCACCTGTTCAGTGAACAGCACCAAAAGGATCGGGCTGCAGCCCTGCAACGACAACGTCAGCAACTGCGGGACGAAGCGAAGCAGCAACGCCAGCATCTGCTGAGACTGGCCGAGGACGTACGGGCCTGGCGCAGTCGGGTGGAGCGTGCCGGGGCAGCCGGCGCAGCCGATCTAGCCGGGCGCGCCGAACAACATCTCACCAGCCTGATGAACCAGGGCCGTGCCCTCTGGGCCGACCTGGAGGATCTGGGACGCCGCTTCAACGAGGTGGAGCGGCAGTTGCAGGAGCTTCAACAGCAAGAGCAAACGCCCAGCCCCTCAACATTGGAGAAGGACTGGGCGTTGTTTGAAGCGGAACAGGAGCTTGAACAACTACGCCGCGACGCTGGGCTGAGTTAGATCAGGCCTTGGGCGCGGGGGGCTCCAGGCTGACACCCTCGGGCGGAGGTGTGGGATCCGGATCGGCGATCAGCATGTGCTGCAGCACGATTTCCGGGCGCTCACTGTCGCGCCAGCGGATGCGGTACGCAGGCATTTTGGTGCCACGGCTGGTGGTCTGTTCCACCGGCTCCATTACCCATCCCCGGCGGGAACGGCCCTGGGGATTCCGCTTGACCACTGCATCAGCGTGCTTGAAGCGAAACCCGACGCGTTCTCCACTCATGGGGATAGGACCATGCCACTCCTCCCATTATTCCACTGAGGGTGGTTCTCCCTTGCGAGACTCCGGCCGCAGCAGCGGGAAGGCGATCACGTCCCGAATCGAAGGGCTGTCGGTGAGCAGCATCACCAGCCGGTCGATGCCGATCCCCAGACCTCCGGTGGGGGGCATGCCCACCTCAAGGGCCGTGACGAAATCCTCGTCCAACCCCTGGGCCTCCAAATCACCCGCCGCCTTGCGTGCCTGCTGGGCCTCCAGGCGCTGGCGTTGATCCACGGGATCGGTGAGCTCACTGAAGGCATTGGCGTGCTCACGGCCGACGATGAACAACTCAAAGCGTTCCACCAAGCCTGGCTTGCTGCGATGGGGCCGGGCCAGGGGAGAAATCTCCACCGGGTAATCGGTGACGAAGGTGGGCTGAATCAGGGTCGTCTCCACTGCTTGCTCAAAGGCTTCGTTGAGCAGACGGCCCACGGAGTCGGCCAGCTCAGGCGCATGCAGGCCCTTGGCGGTCATCGCCGAAGCCGCTTCCTCCCGACTGTTGAAGCTGTTGAAATCAAGCCCCGTGGCGTCTTGCACGAGCTCATGCATCGTGGCGCGCCGCCACGGCGGTGCCAGATCGATCTCGGTGCCCTGGTAGGTGATGGTGGTCTTGCCGCAGACCTCCTCGCACACCGCGCTGACCATCTGCTCGGTGAGCTCCATCATCCCGAGGTAATCGCTGTAGGCCTGATAGATCTCCACCGAGGTGAACTCGGGGTTGTGGCGGGTGCTGACCCCTTCATTACGGAAGATCCGGCCCAGCTCATACACGCGCTCAAAGCCGCCCACCACCAGGCGCTTCAGGTGCAACTCGGTGGCAATCCGGAGGGTGAGGGGCAGGTCGAGAGCGTTGTGGTGGGTCTCGAATGGCCGAGCATCAGCACCACCGGGTTCGCTCTGCAGCACCGGGGTCTCGATCTCGAGAAAATCACGCTGATCAAGCCAGCGGCGAATGCCGCTCACCAGGCGGGCCCGGCGCCGGAAGGTCTCACGGCTACCGGGGGACACAACCAGATCCAGATAGCGCTGGCGGTAGCGCTTCTCCACGTCAGCCAATCCATGCCACTTGTCGGGAAGGGGCTGCAGCGCCTTGGTGAGCATGCGCCAGTCGCTCACTTTCACCGACAGCTCGCCACGGTCAGTGCGGCGCAGGGTGCCGCTCACCCCAAGCCAGTCGCCACTGTCCACCAGCGAGGTGATCTGTTTGAACCAGCCCTCCTGCTGGGCCTCGAGGCCCGCCTTCTCCAGAAACAGCTGAATGGAGCCCGTCTCATCCGCCAGGGTGAAAAAGGCCAGCTTTCCCATCACCCGGCGGGTCATCACCCTTCCCGCCACGGAAACGCTGACGTCCCGCTCTTCCCCCTTGGGCAGATCTGCATGGGTCTCCTGCAGCTCAGCCATGCGGTGGCTGGGACTGAAGGTGAGGGCATAGGGGCCCTGCCCCAGCTCTTCCAAGGTCTTGGCCTTATCCAGACGGGTGTCGCGCAGCTCAGACACAGCAGCAGGTCAGTCGGGCGCCATCCTGCCCGCCCGCGGGTTGATCAACCGGCAGCGGAGACCTCGCCCATGCGTTGGGAGGCGTAACCAATGCCGCGCACTGTCAGGATCAACTCGGGATTACGGGGATCAGGCTCCAGTTTTCCGCGCAATCGCGCCACATAGACATCCACCACGCGCAGATCAGCAGCACGGCGAGGGGGATAACCCCAGAGTTGCTCCAGTATTTCGGCCCGGGGCACCACATGGCCGGGGTCGCGGAACAGCAACTCCAGCAGGCTGAACTCCGTGTAAGTGAGGTTGATGCGCTCCGATGCACGGGTGACCTGACGTCGGTTGGTGTCCACCACCAGATCGCCCAGACGCAAAACACCCTGTCCCGTGGGCAGTTCGCGGCTTTCAACGACCGCATTGCCTGGACCCACCCGGCGCAGAATCGTGGCAATGCGTGCCTCGAGTTCTTTGGGGCTGAAGGGCTTGGGCAGGTAGTCGTCAGCGCCTAGATCCAGACCGGCCACCCGCTCGGAGATCGCTTCCACCGCGGAGAGGAAGATGATTGGCACACAGGATTCAGCCCGCAGGCGGCGGCAGACGGCAAAGCCATCCAGCTTGGGCAGCATCACATCGAGCACCACCAAGTCGGGGGACTCGTTGTGGAACATCTCCAGGGCCTGCTCACCGTCCTCAGCACAGATGATGCGATAGCCAGAGAGCTGCAGGCGCATCACCAGAACGCGCCGGACTGCAGCCTCGTCATCAACGACAAGAACAGTCGCTTTCGGTTGTGAGGGCAGGTCGCCCGTCATCCGAATCAAACCCTTAACGAGCTGCAACCTTACTGGTCAGGGCCTGGACACCGACGCAAACACCCTGACGCGCAGCCGGTTTACCGATTGTTTTAAGAATTGCCGGTGACCTCAGGCCAGCGCGAACGGGCGTATCGGTTCCATTCCGATGCCGCAGCTGTTAATGCCTGCTCAGGGCTGACCTGGGCCAACATCGCCCGCTGCATCTGGGTGTAGATGATCTTCTGCAGGCGCTTGATCCCCGGCAGCGCCGGCACCAACACCCGGGCCCGGTCCAACGTGCTGGCCGACAACAAACGGGCCTGGCGAATCTGACGCTCCGCGGTGGTCGCGGGCTCCTCCTGCTCCAACGCCTCACGCACCCGAGCCAAGGCCTCCAACGACGACGGCAGCACCCGGGCCTCAGCAGCGAAGCGCGCCTGTTGATCGGCATTGGTCAGAAACAGCGCCAGATCCACGGCCTCTCGGGCGCGCTGGCTCTGACGCGGCACCGCCAACGTCATCAAAGCCACATTGGCTCTGCCATCCGCACCGGTCACCGGGGGATGGGGCTCCGTCTCCGCGGCCACCCCGGGCGCATTGGTCTGAATGCTGCGCAGGAATTCCGCCCCCGTAGCCGCCAGGGCCAGATCACCGCTTTGGAACAACTCGATCGCCCGGCGCTGCCCCTGACTCACCACCTCCCGGGGCAACAGCCCCTCCAGGTAGAGATCAATCCAGAAACGAAAGGCCCGGAGCCCAGCGGGGCTGTCGAAGGCGGCCCTGCGTTGAGAGTCCAGAAGGGTCACCCCCATCTGCACCAGAGTTTCCAAGAGCTCGGCCGAGTCGTCCGGAACAGTGGTAAGAAACAGGCCATAACGGCCAGTGCGCTCGCGGATGCGACGGGCGAAGGCTGGCACCTGATCCCAGCGGCTGGGCGGCGCTGCAATACCGGCTTGATCCAACAGTGCGCGGTTCACCAGACTCAGCCGCACCGTGAGGTACCAGGGCACAGCGATCTGCCCGGCATCGGGATCGCGGCAGGCCTGCCACACCGAGGGCAGATAGCGACTAGCGGCGTCAGCCGGCAGCAGCGGGGTCAAGTCGGCCAGGCCACCTTTACTGGCCAGATTGGCCGCGAAGGGCGGATTGAGGTTCACCACATCCGGGGCCGTGCGGGCAAACACCGCAGCCAGCAACTTGCGTTCCACGGACCCCCAGGGCAGATCCGTCCAGCGCACAGGCGCATCGGGATGGAGGCGGCTCCAGGCCCCCAGAACATCGGCGAAATAGGGGTTGAACTTGGGGGCCAACTGCAGGGTCCATAACTCCAAGGCCCTGGTCTGCGGGGTCCTCAGGCCGCAGGCCGCCAGCCCCAGCGCCACGGACCCCAGCAGCAGATCCCGACGGGTCAGCCTCATGAAGGAACCCTCCTTCGCCAGAGCAGCAACTGCAACGACACCAACACCGGCGCCAGCAAACCCGTCACCAGGGCCTGGCACCACAGGGTCTGCAGACCCCAGCTCTGGGTGAGGGGATCCAACACTCCGCCTTGACGCCACCAGAGCTGAAGGATCAATGACAAACCAAGACCCACGGACCCGAGCCAGGCCAACAAGCCGAGATTCAGGCTGCGTTGGATCGGTGCTGCACGCCGCCCCAACCGTCCCCACCACCAGCCCAGCAGCAACAGCGCCGGCACCTGACTGACACCACCCAGATTGAGACCATCCAGCACCAACCCCAACGCCACACCCGACAGCGCCCCCGACACCGGACCATCCACGAGAGCCCAGGGCAACAGCCAGAGCACAGCCCAGGCGGGACCAACCCCATCGATGGCCAACCAAGGCGGCGATGCCAAGGCCAGAAAGGGCACCAACAATGCCGAGGCCACACAGATCGGTTGTCGGTGCAGACGCGTCATGTCAATGGTTCATCTCAACGGGTCTGCACTTGCACCCAGTCGATCGCCTCCGGTGCTGCGATCAACTGCACCACCGCGACCGGTGCAGGCACAGCCTGTTCATCCACCGACTGGATCACCCCCACCGGCACGTTGGGGGGCAACAGGGTGCTGGCCGGGGACGTGGCCACAAGATCCCCGGGCCGCACGTCGGGGTCCTTATCGATGAAGCGGAGCGACAGACGGCTGCTGCCGCGGCCCACCAGCAATCCATGGCGGCGGCTGCGGGGCAGCCAGACGCCGATCGCATGGCCCGGGGCAGTGAGCAACTTCACCCGCGCCGTGGAGGGGGTGACACTGTCGATGCGGCCCACCAAACCGCCGGGGCCAAGAACCGCATCGCTCCGACCGATGCCCTGCAGCGAGCCCTTGCCCAGTTGCAATTGTTGCCACCACCCTCGGGAGGAGCGGGAGATCACGGCAGCCGAAACGTTTCCTTGCGCTGATCCTTGTTGATGCAACTCCAGCAGAGCGCGCAAGCGACGGTTGTCGTCTTCCAGCAACTGCAGACGAGAGAGATCCTCCAAATTCGTGGCAGCCATGACCCATTCCCGCTGGGCAGACCCAGGCCAGAACGGACGGCTGAGCAGGGCATAGGCATCGGTGAAACCAGCACCCTTGCTCAGACGCACCATCAGAAGCCCGGCCACAAGCAGCAGCCAGGGGGTGAGTTGCCCCAATCCACGCCAGCGGCTCTTGCCGGGACGGAGCGTTGGGGCCATGGCTTCAGGCGCCTGCGGCGGAGCGGACGAATTCCGGGGTATCCACCACCCGCTGCAGACGCTTCCAGTCCTCCAGTACCTGGCCGCAGCCGTTCACAACACAGAGAAGAGGCTCCTCGGCGATGTGGACAAAGATGCCGGTCTCGTGACTGATCAGGTCGCTGATGCCCCGCACCAACGCACCACCTCCAGCCAGCATGATGCCGCGATCCACAATGTCGGCCGCCAACTCAGGCGGTGTGCGCTCCAGAGTTCGCTTCACCGCTTCGACAATCACATTGAGCGGTTCGGCGATGGCTTCCCGGAGATCACCAGCCTTGAGATTGATGGTGCGCGGCAAACCAGAGAGCAGGTGCAGACCCCGCACATCCATGGACTGCTGATCGAACTCGTCGTCGGGGAAGGCGGAGCCGATGCGGATCTTGATTTCCTCAGCCGTGCGCTCACCCACCACCATGTTGTGCACCTTTTTGAGGTAGACGCTGATGGAGTCGCTGATCTCATCGCCGGCAACGCGGACGGACTCACTCAGCACCGTTCCGCCCAGGCTCAATACCGCAACCTCAGTGGTGCCGCCGCCGATATCAACAATCAACGTTCCAACGGGCTCGGTGACCGGAAGTCCCGCGCCGATGGCAGCTGCCACCGGCTCATCAATCAGATGCACCTCACGGGCCCCAGCCATGCCCGCCTCACGAACGGCGCGGCGCTCCACACCGGTGACACCACTGGGGATGCCCACCACAAGCCGAGGGGCAATGATGCCGCGGCCCTCATTGCCTTTGGTGATGAAGGTTTTGAGCATCTGCTCAGCGGCATCAAAATCGGCAATCACCCCATCGCGCAACGGGCGGACAGCCCGGATGTTTCCAGGGGTGCGGCCAAGCATCAACTTGGCTTCATCACCCACAGCCATGGTGGTTCCAAGCTCAAGATCAAGAGCCACCACGGAGGGCTCCTGCAGCACGATGCCCCGACCGGAAACGTAGATCAGGGTGTTGGCAGTGCCCAGGTCGATGCCGATGTCGCGCGACAGCTGGAAACGACGAAAGAACACAGACACCGCAGTCGAGATCGCCGGATCATAGGGGCGTTCTCAGCGGTTGCCTGTTACACCCAGCGGCTTGGGTGGAACTCCTTAAAAGCAGTCACCCAACCGGTGCCGCATCATGAATCCAAATTCAGGAGATGAATTGTCTATGGGCGTTAATTCCGTCACCCTCGTCGGCCGTGCCGGCCGCGATCCCGAAGTGCGTTACTTCGAATCCGGCAGCATGGTGGCCAACCTCACCATGGCGGTGAACCGTCGCAGCCGCGACGATGAACCCGACTGGTTCAACCTCGAGATCTGGGGCAAGCAGGCCCAGGTTGCTGCGGATTACGTGAAGAAGGGCTCCCTGCTCGGGATCATCGGCAGCTTCAAGCTGGACCGCTGGACCGACCGTACCAGCGGCGAAGAGCGCAGCAAACCCGTGGTCCGCGTGGATCGGCTCGAACTGCTTGGATCCAAACGGGACAACCAGGAGGCCGCCGGCAGCTTTGGCGGCCAGGTCTCCGATGAGGACATCCCCTTCTGAGCCTCCTTCTCAGCCCCCCCCCGCGCCGGTGCTCAGTCGGACGACTGACGCCGGCGCCAGATGCGCAGACCCAACCAGATTGCGCCCGCCAGCAGCGATACCACCAGCAACACCTTGACGGCCTTGGAGACCGGGTCAATCCACAGCTCAACGTTGCTGTATCCCTCTCCGAGAACCATCCCAGCCACGGTGAGCAGGGCCGTCCAGATCAGGCTTCCGGCGGTGGTCCAGACCAGAAACGGCGCCATCGGCATCATTTCAATGCCCGCTGGGACCGAGATCAACGTGCGAATGCCAGGCACCAGTCGCCCCCAGAACACAAGTGCGGTGCCATAGCGGCTGAACCAGCGGCGGCTGCGGGCCAACTCATCGGCACTGATGCCGATCCAGCGACCGTGGCGTTGCAACCAGGCTTCGATCCGTTCCTCGTTGATCAAGCGACCGATCCCATACCAGGGCAGGGCACCGAGCACCGTGCCCAGCAAACCCGCCAGCACAACGGGCACCAGATCCAGTTGACCCTGCTGCACATAGAAGCCCCCGAGGGGCATGATCAGCTCGGACGGAATCGGCGGGAACAGATTCTCGAGAAACATCGCCGCGAAAATTGCGGTGTAACCCAGCCACTGGTTGGCCTCCACCGCCTGGCCGACCAACTCCGGCAGCTGTGTGATCAGATCAGAAAGCCCCATGGAGACTGCGCTTGATGGCGCAAGTCTTCCATGGGGCCGTGAGAATCAGATTCCGATCCGCAGGATCGTGATCAGTAGCGGTAGTGGTCGGGCTTGTAGGGGCCTTCCACGGGCACGTTGATGTAATCGGCCTGATCCTTGCTGAGCTCAGTGAGCTTGGCGCCGATGCGACCCAGGTGAAGGCGTGCCACCATCTCGTCGAGGTGCTTGGGCAGCACGTACACCTCTTTGGCGTACTCGTCGCCCTTGGTGAACAGCTCGATCTGGGCCAACACCTGGTTGGTGAAGGAGTTGCTCATCACGAAGCTGGGGTGACCGGTGGCGCAGCCCAGGTTCACCAGGCGGCCTTCCGCCAGCAGAATGATCCGGTTGCCGCTGGGCAGGGTGATGTGGTCGACCTGGGGCTTGATGTTCTCCCACTCGTAGGCCTTGAGGGAGGCGACATCGATCTCGTTGTCGAAGTGGCCGATGTTGCAGACGATGGCCTCGTCCTTCATCTTCACCAGGTGCTCGTTGCGGATCACCTGGTAGTTGCCGGTGGCGGTGACGAAGATGTCCATGTCTTCGACCACGTCTTCGAGGCGAACCACGCGGTAACCCTCCATGGCGGCCTGCAGGGCGCAGATCGGATCCACTTCTGCAATGCAGACGGTGGCACCCAGACCACGCAGGGACTGGGCCGAACCCTTGCCCACATCGCCGTAGCCGATCACCAGGGCCTGCTTGCCCGCCACCATCACGTCGGTGGCGCGCTTGATGCTGTCCACGAGTGACTCACGACAGCCATAGAGGTTGTCGAACTTGCTCTTGGTGACCGAGTCGTTGACGTTGATGGCGGGGAAGGGCAGTTCACCGCTCTTCTGCATCTTGTACAGACGTGCCACCCCTGTGGTGGTCTCCTCGGTGACGCCCTGGATCTGGGCCTTGGTGCGGGAATAGAAGCTGGGGTCCTGGGCCAGCTTCTTCTTGATCGACGCGAACAGGAAGGTCTCTTCTTCGTTGCCGGGGTTGTCGAGAACCGTGATGTCCTGCTCAGCCTTGCTGCCCAGCATCACCAGACCGGTGGCATCGCCACCATCGTCCAGGATCATGTTGGGAGAACCGCCATCACCCCACTCGAGGATGCGGTGGGTGTAGTCCCAGTACTCCTCGAGGGTCTCGCCTTTGACGGCGAACACGGGGATGCCCTGGGCGGCAATGGCCGCAGCGGCGTGATCCTGGGTAGAAAAGATGTTGCAGGAGGCCCAACGCACTTCAGCCCCAAGCTCGACCAGGGTCTCGATCAGAACCGCGGTCTGGATCGTCATGTGCAGGGAGCCAGCGATGCGGGCGCCCTTGAGGGGCTTCTCGCTGCCGTACTTATGGCGCAGTGCCATCAGACCGGGCATCTCGGTCTCGGCAATGTCGAGCTCCTTACGGCCGAAATCGGCCTGATTGATGTCGGCGATGACGCAATCAACGCCGAGCTTCAGCTCAGCCGGGGACGTGGGCGCTGCCACCATGGATCTAATGCTCCCTAAAGCAATCGTGGAGTTGAATCTCTGCAGAGACGCCGAGGCTTCGGGCTCGCCAGAACCGGACTCTACAGGGCATGTCTGGTCCCTTGAGACCCTTGAGACGACCCGCGCCCTGGGCCGATTGCTGGCGCGCGAGCTTCCGACGGGAGCAATCCTGCTGTTGAGCGGCCCCCTGGGGGCCGGCAAAACATCGCTGGTGCAGGGCCTGGCCGAAGGCCTAGGGATCAGCGAAGCGATCACCAGCCCCACCTTCGCGTTGGCGCAGCACTACCCCCAGGGGGAGCCGCAACTGGTGCACCTTGATCTCTATCGCTTGGAGCAACCGGCCTCCGCCGATGAACTGTTTCTTCAGGAGGAGGAGGAGGCACAATCCACCGGAGCGTTGATGGCCGTGGAGTGGCCGGAACGGCTGGGGCTCGATCTGGCCGAGGCCTGGCACCTGGAGCTTCGCCATCAAGACGAAGGGCGACTGGCTCAGCTCACCTCACCCAGGAAGGCCTCCACCTGAGCCTGCGTGGGCTGGGGATCAATGCCACCGGCCCCGCCGCAGACCAGAGCACCACAGGCAGCTGCGAAGCGAATGCGCTCCTGGGGGGCAGCAGCCCAGCGGTGCAACAGCCCGGCCGTGAAGGCATCGCCGGCTCCGGTGGTGTCGACGACGGAGGGGGGCCGAAAGGCGGCCTGCTGACCTGAGTCAGCCCCCAATTGCCAGCGCACCGGGGCCGCTCCATCAGTCACCACCACATCGGGTCGCTGGGGCAAGGCCTGCTGGATCACGCCGGGATCGTCGGTGTTGAACAACCAAACCGCTTCCTCCCGCGCCAACTTGATCAAGGCCGCCTGAGCCAAGAGCGGTTGAATCGCCACCTTCGCCGCTGCGGACGGTCCCGCCTCGGGATCAGCGGTGACATCCCAGAACGTGGGACGCCAGTTCACATCGAGAGCAATCGCCGTGCCCTGGCTCCTGGCCTGGCGCACGGCCGACAGCAGGGCCGAAGCCGACATGGGTGCCGCCAGCGGCAGCGTGCCGATCAACAACCATCGGGCCTGGGGTAAGGCAACCGGCTCCAGAGCCTGGTCCGCGAAACCCGCCCCTGCATCCCCGGCAAAGCCCTGAAACTGCCGTTCCCCATCCCGCGCACGGCGCACCAGCACGATCCGGCTGGGACGCTCGCCATCCCGCTGCAGCAGTGCAGTCTCCACTCCACGCTCGCCAAACAGACACACAAACGCCTCACCAATGGCGTCCTGCCCCACGCGACCGGCAAAGGCCACAGATGTGCCCAGGCGGGCCAGTCCACAGGCCACATTGGCCGGTGCACCCCCCAGACGATCATCCACCGCTCGATCCACGGCCGGATCACCTCCGGGGGGACCAAGCCGATCGATCAGGGCTTCACCGAGACAGACGACAACGGGATCAAGCGCCATCTGACCGCTTCAGGACCTTGCCCAAGGGTGGGCAGAACTCGCCAACCTGCCAAGCAACGCCGCAATGATCTTGGTGTTGGCTGCTGGAAAGGGGTAATTCGCCAGGTCCTCCGGGCGCACCCAACGCACCTGCTGACTGGCGAGGGGCTGCGGTTCCCCTGAGACCCAGGAGCAGAGATGCACCACAAAGCGCAGCTTCTTGTGGCTGTAGGCGTGATCCACCGTGATCAACTCCTCGCCCACTGTCACCGCGATGCCGAGTTCCTCCTTCAGCTCACGCACGATGCAGGTTTCGATCGTTTCGCCCAGCTCCTGCTTGCCACCGGGGAACTCCCACATGCCCCCCAGCAGGCCTTCCTCCAGCCGCTGGTCGATCAACACCTCCCCCGCCGCGTTGAGCACGACACCCACACCGATCACCTGGAAGGGCAAGGACTTGGGGGCGTCGGTCACGGGCCAGCGGCGGGGGTCGCCGGCAGCGTAAGCAGCGCAGTGGGATTGCCAGGGGCAGCAGGGGCAGTCCGGCTGGCGGGGGGTGCAAAGCGTGGCCCCCAGATCCATCAAGGCCTGGTTGGTGTCACGAGGCCGCAGCGGATCAAGCAGGGCCTCGCTCCAGGTCCAGAAGAGGGCGTCGTCGCGGGCTGGCGGGCGTGGATGGGCCATCAAGCGCGCCAGCACCCGTTTGACGTTTCCATCCAGGATCGGCAACGGGATATTGAAGGCACTGGAAAGGATGCTGCCGGCGGTGGTGCGGCCAACGCCCGGCAAGGCCATCCAACCCTCCAAGCTGTGCGGCCACGGGTGGCCCACCAGCAGCTGCGCTGCCTCATGCAGCCGACGCGCCCGCGAGTAATACCCCAGGCCCTGCCACTGCAACCGCACCTCATCCAGAGACGCCGCGGCCAGGGCCTCCACAGTGGGAAACGCTGCCATCCAGCGCGTCCAGTAGGGGAGCGCCACGGCCAACTGGGTCTGCTGCAGCATCACCTCAGCAATCCAGATGCCGTATGGATCGAGCTGATCATCCGGCGCTGGAGGCACACCACCAGACAACAGCTTCCACGGGAGTCCGCCGCGGCCATGGCGCTCCCACCAAACCAGCAAGGCTGTCGATAGAAGAGCAGCTTTGGCCTCGGTCAACGCATCCATTGGTTCGCGATTGGTGTCAGAACAGGACCCGTGCAACGACCGTCCATCCAAGTGCTTCGCTCGCCAGGATGCACTGGCGCAGCAAGTCAAGGCGTGAGCCCGAGCAACAACCTCTGGAGCTGGAACGAGCGATCAATCGGTTGGAACCTGATGGGCGACCCCAATGCCGAAGAGGCCGTGTTGCTGATTCATGGTTTCGGGGCCAACACCAACCACTGGCGCTTCAACCAACCGGTGCTGGCCGAACTGATGCCCACCTACGCCATCGATCTGCTCGGCTTCGGGCGCAGCGATCAGCCCCAGGCCCGCTTGAAGGATGAGTCCGTTTCAGCGGATGCCGTTCATTACGGCTTTGATCTGTGGGGCCAACAGGTGGCTGACTTCTGCCGCCAAGTCATCGATCGCCCGGTGCGATTGGTGGGCAACTCGATCGGCGGGGTCGTTGCCCTGCGAGCCGCACAACTCCTGGGCGAGCGCTGCCGTGGCGTGGTGCTGATCGACTGCGCCCAGCGCTTGATGGACGACAAGCAACTGGCCACACAACCGGCTTGGATGGCCTGGATCAGGCCACTGCTGAAAACGATGGTGCGGCAGCGCTGGCTCAGCACTGCGCTGTTCCGCAATGCCGCACGGCCCGGCGTGATCCGCAGCGTGTTGAAGCAGGCCTATCCCAGTGGCGCCAACATCGACGACGACCTGGTGGATCTGGTGTTCCAACCAACCCAACGCAACGGTGCCGCCGAGGCTTTCCGCGGATTCATCAACCTGTTCGACGATCATCTCGCCCCACAGTTGATGGAAGAGCTAAGCCTTCCAGTTGATCTGATCTGGGGCGAACGTGATCCATGGGAGCCAATTGCTGAAGCCGAACGCTGGGCCCAGACCCTGAACTGCGTTCAATCCCTCTCAGTGATTCGCAACGCAGGCCACTGCCCCCACGACGAAGCACCGGATCAAGTCAATCCGGTGCTGCAAAGGCTGATCAACAAAAAATTAATTCAGCAGGCGACGTAAGCCTCCACTTGATCACTCACCCGACGCAGACCGGCCAAACCATCACGCTCGAGGTTGCGAACACGGTCGCGACTCATGCCCAGAATTCGGCCGATGCCCGTGAGGCTCATCGGGTCTTCCCCATCCATGCCGTAACGCATCCGTAGCACCTGCTCCTGCAGGTGGGGCAGCTGCCCCAGGAGGCTGCGCAGATCGCCCTTCAAGCAATCCTCTTCCACCTGATCACTGGGCAGATCGGCATCGCCGGAAAGCAACTCCAGCAGTTCGGTGTCGTCACCATCACCAACCTTCATTTCAAGGCTGACGGGCTGACGGGCACGGCACATCAGATCTTTGACGTCGTCTTCAGGCAGCTCAACGAATTCAGCCAACTCGGTGACGGTGGGTGTTCGTCCCAGTTCCTGGCTCAGCTCCCGCTGACCCTTCTTGAGCTTGTTCAACATCTCGGTGATGTGGATCGGCAACCGGATCGTGCGGCTCTTTTCGGCGATGGCCCGGGTGATGCCCTGACGAATCCACCAATAGGCATAAGTGGAAAATTTGTAGCCACGGGTGGGATCGAACTTCTCCACACCACGCACCAGGCCAATGGTGCCCTCCTGGATCAGATCCAGGAGCTCCATGTTCCGCTTTGTGTACTTCTTGGCCACACTCACTACCAGCCGGAGGTTGGCGGCGACCATGCGTTCCTTGGCGCGCCGTCCATGCTGCAACTTGCGCTTGAGCTGCATGGACGACAGCCCTGACGCCTTGGCCAGCGCATCGCGGCTGGGCTTCTCTCCAGCCTTGCTCTCGAGCTCAGACTCGAGCGCCTCCAAATCCATCAGGTCCTGCACCTGGCGACCCAGGGTGATTTCCTGCTCGTGGGTCAGCAGCGGCACCCGGCCGATGTCACGCAGATAGGAGCGAACCAGATCAACGTCTGCCGTGACGGCTCTTGCCGCCTTTGCAGCGGCCTTGGGCTTGGAAGCAGCGGTCGCAGCCGGAGCCATGGGGTGCTTCTTTGAGTTATGTGAAGCGTACTCCTAAGAAACGTAAACAGACTCTCAGGAAACACCCAAAACAAAGAAATGGGTAGAAATACCTGTGGCTTGCACCAGCTGCGGCAGATGCACCAGCAGCCATCCCGCCGTCTTCAGGTAGATCAGCGTGCCCGCCACATCCGTGCAGGTGGTGATGAAGGGGGTGGACATCAACGCCGGATCCAGACCCATGCGGTCAAACAGCAGCGGAAACGCGGCACCGGCCGTGGCCGCCAGGGTGGTGATCGCGAGCAGGCTCATCCCCACCGAGAGCCCCACCAGTGCGCTTTCGCCGCGCCACCAGGCAAATGGAACCACCAGCAACATCATCAACACCCCCAGCAACGCCCCCGCCATGGCTTCTCGGCCAATCGCCCGCAGGGGTCCGAGGCTGGAGATGCTCTGCGTGCTCAAACCACGGATCACCACCGTGGAGCTCTGGGCCCCCACGTTGCCGCCGGTGCCACCCAGCAGGGGAATGAACGCCGCCAGCAACACCACCTGCTGCAGCACGTCTTCATTGGCAGCAATCACCTCTGAAGTGAAAAAGCTGGCCAGCACCAACACCGCAAGCCACACCACACGACGGCGAGCAACGGTGAACAGGTTGCTGCTGAAGTAATCGTCGTCATCGCCGGCCTGCACCGCGCCGGCGGCGTAGAGATCACGGGTGGCCTCCTGCTCGATCACATCGATCACGTCATCCACCGTGACGATGCCCACCAGACGCTGTTCCAAATCCACCACGGGAACGGCGAGAAAGTCGTAGCGCTGAATCGTGCGGGCAACCTTCTCCTGATCCGTGTCGGTGCTGACGCTCAGCACCTCCTCCGTCATCACATCGCCGATGCGGGCTTGGGGGTCTGCTGTGACCAGATCCCGCAGCGAGAGGATGCCGGTGAGGCGTCGCTCCGCATCGGTGACATAGAGGGAATAGATCGTCTCGGTGTCGCGGGCACGCCGCCGCACAATCTCGAGTGCCACCGCAGCCGTCTGGTTTTCCTTGAGGGCGATGTATTCGGTCGTCATCAGGCGACCGGCCGTCTCCGAGCGGTAACCCAGCAATTCAGCGGTCACCTTGCGCTCATCGGGGCTGAGCTCACTCAGCAGCTGCCGCACCACCTTGGCCGGCAATTCCTCAAACAATCGGGCGCGGTCATCCGGCGACATCTCCTCCACCACCTCACGCATCTCCCCGGAACGCAGCAGGCTCAACAGGCTCTGCTGGGTAGCAGCGTCGAGGTACTCATAGACGCTGATGGCCTCGTCTTTGCTGAGCAGTCGAAAGGCAATCGCCTGAAGATTGGCCGGCAAATTGCCGATCGCTTCGGCGATGTCCACCGGTTGCACCGGCTCCAGCAGCAGTTTCACAGCGTCGTAATTGCCCGCCTGGAGCATCGCGGCGAGCTCATGGGACACCGCCTCCGCCAGCAACTCAGGCTCCATGCTCACGCCAGCATTGCTCAGCCCCGATGCCTCCGTCATGCCCCTCCGGCCGGGAGCCCAGTGTATGGCCGTTACAGCCGGTTAACCTCTGCGCTCCATCCCTGTTTCACCATGGCGATCAGCGTCAGCGCCGTCTCCGTCACCACCCCTGACGGCAGCAGCAAATCCCTGGGCGACTACGCCGGCAAGGTGCTGCTGATCGTGAACGTGGCCAGCCGCTGTGGCTTCACCAAGCAATACGCCGGCCTGCAGGCTCTGAACGAGGCCTACGCCGCCAAGGGCCTGGCCGTACTGGGTTTCCCTTGCAACGACTTCGGCGCCCAGGAGCCCGGCAGCCTCGAGGAGATCAAGAGCTTCTGCTCCACCACCTACGGCGCTGACTTCGAACTGTTCGAGAAGGTGCATGCCAAGGGGAGCACCACCGAGCCCTACACGACCCTCAACCAGATGGATCCCGCCGGTGATGTGGAGTGGAATTTCGAGAAGTTCCTGGTGGGCAAGGACGGCACCGTGATCGCTCGCTTCAAAAGCGGCGTCACACCGGAAGACCTCAAGTCGGCGATTGAGGCGGCGCTGGCGGCTTGAGCCGTCGCCCCAGGCTGAACCCCAGGGCTGCGGCACCCAGCCCCAGCCCAAGGGTCAGCCCAATCAAACCCAATGCGGCGGCCCAATCACCGGAACTCAGGTGCTTCATGGCCGCCAGCATCCAACTGCTGAAGGTAGTGAGCGAGCCGCAGAAGCCAATCCCCAGCAGCAATTGTCGCCGTGGGGCAGCCGGGAGCCCGGCCAACAAGCCCAAGAGGGCAGCCCCCAGAACATTCACCAGCAGGTTCTGGTCCCCCAGATGCAGGGCCAATTGCCAGCGCAGCAAGGCTCCGGGCACAGCACCCATGCCAACAAACAGCAACTCCTGCAGTTCCAGTTGCAGGCTTGGTTTGGTCTCAGGCATGGGTCCCCAGTCCATAACCCACTGCCGAGGCCAGCAAGCCTGCCCCGATTGAGGCCAGCGCCAGCACCACAGCAGTGAGCATCTGGCCAGACCGCAACTCATTCAGCAGCTCCACGGCGAAGGTGGAGAAGGTGCTGAGGCTGCCGAAGAAGCCCACCCCGATCAACAAGGCAATGCCGGTGCTGGAGGCACAGGTTTCATTGAGGGCCAGCACCAGGCCCAGGGCGAAACAGGCCACCACATTCACGATGAAGGTGCCCCAGTGCTTCTTCGGCACCATGGGCTGAAAGTGGTTCACCACCTTCAAGCGCAGCCAGGCACCGGGGATGGCCCCGAGCCCAACCAGCAGAGCCTCAGACGCGGAGCCAGCCACGGCGTTGATCTCCTGAGAGGGTTTGAACATGCAACCAGTCCTGACCGTCAGCGGTGGACCAACGCCGCAACAAGCGAAGGGATGAACCCGCCTTGAGGGTGCTCAACCGAGGCGCCACGGCCAACGGGCTGAGGCGCAGAGGTTGATCGGAACTGGTGTGCAGAGGCCCGGAGGCCGCGCGTCGACGAGGTTGCGGTTGACGCCGGTCGGCACCACCGGCTGGCAGGGCAGCTGGAGCCATCAACGCCACCCCCAGCAGCCAACTCCAACGAAGGACACTGCCGGTCGAAACAGTCCCTGTTCGATCAGCCGTCATCAAATATCGAGGGCTGCCATGTCCAGCTCGGCGCTGTGGGTTTCGATGAATTCACGGCGGGGAGCCACCTTGTCGCCCATCAGGATCGTGAAGATGCGATCAGCCTCGAGGGCGTCTTCGATCTCCACCCGCTTCATCGTGCGGGTGGTGGGATCCATGGTGGTTTCCCAGAGCTGCTTGGGCATCATTTCGCCAAGACCCTTGAAGCGCTGGATCGTGTAATTGGCCTTCTCGCCGAAGCCCTCCAGGGTCTTCTGTAGATCGCCCTCGTTGTAGCAATAGGTGTGGTTCTTGCCGCGCTCAACTTTGTAGAGGGGCGGGCAGGCGATGTAGATGTAGCCGCCCTCCACCAACTCCTTCTGGTAGCGGTAGAAGAAGGTGAGCAGCAGGGTGCGGATGTGGGCGCCATCCACGTCGGCGTCGGTCATGATCACGACCCGGTGGTAACGGAGGTTCTTCACGTCAAAATCCTCACCCTTGATCCCCAGGCCCAAGGCAGTGATCAGCGCCTGGATCTCCGTGTTCTTGTAGATCTTGGCGTCGTCGGTCTTCTCGATGTTGAGGATCTTGCCCCGCAGCGGCAGGATTGCCTGGAAACGACGGTCCCGGCCCTGCTTGGCAGAGCCACCAGCGGAGTCGCCCTCCACGATGTAGATCTCGGATTCGCCGGGGTCGCGGGAGCTGCAGTCGGCCAGTTTTCCGGGAAGCGTTGAACTCTCCAGCACGCTCTTGCGCCGGACCAGTTCGCGGGCCCGGCGGGCGGCTTCAGCGGCATTAAACGCCTGAATCGCCTTCTCCAGGATGAGGCCGATCACCGAGGGATTGAACTCGAGGAACTGGCTCAGGGCTTCACCTACCAGGTTGTCGACAATGCCGCGCACCTCGGTGTTGCCGAGCTTGGTCTTGGTTTGACCCTCAAATTCCGGTTCCGGCACCTTCACCGAAAGCACCGCCGTCAGGCCTTCGCGAATGTTCTCCCCGGCCAGGTTGGAGTCGGATTCCTTGCGTTTGCCCAGCTTCTTGGCGAAGGAATTGAGGGTGCGGGTCAGCACCGTCTTCAAACCTTCGATATGGGTGCCGCCATCCACGGTGCGGATGTTGTTGGCGAAGCCAAGGATGCTGTCGGAATAGGCATCGGAGCACCACTGCAGGGCAGCCTCCACCTGAACGCCATCCTTCTCCGAATTCACATAAATGATGTCGGGATGAAGGGCGTCCTTCTCCTTGTTCATATAGGCGACGTATTCCTTGATGCCGCCTTCGTAGAAGTAGGTCTCCTCATGGGGGTTGCCCTCCTCATCCCGGGCCGACTCCCGCTCATCACGGAAGACGATCCGCACACCGCCGTTGAGGTAGGCCAGTTCCCGCAGCCGAGCCGAGAGGGTGGCGTAGTCAAAGACGATGCCGCCGGTGAAGATCTCCAGGTCGGGCTTGAAGCAGACGGTGGTACCGGTCTCGCCGGACTCCGATGCCGGCTGCGACTCTGAAGCCAGCCCTCCAATCGCCGCACCGCGCTCAAAGCGCTGGCGATGCACCTGGCCCTGACGGCGCACCGTCACTTGCACCCATTCACTCAGGGCATTCACCACGGAAACGCCGACGCCGTGCAGACCGCCGGACACCTTGTAGCCACCGGCGCCGAATTTGCCACCGGCGTGCAGCACGGTCAGCACCGTCTCCAGGGCGCTCTTGCCGGTGCGGGGGTGCACATCGGTAGGGATACCGCGGCCGTTGTCGCTCACCGACGCGGATCCGTCTTCACCCAGAACCACAACGATGCGGTCGCAATGGCCCGCCAGGGCTTCATCCACCGAGTTATCGACAACCTCGTACACCAGGTGGTGCAAACCCCTCGGCCCGGTGGAGCCGATGTACATGCCCGGGCGTTTGCGAACGGGCTCAAGCCCCTCCAACACCTGAATCTGCTCAGCGCCGTAGGCGTTCTGGACCTTGGAAGCGTCGCTCATTCAGAAAGTCTCAAGCCAGGAAACCGGGTCATGGGCGGGCGCAACGGCTCTAAACCTCGACCTGACAATGTCAATCTACCACCGGCTGTCTATAGAGGCTTGCAGAGGCCTCTCAGGGCCCATTCCAAGCCGGGCTGCACCCCCTCCCCTTTTTTGAACAGCTCCCACCCCCTGGTGATCACCCTGCTCGGGCCCACCGCCAGCGGCAAGACCGCCCTGGCGCTGGAGATCGCCGAACGGCTGGATCTACCGGTGATCAACGTGGATTCCCGCCAGCTGTATCAGGAGATGGATCTGGGCACCGCCAAGCCGACGGCGGAGCAACAGGCGCGTGTGCCACACCATCTTCTCGACCTGCGCGCACCAGATCAGCCGATCACCCTGCAGGAGTTCCAGGCGGAGGCCAATCCCTGCATCAACCGTGAGCTGGAGCAGCGCGGTGTGGCCCTGCTGGTGGGCGGCAGTGGTCTGTATCTCAAGGCCCTCACCAGTGGCCTGCAGCCTCCGGCCGTGCCCCCCCAGCAGCAACTGCGCCAACAGCTGACGGCTCTCGGCCAAAGCATCTGCCACCCCCTGCTGCAGGCGGCCGACCCCGAGGCCGCCGCCAAAATCGCACCGGCCGATGCGGTGCGCACCCAGCGCGCCCTGGAGGTGCTCTATGCCTCCGGGCAACCGATGAGCCGCCAGGCCACGGCCACACCTCCGCCCTGGCGGGTGCTGGAACTGGGCCTTAACCCTGACAACCTGCGCCAGCGCATCCAACAACGCACCGAGCAGCTTTACCGCGATGGGCTGGTGGAGGAGACCCGACGCCTGAGCGAACGCTACGGCACCGATCTGCCCCTGCTGCAAACCATCGGCTACGGCGAAGCGCTGCAGGTGCTCGCCGGCAGCCTCACCCCAGCAGAGGCGGTTCGAATCACCAGCCAACGCACCCGCCAGTTCGCCAAACGCCAACGCACCTGGTTCCGGCGTCAGCACAACCCCCACTGGCTGCCCGACCCGGCAACGCTGACGGATGTCATGACGTTGATCGAGCAACATCTAAGGTGAAGGATGCAGACGTTGTATTCACTGAAGTTGTCTGCACCTGTCCCCGTCACCGCCTGAATGCCCCCACGTCCCCGTTTTGACCGTCGTGCCCCGGTTCGGGAGCTGCCCAACATCAACGACCGGATCAACTACCCCCAGTTGAGGGTGGTCGACTCAGACGGCGCTCAGCTGGGCGTGATCAGCCGGGAAGAAGCTCTGGATGTGGCCCGCGACCGGGAACTGGATCTGGTGCTGGTGAGCGAGAAGGCCGACCCGCCGGTCTGTCGGATCATGGACTACGGCAAGTTCAAATTCGAGCAGGAAAAGAAAGCCAAAGAGGCCAAGAAAAAGTCGCACCAGACCGAAGTCAAGGAGGTCAAGATGCGGTACAAGATCGACCAGCACGACTACGACGTGCGGATCGGTCAGGCCCAGCGCTTCCTCAAGGCAGGCGACAAGGTGAAGTGCACCGTGATCTTCCGCGGCCGCGAGATTCAGCACACCGCGCTGGCGGAAACCCTGCTGCGGCGCATGGCCAAGGATCTCGAGGAAAAGGCCGAAATCCAGCAGGCCCCCAAGCGGGAGGGCCGCAACATGATCATGTTCCTCACCCCGCGCAAAACGCCGCTAGTGAAGAAGGAGGAAAAGGAGCAAGCCGCCAACAAGGCCGTGCGCACCATCCCCGCACCACCCAGGCCCACCGCAGCCAAGGTGGCCAGCCCCCAGGGCTAACCCACAGGGTCATCACCCAGCAGCAACCGCCATCCCTGGGCTGAAGCCTGGGGATCGAAAGAGCTGCGGGCTTCACACATGAAGCCGTGGTCGGCACCAGCACACTCCACAACGCGCAAGCGTTCCCCAGCGGGATCGACCTTGCTCAGGGCGGCCCCCATAACTTCGCGATCCTCGGCAGGGATCAGGGGATCAGCCGTGCCGAACACACAGGTGAGCCGCGCCTGGATCTCAGGCAGCAGGGCCAGGGAGGGTTCACCACCTCCAGGCCGCATCCGGTTCACACCGGCGCCGTAAAAATCAAAGGCCGCCGCCACCCCCGGCAAGCTGGCCGCCAGGAAGGCGGCATGCCCCCCGAAGCAGAACCCCACCACATGGATGGCCGCTTTCGGGTGTCGCTCCCGCAGCCAGCTGAGCGCTGCGGCGACGTCGCCGAGGATCTGATCGGCGGTGGTGGCGTCCTTGTGGCGCCGGCCTTGGGCCAGATCGGACGGTTCATAGGCCAACTCCAAATCGGGTGCCGTGCGGGCAAACAAAGGCAACGCCAGAGCCGGATATCCCTCAGCGGCCAGGCGATCGGCCACGCTGCGCACCCAGGCATTCACCCCAAACACCTCCGGCAGCACGATATAGACACGATTTGCTAACGAGTTTGACTCAGTGTCGTCCACACGAGCAAATGGCTCCGCCCACCAACAGCGCAAAGGCACATCACGATTGGCGAACTGAACCCAGCGCGATGACGGGGAGTTGGGAATTGTCACAGGTCCACAGGACACAGAACCAATTGTCACCAAGCAATTCGCTCCGTATGGTGGCCGCATTCCGACCTGTCCCACCGGCGTGCGATTCCATATCCAACAGGAAAGCGACATTCCGGCATCGACGCAGCTTTACAACCAGATCTGCTTCGCCATCGCAGCGCGGCATTACCCGCCGGGGCATCGGCTCCCAAGCACCCGCCAGCTGGCGATGCAAACGGGATTGCACCGCAACACGATCAGCAAGGTGTACCGCCAGCTGGAAACCGATGGCGTGGTGGAAGCGATGGCCGGCTCCGGCATCTACGTGCGCGACCAGCAAAAACCAAGGGAAATCAAGACACCGCCGCACATCCGCAATCGGGGCGTCACCGACCTCGACCGGGAAGTGCGTAAATGCGTGGATGGCCTGCTGAATGCGGGCTGCACCCTGCAGCAGACCCGAGAGCTGCTGACCCGCGAGATCGACTGGCGCCTGCGTTGCGGCGCCCGCGTGCTGGTCAGCACGCCGCGGGAAGACATCGGCGCCTCGATGCTGATCGCCGAAGAACTGGAACCCTGCCTCGATGTGCCGGTCGAAGTGGTGCCGATGGAGGAGTTGGAGAGCGTGCTGGAGAACTCCAGCAACGGCACGGTGGTGACCAGCCGCTACTTCCTCCAACCGGTGGAGGAGCTCGCCAAGAAGCACAGCGTTCGGGCCGTGGCCGTTGACCTCAACGACTTCCGCCAGGAGCTGGCCATGCTCAAGGAGCTGCGGCCTGGCAGCTGTGTGGGCCTGGTGAGCATCAGCCCCGGCATCCTGCGGGCTGCGGAAGTGATTCTCCACTCGATGCGCGGCAACGAGTTGCTGCTGATGACCGCCACTCCCGATGTAGGAAGCCGCCTGTTGGCGCTGCTGCGGGCCTCCAGCCACGTGCTCTGCGATCGGCCCAGCCTGCCCCTGGTGGAGCAGAGCCTGCGCCAGAACCGTTCCCAGCTGATGCGCATGCCCCAGGTGCATTGCGCCGAGAGTTACCTCAGCACCGATACGATCGATCTGCTCCGCAAGGAGATTGGCCTGCAGACCCCAGCGGCCGCCAGCTGACCCCCCTGCGATGTTTGATCACATCCGTGCCGACCTCGCGATCATCCGCGAGCGCGACCCGGCTGCCCGTGGCTGGCTGGAGATTGTGTGCTGCTACCCCGGCTTCCAGGCCATCAGCCTGCACCGCATCAGCCATCGCCTCTGGACTTGCCGATTACCCCTAAAGCTGGCGGCCCGCTGCCTCAGTCAAATCAGTCGCACCCTCACCGGCATCGAAATTCACCCCGGTGCACGCATCGGCCACAGCGTGTTCATTGACCACGGCATGGGGGTGGTGATCGGCGAAACCGCCGAAATCGGCAACCGTTGCCTGCTGTACCAGGGGGTCACTCTGGGGGGCACCGGCAAGGAGCACGGCAAACGCCACCCCACCCTTGCCGAAAACGTGGTGGTGGGAGCAGGCGCCAAAGTTCTGGGAGCCATCACGATCGGGACCAACACGCGAATCGGCGCTGGCTCCGTGGTGGTGCGCAACGTGGAGAGCGACTGCACCGTTGTGGGCATCCCAGGCCGGGTGATCCACCAGAGCGGCGTGCGAATCAACCCCCTGGCCCACTCCGCTCTGCCGGACGCCGAGGCCAACGTGATCCGCAACCTGATGGAACGGATCGACCACCTTGAGAACACGGTGACGAACCTCAAGCGCTGCCTGCAAGAAGTTGCGGCAGGGCGACAGTTGCTTGATGAATGCGCTGGCGAAGCTCAGAATCTCAAAGACCGGGAAATCTTGGAGTTCCTCGGCGAGACCTCCAGCGAGGGTTGACCAAGATCTGAAATTGATTGAACGGCAAATCTTCAACTTTAATCAGCGCAACAAAAATTGCTTTTCAAAAGCAATGAACCCAATTGCGAATAAAGCAACTCAAAGCGGTAACACCAACATCAGCATTAACGCATTCAAAAACAGGCATTCTCAACGCCGCACTCTACAAACCACAAGGAGCATTGACTGCATTGATTATTGACCTCAAAAAATCGAAAAATCCAGCAAATACATAAGACTAGTTGCAACTCAGCCACCGAGAGATTCGACATTTGAACCAAAACCAACGGTGCTTCATCCGCAAAGACTTCACAGAATCGAAAAGTTGTGCATCTTCAAAAATGCTGCCCTTTTTCAGACCTTCAGCAACGGCCTCGGGAGTTGTCTGCAAGCCACGCCAGAATTCCCGAAGACCATCATGACGCAAGATCTGGCGTTGCCGACGCCAGGCGTCACCCCAAGACTTGGGAAGAGCTTTGTTGCGCTGGTAAGCAGCACCACCCAGACGGATTTTTGATTGATAGGAGGAAAAACGCCTGTACGGAAAGTGCAAGATAGAGACCTGATCACTGAACTCAAGCGAACCCTGATGACCAAAAATCTCATGATTGCCTTGATCAACAGTCACATCAGCAAAGGCACGGTGCAAGCACTTAGGAGGCAAGGGACGATTGAGTGCATTGACACTTTCACGCCAGAAGAAACGACTTTTCGAAGGGTGGGCCAAGCCATCACTATGACGTCCACTCTCTGGAAGAACAGCGTTAAAACGCTGCACAAACAACCCAGCTATGCCTGGAGCAACAGAATCCAAAAAGGATGGCGCATCTCCACCAGGGAACAGCCAGAACTCATCGGCATCATTGTTGATGACCCAATCAGCGCCATGATCTAGATACGCAGAGCGAGCCATTGCAGTCACCCACTGCGCTTGGTCATACGTATCAGCCGTTTGCTTGATATAAGTGATTGGCACAAAACGAGCCAATCGCCGCAGGATTTCAGGAGTAGCATCCGTAGACAGATTATCCATCACCAGGAAAGATGAAACCCCCTGAGCGTGGTGAAACAGGATGTTCTCAGCAATAACATCCTCCTCGTTACGAACGAGAAGAGTCATCACCACACGGATAGGCATTCAGATCACACCAATCTCAATCACGTTGCCCCTGACTGCTGTGGTGCAGCTGGCTGAAACATGAACATCGAATAGATCACATTTCGGCGCATGTTGGTCATCATCTCCAGGAACATGTCATAACCCTCGTTCTTGTATTCAATGAGAGGATCCTTCTGTCCATAGCCACGCAGGCCCACGGATTCACGAAGGGCATCCATCGCCTGCAGGTGCTCCCGCCAAAGGGTATCGATCTGCTGCAGGATGAAGAAACGCTCAGCTTCACGCATCAGTCCTGGACGCTGCTGCTCGATCTGACCTTCTTTGAGGTCATAAGCATTGCGCAGTTGCTCCTGCAGGAAGGCCTTGAGTTCCTCCATCCCGAGACCTTGAACCTGATCAGGAGTGAGATCTTCCAGCAGATAGATGAACTCCTTCACCTTGGCGACAAGCTGTTCCAGATCCCATTCCTCGGGCGGCAGATCGGGATTCACATAGGCCTCAACGATCTCACCCATGGTGCGTTCGCCGTAACCGATCACTTGCTTCTTCAGAGCACGGCCATCCAGCACCCGGCGGCGTTCGGAATACACCGCACGCCGCTGGTTGTTCATCACCTCGTCGTACTCGAACACCTGCTTGCGGATGTCGTAGTAATAGGTTTCGACCTTCTTCTGGGCCCCCTCCAGCGAACGGGTGAGCATGCCGGACTCAATCGGCATGTCTTCCTCCACGCGGAAAGCATTCATCAGACCGGCAACGCGGTCACCCCCGAAGATCCGCAGCAGGTTGTCTCCCAACGAGAGGAAAAAACGGGTGGAGCCAGGGTCGCCCTGGCGGCCAGCCCGGCCACGCAGCTGGTTATCCACCCGGCGCGATTCATGGCGTTCCGTGCCGATCACATGCAGGCCGCCGGCCTCCCGCACCCGGGCTTCCTCCTGCTTCACCACCACGTCGTATTCCCCCTTCACTCGGGCAATCGCCTCGCGCAACGCCTGGATCTGGGGATCTTCCGTGGGGGCTTTCTCCGCAGCGGTGGCGATGCGCTCCTCCAGCTCAATGACCGTGAGGGCACGGTCGCCCCATGCTTTCACGAGATCACGGGCCAACTGACCAAGGGCCTGATCGGTGTCGTCGGTGAGCAGGCAGGGATAGAGGCTCTCGCCGCTGCGGGGCTGTGCTGAGGCAGCAGCATCGGCAAACCCGCCCGGAGCACTGCGCTGCAAAGGCACCGGCGGCTTGTGATCCTCCTCCGGCTTCACCAAACGGCCCAGCAGCACCTCCCGCAACTTCAAGCGGGCCATGTAGTCGCTGTTGCCGCCAAGGATGATGTCGGTGCCACGGCCCGCCATGTTGGTGGCGATGGTCACGGCGCCAGCCCGACCGGCCTGGGCCACGATCTCCGATTCGCGCTCCACGTTCTCCGGCTTGGCATTGAGCAGGTTGTGGGGGATCTCCTGCTCCGCCAGCAGCGAACTCAGCAGTTCGCTTTTCTCCACCGAGGTGGTGCCCACCAGAACCGGCCGGCCGTTCTTGTGGATCTCAGCTGTTTCGTTGGCCACAGCCCGCCATTTGGCAGCCTCGGTTTTGTACACCTGATCGGCCCAGTCCTGACGCGCCCGGACGCGGTTGGTGGGAACGATTGTGGTTTCGAGTTTGTACGTCTTCTCGAATTCGACCTCTTCCGTTTTTGCCGTGCCGGTCATGCCGGCCAAGCGCGGATAGAGCAGGAAGAAGTTCTGATAGGTGATCGAGGCGAGAGTCTGTGTTTCCGGTTGGATCGGCAGGGCCTCCTTGGCCTCGATGGCTTGGTGCTGGCCGTCACTCCAACGGCGACCCGGCATCACCCGACCGGTGAACTCATCCACAATCACCGCTTCGCCGTCGCGAACGATGTAGTTCACATCCTTGACGAACAGCTCCTTGGCCTTGAGGGCGTTGGTGATGTAGTGAGCCCAGGGGTCCTGAGGGTTGAACAGATCCGCCACCCCAAGCATCTGCTCGGCTTTGGCGAAGCCTTCATCGGTGAGGGTGCAGCTGCGCTGCTTTTCATCGACCTCGTAATCCCCTTCAGGATCGATGCCGTCTTTGCCCAACTCAGCGGCACGAGCCAGGGCATTGGCCACCTCGGCCGCCTGCTGGTACTTCTCCTGAGGTCGTTCCACCTGACCAGAAATGATCAGAGGCGTGCGGGCTTCATCGATCAGGATCGAATCCACCTCGTCGATCACGCAGTACTGAAACTCCCGCTGCACCACCTCCGAGATGTCGGCGGCCATGTTGTCGCGCAGATAATCGAAGCCCAGCTCCGAGTTGGTGGCATAGGTGATGTCGCAGTTGTAGTTGCGCCGGCGTTCCTCGGGGCGCATGTCCTGCTGGATCAGGCCCACGGATAAACCGAGGAAGCGATGCACCTGGCCCATCCACTCGGCATCACGGCGGGCCAGGTAATCGTTCACCGTCACAACGTGAACGCCACGACCAGTGAGGGCGTTGAGATAGCTCGGAAGAGTGGCAACAAGTGTTTTGCCTTCGCCAGTTTTCATCTCGGCGATCTGACCTTCATGCAGCACCATGCCGCCAATCAGCTGGACATCGAAATGACGCATGCCCAGCACCCGCTTGCCGGCTTCACGAATAACAGCGAAGGCCTCAGGCAGGATCTCATCGAGGATCGGCCGCTGGTTCGCCAGACTGCCGGCATTGGCCAAACGCTCCTGGAAGGCAGCGGTTTTGCCACGCAACTCATCGTCGGAGAGCGGAGCGATCTCCTCTTCAAGCAGCTGAATATCCGAAACGATCGGCTGGTAACGCTTCAGCTTGCGGGCATTGGGATCACCCAGCAGGAGCTTGAGCATGGAAAGCGGCAACCGAATCGAGTGCAGCCTAATGGAGGCTCACTCGCAAAAGGCCCTTCTGGACTGGGTTCTGAATCAAGCGGATGAAGAGATTCGAACTCTCGACCCTCTCCTTGGCAAGGAGATGCTCTACCACTGAGCTACATCCGCAGGTGTCGACGCGGGCGTGTCCCTGACGACTTGGAGACTCTGCCTTACGGAGGGACCAATGGTCAATTGCCAAGGGTTCCCACCGTGAATTTCAACGGGAGCCGGCCATCTTCTGACGCAGCTGCTTCACCCGATCCCGCAGGTTGGCGGCTTCCTCAAAGTCGAGCTTCTTGGCCGCGTCCTTCATCTTGGCTTCGAGCTGATCGATCAACTCCGGCAGCGCCTCCAGCGCCAAGCCGGTATCGGGATCGTTCTCCAGGGCCTTAGCGGCCTTGCCTACTACCTCCACCAGATCCGCGTCCGGGCCGTCTTGCTTCAGCTTGCGGCTCAACTCCAGGAAGCTGAGGATCGAGTTGCTGGCCTTCTTGCCCGCCGCCGTAGGCACCACCCCGTGCTTCTCGTTGTAGGTCTGCTGAATCGCCCGGCGTCGTTCGGTCTCGGAGATGGCCTTGGCCATCGAGTCGGTCATGTTGTCGGCATAGAGCAGCGCCACCCCCTCCACGTGGCGGGCGGCCCGGCCAATGGTCTGGATCAGGGAGCGCTCAGCCCGCAGGAAGCCTTCTTTGTCGGCATCGAGGATCGCCACCAGGCTCACCTCCGGCAGGTCGAGGCCCTCCCGCAGCAGGTTCACCCCCACCAGCACGTCGTATTCCCCCAGGCGCAGATCCTGGATGATCTCGATCCGCTCGATCGAATGGATCTCCGAGTGGAGGTAGCGCACCCGCACCTCGTTCTCTGCCAGGTAATCGGTGAGGTCTTCCGCCATCCGCTTGGTGAGCGTGGTGACCAGCACCCGCTGGTTCTTGGCTGCCCGGTCACGGATTTCCCCCAGCAGATCGTCCACTTGGCCCGTGGTGGGCCGCACCTCCACCACCGGATCGAGCACCCCGGTGGGGCGAATCACCTGCTCAGCCACCTCTCCGCCGCTCACCTCCATCTCCCAATCCCCCGGGGTGGCGGAGACGAACACTGTTTGCCGCGCCTTCTCCCAGAACTCGGCCCCCTTCAACGGCCGGTTGTCCGCTGCGCTGGGCAGGCGGAAGCCGTGCTCGATCAGCACCTTCTTACGGGCTTGGTCACCGTTGTACATCGCCTGCAGCTGCGAACAGGTGACGTGGCTCTCGTCCACGATCAACAGCCAGTCGTCCGGGAAATAGTCAATCAGGCACTCCGGCGGCGTGCCCTCTTCGCGGCCGGCCAGATGGCGGGCGTAGTTCTCGACCCCATTGCAGTAGCCCACCTGGCCCAACATCTCCAGGTCGTACTTGGTGCGCTGCTCCAGCCTCTGGGCCTCCAGCAACTTGCCTTCGCCGTTGAGCACATCCAGCCGCTCCCGCAGCTCCGAGCGGATAGCGCTGATGGCGGAATCCAGCCGGTCTTTAGGGGTGACGAAGTGCTTGGCCGGGTAGATGTTCACCGCATCCATGCTCTGCAGGATCTCGCCGGTGGTGGGATCGACGTAGCGGATCGCCTCCACCTCGTCGCCGAACAGCTCGATCCGCACCAACCGATCCTCGTAGGCGGGGCCGATCTCCAGCACATCTCCCTTCATCCGGAAACGGCCGCGGGCGATTTCGGTGTCGTTGCGGCTGTACTGGTTGTTCACCAACTCCCGCAGCTGGCTGCGGATGTTGAGGGTCTCGCCCACCTCGAACTTCACCGCCGCCTTGAGGTATTCACTCGGAATCCCCAGGCCGTAAATGCAGCTGATCGAGGCCACCACGATCACGTCGCGCCGTTCAAACAGCGAGCGCGTCGCCGAGTGACGCAGCATGTCGATCTCCTCGTTGATCGACGCCGTCTTGGCGATGTAGGTGTCGCTGACCGGTACGTAGGCCTCCGGTTGGTAGTAGTCGTAATAGGAAATGAAGTACTCAACGGCGTTCTCCGGGAAGAACTCCCGCAGCTCGTTGCAGAGCTGGGCCGCCAGGGTTTTGTTGTGGGCCAGCACCAGCGCAGGCCGGCCGGTCTGGGCGATCACGTTGGCCATCGTGAACGTCTTGCCCGTGCCCGTCGCCCCCAGCAGCGTCTGATAGCGCTCGCCGCTGTTCACCCCTGCCACCAGCTGCTTGATCGCCGTCGGCTGATCACCCTTCGGCGAATACGGAGCCGTGAGGTCGTAGGCGGGCATGGGTGCGGGGCCAGACGGCGGCTGTCAATTATCGCCGGGGAGCAAGATGAAGTGCTGCGGCTCCCCAACCCGTGACCCCGATCCGGCTGGTTCACCATGCCCCCGGTGCCCCCGGCCTGCGTTGGCTGGGCCTCGGGCCGGATCTGCGCCCCAGTCGGGCCCTGCTCAAGCTGCAACGGCTGTTCGATCGCCACGCCTTCTGGGCCCGCGGCCGCAGCTTTGATCAGCTGCGGAGGTTGCTGGCCGGTAGCGATGCCGTGGTGAGCCTCTGGCGCGGCAAGCGGCTGGTGGGCTTCGGCCGGGCCACCTCCGATGGCTTCAGCCGAGCCGTGCTCTGGGACATCGTGGTGGCCGGCGATCTGCAGGGCCACGGCCTCGGCCGCCGGGTGATCGAAGAACTGCTGCACACCCCGACGGTGGTGGGCGTGGAACGGGTGTATCTGATGACCACCAAGAGTGCCGGTTTCTACCGGCAGCTGGGCTTCCAGGATGCGAATCCCCAGCAACTGATGGTGCTGCGCCGCTGAGGCATCTCAATCCGGTCAGGCCCGGTACGATCCGGATCCGTCAGATCAGCCGATGCCCCGGTCCGCGTTCCAGTCCCCTGACGACGCCCTGCAGGGCAATCTGTTCGGGGCACCTGAGCCGGCCGCACCGACTGCACCCACCGGCGAACCTGAGGCCGCCAGCCACGACCTCAGCGACGACGAACTCGGAGCCGATGCCGCTGCCCGGCCCCGAACGCGCCAGGCCACGTCAAGCGCGGTCAGCAGCGAATCCCCGGCTGCAAACCATTCAGAACCCAGCAGCGACGAACCGGTCTGGGCCCACCACAGCCAGCTCGACCCGCTACAGCTCACACCGATGCTGCGCCACTACGTGGAGCTCAAGGCCGCCCATCCCGAACGGGTGCTGCTGTACCGCCTGGGCGACTTCTTCGAATGCTTCTTCGAAGACGCGATCGAGCTCTCCCGGGTACTGGAACTCACCCTCACCGGCAAGGAAGGCGGTAAGGCCATCGGCCGGGTGCCGATGGCAGGCATCCCCCACCATGCCGCCGAGCGCTACTGCGCCGAACTGATCAAACAGGGCTACAGCGTGGCCCTCTGCGATCAACTGGAAACCACCCCCACCAAGGGCGCCCTGCTCAAGCGGGACATCACCCGGGTGCTGACCCCCGGCACCGTGTTGGAGGAGGGCATGCTCAGCGCCCGCCGCAACAACTGGCTGGCGGCTGTGGTGGTGGAACCGGCCCAGGGCCAGCAGCCCCTGCGCTGGGGCCTGGCCAGCGCCGATGTGAGCACCGGCGAGGTGCAGGTGATGCAACGGGAAGACAGCAGCACCCTGCACCAGCAGCTGGCCCAGCAGGAGGCCTCCGAACTGCTCTGGGCGGCCGCCCTCGATGCTGAGCGGCCGACCTGGTGTCCCGAACGGCTGCGGCTCACGCCGATGGCCAGCACCCCCTTCAGCCCAGCGGAGGCGGAGCGCACCCTGCAGCAGCACTACGGCCTCAGCAGCCTGGATGGCCTCGGCCTGCCGGAGCACCCCCTGGCCCTGCAGGCCCTCGGTGGCCTCTTGCGCTACCTGCAGGACACCCAACCCCTGGAGGAGGACAGCCGCATTCCCCTGGAGGTGCCGGCGATCGTGCACCGCGGCGATGCCCTGGTGCTGGATGCTCAGACCCGCCGCAACCTCGAGCTCACCGCCACCCAGCGGGACAACCAGTTGCAGGGATCGTTGCTCTGGGCGATTGATCGCACCCTTACCGCCATGGGCGGCCGTTGCCTGCGCCGCTGGTTGGAAGCACCCTTGATGGACCAGCAGGCGATTGAGCAGCGCCAGGATCTGGTCAGCAACCTGGTGGATGAACGCAGCCTGAGGCTGGCCATCCGCCAGCTGCTGCGGCCGATGGGCGACCTGGAACGGCTGGCCGGCCGGGCCGGCGCGGGCCATGCCGGTGCCCGTGATCTGGTGGCCATCGCCGATGGATTGGAACGGTTGCCCCAGCTCACCGCCCGGCTGGACTCTGCGATCAGCGCAGGGCCGGAGTGGTTGCAGCAGTTGCTCAGCCCCGATCCAGCCCTGGCGGAGCTGGCCCAAACGATTCGCCACAAGCTGGTGGAGGCCCCACCGCTCTCCCTCTCCGAGGGCGATCTAATCCATGACGGCGTCGATCCGCTGCTGGATGGGCTGCGCAACCAGCTGGACGATCAGGACGCCTGGCTCAGCCACCAGGAGCAGCAGGAACGCCAACGCAGCAGCATCAGCACCCTGAAACTGCAGCACCACCGCACCTTCGGCTACTTCCTGGCGGTGAGCAAAGCCAAGGCCACCACCGTGCCGAGCCACTGGATCCGGCGCCAGACCCTGGCCAACGAGGAACGCTTCATCACCCCTGATCTCAAGGAGCGAGAGGGCCGCATCTTCCAGCTGCGGGCCCGGGCTTGCCAGCGGGAATACGAGCTGTTCTGCCAGCTGCGCGAGCAGGTGGGGGCCATGGCCGCCCCGATCCGCCAGGCGGCCCGCGCCGTTGCTGGCCTCGATGCCCTCACCGGCCTGGCCGATGTGGCCGCCAGCGGTGGCTATTGCGCACCAACCATCACCGACGGCCGGGGGTTACGGCTGGAGGCCAGCCGCCATCCGGTGGTGGAGCAACGGCTGGTGGAAACCTCCTTCACCCCCAATGATGTGCATCTCGGTGAGGGCACCGATCTGGTGGTGCTCACAGGCCCCAACGCCAGTGGCAAGAGCTGCTACTTACGCCAGATCGGCCTGATCCAGTTGATGGCTCAGATCGGCAGCTGGGTGCCGGCCCGATCCGCCACCGTCGGCATCGCCGATCGGATCTTCACCCGGGTGGGTGCCGTGGATGATCTGGCCGCCGGCCAGTCCACCTTCATGGTGGAGATGGCCGAAACCGCCAACATCCTTCACCACGCCAGCGATCGTTCCCTGGTGCTGCTCGATGAGATCGGGCGGGGCACCGCCACCTTCGATGGCCTCTCGATCGCCTGGGCCGTGAGCGAGCACCTGGCCGGCGACCTGGGCAGCCGCACGGTGTTCGCGACCCATTATCACGAGCTCAACAACCTGGCCTCGGAACGCGACAACGTGGCCAACTTCCAGGTGCTGGTAGAGGAAACCGGTGAGGATCTGGTCTTCCTCCACCAGGTACATGCCGGCGGCGCCAGCCGCAGCTACGGCATCGAAGCGGCACGCCTGGCCGGCGTTCCCAAGCCCGTGGTGCAACGGGCCCGTCAGGTGCTCGATCAGTTGGCGGCCTGAAGCCTCAAGCCGACGGCAACGTCCGCATCAAGCTGCCCATCTCCAACGCCTCGAGGCCGTAACTCCAGCCGAGATTGCTCTTGATGCCCGCCCGCTCCAGCGCCTGCTGCATCGTGTCGGTGGTCAACACGCCGAAGATCACCGGCACGGACGTGTCGCGGGCCACCGCTGCAATGCCCTTGCTGGCCTCCGCCACCACCACATCGAAATGGGGCGTGTCCCCACGGATCACCGCCCCCAGGGTGATCAGCACCTGGTATTGACCTGACCGAGCCATCTGCTGGGCCACGATCGGCAGTTCAAACGAACCCGGCACCCAGGCCACGTCCAACTGGGGGCTGGTCTCCGACACATCCACGCCATGGCGCTTGAGGCAGTCGAGACAACCGCTCAGCAGCTTGGCAGTGACAAGATCGTTGAAACGGGCCACGACGATGCCGACGCGCAGCCCGGCTGCGTCAGAGAAACGTCCTTCAAACGTGGCCATTGGGAAGGTGCCGACTGAATCTCAGCCATCGTGGCACCCGCCAGGTTCTGCCTGAGGCTGAGCTCAGACGACAAAGAAGCTCACACCCCAGTTGAGCAGCACCAGCGCCACCCAAACAGCACTGCCCAGAAGGATCAGACGGTTGGAGCGACCACTGTCTTCGCTGGAGGCATACAGCACCGGCACCGCAACGATCAAAGCGAAGGACGCCACCACCAGGGCCAGAACGGTCAGCGTGTTGATGAACTGCATGGGGCTGGAAGTCAGGGGTCGATTTTCACACGAGAGCTGTTGCTCCCGCGAGCAAGCGGAGCACTCTTCACACCATGAAGGGGAAGAGTGCTCCGCTCAGCGGAGATTCAGGTTCAGACGTGGGTCGCGACAGCGCTGCCGAGGGCATCACGCAGACCACGAACAACAGCCAGCATCGCCAGCTCATCCTGCAGGCGGTTCACTGCTGAACCGACGCCTACGCCGGCCGCACCGGCAGCGATGGCCATCGGCAGCGTCACCGCCGACAGACCCGAAGCACACAGAACCGGCACATCGACGGCGCGGCTGATGCTGTGGGCAGCTGCCAGGGTGGGGGCAGCCTTCTCGATCAGGCCCAGGTGGCCAGCACTGAAGGGCTTGGCACTGGTGCCGCCCTCGGTCTGGATCAAATCCGCACCGGCGGCCACCAGATCGATGGCCAGCTGCTCCTGCTCATCCATTGGCAACACGTGGGGCACGGTGACGCTCAACACCACGTTGGGCAGCAGTTGACGGGTGCGGCGGGTGAGCTCCAGCACTTCAGCCGCATCAAAGATCCGGCCCTGGGGGTAGAAGGCGTCGTAGTTGCCGATCTCCACCATCAGCGCACCGGCCTCCACCGCCGCGGGGAACTGCTCAGGCTCCACCGAAGACACACACACGGGCACTCCACCGGAGGCCTCGATTGCCAGACGCACCAGGGCGGGGTCGCAGGCCACGTCGATCAGATCAGCACCGCCACGCCCGGCTGCACGGGCGACCCGCTCCACACTGGCGGCATCGAAATTCATCAGGCCAGCGATCACCTTGAGCGCAGAGCGCTGCTCAAGGCTGCGCTGCAGAGAAACGGGCAGCTGCTGAAGACGGGTCATGGGGGACTGGACAGCGATGCCCTGATTCTCACACCGTGGGGGAAACGCACCCCACCTCCTTGGGCTGGACGTCCTGGCATGACCGCCTGCACCGGCGCCTGCTTCAGCAGCCGCAGCTACTGCCCCAGGGCTGCACCCTGCTGCTGGCCGTGTCCGGCGGACAGGACTCGATGGCCCTGCTGGCGTTGCTGCAGGATCTGGCGCCCTTGCATGGCTGGGGCCTGAACCTGTGGCACGGCGATCACGGCTGGCACGACAACTCCAGCCGAATCGCCTCGGAATTGAGCAGCTGGTGCCAGCAGCGGCATCTCTCCCTGCAAGTGGACCAGGCAGCGCCGGGAGAGGTGCCCAGCGAAGCCAAAGCCCGGCAATGGCGTTACGAACGGCTGGCCCAACGGGGCCGACAAACGGGCGCCGATGTGGTGACGGGCCACACCGCCAGCGACCGGGCCGAAACGATGCTGCTGCAGCTGGCCCGCGGCAGCGACCTGGCCGGCCTGGCAGCCCTGCCCAGCGTTCGCCCCCTCAGCCCGGAAGGCCCCCGGCTGCGCCGGCCGCTGCTGCACCTGCAGCGCAGAGACACCCTCCAGATCTGCCGGGACCTGGCGCTGCCGATCTGGGAAGACCCCAGCAACCAATCCCCCGAGTTCGCCCGCAACCGGATTCGCCAGGAGGTGCTGCCCGTGCTCGAGGAACTGCATCCGGGCTGCAGTCAGCGGATCAGCGATCTGGCCGAACGGGTGTCCCAGGTGCGGGACAGTCAAACGGAACTCAGCCAGATGGCCCTGAAACTTCTGCAAACCGCTGCCGGCCTGGACCGCCGCGGCCTGGGGGCGTTGGGGTCAGCCACCCGCCGCCTGCTGCTGGCGCAGTGGCTGCAGCAGCAGGGGGTACCTGCTCTGCCGGCCAGCCAACTGGACGAACTCAGCCGGCGACTGAAAAAGGGTGCCCCCGGCGGTGCGGCCGATCTTGCCGAGGGCTGGCAGCTCAGCTGGAAGGGGGGGGAGCTGGTGCTGCAGCAGCACGAAGCAGGGCATTGACCGCCGCCGCCACCAGACCCGCCCCTCCCCGGCTGCTCTCCAGCCGGATCTGGGCCAGGCCGCTGGCCGCCAGATGTTTCTTGCTTTCCGCCACGCCCACAAAACCCACCGGCATGCCGATCACCAGGCTAGGGGCCGGAGCCCCGGCGGCCACCTGCTGCAACAGCACCTCCAGGGCGGTCGGCGCACTGCCGATCAACACCACCGGAGCCGGTTGCGCCACAGATAACTCCCGCCAAGCCTGCTCCATGCCAGCCGCCGTGCGCGTTGAACCCGCCGGCGCCGCCTCAGGCGCCCACTCCAGCACGGTGTGCACCGCACTGCCGAGGGTGCGTTGGGCCATCGGGGCCACCGCAGCCGCCGCCATCGCGGTGTCCGTCAGGATCGTCGCCCCCTGCTTCAACGCTGCCAACCCCTGCTCACAGGCCCCCTCGCTGAAGTGCAGCAGTGACCCCAGAGAGAGATCGCCACTGCTGTGCACCAGCCGTTCCAGCACCTGCTGTTGCAGCGGCGGCAGGCCCGTCTCCCCCAGAGCCGCCCGGATCCGCCGGATGCTTTCGGTGAAGATCGGGTGGTCCTGGGCCATCCACGCCATCATCAACCCATGCCGATCCATCTGATCTGGGGTGATGACGCCGCTGCGCGGGACCGGGCCATCGATGCTCTGATCGACCAGGTGGTCGACCCAAGCTGGAGCAGCCTCAACCTCAGCCGCCTGGATGGGGCGGACGCTGGCCAGGCCCTGCAGGCCCTCGAGGAGGCCCGCACCCCTCCCTTCGCCACGGGCGAACGTCTGGTGCTGCTGCAGCGCAGTCCGTTCTGCAATGGCTGTCCCAGTGAACTGGCCGACCGGTTTGAAGCTGCCCTTGAGCTCATCCCCGACACCAGCCACCTGGTGCTGGTGAACCCGGCCAAACCGGATGGTCGCCTGCGCACCACCAAAACCCTGCAGAAGCGGATCAAAAACGGGCTCGATCACGAACAGAGCTTCCCGCTGCCAGCGGCCTGGGATGGCAACGGCCAGCGCCAGCTGGTGCAACGCACGGCCGAGGCCCTGGGCCTGAAGGTGGAGCCGGATGCCATCGATGCCCTGGTGGAGGCCATCGGCACCGACAGCGCCAGGCTGGAATCGGAACTGCGCAAGCTGTCCCTGCGGGACAACAGCATTTCCGCTGCTCAGGTGCAGGAGCTGGTGGGGGGACGCTCCACCAACGCCCTGGCCGTGGGCGATGCACTGCTGGAGGGCAACCCCGGCGAAGCGATCGCCCGCTGGGATGCCCTGATCGAAGCGGGGGAACCAGCCCTGCGCATCGTGGCCACCCTCACCGGTCAGATCCGCGGCTGGCTCTGGGTGAGCCTGCTGGAACAGCAGGGGGAACGGGATGTGGCGGTGATCGCCAAGGCCGCTGGGATCGGCAACCCCAAACGCATCTACGTGATGCGCAAGCAGCTGCAGGGTCGCCCGGCCAAACGCTTCCTCTCCTTGCTCAGCCGTTTGCTGGAGGTGGAGGCCCGGCTGAAACGGGGTGCCCAACCGGGTGATGCCTTCCGCGACGGCCTGACGAAGAACGCCGGCCATGCCTCGCGCAAT